>JAHLVW010000033.1 GCA_019058275.1 Candidatus Heimdallarchaeota archaeon
AGTGAGATCTACACTACAGCAACAAATGGTTGTAGGTATAAAACAAATCGAAGAGGAACTTGATGAGTTCTTTGAAGAGAAGAAAGAAGAATTAGAAGAAGAGGAAATCATCAAGGAAGAATTGGATGCAGTTGAAGAAACTGTCATAGATGAAGACGAAGTAACTGAAGAGATAATTGAAGAAATCACTGAAATACAAGCTGAAGTTGCTGAATCTGAAGAAGATTTCGAAATTCCAGATATACCTCTTGATGTCGTAAAGGAAGAAGATGAGACACCAGAGAAAATTGAAGAAGATTTTGATATCCCAGATATTCCGATTGAAACTTTAGAAGAATATGAAAAAGAAGAAAAGTCTGAAGATAATTGACATTCAGCTTTTCACTTTCTTTTCTTTCCTTTTTTTGAAGAACTTTTTCCATCTTTCTATAACGCTTTTGGTTTTTAGTTCTGTTTCAATTTGTTGTATTCTATTTAGAAATTCCAAATTGAATTGCTGCTCCTTTGTGAAGAATTGCATAGTAAAGAAGTAATTTGTAATTATACTGGAGGAAAATGCAGCTAACAGTAACATGAGGAAAATCACAATTTGGTAGATAGCAGCTACAATTGGTGGTATTCCTCCTATTATCATACCAGCCATTAATCCAGGTATTGTTACAATCCCCAAAACTGCAACTCTATTGATAGTAGGAGTTAAACCTGCTCTATAACAATCACGAAGAATGAATCTAATAGCATTTGTTGGGCTGTCTCCAAGCATGAGTGCAGCTTCAATGGTTCCTTGCATTTTCATAATATCAGATTTGACTCGTTCTAAAGCAATGCCAGTGATTCTCATAGCAAAAGCTATCACCATGCTTCCCATTGGAATAATATATTCACCAGTCATTTCTGGTATAATGCCCTCAAAAAACTCAAAGGAACCTGAGTAAATTGCAAAGGTCATAATTGCTATACTTGTTGATGTAATTGCAAATAAGTTTATGAGAAATACCTTCGGATAAGGGTAGCTTTGATAATTGGTAAACGCTGCAAATAAACACATAAATAGTAATACAAGATATAACACCCAAATCTTTTCTAACGCAAATAATGCATCGAGGATAAGGCCAAAAAGAATAACCTGTATCATACCACGGAAAAAGCTCCACAGTAATTTTGTTTCGAGATTAGTTCTTTGCCAGAACGATAATGCTACTAATATTAGTAGGAATATAGCCGATAATCCTATTCTAATCCAAATATTAATGTCTTTTAATGAATCCCATGCTTCAAGTATAATGTCTGGAACCACTTTCATTCCTCCTTCTGTTTGAAAAATGTTCTAATTTCTTCATCATTATATAAGCTGAAGAATTCCTTAGTTGTTGTTTTCTCTACTAATTGTCCATCTTTCAGAAATAGCAGTTCATCCACCAAACGCTTTGTTTGCTCAAGTGAATGAGTTACAACAACAACCTTAACACCTTCTTTGGCTAATTGCTTCAACGTATTTTCAATGATCTCTTCTGAAACAATATCCAATGCACTTGTTGGTTCATCTAGAAGTATAGCACAAGGTTCATTAGCCAAAGTTCGGGCTAAACTTACACGTTGTTGTTCACCACCAGATAAACCATCAATATTTCTGTCCAAGAAATCAGCATCTAAAGCTACTCGTTTAAGAAGTTGTAATAATTTGTCATCAGAGTACTCAATGTTCCAAATGCGTGGTCCATATAGCAAGTTGTGCTGAACATCACCTGCAAAAAGATAAGGGCGTTGCTGAACCATGCCAATTTGCTTACGTAGTTCAGAGGAAGAGATATCAGTTATATTATTTCCATTGAAGGTTACAGTACCTACAGTAGGTGAGATTAACTTGTTTAACAATCTTAGTAGTGTACTTTTTCCTGAACCTGAAGGTCCAATAATCCCAGTTATCCCTGAATTATCAAGTTTGAAAGAGATATTAGTTAAAATTTGATTATCCCCAATTACAAATGAAACATCGTCCATTGAGAAAATACATTCACTAGTTGTTTCGCTCATAAATTACAATTTAGTATGATTGATGGATTTTAATTTTTCCTAACAAAGGAATAAGAATAAGGTTAGGATTATGGCTTGAAGTCAGTGTGGAAGCCTTTATTGACACTACGCTACTTATTATCAGATATTTTGCTCATATTGAGATAATCTATCCAAATGTTTGTTTTTTACTGAAGGATCAACAGAAGGTTAAGAAAATCATTGCTAAGTTACTATTTTTGATAGTTGTCCAATTTTAAATGCACGAATAATTTCAATCATTGGTAAATCAATTGGAGAGGTTATTTGTTTAACGCCTTTAGGCAGATATTTTTGATACTTCAAAGTTAAACTATTCATTTGAGGACTTGCTGCTACTGCTGGATCACCTGGAACTCTCATACTAATATCAAATACAACCCAATCAGGTTGATTGTTCTTTGGATTAATTGGTACTGCACCTTGCAAACCAAATAAACCAATCATTCCAGGAGGATATAGTTTTTCGACAGTTTTCAAAAACTTGGGTATTGATCCTACTACTTCATTCATTTTTGATTCACGCATAGTTGCCATTGTATGACCAATTTCCTCATTTTTAATCTTAATTTTATCACCAATTTGCTGTTGGATTTTCGCTGGCAAGTTTAGAAAGCCACTGCTATTTGTTTGCATTCTTTGTCCAAAGCCTACAAAATCCCAATCTACAATTGGCTTTTCAAATGGATCATGTTTATGTTTCAACCAATTAATGCCATCAGTTAATTTGTAACCTTTTGCTTTTCCCTTATTCAAACCAGATGCCCATCCATTACAGTTAAAATAAGGACCTATTATGAATTCTTCAATTCGTGCTTCAGCCATAGTTTGGTCATTGATAAGACCTTTTGCTTTCATAGTCTCAACTTGTTCATGATAATCTTCTTCTGATGTTATGTAAAAGAAAGCTCTCTCGAGAGGATTTTCAGCTTGTTGAACCTTCACTAATGCAACAGGAACTTCTTTATCAATTCCAATGATATCTAACTTATCTTTACTAATTTCTCTTGGTGATCTAATACCAGAGCGCTTCAAGATTCCATATTGATCGATGTATTCCTTTTCATTTGTTGTTCTATCTTCACTCTTAAGCAAGGCTCTGTTGCCATAAATGGGGATTCTTAACTCATTTTCAATTTTATCTGCAGTAAGATAAACGACAAGCGATCGATTTGGAATTAAAATACCATTTTTCTCTTGAAGTTCATTTTGTATTGAATCAAATAACATTTGATCCCATTCATCTACAACAATTGTCTCATCAAAGAGATGACTTTGTTCTTCAAGATACTGTCTTTCTCTACCCTTCTTAACAACAACAATATTTCTCAAATCCATTCTCTTGGAAGAAAGTCCAGTCTCTATTGCTGAATGACTTCCGAAAATAACAATTGTCGGTTTTTCTTTATACTCAGATACTAGCTGTTGCATTTCTTCTCTTTTTATCATGATATTATATCTCCTCTAATTTTGGAGAGTCAACAGTAATGTCATCTAATTTCTTTTGTTCAAATGCTTGCTTTATTTCCCTAGCAATGCGTTTGCCCATATACATCGGTTCTCCCCATAAAGCATTTGCGTAAGTGTTTCCGTATGGTACCCAAACTGTTGTTCCGGCAACAATCCTTCCTGAAAACTCAAATGCATATATTTTTGGTTCTGTTGTTATGATAGTTTCTATACAAAATGGTCCTACTAAACCAGTTTGTTCAACGAAATTTTTACCCATTCTATGGTATTCAGGAACTAATGATTCTCTAACAACAATAGGAACATTTCCAACAACAGTAAAAGAAGGATCTTCAAAGGATGCAAGATATTGGGAATTAGCATTAGATTCAAGTCTTCTATCAAAACCTAACAATTCACAGCGATTCTCTAAAGGTGAACTGAAATAATGAGCATAAATAGATACACCACTTATGTATTCTTGAATAAAATCAACTTTCTTTTCTTTACTTTTCTTTTTATAATCATCTCTATCAAAAGCTATGAAATATCCTTTTCCTCCCTCTGCTCCATGTAGTTTTACCATTACAGGTCGATCTATTTCATTAACATCGGAAAAAACTTTTGGAGTATTTATACCAGACGCTGCAAGTAAGCTAGCATTTTTGTTTCTATCTCCCTCATAGGCAAGAATTTTCACACCGCCAAAAATGGGATGCTTTAATTGCTTTAATTCATCTACTGAGAGGTAGCGAACAAACGAACCATGTGGGACTATAACTGCTTGTTCATCTATGGAATTGAATGCTTTAATGGTTGCTTTTGTATCCTTGTAATCTTTAACACGAATTACATTGATTTTCTCTAAGAAATCTGGATATTGTGACCAAAGTTCCCAGTCTCTATCAAAGCAAATTGTATAAACTTCTAATCCTTCTTCTACAGCACCAGGGATGATATTATAAAAGGATGAATGTGAACTTGTAGTTGCTAGACTAGCTTTCGAAGCCATAATCTCACATCTTAAAGGAATATGATTTGACAGAGAATGAAGTTCCTATAAAAGATTATTGAAGGAATCATATATCATACGTTTGAAACGAAGAATTCTACCATTAAAAAAAAATATGTAGATAAAAAGAAAATCTTAGTTTTATTAACATCAAAAAAGTAAGGTAAATTTTTTATGCAATAACTTTTTGTATAACATAAAATTCAAGTTTGAATGGTATCATCTAAACATAAAGCAACTGGTGGATAAAATGAGAATTGGTGGATTTCTTAGAAAACGAGCTGAAGATGACATACAATACAAGATGACAGAGCATTTGTCAAGAGTTCAAATTGCTACAAAAGCTCTAATGAGAGCAATAAAAGCATGGAGAAAGCACAATTTTGTTGAGCTAGATAAAGAGGTGGGCATAATAAGTGCTGAAGAGAATGCTGCTGATAGATTACTAGCTGAAATGTGGCTAGAATTAACAAAGGGAACTTTAAAAACAAAACTAAGGTCAAATATTTTAACCTTTATAAAACGAGCTGATGAAGTTGCTAATCATACAAAAAGAGCTAGTCAGAATTTTCTAATTTTACATGACTTAGAACTTCCAGATCATATTTTTGATAAAATTGAGAAAGCAATAGAATTAATCCAACTAGCAACTGAGAAATTAGTTGAAGCATTAGCAATATATCGAAAAGATATACAACGCACTGTAGATATCACAACCGAAATTAGTTTCTTAGAACATCAAGTAGATGGTTTATATTCTAGATTAAAAAATCATTATTTCGATTATCAAAAATTCTCTGACAATTTTGGGGGTTTAGTAATATTTGATCATGCAATGCGAGATTTAGAAAAAGCTGCAAATGCGGTTGAAGATGCTTCTGATGTTTTGAGATCAATTGTCATAAGTGAAGTATAGAATAGTGGAATCCCAAAAATATACTATAATACACAAAAGAGATGCTATAAATGGTTGATGTCTTACTAATCGTTATAGTGATAATTTCATTATTGCTAGCATTTGCAATAGGAGCGAATGATGAAACCTTCGCATCTGTCATAGGAGTAAAACGGCTTTCTGTAAGAACTGCAGTTTTGATGGGAGCAGTAATAGCTGTAATTGGTGGATTTTTACTATCAGAAAATGTTGGTAAAACACTACGTGAAGATATTTCTCCTGATCTACATATGCAGGATGATCCAATCCTAATATCAATTTATGTAGCAATGGCAATAAGTTTAATTCTTGCTTCAGTTTTTGGTCTTCCGATTTCATCCACCGAATCTTTAGTTGGAGCAATTATTGGTTTATCTTTTGCACAAGGCAAAAAAGTTGTTTGGGGTTGGAGTGGTATGGGTAAGGTATTAACAACATGGCTTATTTCTCCACTAATTGGGTTCACAATTTCATTCTTAATCATGAAATTAGTGAATTATATCTTGAGTAAAAATGTTACAAGTTTTAGAAAACATGAACGAGCGAACAATCTATTTGGCTATCTATTACTAGCAATGGTTGTTTGGACTGGTTTATCACGAGCGGGTAATGATATTAACAATGCAATAGCTCCAATTGTTCCTCTATTTGAAGCTGGAGGTTATTGGTATCAAAGATTACCTTTGGTTATTGGAGGACTTGGACTTGGTGCAGGTTTGATAATTATTGGATGGAGAGTATTGAAAACTTTAGGCAGCGAAGTTGTGGAATTGACACCAGAATCAGCTTTTGTTACTGAAGGTTCAACAGCAATTATTGTGTTTACTGCGGTATTTATAGGAATACCTGTCTCTGGTACAATGGTTCTAGTTTCATGTTTTATTGGAGCTGGTGTTGGAATGAAAAAACCTCTCAATCTAAAAACGCTGAGGATGATAGCACTATTCGTTTTACTAACACCTGTAATAGCTGGTGCATGTGCAGTAGGCTGTTATTATGCAATAAAGGGGCTGGTCTAAAAATGTTTAAGCGAATGTCAGGATTTAAATCAATCCAAAGAAGAATAGAAGAAAAACTAATCCAACTTTCATTTATTCCTTGCAAATATTTCGAAGCTCTTTATATCGAATGTAGTACCAAAATAACTTGCCATACTTGTGATATATGTGAAGTGGACGAAAAAACGATCCGTGGCGAACTACTTGAACTTATGAAAGCTGGTGAAGTTGATACAAAAATCGAATTGGAAAAATTCCAATTATTTGAAAGAATAAACAGTGTGTCTACAAAAAGTAAAGAAATTCGCATCTTAATGAATGAACATGTAGATGAAATAAGCAAAGGCGCTTACGACAAATTAGTTGTTATTCTAAAAGATGTATCTATTGCAGGGAAGTTGATGCATCAAGCTATAAAATCCTTATATGAAAATTATAATTTTGCATTAGATAGAGTAGAGGAATTAAAGTCAAAATGCAATGAGATTATTGCGAGTTTGTTTTCATTCAAGTTTTGTAATGAGTTAGGAGAATTTGATTACTCATTTGAAGATCCCGAAGTTCTAATTGGAAACTCATTAAGAGGTACGCTTCAAGATGTTATCAATGTTGGAGCCAAAATTATTCACATAATCAAAATCTTCAGCTATAATCATCGAGATTTAATCATAGATGAAGAGGAAGAAGACGCAGATAAAAAATTGCAGATAATTCCTGGCGCAGAACCTTTTCATTTGAAGGCTGATGGTCCCAAGGTGCTGTTAATTCATGGTTTTACTGCATCACCAACCGAATTATACCCTATTGGTAAATATCTTAACTCAAAAGGATATGATGTGTATTCTGTTCTCTTAGCTGGACATGGTACATCTCCTGAAGATCTTCAAACAAAGAAGTGGTCTGATTGGTGGAAATCAGTTCGGAAAATGTTCAAAAAAACTGCTGATTTCGACTATGTGATAGGTTTCTCAATGGGAGCTTTACTAGCTGCTCGAGCTGCTGTTGTCTATAAGAATCAATTAAAGGGTTTAGTATTAATCTCTACATTTCTTAAGATTAAACCACCTATCATTTCAAAATTAGCTTTTACATTTCCTATTGTGAAATACTTCAAACCATTCATCTCTAAAAGCCCCGAAACTGAACAATTCTTCAAAGATAACAATTTGATTAGCTACATGAAATACCCTGTGAGTGCAGTTCATGAATCTATTAAATTAATTAGATTTACTAAGAGAAAAGTTCTTCCAAAAATTACAATTCCTACTCTAATTATTCAAGGAGAAAAAGATGACAGAGTAGATCCAGAAAATTACAAAACTATTCTAGATCTGATACCAGCAGAAAGAACTGAATTGCAATTGCTTCCAAACTCAAAACATATTGTAACAGTTGATGTAGACATTGAAATATTGTTTGAATCATTATCAAATTTCCTAGTTGCAACTGCTGAAAAAGACTAAGAATGATTTCCTCATTGAATTATTAGAAAAACTTAAGATGATGCATAATTCAGTTGACTTGAGCATTTGAGAAATCAAACTTAATTTAGATGCTGAGGACTATAATTTGAGTAAAAAAGTTACAACTAATGCTGATTCAGAGGTTGATGTAGAACCAGAGGTGATATATTTGGATGAAAAAGGTGCAACTTATTCAGAATCGGGTGTCGATATATCTGAAGAAGGTGAAGTAATAGAAGAAATTTGGAAATTGCTTCCAAAAACATTTAACTTGAATCCAAATGCGAAATTTTTACCTGCCATGTCTCATTATGGCGGTATTGTTGATATTGGAATGCCTAATAAATATCTTGTTGTAACTGTTGATGGTGTTGGTTCGAAAGTATTGATTGCTGAGATGTTGAATAAATTCGATACAGTCGGTATTGATTGCATTGCTATGAATGTTAACGATTTGATTTGTGTAGGTGCAGAACCCATTGTTTTTGTTGATTATTTCGCAATAGAACGACCTGATAAACAAATGGCAAATCAAATTGCTAAAGGTATGGTTGCTGGTGCTATTCAATCTAAAATGGCTATCATAGGTGGTGAAACAGCAACACTCCCGGATATTATTAAAGGTCATGATGGTAAGGGGTTTGATTTAGCTGGCGTAGCAATAGGACTCGTAGAAAAGGAGAAACTTGTTTTAGGTGAAAAGATTAAACCTGGAGATATAATCTATGGTATTGAAAGTAATGGATTACATTCCAATGGTTATTCTTTAGCTAGAAGTGTTCTCTTAGAGAATCATACTGTTAATGATGAAATCGAAGGTCTTCATATTGGTAAAGAGCTACTAAAACCAACCTTAATCTATGTTCAAGAAGTTCTCGAGATGATAAAAGAAGCTAAGATCCATGGCTTAGCAAATATTACTGGTGGCTCTTTTCTAAAATTGGGACGATTGCTTAGACAAGCAAAAACAACTGTTGGTGTAAAACTAAATTCCATGCCTGATCCATTACCAATCTTTAAACTAATTCAGAAACTAGGAAATGTTTCAACTAAAGAAATGTATAAGACATTTAACATGGGAATAGGTTTCTGTGTTATTGCTCCTAAATCTGAAGGCGAAAAGATATCAAAGATTTGTTCTAAATATGGAAAGAAAGTTTACAAAATCGGTTCAATATTAGATGAGAAGAAGATTATTTTGGAGATTCAATCAGAAATCATTGAATATCATGCTGATAAGTATTAATCAGATGTTGTAAGTAATTTATTCAAATCATCTTTTCCTATTTTTCCTTTATGAAATGCAGTTGCTACTAGTGCCCCAGAAACACCATATTCATGCAATTCATTAAGATCATCAATATTTCTTACTCCTCCACCAGCAAAGATTGGTACTTCTATTACCTTCTTAGTAATCTCCAACAATGATTGATTTAATGGTCCAGCTTGACTCCCAACTTTGTGAAGTTCAATAACAATTATTCCTTTTAAGCAAAGTTCTTCTGCATATTTAGCTATCTCAACAGGATGTAATTTTCTTATATTAGAATTATTAGCTAATAGTTTTCCAGATTTTATATCAATACTTAGCATTATTTTATCTGGACCAAAGTGGTTTACTGCCTCAGATAGAATTTCTAATGAATCTAATGTTTCTGTTCCCATTACTATCTGATTTACATTCCATTCTGCTATTTCTCTTACATCCTCTGTTGTTTTACATCCAGCGTCAAGAGAAATATTATATTGTTGTGATTTTGCTAGATTAACAAGCTTTTCTCTATTAATGTTCTTGTTTTTTGTAGATTGTATCCTATCTAGATCAGCAATGTAAAACCAATTTAATCCTATTTTTTCTTGAAAAGCTCTAGCAACTTCATAAAGTTCAGCACTCGAGGTAACAACAGAATTGCTTATTGGTTGGTATTCATTTCTACGACCACCTATACCTTGCACTACCTTTCCATTCAGCAAATCCATAACTGGTATAACATTCATAGCTTATAACAAAAAACCTTGGTTAATAATTTTCTCTTTTCTAGAAAAAGTCTTTATTAATGATAATGATTAGAAAATACTACATCGTTTATTATCTAATAATCGCTGGAGAAATCAGTAAACTATGGATAGGATAAGATGCGGGATCTTTTCTGCAAAAACAAATGTGCCTTATCGTGCAGGAAAACTAGCTGTTAAACGAGCAACAGGTCAGATTTTTGATAAGAATCCTGCTTTGTGTTTGATTTTCTTTTCACCAAGATATTCTTCTCCGGATTTAGTAGAAGGAGTAGTACAAACAGTTCCAGCTGATGTTGTTGCTGGTTGTTCCACAAATGGTGAAATAGCTTCTGGTTACTGGCGAGAGAGTGTAATTGCTATTGCTCTATCAACAGATTATATGAGATTTGGAATTGCAGCTGAATCAAATGAAAAACTAGTAACAGGTTCGAAAGAAGTTTATCAACAATTTTACGAACGAGCTTTAAAAGACTTAAGAGATAAGATGATTTTTCATGCTTCTGAGATGTTCATTCCTGTCAGTCCACATAACATTACTCCTGATTTTGGTATGATTTTTCTTCCTGGTACTGATATCGAGCTTGAACCAAAAGCTAATGAAGTAATCCTTGGTCTGAGAGAATTTGCTGGTGACTTGCCTCTTATTGGTGGCATAAGTGGTGGATGATTGCAATTACGAAACAGGTTATGTTATTTATAAAGATGAATTCCTTGAAGATCATACCCTTCTTATTCTAGGACGTTCTGATTTAGAAGTTTCAATGGCGCAAAAACATGGTTATCATATTAAGGAAGAACTAACATTAACTGAATCTAATCGTAATAATCTGCAAAGTATAAATAATAAACCCGCTTCTGAAGCTTATTTTAAAATACTTAATCTACCTGTTTTAGAAATATCTGATTTACGAGATGAAATCTGTGCCCTAAATCCTCTAGCGATAAAAGACATGAAAACCGATGAACTTCAGATTTTGTTTTCTATGTCTAGAGGAAGAAATACAATTGATTTAACAGTTTCTCAATCTATACCTCAAGAATCAAAGCTCTATTTAGTTGAAGCAGATATTGAAGAATCTAAAAAAGCTACTTTGGAATCTATCAAAGCTGCTTTTTCATCTGGAAATATCAAAGATCCACGTGTTGGAATAATTTTTTCCTGTGTTGGTCGAAGCACTTTCTATTTTGAAAGATCTTTAGCAGAAATTGAGGAAATAAAAAGTCGATTCAAATACACGGATATTGGTGGAGCTTACTTAAATGGAACTATTTATGAAAAAAGTGATTGGGTTTCAGAGGGTACAACAAGTACATTATTGATTGGTAATAATCTGAAAAAAAGATCAGAAAGATAAGAATGGAAGGAATTGTTTTTAATTCATTCATTAGCATTTGCAGAGAAGACATTCGCATTGTGCCAACCTTCTCTTCTTAATATTTCATTAGACATTTTTAGAACTTTTAGCTTTTTCTGCAGACAAACATAGGTATGTGGTAAATCACCTATTGATTCACCCATAGCTTGCGCTGGTATTCTTTTCTCTGATTTAGTACTTAATACCACTTTTTTTCCTCTGATAACTTCAACCTTTGGATGTTCTATGTGTGTTCCATCCTTAAGCTTTGCAGAAGTAATCAATGCTTCAAATATACCCGCGTCTCCTATAACAACTACATCAAGAAGTCCATCATCAATTATAGCATTTGGTGCTACCATTTTCTTGTTTCCAGCTCGCTGGCTGTTTCCAATCATAACTGTTAAGCATTTCATATCGCGTATTTCTCTACCATCATCGATATCAATATGCATATGCCTTGGACGATAAGTGAAAAGTGATTTGATTAAATCAATATTATAACTTATTCTAGTATTTTTACCATAGACTTTTTCTGCAATGTAAGCATCAATTCCTGCACCAGCGATTCCGATGCAATATCGTGTTCCTTCATCAATTTCCATACAATCAATGAACCTATATTCCTTCTTTGTAAGCATTTCTATAATGTCTTGTATTTTATTAGTTTGACGTAAGCTAAATGCATTGTCATTTCCTCGACCTGCAGGGATTATCCCCAAAGTTGTTTTAAAACCAGTTTGCCCAATTCCAGTGATAATTTCATTTACCGTTCCATCTCCTCCGTATGCAACTAGTACTTCATGATCTTCTAAGGATTCTTTTGTTATTCTAATTGCATCATTGATTCCTTTCGTCCATTCTACCTCAAAATCAAGTCCTGCTACTTTAAGTTCCTTAATAACATTAGGCCAGTTTTTTCGAGCTTTCCCTCCATATGTTGCTGGATTACAAATAATCTTCATTATTATTATCTCCTGCTAACAATTGACCTTAAATCATTTTTAGGGTAACATCTTTACTTCTTATAGTTATTTCGTATTTTTGTGCAAAAAATTACCTAAAAGAAAACTTATTTCCATGTAACTGAACAAAACTTATTTTAAATGATAGATTTAAAAAATGTATAGACAAAAATCTCTTCATCTTAGAGAATTGTAGCAATAAAACTAACTATTACTAGTAATTAATGGATAAAATACATTCTTGAGGAAAAAATGGAGACAAGCTCATAAATGCCTATTGCAAGACAAGTCATGATTTTAACAAAAGAGGGATTATTACTTCTCGATTATAAATTTAGATACTCAGATGGGATGTTAATGGAAACAAATCCCGATCTACTTTCAGGCATGTTGTCTGCTATTCTTACTGTTGCTAAAGAAACATCAGGTGGATTAGTATCGACAATTCAGCAAGACAATTACAATGTTTTAGTTAGTGAAGGTGAAAAAACCTATGCTCTGTTGTTTATCGACGAAGATAGTAGAGAATTAGATAATATTGCTAAGTTAATTGTTGGTAGATTTGAAACAAAATACAAGGATGATTTAGATGGAATCATATCTGATGTTTCGATTTTCAAAACATTCATAGAGGATTTAGAAGAAATTAACGCTCAAATCTTTAAAGTTGATGCTGAGCTTTTATCAAAATTAATACCTGAAGTAACTCCAATTAAGAATGTTTCAATCTTTGAGAAACCAATGAATCATCAGGTATATACTGGTCCTCGAGATCCATTTGTAAGTGAGTATGAACATTATTTTACAGAATTTGCTGTGAAGCTGATCGAATCACAAGCTGACCTTTCAGAAAAAACCTTGCAATTTCCTAGTAGATCTATCTTACAGTTTAAGGATAATGTAATTGTGCTTGAAGATTTAGGCTCACATGTTCTAATGATTGTTGGTGAGAATGCAGATGATATCATAGCTCGAATTAAGAAAATTAGAAGAAAAGCAGGAATACCCGCAGCTAAGGGATGAATGAATCAAAAAACTCACTTGAAGGAATAATTACTAATTCCTTCTTTTAATAAATTTTAATAACTACTATTTTATTGTTCAGAAATAATTACTCTGGGGTAGACGATATGTATGATGAAGTAAAGAAAATTTGGCCTGAAATTGAATGGATTAAAGATGAAAATCTAAAAGAAAGTGTATACAAAACATGGGATTATGCACTAGAACAAAGTGTCTTAAGTGCAGAAGATTTACAAAAAATACCCTTCACATTACTGATTAAGGATTGCAAAGTTACTTTTATGGAGCACAAACAAGCAGTTGTGCATATTGCTGTAGAATCAGCTAAGGTAATGCAGAAATTCTTCGGTGAAAAACTCCCAATTAAAATGGATTATCTTATTGCTGGAGCAATACTCATCGATGTTGGGAAATTGTTGGAATATGTTCTAGAAGATGGAAAAGCTGTTGTTGGAAAAACTGGCAAATTGCTGAGACATCCATTTACTGGTGTTGGTTTAGCCATGAGATTTGGTGTTCCTGATGAAGTCTGCCATATGATAGCAACTCATTCAAAGGAAGGAGATCTTGGAAAGAGAACAATAGAAGGAATAATTATTCATCATGCAGATTTCATAAGCTATGAACCATTCAAACCAGATACTATGAGGTTTTAAATCATAATCTTAACAAACGAAAGATTCAAAAAGAAAAAAGGAGCGAAAGATTAATGCTTAAAGTGGGCGGGTGATCTAGCCCGGCATGATGCCGCCTTGACGTGGCGGAAATCGGGAGTTCAAATCTCCCCTCGCCCACCATTATTTCTATTCTTTTTCTTGTTTTCTATATCCAATTGCTTCTAATTTAGTCTTCAAAATAAAATCTTTTGGATTTTCTCCGGCTTCTAATTCTCCTAATATTTTCCTTCTGTATTTTTCTTCTTCTCCATTTACAACTCTCCAAACCAGGAACATAACAACATCTGATTCTACTTTAGTTAAATGTTTCATGAATATTACCACACTCTATATTCCTTTTTTCAGCTTCTACAAATACACTCGACAAAATTATTTAAAAAAAGCTAATTAGCTGATTTTTGTTATTTATAAAGCTAATTCACAATAACTCTTTGAGAAAATTGCTAGAGAAGGAATTTGTTCTAAGTAAAACAGAGTTTGTTGCGTTTCTAAAATGTCCTTTCCAATTTTATCTGTTAAAAGAATTATATAAGCCAACAAATCAAAAGAGAAGAAATAATTATTCTGACTATGAGCAATTTCTACAAGATGGTTTGGATAATCATCTATGGTTACAAAATTTCTATAAAAACTTCAGTGTTGATATCAAAAGCAACATAGATCCTTTGTTGAAACTACCAGATGAAGCGGATTATTGGAAAAGGAATTTTGTGAATTTCGAAGTTAAAAGGTATAAGGAGAAAAATGATTTTTGGGAACCTGTTGCTGTTGAATTCTATCTTTGCAATGACTCTTTTTGTGGAACTATCGATCGAATAGATTTGTTAAACGAATTGGGTGATTGTCGAATTGTGGAGTACAAATCATATCCTAGTGAGTTTGATGAGGAAGAATTGCTATTCTACACAGTTCTATTAACAAATCACTTGCCCATTATAGATGTACCAAATATAACAAAAGTTACTGAATTTGGGATTTATTATTATAAAATAAATGAATTCTACAAAGCAAAGGTAACTCCTGAAATTATAAACACATTTGAAGAGTATCTTGAAAAATTACGTACTGAAATGTTAGATCCGAGCTTTATTAAAAAGAAGAAAACTTGTGATTTTACTAATTCAAGATGCTTATATCGTGAGATTTGTAAAAGAATCCATATAAAACATCAGAAAATTTTCGGACATTCGAAAACATAGCCTCTCTCTCCTTATTTGAGAACCTCTTTTTTTTCAATTTTATGTTGATTAACGATGGAAAAAAATCGGACTTTTAACCCTTCATAACATAAAAAGATATTTTTTCGGACTTTCGATAAATAGTTTTTACTTTAAAATTAAGAAAAACTAATTTTAATCATACTAAGATGCGAAAATAGTATGGAAATACCTCCCTCATATATTTCTAGATAAATAGCACACTCAGTCTAAGTGTTTTTCAAAGTTAAATGATGTCATTCTATATCAAAAAGCTCATTTCTCCACTCTAGTTGCATTTCGGAGAATTTACTTGGAGAAATCAAATGATTTGTAGTTTGATAATTACAAAATGTTCTAAGAAATTGCATTATTACTCTGCTATTGATTCGTTGATTTTTAATCTTTATATCATAGAGTTGTTCAATTTGCTTTTTAAGTTGTAATTCTTTAGTTAGTACTACTACATAACTTGTTTTAGGTTCAAGGTAAGGTAACAGCATTTGTAATTTATCAGTTGGTTTTAATGGAAATTTCACCGGAGTAGAGTTAGCAATATAAAACCTTGCTATATCTTGTCTTTCTTCTAAAATATCATAAACAGAATTCTCACTTGTCGATGTTTTTATTACAAGGAGCGTAAAAAGATCAAAAGGCAAAGCAGTTTTCCCTTTTTCAAAACCGGAATAAGATCCATTTGCTAAGTTAAATTCCTGATCCAACTCGATATATGTTCGATTCTGTCTGTATTTTAATAGTAAATCTTCTACACCTTTAAGATAAAGTGAATCTAATAAACGGAAATTAAAATGACCAGAAGAAAGAAGAGTATCCGGATTAATTCCTAGGTATTTTGCTCTTGTATGTTTTCTATGAAGAAATTTCAGTAGGTCTTTTGATTTTTTAAGATTTAATGATCCAATTTGTACTGTGTATGCAACCTTATAAAACGCTGGTATGTATAAGTAACAACCATCTTTATCTCTTGAATAAGATGTATTCTTAATTCAAATATTAGAAAGATAGGATTGAAAGTCTAAGACATATGTGTTACTTGCACTTGTGAAGGAAATTCCGCCTTTAAACGAACCATCTGCGTCCATTGCTCCGCGCCAGTAAAGATTACGATAAGGCTCTCCTAATTGTTTAAATAATAATGGTTCTCGTAAGGAATCATACTTAGCTCCTTGAATTGTCTGATCTGTCAGGAAATTGAATAATCGAACCGCTGAAGATGACCGTAATTCAACATTCCAAGCGTTCCCTGTTTGAAAGATTTTCATCATAGAATTCCAAAGAACTTATTGAAAAAAAACCGAATTGGATTAATTATAGTTAATGAGGATAAAGCTGATTTCCTTTATAAACCAAGAAAATCCAAAATTATTCATAAAAATATAATGAATAAAATGTTACATTTGATTTGAGGTGTAGAATTGGAAGTAAAAAATTTCTATCGGTTTAATGTAACATACGAGAAATCAATATTTAATGAGCTAAAAGATGACTATTTTGGAATATCAATAAGTGCTCATTTAGTATTATTTTATGAAAAATTCTTTTCAACATTTTTAAGAGATTTAAAAAAACCATTTTTTATTGATTTGGTTTCTTACGTCTTTGCAAGAGATTTAGCGAATATTAAGAAAATAGATAAGGATGGCAATCTATCGTTTAAGAAATCATATCAAAAACTCATTGATTATTGTGATGGGGAAATTAAAAACATCTTAACGAATAGGGAATTCATACCAAAAGATTTTATTGATAATAATGGTAGTCTTGTTAGTGAATTTACAGAAAAATTAATTTCATTTCAAAAGGATTTCTTTTCTTTAAAATCTGTTAAAGCATTTGATAAATATGATAAAATACTAGGTAAAACAAGAGGAGAATTAAAGCCATTATTTCTAACAACTCCTTATTTCTATTTTGAAACCTTGAATGATCCTTGGTATAAGATATCATTATCAATAGCAAAATCTGCTCTATCAATGAAAGATGAATTTGATTTATATGCAGTTCTTTGTTTTTCAGAAGAATTGTTATTGAGAAAAGATGATATTTTGAAAATGATTGAAGACTATTCAGGATTTGATGGATATATTTTTTGGATTTCTGATTTTGATGAGAAAGAAATATCCCCTGTGTATCTCACATTTTTAATTAATTTTGTAGAGAAACTTGCAGAAAAAGGAAAGCCAATTTACAATCTCTATGGTGAATATTTCTCATTAATATTATCTAAAATAGGTCTTTCTGGTTATTCAAGAGGTTTAGGTTTTAGTGAAAATAAATTTGTTGATGCTTGTGTTACTGGAGGAGGTCAACCAAAGAGATTTTATTCCGCATTACTGCATTATTCAATAAGTGAAACTGCAATAACGCAATTATATTCCATATTTCCAAACTTATTATGCAATTGTAATATTTGTCAATTAATCAGAAATGATTTAGGCATTTCAAAAAAACCTTCATTAAAAGAAATTGAAGATTTCTTTATGCATTTTGATTTCATATTTGATTCAAAAAAGCATATGGTTAATTTGCATGCAATAGAAATCAAGGATGTTACAGATTCCAGTCTGGATGATATTATTACAGAACTAAGTAATAGAATCACATTTTATGATGAGTATGATTTAGATTTATACGGAATAAGAAGAAATCATCTTGTTAATTGGTTAAATTGTTTAGAAGAATATAATAGCAGATAAAATTTTATAATTTCGAAGATCACCGGTTCAAATCCGGGATCGCCCACCACTTTTCTATTTCACCTTGTTACTAAGCATTTGTTTTATTCAAGGTATCTCTCCTCTACAAAGTAGAGCTCAATATATGAAAAAATATCATATAGAAATTAAATAACCTATAGTAAAACGTGACAAATGCAAAATCCTCTTTCATGAGAAGCACATCTAGTAAACAAAGGATAAGGAATTTGTTTGTCCTACAAGCAAGTCAACAGTTTATTTGTAAGATTTTAAGAAGTCTATGTAGTTTAATTAAGAATTGAATATAGAAAATAGGTTTATAAGCTAACATCTAACAGCTTAATATATATCTGATAAGTCTAACAAACTAATCTAGCAACTATCTTTAGCTATTTTTTTCTCATATATTTTAGCTATTTTTTGAATACTAGTGAGGGATTTTATGAACCATATTAAAAGAATAGTCTTTCTCGAACCGAAAAGCGAAAAAATGCATATATTTTCAAGATTTGATCTGCCAAGACTTGGCAATATTATTTTAGCTACAATTATGAAGAATAAGAATTATGACGTTAAAGCTTATTTCTTGAAGGCAAATGAAATTTATAGTCGACTTGCTGATTGTTCTACAGTTGATTTGATTGCTATCTCAGCAATTACTGCAACTGTTACAGTTTCATACAAACTTGCTGATTATTTTAGATCAAAAGGAATCAAGGTGGTTATAGGAGGACCACATGTCTCGTTCAACCCCGAAGAAGCTTTAGAACACGCAGACTTTTGCATTCTGGGTGAAGGGGAAAAATCACTTCCTATGCTTGTTGATGCTCTTAATAATAATACTTCACTAATAGAAGTACCAGGGTTAGCATGGAAAGATGATTACGAAGAAATTATTATTAATGAAAAGACCAAACCCATAGATAATTTAGATTCTATTCCTTATCCTGATTTTACCCTCCTTGAGTTAAATGGTAAAGCGGTAGGGGTTGGTATTCGAAAGAAAGAAATAGTGCCTATGCAAACTTCGAGAGGCTGTCCTTTTGACTGCACTTTTTGTTCAGTGACCTCAATGTTCGGAAGGAGATTTAGATATCGAAGCATCCCGAATGTAATTGGTGAGATTAAGCAGTTTAATCCAAAAAAGCAAGCCATATTTTTTTATGATGATAATTTCACTTCAAATGTAAAAAGGACCAAAAGACTCCTTAGAGAAATGATTAGATTGGAGCTGAATTTTATCTGGTCCACTCAGGTTAGAGTCGATATAGCTAAGGACCCAGAGCTCTTAGACCTTATGTCAAAAGCGGGTTGTCAAATTCTTTATATTGGCTTTGAATCGATTGACCCAAAAGCACTAAAAGAAATGAAGAAGCGTCAATCTGTTGAAGAAATTAAGTGGGCTATCAAGGAAATAAGAAAGAGGGGAATCCATATCCATGGGATGTTTGTCTTCGGTTTTGATGCTGATACTCCCCAAACATTACGGGCTTCTGTGGATTTTGCTATCAAAGAAAAAATTGATACAGTACAATTCCTCATTTTAACTCCGTTTCTAGGCACAGAGTTTTATGCTAAAATGGAGGAGGAAAATCGACTCATAGACTATCAATGGGATGAATACGATGCGCATCATGTGAAGTTTCTACCAAAAAATATGTCCGCGTGGGAACTTCAACAAGCACAATTTGAGGCACACAAACGCTTCTACTCCATCAAACAATTGACTTCAAGATTGTTAAGAGGTCGAAAGTTGGCCTTTCTAATTGGTCTTTATGCCCATCGGCTTAATAAAAAATGGATAAGATGGGAAAGCAAATTCCTAAACGTGATTAAAACCATTGAAGGACTCACAAAGAGCTCACCAATGAAGGCTTAGAATTATAAGCAAAGCTGCTAATAAAAACGATATCTTGAAAAATCTGATCAAGGATGTATGTTTTGAGAAATACTGGTAAATACGATAGAAGAATTGTAATGAAAGTAGGTTTTAAGGAATGGTTAAAAAAAGGAATGAGTGCAACTGAAGAATCTGTTTCGCATAGATCATTCATTATACCAATAACAAAAGTATCTTTCATTGAAATAACTGTCCTGAAGTAATGATAAAAGTATAGTCTATCCACACAAAACGAAAGATTCATAAAAGAAAATAGAAGGAAAGAGAATACGATTTAACCATTGGGCCGGTAGATCAGACTGGAAGATCGCCTCCTTGGCAATCAAGAGGAATGAGTTCCCTTGACCATTTTGGAGGAGGCCGTGGATTCAAATTCCACCCGGTCCACCAATTTGTTTTTGTTTATTTAAATGCCTATTTTACACAAAAAGCTTAGGATTCAGAGTAATAGGAATTCCCACATAATTACTTCTAACAAGCTATGCATTACTCCATGTAACTGTTCTACATCAAACAATAAATGAAATATTGGTTCTAAATCAATAATAATCGTTCCAAGAAACAACGCTTTTAGATCTAGAAATGATAGACGTGCAAATAATAGGATTCCGAATCCTACGTGAAAAGAAGTGAAAGGTATAGTTAATCTATTGATTTTTTTTCTCAAGAGCTTTTTTATGAGTTGTAGCTTAAGAAAGATAATAAATCATGAGTGACATATATATATTTTAACAATTCAATTGAGGGTTGTAACACTGAGTAAAGACGATATAGCTGAGGTTGAAATTACCAAATTAATAAACAAATACTTCGACGCTTACAAGAAGAAAGATCGTGATAAAGCATTTTATCATGTTTCGCTAATGAACCAAGCACTGTTCTTATTGGCAGCGAAACAGGAGAGAAACATGTTGGCTATGAAGAACTAAAGGAACAAATTGCAAAAGATTTTAAGAAATACGAATTTACAAAGATAGACTTACCTTGGAAAACTGTTACTATTAAAGGACCTATTGCACTTTTGTCTGCTGAAGTTGATTTAGCTGTGAAAGTTGGTGAAGAAGAACAGAAAGGTGTTGCTCGATTAACTGCTGCAATGGAGAAGAAGAAGGATGAATGGTTAATTGCACAAAGTCACATTTCATTTCCCTCTTCAAGTGAAGTAGAAAAGTAAGTTGTTATTTTATTTAATTTCAGTCCAACAAATAACACACATAACAAAATAATCTAAATATTATTTGATAGAAATTTGGTATAGCGACTCAAAAAGAATTCAACCAGATAGAACAAACTATCTTTTCTTTTTGAGTCACTCCTAAATAAGAGAATCATTTATTTTTAACTTATCGTTTTTTTTCTGGCATAAAAACTTACTTTAATTTACTTCCTAATAGCGAATTCTTTCAGGAGGCCGTGAGTTCAAATCTCATCCGATCCACCACTTTCTCTCATTTTTCATCTATTTTCTTAGTTGTATTGGATCATTTCTTTCTTCCCCATCTATTATTATGAGAGTTATGAAATGAAGACAAAAATACCAATATCTTTGCAATCTAATCTAACATTGCAAAAATGATGGCTTGAAAAAGAGATAAAACAAGGCAAATAAGAAAAAGTAGAAGAAAAATAAAAGGTTGGTGGATTTATCTGGACTCTCATCTCCAAGGTATGAAGGAAGCTATAAGTTCAAATCTCATCCGGTCCACCATTTTCCAAAAAGGAATTTATTATTAGTATGTTGTTTCTTTTTCCTTTCCTAGTCTGAAAATATCTATTATGAAAAGTATCATTCCTATTAAAATGAATGCTCCTCCTGCAATAACGAATAAGAGGAATTGCCATAATTCAGATGTTGCTAGTGGGAACATTATATAGCCAACCACAAATAGAGCAACACCAGCAAGTAATGCTACAATTTCCATTATTAAACCAAACGGTTTTATTTTTGCCATTTCAATCTTCTCTTATTTTTTGTAATAGTTTGTTCAGTAACAATTTTCTTTAGGGTTTTAAAGCATTAAGGAAAATGCAAAATCATCTCTTTTTCATAATTTTTCATTTATTTGTTTTGTACTGACACAAATATATGAAATCTTTTTATATTTCACTAATCTTTGTTTAGTTTGGATTAAGGCTCTCTTAAATAGGGTTGAGCAATGAGTTTAGAGGAAAAAATCGAAAAGATTCTAAAAATCAAAGAAAGTTATTGTACCATATCCGAAACTTCTGAAGGATGGCTTCTTAATTCTATTCCAATTAAACGAGAAGAATTTCCTCTTATCTTCAACAAAATTTTCAATGAAAATCCTTCTGAAAAAAAACGAACTAGCATTCTTGTTATTTTGAGTAAATTTGGTTATAGTATAGTAAATTTGCTACCTAATATTACAAAAACCATCTTAGTAAACTGGTATGCTGAGAAAAAGTTCATTCAGAAATATGTTGAAACACTTGATTCCATTACTGGCAACATTCCTGTGTATATTGACCAACTAGCAGATCATAATCATTTGTCTGATTTGGGATTCTTGTTTGAAGAAAATAAGCAGCTCAAGATATCTCTTTTGTGCTGGCAAAAAGCTGTTGAAGTAAAACCTGATTTCTTTTTTGGTTGGGTAAAACTTAGCTCTACTTATCTACAATTTAGTGATGTTTCTAAATCACTAGTTTCTCTCACGGAAGGTATTACGAACAATGAGTTTGATATTTCTAGTGGTTATCTTAAAGGCAAAATCGACCAAAGGTACAGGAAGGATTTGCAGTCATTAGTTGCTTCACTTCAGAAAAAAGAGAAGAAAAACTATATGTTGGTTTTTATTGAAGGTTTAATTTTTCATCATTTCTTTGAAGATTATATCAATGCTAGAAATCTTTTTGTGAAGAGTCTTAGATTAAATCCTACTTTTATTGAACCACATTACAAAATTGCCATGACTTTTGCTATGGAACACAAAGAAAAAAAGCAAATTGAAGTTTATCAAAACATTCTAAAAATTGATCCAAATCAAATTAAAGCTCTCAAGAATTTGGCATCTATTTATAAAACTAAGAAGGCTTTTGAATCTGCTGTTAAATGCTATGAAAAACTAGCTGAACTAGAACCTAATAATAATTCTTGGTGGGCAGAGCTTGCAGCAATCTATAGTACTTCTGTTTGGCATCACTATAGAAAGGATCAACCTTGGAAAAGAGATTTGAACAAAGCATATTATTATTACAAGAAATTGATAGAAATTCAACCAGATAGTTATAATCGAGTAAATGATTTTCATGATTTATTATTTGAAATGAAGAAATATAAAGAAGCTGAAGAACTTCTGATTAACTATCTTGCTCTTAAAGGGCATAGTCTCGAGATGATGAAAAAACTGGAAGCACTTTACACAAAACTACAACAACCTTATGATCAACAAAAAATCATCCAAGAGATTAATTATAGACGAGACAAAGATTCTGCATACCCAAAAATCCTAGAATTGCTCTCAAAAGTTCGACCAAATATTCCTGTTACATTAGCTAGGATCGCTAAATTTGTAGAGTTTCCTGATGATAAAATGGAATCATTATTGCTTAAGCTCATTGAAGAAAATCCCGGTGTAGGGGAATATTTAGATCTTGAACAAGTCTTCATTCGTAAAGAAGATACAGATGGTTTAATTAATGATTTAAGAGTAAGATATTCTACTTGTTATTACTGTGGTATGCCTTTTGATTCAGTAGACGTAACAAGTTGTTCAACTTGTGACAAAGAAATCCTCAAATGTTCTGTTTGTAAACTGCCTATCTCTTCTGGAGAAGAAATAGGTAAATGCAGTTTATGTGAAGCTCAAGGTCATTTAGTTCATATGGAAGAATGGGTAAAAACACAAGGAAAATGCCCAAGCTGCTTGCAAGAATTACCTTTGCAAGGGATAGTTCCGGTTGAAGAAGAACTAAAAAAATAAACTGATTAGGATTATTCTCTTTTTTGCTGTTTTGGAATATTTTCTGCTCTCTGATTGCTAAAGAAAAGAAAGCGTGCTGGTTCTGTTTTTGGATACATCTCTTCTTGTATAGCTTGCATTTTCTTTAGTTTCTTTCTTTCTTTGTCAAAATCCTTTTTTAAGATATCAAACCAAACATCTTTCTCTTTTACTATCAAGATGTCATCAAGTTCAACAGCAACTTTTATGTCTGTTTGAGTAACATCCCTCGTCAGAATATAAGCATATGGCTTTTTTATTCCATATACTTTACCTAATTTTTTCCCATTCTTATCTCGAGCATTCTTCGAGATAATTTCTGAATATCCCATTGAAGTCATTTTCTAACCTCTTACTTCAATTAGAAAGATGTAAATTGACTATTTGAAGCTTTACAATTATTCAAACCATTGAACTCTCAAAGATCTTCTTGGTGGTCCTCTCAAGTATTGAACAGCAGGTATACCCAATGTCATAACACCAAAAACAGTGAATCCTTTTGGAACTTTGAAATGTTTACTTAATCTTCGATTATTCATAAGTTTCCTTTGGGCTAATCCAATCCAGCAGGTTCCAAGACCTAATGATTGAGCAGCAAGCATACCATGAGTAAGAGCAATTCCAGCATCATTAGCAGCTAAACTAGAAGCATATTTTCTAGAGTAAAGAAGTATTACACATGGCGCGTCAAAGAAGATAATATCCTCTCCTTGCTTTATTCTCTCTATTCCTCTCTCTAATTGCATTTTAACTTTCGGATTTAGTACTCTTCTTCTTGCTCCGTATGGAAGGAACGGGGTTATTAAATGTCTAAAAGGTAATGCTCTTCTAGCATTTCTGAAGAATTTCATATTCTCTTTCTTGAGATATTCAATTTCATCCTTATTAGTAATAATTGTATAACGCCAATTTTGTCTATTGCTTGCTGAAGGCGCATATCTCATTGTTTCTAGAACTTTCTCTATTTTTTCTTTGGGAACAGGTTTATCTTTGAACACTCTGATAGATCGACGCATTCTGAGTATTTTCATTAACTCATCATAAGAGACTATTTCTTCCAGTTTTTTCGTACCATCAAATGTGTAGACCTCACCTGCATTTTTATATAGTATAGCCTCTGGAGGACAAATTGCTATACAATGTCCGCACCTAACACACAATTGATACGGATCTTCAAAAACAAACTTTTCTTTCATATCCTTCTCTAATTCGCAATAGAGTAGTTGAGGACAAACTTTCACACATTTCCCACAATCAATGCATTTACTGTAATCGATGCCTTCTATTTTCAATATAATCTTGTTAAGGATTGTATGAAGCTTAAAAAATAATTCTATTAGAACTGTGGTACAATTTATGCTTAGATGAAGAAGTAGATGGTGCACCGACCGGGATTTGAACCCGGGTACCCAGCTTGGAAGGCTGGAGTCCTAGACCAGTCTAGACCATCGGTGCTTTTTTCCCGATTATTCTCCAATAATTTAGATTTTAAAATCCTTTCGGTTAATCGGAGTTGGTCCGATTTCTCAATGTAATAATTTACTAATCTAATTGTAAATTGCTTAATTCTTTTTTTCGATTTTTTTCATGTAAATCAATATTTCTGTCAATATTTTGGATGAAAATTTGTCAAAGCTTCCATTTTGACCGACAAAAATAAGGATGATTTTACTAGATACCTTGATTGTTTTTCTCAGAGTGCTATTAAGTAACTTCAACTAAAGTTAAACTGTATATTAGTATTTTAGCTAATTTATACGCCTTGGAGTTAAAAAACTATGAATATTGCCGAGTTGCTTAAACAGGGTAAGCTATCTCATCTGCTCAAGATAACAGTTCTTGGCACATCTGGTAGTGGCAAAACCTCTTTCCTTAGAACCCTTTTCGGGGACCAATTCATTGTATCAGATGTCAAAAGAATGGATTATCTTGAAAACAAGGCTAATTTGACCTATACTCCTATTGACGTAGAGGAATCTACAACCACTGTTAGTCTAAATCAATTGGGTGCAATGGTGATCTTTACAAAAAGCAATCGTTTTGAAATTCTCGAATTAAATGACGGTGTAGATTACCTTCTTTCTCGAGATGATATTGATTACTTTATGACTTTTTCAATATTCGATACTGCAGGTCAAGAACGATTCGAGTTTATGGCTGATATTTGCTTAAAAGGATCCGATGCAGTCATTTTACTTGCTGATGGAACAAATGTTTCTTCAATTGAATATCTAAATGTCTACATTGAAAAGATTATGAGAGAAGAACAAAGAAGTGGAAAGGAAATACCAGTAATTGTCTTCATGAACAAAGCTGATTTAGCTGAAAAAGGTATATACATAGGAGCAGATTTCGTAAGAACTGCCATTAGAAATGAATTTGATGTTTTTGAGACATCCATAAAAGACCCTGAATCATTTATCTTACCCTTAAGAATTTTAGTAGCTAAAATAAACGCAAGTTAATATTTTACTTGCATTTTTCTTCTTTTCTTAATTACATTATTTCTTATAAGCTGATAAAAAAGAGAAAATTCTGGCTGCAAAAGTTTGTTGCAGCCTTGCAAGGTATTATTTTACCAGAAGAATCTTGGTATGAGCAAGACTGCTTCTATGGAGTATGGCAGGGTAGTTATGTAGTTATAATTTAGATTATTAATTTGTGTTGTTGGATAGCTGAAAGATTGTCTCTTTTGTCTTTCAATATCCGAAAGTGCGTAAAACGTATATTTCATATTTAGAAGATTCTTTCGTTTTACAATATCACCTCTTGTTTGTAAATCTCTCAAAGCTGAGAAGAATAGGTAATTGCTAAGTCCCTTAACTCTTTTCCCTACAGCTATTCTAATTTCAGAGGATCTCATTAATCTACAGCTAACAAATAAAGTGTCAAGTATTAATTCTTGTACTCTAATTGTTTTCTTGCTTCTTTTACGACCTCTGGTACCCTTTTTCTTTTCCACGGAGAGTCTGATTCTTGCCTCTCTTTCTTTAATTGAGCTGTTTAACAATTCAGTGATCATTTTTTATTTCCTACCAATATTCTTTTTAGACATTTTTTGTTTTTGTTTGAGCTTTTGGGTGATTTTATTTTCTTTATAAGTTTTTCGCTTAACAACCTCTCATATGTTAGTAAATAAAGCTTATGCGATATATTATTTATTTGTTTTGCTTATCTTTAGAAGTTAACTGAATTAACTCAAAAGAACCACCCAACAACAAGGTTTTGTTTTCTATAATTAGAGTTTGGATACGGCGATTATAAAGAATTACCCTTTACATACTAAGATTTTATGCCCATACTTTTGATATAATCGTTTATAGCTTTTTTATTTCTTAAAACATTCAACACATCTTCAAAATTCCATTAAAATATAAAGAACAAACATGAGCATTTAAATTTTGATAAATCTAATTAGATTGCTTATGAAAATGTTGGTTGATTGCTGTGAATGTTAAAACGTTCTTAATTGGTCTATTGATTATCTTAGTAGCAACAGTAATATTTACCCTCCCAGCAGAATCAGTACCTCTGTTAATTCCATCATTATTATTTGCTGGTGTAGCAGGAGGACTATATGTAGGCTATGTTAGAAAAAGACCATTGATTACATGCTTTTATGATGGTTTAATTGTAAGCATTCCAGCAAGTTTGTTGCAAGCTGTTGTAGTAGTACTAATTTTATGGTTTTATCACAATCTGCGAGTAGATAATACACCAATAAAGCTTGTTGTCATCATATTTGCTATATCGATAATGCTAGGAGGTGTTGTAGGTGGACCATTTGGAGGGTTAGCATTGGGCTTATATTATCGATATGTGAAAAGAGATCGGGGTGAAGGAGAATTATACGAAAAATATCTTGAAGAAAAAATACGAGATGATGATAAAAAGAAACTAGAAGAATGAATCGAAATCATTCCCATAAAGTACAAAACTAATTTGGTGGGTCACAAAACACGAACTACTTTATAATCATCACTAGAGCTTGTAATTTGAAATGTAAGTACTGTGGGGAGATGAAGCCTTCGCAAAAGTTTGTGGAACTGTAAAGCCTATGGTTAACGAATTGAAGTCGATAAAAGATGATGTTCTGGGATTGATAGAAAATGGAATAATCAAAAAAGAGGAATTTGATTACCCAGCTTACAATAACGGTTGTGAAATAATACCTTAAGAAAGAAACTAAGAGAGCTTAGAAACTAAATCCTTAGCCTATTTCGCTACAGCTTCAGCATCTTTTTCTTTTCCTTTCTTTAATGGTTGGCTAATGTCAATTTCACCTAGAATTTCATTTCCTTGTAGTTTCTTTTTCATTCTTTTGAAAGTTCTACCAACATTACCCATTCTACAGGCAAATAAACCAATTTTTTTACTTGATAATTTAACGTCGTTGAGAAATGTTCGTATTGCTGACGTGTAATTCAAAGCCCAAGTTGGTGTGCCTATGAATAGTACATCATAATCCTCTGGTTTTTTATCAAAAGGTTATAGCTTAGGTTTCTTCCCAAAAACTACTTGAACACCACCTAATGGTATTTGAAAAACCCTTTAGTTTTCAAATCCTTCTCTGGTTTCAGCTCTAAAATATCTGCTTTAATTCCTTTTGCAATAGCCTCTGCAAGAAATTTCGTATTCCCTTCAAAAGAGTAAAAGACAACAAGTTTCTTCATTTAATCCACCTTTTTCTAGTGTGAATATCACTTAAACAAACTTGAATTAATATCTTTTCTATTTTTTTCCAAGTCCTATTTCTTACATTCTTTGAGTATGATTTTAGTTAATTCTTCTCTTTCGTATTCAGTCTTCAAAGAAATGTTAGTGCAGATGGTTTTTATTCCCAGTTTATTGATTTCATCTTGTAATTCTTTATCATTATTACAGATAATCACTGTGTTTAGAAACTCCCTATACAATTTTGCAATACCTAATGATGTTGCTTCTATGTTTAATTCGTTCATCAATCTTGCAGCAGGACCACTAAATGCTTTACCACTACTTAAAGGAGAAACAGCTATTATTTTTGCTTCAGTGTTACAAAGAGCTGTTTTTAATTCTCTTATAGATAATATTGGACCAATACTTGTTATTGGATTACTTGGTCCAATTATAATAGTATCAGCATTTGATATTGCATTTACTGCTTCTTCAACTGCAGCTGCTTTTTCACTCCCTTCATAGCGAACAGATTGTATTGTAATATTTTCTCGCATTTTTACTGTATATTCCTGAAAAGAAAGTTCTAAACCAGACTTAGTTAGTAGCTTTGTCCTGACGTGATCATTTGTCATAGGGATAATTTTGGCAGTTACTCCCAATCTAGAACATAATTCTTGAACAACCTCATGATAGTTGCAACCTTGTAAAAGTAACTTATTTCTAACTAAATGCAATCCTAAATCCTTATCACCTAATCGAAACCATATTTCCTCCCCATATTTTTCTATCTGGTTTAAAGCATTAAAAGATTCATTTTTTACTCCCCAGAATTTTTTCAAATCTAATTGATCAGAGAAAAGATAAATCAAAGTATCTATATCTGGCGAAATAAGTAAACCATAGAAAATATCATCATCAGCTGTATTTCCAATTATTGTCAACTTATCATCATTTAGTATTCTTCTAACCCCCATAAGGAGCTTGGGTGTTCCAGTACCACCAGCTAGAAATAGTAGTTTGTTGTCAAAATTTCCATTCAAATGAACCACTACCAAAATAACCTTAATGTGAAACAATCTTAAGAGTTATTAATTAATACAAATAAAGCATGGTCTATCTTACCTTAAGTGAATTTTTGTTTGGTGTATACTCTAATGACTACAAAGACTCAAAAAAAATCTTCAAACAATGAAATTGACACTAAACCTAATCTCGAGAGTAAAGAAGATACTAATCAGACTGAAATCCACATAAAACCTAAGACTCCCAAGAAAGATAAAGGGAGATTCTGGCTTTTCCTTAAAGTACTATTTCATTGGAGAACTTTAAGATTATTACTTTCACATCATCCATTTTGTGAACGATTTGAAAATCACACATATAATCTAGGAAAAATACGATTTTGTAGAGGATGTTTGCTAAGCTATCCTCTTGTTTATGCATTACCTTTAATCTATTTACTTTGGGGAGCTGCTAATGATTTCTTTACTTCAACAGCTCTATGGTTCCAAAATATTTGGTGGTTTGTAATAGGTTTTGGTATTCTTGCTATAGGAGGTCGTTTAATAGGAAAGTATTCGATTGTTATAAAAGATCTTTCAAAATTTGGTAGAGGAGCTTGGTCTGGTACCTTTATTATAGTAATATTTTCCCAACATTGGGGTTTCAAAATAGGAGCATTTGTACTATTATTTGGAGGTCTTACGTTTCTTAGCTTGAATCGTGGGAAAGATATGGAACGAACTTGTCAAGAATGTGAGTGGCAAGCAAATTATGATATCTGTCCAGGTTGGAAAGATGTCTCTGAGCATTTAGCACAACTAAATCTAAAACCTGAAACAAAACCAAAAATTGATACAACAAGTACAGCTCAAGAAACAACGAATGAGTAAAGTAAACTTAAAGCTCATTTAATTATACAGAATCTATTATGATCCTGTTTTTAGAGCCCACTCAAGTAATTCTCTTTTCTTTAATTCTTTGGAGTATATATCCTCCATTAAAAAGGATCTTAATTTGGTCTTCTCAAGATCATTGGCAACTTCTTCTTTTTGCTCACTTTGCTTTCTCGTAGACCAAAGAGCACTACGAAGCTCTTCGTTAGTCATTTTTTGAGTTTCTCGAGATAATTTCCTTTCTAATCTCCTCTGTGAAAAACTTTTATTTCTTTGCATCATTTTCGTGCTATCCTTTCCTCAAAAATAAATACTTGAAATTATTTAAGTAGTTTATTCTTTACAGCATCAAATCCCTTAGCAAGTTTAAACCAACAGCTGTTATTGTGAAATTATATTAATAAAGATACAAAAAGAAACACTAGAAATTTTTAATAACAAAAATTCATTATCTTAAATACGAGAATTTTATCGAATATTATTAATTTTTCTTTCTAACAAAACTTTTTTAAATGGTAATGTAAACTATTTAGTTTAGCATCTAAACCTTAATGGTTTAGAATGCTTGATTCAGAAGAATCAAAAAAAAAAACCAATTTAATAGGTTGAACCGAAATTTTTTGGTGATCACCTTATGAAAGTGAACAAAGTTAAATCGACCATTCTTGTCGGTGTTATTCTAGCCCTTTTTGTTGCAAGTGCAGTTTCTATTAATAATGTACGAGCTGCTCAACCAAAACCATTCTTTACTCTGGTCTTCAAAACAAATGGTGGTGGAGTTAGACCTGATTATGGTAACTTCTTGAAACAACACGTAGCAAGAATTGGTATAACAATTGATGTAATTGTACAAGATTGGCCAACCTTTGTTGGTGAATTAATCTTTTTCAGAGACTTTGACGTTTGTTACGTCGGTCTTGTTGGTGGCGGTGCAGACCCAGACTTTACTGGTGTCTACGATGAAAATGGCTCACTCAATTTGTTCGGGTATCATACTAGCATGGACTGGGATGACGCCCTCGGAACAGGTACCAATGAGTGGTACATGAAAGAAGGCAATTTGATTATGCCTCCAGATTCTAAAAAACGTGTCCAACATTACTGGGATTGGCAACAATATATGATGGACAAAATCAATCCATTAATGCCAACATTCTCACCAAGAGGATATGTTGCTCACTGGGCAAACTTAAATGGATATAACTACACTGATGGAGTTATCCAATCATGGGGTAAAATGTCATGGACTGGTACCCACCCTGGTCAGTTAAGCGTCAATGAACTCGTTACAACTGATGCTGCCTGGTCTGATCTCAATCCATTATTCCAAGATGATAGTTCCTCGTCCACTATTAGTTCTGCTACAATGGATACTTTGATTCGGTACGATGCTGACTTAAGCGTCTGGCCACACTTAGCAGATTCTTATGAAATGATTAATGATACTCACATAAGTATTCACGTCCGTGATGGTATCGAATGGCCTGATGCTGGTGGTTTTACAAATGAGGGATTTGACATCTATGATGTTTACTTCACCTTCTACGCTTGGAAGCATGTATCCAACGATCCACACTTATGGTCTTGGATAAAAGAAATGAAGATCATTGATGATAGTACTCTGGAAATCTTCATTGATGGTGACCCTGATACACCTGAAAATGAACCATACGCTCCATTCTTACCATCACTCTGGACAAGAATTCTACCAGAACATTACTTGAACGTAACACAATTAACTGATGGTGTTACCCCAGATATTCTTCATGCTAACTGGAATACCTTTGCTACAGACTGTTTCGGAACTGGTCTCTTCGAGATTAGTGCCTTTACAGAAGGTGTTGAAACAGTACTCACAGTAAGAGATGATTGCTGGAGATTAGATCCAGACCTCTGGGATGATAAGGACCTAAACTGGGAAGAACGATTTGGTTTCGGTCCAGGATGGGATGGTTTAGATCAATGGAGAATCAGAATTATTCCAGACCAACAAACCTCATTGCTCGAATTAGAAGCAGGTAAAGTAGATATTGATGGTGTTGGATGGAATCCACAAGCAAGAGACGAATTAGATGCTGACCCAGACTTTACTGTCCAAGATGATACACTTTACAGCTATGGTTTCTTTGGTTATAACATGCGAGAGGATAGAATTGTTATCGGCAACCGTGACCCATGTCCATTAGACCCAAGTCTAAGCATTGGTCTAGCCGTTAGAAAAGCTATCTCTTATGCAGTTGACAGGCAAGAAATCAATGATGTTATTCACAGAGGCGAATACGCAATAACTGATACACCACTCTATCCAAAGATGGGTGTCTGGAACAATCCAGACATTATCAGATACAACTTCGACCTTGACAAAGCACGATACTACATGACCATTGCCGGATACGATTTAGGAGTTACTGAATTAACACCTGGTTTCACATTATTGATTACCTTAACTTCCTTGATGATGATGGCAACAGCCACATACATAATCGTCAAGAAGAGAAAGTAAGCAAATTGTACAATTAACGCAGCGGGATTAATCCTGCTGCAATCCATTCTTTTTTTTATTTTGATACTTCTCAAAGGTCATGCCGTCTTTTATTATTGTAGAATAAGAAAGATTTAAAACTAGATAATTGCTTGAAAAAACCACTAAAAAATACGCCCCAATGGTGTAGTTTGGCCAATCATTACAGCCTTTCGAGTTGTAGACTCGGGTTCAAATCCCGGTTGGGGCACCAAAATTTCTCCAGAAACTTTTTTTTGTAGTATAAGAATATTGTTTCTCGATGTGATGATATGTCAAAAATGGACGTTTATCCAATCAAATTTAAAATTGATGGTTTAGGTGAAGCAAAAGGTGAGCTATATCGAGTAAAAGCTCCACACTCTGTGGAAAATATCTATTATGCATTACCTTTAGGTGGAAGAGTTAGAGTACAAGATAATGCTCAAGCATACTTATTGATTGACATTCAAGTAAAATCTGAACATCCAACTTTCGATGTAGAACCTGGGGATATAGCTTATTGGCCTATGAGTAAAGCAATTTGTGTTTTCTGGGAGAAAATCAAACCATACTCTGAAGTTAATATTATGGGAAAGATTACAAAAAATCTTGAATTATTCAAACAAATGAAGAATTTAACGAGAGTAGTTATTGAAAAGGATTGAAAACAATTGCTCCTTTTTATAGACAAATAGAACATAAAAGGAAGTACACCATTTATTTTTTATGGACAAACCACCTTTTCAGTTTTATTGGATCATCCCTATCTTCATCATCCAATAGTATGAACACTCCTATATTTCTTCTAATATAGCCTTCATTCTCCTGTAATTCTTTTTTTACTTTCCATGATCCTGTTGCAAATACTCCATTATCCATATCGTAAAATGGTGTATGTGTATGGCTAATTATTAGTTTATCTGTTTGTTTTATTTTTGGCAAAAATTCAGCTCCCTTTATCACTAATTGTTTTTTTAAGTTATTTGTTGCTTCTGTCCACGGTTCATCAAATCTTTTTACAAGTCCTATATTATGTCCATGACAGATTACTATTCTTCCTTCTGTTGTATTTAGCACTACATAAGGTACTATTTGTATGTCTGGTTTGTCGTACAGCAGGTTTCCTTCATGTCCCATTCCTCCTGTTACAAAAATTATTTTTTCCTTTAATCCTTCCCTTTCACTCCATTCTACAAATTCTTGTAGAGCTTTTTTTCCTTTCTCTTCATAGCTATCTACGAAATCTCCATTCATTATTATCATGTCTACTTGTTCTCCCACACTTCTTACTGCTTCTATAAACTCTTCTTTTAGACATTCTTTTGCATCTAAGTGCACATCCCCAAATATTACTGCGTACGTCATTCTTCCTCTCCCTCCTCCGCTTCCAATAGTTCTCTTGTTATTTTGATTACTTTCTCAGACGCTTTTTCCATTAATGGTATGATTTTCTTTCTTAACTGCTGTTTGTTCCTCTCTCCATCTTGCATAAGTTTTTTCATCTGGTTCTCTATCTCTTGGAATTTTGTAAACAAATATTCAGCATTTCCTAGATCCCCACCTCTATCATAGATTACGATTCTATTCTCATGAACATTCATTACTGTTCTAAATGATGATTCAGAAATATGTAGTATTATTTCCATGCTTTTCAGTATTAGGTCTTTCAGCAAGTTCAGTGCTTCTTTTTTCTGCTCATTGTTTAATACGTTCTTTGGATAATTTACTTCTATTAATATTCCACTTGTTTTCTCTTGCCAATAGTAGGTTTTCTTCCCCCAGTTTCCCAGCTCTTCTTCTTCTGGTTGCTCTTCTCTCTCCTCTTCTATCCGCTCTCCTGTGTTTGTGTATCTGTTTATTTTTGCTGTTTCTCTTTGAATGATCATTTTTCCGAACTGTATTGCTATTGCTCCTTTCTTTTGCATCCGTGCTTGTTTTTCTATTTGGAATATTGGTGGTTTCAGTTTATTTTGTTCTAATGTTGTTTTATTTATTGCTAGTTTTTCTACTAGTACTTTTCCTTCCAGTAGTTTTACAACCCTGTAGATGTCTCCTTTTCTTCCTTGATACAGCAAATTTCCAGGTAATGTTATTCTTATTATTCTCTGCTCTCCTATTTCTCCAAGTATTTTTATCTCTCTTTTCGCTTCTTGTGATCTCTCTACTATTGACCACTTTCTTTCTCCTGACCGTATCCGATGGTTTCTTACGAACTGCTTGAGCTCTTTTTCATCCGCTATTACCAGCTCTCGTTTTCTATATGGTTGTTTATGTTTTCGAGTTCTAAGTATCCCTTGTGCTACTAACATTGTTGTTGCTGTTCTGGTTATTCTCTCACATTCCCCCTCATGACAAAAAGTTAGAATCTCTTCTATGGTTGTTTGCCCCATAACTACCCTAAACAACACGAATGCTTTCATTCTTTGAAGTGATTTTGAGTCAAACAATATCTGCTCAGAGATATTTTCTTCGAGAATTTCTTTTATTTTCTGATGATTCTCCAAGTAATAGTTGTCTAATGGATTATCTGTATCCAATATTATTGTGAAATTCTTCTTCTGTTCAATCGTCTGAAATCGCAATCGTCCAAACCTTTGCAACAACTCATTCTTCCCTGTTATTGGCCATCCTATGTTTATGATGTGTTCTATTCTTGGAATGTCTATCCCTAGTTCAAGAAGTGAAGTAGTGAACAGAAATCGTAATGATCCATTCTTTATACGTTGTAAAATATCTGTTTTGTCTTGTTCAGCAAGCTGACTACTTATACATAAGAATGGTGAATTTAACTTGATCACCTCTAATGGTAAACCTGTTCTTTTCATTAGGCTCTCATTACATTTTGCCACCAATTGACTTACCTTTTGTATATTATCAACAAACACTAGGCAAATCCCTCCTGTCTTTTGGAGATGCGGATCAATCTTCTCCATGATATACTGCTCAAGTGATTCTCTCAGCAGAACCATTACCCTGACAATTCCTCTTTTTCCGGTTGCTTGGATGATCTGGGCACTTGGTAGGAATTTATCTCGAAACGAAGCTACATCTTTAACAGTCGCTGAAGTCAGTATAACCCTTAGTAAGGGATTGTTTCTTTTGAATACAGATATGAACTCTCGAACATGAGTCAAGTAACCCCCTGAACCTGCATGAACTTCATCAATAACCATTACACCTGTATTTTTTATCCATTCGAGAAATCCATACTTATCTTCTTTGAAACATCTATAGAACAATTTGTCAAGTGTTGCCAACAAGATCTGTGGTTTTGTTTTTTCTATTTATTCAAGGTCTTTCCTTGAAAGATCACCATTATATCGACTATAGGTTATTTTCTTTCCTGTTTCTTTTTGTATTTGGTTACAGTAACTAGCTAACCTTTGTTCTTGGTCCTCTGCTAATTGTTTTGTTGGGTAGATTATGATTGCATTTGTTATCTTTTCTGCAACCAATTCTTCAAGAATAGTAAACATAAAAACTTCTGTCTTCCCAGCTCCCGTTCCAACTGTTAGAAAACAATCTTCACCTGCAAGTATTGTATTCATTGCTTCAACTTGGTATTCATAAAGTATAAATGGAAACAATTTTTTCAAGATTTTTCCTGTACCCCTTAAACCAACATCTGCATTATCTAAATGATAGCTCGATTTATTACTCTCTTGTGGTGGTATTTTAAATGTGGTTTTAACAATACAACGTCTTGACATGATTAATTTCCTCCAACAATTTCAGCTCCATAAAGATTTGATAAAACAGACTTGAATTCCTTTTCCAAGAATTTTCTAATATCCTCGTCTCTTGTCTTTTCATCTCGACTCAAGCAGTATTTTGTTACTCTCGAAATGCTCTCAGTTAATGCTTCTTCTCTTTCATCCATAGGCAAAAACTTGACTTTCTTTAATTTCTCTTTTATCTCTCTCTGTTCTTCTACTTCTCTTTGGAGTATTTTTGCTCTTTGTTCATGTTTAGCCCTTATATTTTCAACTTTTTTTATGTCTAGTCTTAAATCCAAAGGCAAAGGGTGCCAAGAATTTAGGCAGTTATATATCTGTTCTAATTCTTCTAGGTGTGATCCCTCTTTTAAGCCAAAACGATATTTATACTTCTTACCAATCTTCCAAATTAATCCCTTCTCAAGTAATTCATAAAGCGTCAGATGCGTTTCAGTTAGAGCTATACCTGCTCCTCTAGCAATCTCTCTTGCTCTTTTTGGATAAACTAATCCATATTTAGTGAAATCAGCAAATAAATACCTCATTACTTTGAATTTATCCATTCTATTTCAAGCTCCTCAAATTGTCTACAATACTCCTTTACTCGAGGTGAAAACTCATTCAAAGGTTGTTCATATCGTAAAAGAAATTCATTCTCTCTATTTTTAAAGAGAAAAACCGACTTGTTTAAATTCAATAATTCTTTTTCAACTCTATCAGAAACTTGTTTATTCGGGTAGAAAACTAATGGATTAAATTTGCTCTTCTTTATCTCCTCTTGACAAATTGTAAAGGCAAAACGATTTAACTGTTCTCTCTTCTTGACATCTAAAGAAATCCATTGTGTCATCAAACGCCACAATTTAACAGGTATTTCTCTATCACAATCAACTATTCTCACCAATAATTGTTTCTTTATGAATCTCTGATGAATTGAAGTTAGAAGCACATCAAATTCTTTTATAAAATTCTCACATACTTCTCTGAAAGAATTATAGTTCTTTCCGTTGAAAAAACACTGGTTTTTGAATAAATCCTTCTTTAATTGAAGTAGTAATTGTTCACCTTTCCCATTGACTATGTAAATTACTTCTCCTTTGAACACTTCAAGCGAATCTATACTCGAACGAGCAGGACAACCAGTCTATCTTCCATCAAGGATTAGAAGAGGAAATGCAGAACGAGTAGTGAGAATCATTAGGGGACAGTATAAACGGATGAACTGTTATTATGATTGTTTGAAGGTTATCGAACTAGTCGATGGAGAAACTCAGGAACACAAGGTGATAAGGATTGTAATGCAGACATACCGTACTAAGAAAAATTATCCATACTACAAAAAAGTCATGGTACAGCAAACCATCCAGATGATCAAGAACTGGCAGAAAAAATTAGCAATAGATGTTCACATGGTCAACTATACTGATATTGTGTACTCACAAATGAGCAAGTTCATTTTTCCCTTCGGACCAGATGACGGGCAAGCACTGCAATTTACTCAGGAAGGACAAATGATTCGCTATAAAATTAAACTTCCAATCGTCCCCTACCCAAAGAGCAAGCAAGACTGGGAATGGCACGAAAATTATCTAACCATTCCTGAGAAGATACACAAGAAACTGGAAAAGAATCTTAATAGGCAGACAAGAAGACCAACACTCCTAACTAAAACCTTGAAGGGAGGGGTAACACACTTCTTTCTCCAATTTCCGTGGGAGTTCCCAAAAGAAAGAAGAGCAAGAGAGAACGGGAACAAAGAACGCATGCTTGCAGTTGATTTTGGCTTAAAGAAGCTTGCAACAGCGGTCGTCTGTGAAAATAAGAAGCAAATCTCAGGACCGATCTATCTCAAGCTTGTCGGAGGACAGTATCGGCACATAGAACGACTGTATAAGAACATCTCCGGAGTACAAAAGCACCTAGCAAACCTAAACAAGTCACCTAGCAAAGAGAGAAAGGAAGAAGAGTGAAGAAGACTATATGCGAAGAGAAATCGTCTTGGGGATGAACTAGCATATGCAACAACTAATAACCTCATGCAGAAAGCTCTCAATGGGCAATGCACAAAAATTATCGTCGAGGACCTGCGCTCATACAAACCTCCACGAGGACGAAGAAGCTGGTCACGAAGGCTCTCAGAATGGCTCCGGGGACTCATCGCACACCTCCTTGAGTATAAATG
>JAHLVW010000034.1 GCA_019058275.1 Candidatus Heimdallarchaeota archaeon
CATCATACCTCTGCTTTGTTTACTACTTTGTACTTTTTACTTCAAATAGATTAGTGTATATTGGACCCTGTGGTGTTATATCACTTTTCTTTAACTTGAAAGATGTTATGTTAATTTTTCCGAAATAGGTTTCTTCATTTTCCTTTATCTTTGAAATTAATGGATTCTTATCTCTTATTCGTTTCACACGTCCGATTGTTAAGTGAGCTCTAAATGATCTTGTTTCCTTTTTAAAGTTGAATTTGCCACTTAAGCTTTCTAATTCTTTTGCAATAGTTGCTAGATTTTCTAATCCTTTAGTTACACCTATGTATAGGGCATTAATATAACTGTAATTTGGTAAGCAACCCATACCAGACAATTCAAGCTCGAAATCGTTAAATGATATGTTTTGAGCTGCTTTTTCCAATTCAGGAACAATTCTTTCCTCAATATCCCCCAAGAACTTTAATGTGAAATGTAGATTCTCCGGAGCTACAAAGACAATTCTTGTATCAGGGAATTCAAGTTGGGATTGTATATCAACAATTTTTTTGGTAATTTCCTTATCTTCTAGATCTACTGCAAAAAATGACCGTATAGTCACAGTTCTTCACTCCTATTAAATTACAGCATATTATTTCTCTTTTAATTAATTTTTAGTGTAATTTCTTATATCATAGAACATTTTTTATTTACATTGAAAAATTATAGCTCAAATTACTCTCGAGATATGTGAAAACAATGTTCAAGATTAAAGCGATAACTAAACAACATCAAACAGAAGATCCTAATAAAGTGGCTACTTCACTTAAGACAATATTAGATAGTGAAGTTCAAGAACAAAAGATTGGTAATGAGAATTACCTGTATGTTGAGAGTAAAGATCATGCTTCGTTAGAGAATCTCCATACTCTCTTTAGGCAGTATAAAATATTAGATGTAGCTCGTAAAGTTCTAAGAAATAATATTGTTGATAATACAACAGTGTTTTTTGTAAACAAGCAAGTAGCTTTTACTGGGAAAATTAATTTCTGTGAAGAAATTGGTGAATCACCTTTAGGACCTATTAGAATAGAAATAACTTATGACAATATTGATCATCTAATAGATTGGTTGGCTCCTTATACGAAAAATGGCAGAGAAATAAAATTAGTCAAGAAATTCCCATAGGAAATTCCTAAGATTATTTTTCTTCTTCAAGATCTTTGCGATTAAGGTTTATTTCTAACCCATCATGGGCTATAATTGCTTCAGTGAATTCTTCTTTAGCTTGCATCTCGAGTGAATTATCATCTTTAAATCTAGGAGAAATGTGAGTTAAAAAGAGCCTTTTCGCATCTGCTTTCTTGGCAATTCTAGCAGCCCATCTGGCTGTGGAATGCATGCGTTCTTTCGCATTTGCTATATGCTCATCTCCAAAAGTTGCTTCCATAATTAAGACATCAGCTTCCTTAGCAAATGGAGCAAATTCTTCTTCAACATAAAGCCCATCAATAGCAATAACTATTTTGAAACCCCTTCTACTTGGACCTAAAACCATCTCAGGAACAATAACTTTGTTATCTTCTGATAAGACTGATTTCCCTTTTTGCAGCTCTTGCCACTTTCTACCTTGTTTAACATTGAGCTCAATAGCTTTCTCTTTATTGAATCTTCCAAGACGATCCTTCTCTATAAATGCATATGCAACTGTGTAAACAGAGTGCATCACCCGTTTTGAAATAATTCTGTAATCATCATCTTCACAAACCAATCCCTCTTCAATCTCTTGAATATCTATCGGATATTTAAAACCAAAATTCTCTTGAGTACTCATAGTACCCTCAAAGAAATTACGTGTTCCAATTGGACCATAAATGGTTAGTTCTTTTGTGCGTTCCATAAGATTCATTGTATTTAATAATCCAAAAATACCGAATACATGATCTCCATGTAAATGGCTAAAAAATATTTTAGTTATTTTTTGAAAGTTAATATTGAATCGCATCATTTGGTATTGTGTGCCTTCTCCACAGTCAAATAGGAAAATCTCTCCAGTTTCCCTTTGTAGAGCTATACTAGATAAGAAACGATCCTTTTGAGGAACTGCAGCAGATGTTCCAAGAAAGACAATCCTTATAGTACTCATCTTTTGATGAAAACCCCTATTCTTCTTGTTAATGATTTGTGAATGTAAATTTTTTCAAATATACTTAATTCAAAATTGAATTCTTTAGCAATTTCCTGTATTGGTATTTTGGCGAACATCCCAATTGCTAGAATGCCATTAGGCACTAAAACGTTATATGCTTCTTTAAAGAACTGCCGTAATAATTCCTCAATTTCTTTTCCATATGTTGATGTCGAACGTCCATAAGGAGGATCTGTTGCTATAGAATTAATTTGATTATGAAATGGCATTTGTTTTGCATCACCAATAATTAAATCATAATTTGTTTTTGGAGTAAAATGCTTTAGGTTTTTCAACGAGCCTTTAATCATTCGTTTATCTATGTCTAACCCGATAACATTACAATCCATGGTTGTAGCTTCTAGAATTATTCCTCCAGGACCACAAAAGGGATCTAAAAGAAGATTCTCTGAACTTGCTCGAGATAAATTTACCATCATACGAGCAAAACGCGGTTCTAATGTTCCTGGTTTAAAATATGGTCTTTTATCAGGTCTTCGCGATACAAATGAACCTTTTTTTCTAGCATAGATTTCTTTCCCAAATAGCAACTCATCTCGAGTAAAGAGTAATACAAAATTGATATCAGGATTTTTCGTATCAACTTTACTAGTTCCTTTCATTTTATCCCAAATTTTTTTTCCAATTGCTACCTCCAAATCCATGGAATTGAATTCACTATGGGCATTCCCAATTCTATAGACTCTTACAAGATAGCTTTTGTGATTTTTCATTTTGTTCTCAAAATCAATTTTTCGTGTTATCTTATCAGCTAATTCAGTTATTGTTTTTTCAGATACTGCTGCTTTATAGAGAATTTTCACAGCACGTTTACAATATGCTGCTCGTTCAGCTGCTAAATATGCTCCTTGTTCTGAGCAATTTAACACAAGGCATTGTTTACTTTTTTTAAGATGTTGATGAGAATAAGATTCACTCTCTAAAACTGACAAAACCTCATATACTGGAAGGTCAGGATGAATTCCAGAAAGATGGAAAAAGTGAGGATGAAGAATTTTATTTGAGTTGTTACTGAAGCTCAAGAATGCACTTTCCATTTTGATTAAATTTTAAGTCCTTTATGTATTAGTGGTGCACATTGAATTTTTGAGTAATTTGAAGGTAAACTATCAGTACTAATTATTTCCTCTGCACCTGCATTTAGAATTCTCTTATAAGCATCATTAATTGTCATCATATGCGTACTAGCAATAAATACCCGTCCTACGTTCATTTCTTTTAACACTGCTACAGATTTAGCAATTGTCCCACCAGTTCTTATGACTTCATCTGCAATAATGACATCTCTATCTTTGACATCAATTTTATGAGGATATAATTTGGTTTCTCCAGTTACTGGATCTCTTTTCTTCACAAAGTGATCTGTTTCTGCGTCCATAACTTTCCCAATAATTGAAACTCGTTCTTTTGCTCCGAAATCAGGAGCTAAAACTAATGGGTTATTGAGATTCTTTTCTAAGTAATACTTACCAAATGATGGCATTGCAGAGATATTGTGGAAGAAATCTTCTCTTCCCTTGAGAACTTCAGTATTGTGTATATCAATAACATAAAGCCTTTTTGCTGGTGTTGCTCTAATTAGCTTGAAGACATGATAGATACTTACTACTTCACCTGTTAAAATTCGTCTATCTTTAGCTCCATATGCAAGATAAGGAGCTACTAGAGTTATGTCTTTTGCCCCAAATTCCTCTGCAGTATAGGCTAGTTGTAACAAACTAAAGAGATTGGAATCTTGAGGTCGAGTAATTGATTGTACAATGATTGTTTTTTTATCTAGGCTCTCACTTGAGAGTATCATATCTCTTTCGCCATCAGGAAAGAATTTATGGGTAACATTAATATGATCAGCATTCATTAATTCTGCAAGTTGTTTTCCTATAGATGGTTGTCCTGGTCCAGATATAACTGTGGTCATTCTTTCTACCTACACTAAACTTTCATGTACTGAACATAAAAGATTACATTTAAAATAATCGGATGACAAATGAAAATCCACTTTCATAGTTAATCCTCTTTCATTATTTAATCAACATTCATTTTTTTCGATACAAAAGCATCGTTTTTCCTCTTTTATCGAGCAGTTGAGACTTTGTTTCCTTAGCTAATTTTGCTATATCATTATCTAGATTCTCGGTAAGGAAATTATTCAAGAATCTAATTTTAATTAACTCATTTAATGCCAATTGTTTGTCAATTTCAGAAATAATTGATGAAGTAATACCATTTTTACCAATGCGTACTTTTGCTTTTTTGTCTAGCTCTTCAATAACTCTTTCTTTTAGTTTTTTCTTAGAAATCATCAATATACTTCTCCTTTATGACAATTTGATCTAATTTTATCATTTGATAATTGAAAACGATAAAGCAATAGTAATAAAGTTGCTTCTAATTTCGACAAATTCTGACAAAAGAGGAATGGGGAAGAGGTGGTACCAGTAGCTTTCATTGTTAGGGCAGAAAATGACGTTTTAAAAACATTTAAATTGTCGTGAGTTATATTATTGTATTTAGTGATTACTATGATTAAAACAAAAGAAGTTCAAAAGAGCAAAGAATTCCAAGCATGGATTAGCACAAGAAAAGTTACTGAAAAAAGCAAAGGAGCTATTGCTAGTAGAATTAAAAAATATCTTGTGTGGAGAAATCTACCATTAGAAGAATTACTGAAATCTACTAATGAATTGGATTATTTTGAAAAGTATGTAGATCAGTTTAAAACAAAAACTAATGGAAAAATGATATATTCATTTCTTTCAACCGTTAGAGCATTTCTATCTTTTCATGGATTAAAAGTAGGAACAATATATAGAAGTAGGGAAGTATGGCATTTTAGCGAAGATGAGATAATGCAACAATATATCAGATTATCTCGAGCAAAAGCAACAAAGAAATTTGCTAACAAAAACTTAGCTGATTATTGTAACTTTAGAAAGAAAACTCCTACAGAATTAACTCAAGAAGAAACAAACGAAATTGAATTGAGAAATGTTTTACTAGATTATAGAGATTATTTACTCGAGCAAAATTCAATAACAGAAGCTTATGCCTGGAGAAAAGTTAATGGAATAATCAGGTTTTATCGAAGGTTCAAACAAATTAGAGTTGAATTTGAACAGTCAGAAAAACCTTGTATTGTTAAGACAATCTATGCAGAATCTCGAGAAGATATGATAACAAAAGAAGAAATTCAAAAATTATTGAATGTTGCAGACGTGAGAGATAAAGCACTAATTCTTATGTTTTGGGAGAGTGGATTAAATCCAATAGACATTACAAATATCACTTATGGTAAACTAAAACCATTTTTGAATTTAGATGATCCTTATAATGTTCCTGATTTTGCGGTCTTTAAACATATTAGACAGAAATATCCAATAGAGCATTATATAGTAATTAGTAAACAAACTCTAACCTATATTTCTTTATGGCTAAATCATAGAGCAACTGGTTTGTTATCAGAACAAGAAATAATAACAAAGGATAGTATTATTTTCTCAACTAAAAAAACACCTTACAGAAAACCATACTCATCAGCATTTTATCATGCTGCTAAGAATTTATCAATACGAGCAAATATTAGAAAATTAGTTCCGAAAGATTTTAGAGATACTTTTAATACTAAATTGAAAAAATCCGGTATGGATTATCTAGATCGAGAAATGCTTATGGGACATTCATTAGGAGTCTCAGGCCATTATGAGATTAGCGATAAAGAGTATTATTTAGAAGAGTATCAAAAGCATTGGGCTGTATGTTTCGATTTATCTTACAGTAATGAAAAGGTTAAATCACTAGAGGAAGAAAACAGAGAAATAAAAGCAGCATTAAGAAACGTCTCGAGTGTTCTTGAGAATCTCTATTTAGCTTTAACAGATCCTGCAGGTAAAACAACTCTAACAAAAGAAGATTTAGAAAAAGCTATCAGTAAGATAAGAGAAATAAGATAGGGTTCAACCCAATACCTTTTTAGACAGTATTTTTTTCACTAAATTAATGCTCTTTTTTATCAAAAGTGAAAAAAGTATTGACATTTTGTTGAAGAACTTTGCAGCAGGAATGAACTTTTTGTTTCTATTGTAATGGAAAAAAATAACATTATAAAAAAAATGAAAAAGGATTATTCCTTTTTCTTGAGTAATTTGTTTAATTCCTTATCGATTTTTTCATAAGGATCTTTTGGAAAGTGTTTATGAATTGCTCTTTCCAAAAGAAGTCCACCATCATGAAGGAAATGTGTTAGATAGCAACTACCTCTAAAGCCAGTATGGTTAAAGAGAACGCATTCAACCCCTTTACAAGTCTCTTTAATTAATGGACAAAATGTTCTCCAAGTACCTTCCTTGGCTTTTTGATGTATAGCTTCCTTGTATTCCTCTTCATCTTTATAGATTGAAAATTCAATCAACCTCCATTACTAAAATGACACATACCAAATATAAAAAATTTCATAAAAGCCATTCATTTAATAAATCCCCATCCCAAATTTGAGGATCATTTGTCCAGGAGAAATAATCAGTTCCAAGATAATGATCTTCAAGAAAGTTAAGATATTCAGAGTAGATTAATTCAACAGCAGAATAGCTTTTCATTACTGCTACAAAAGCTTCTATCAATGGCCAGGTAAAATTAACTAAACTAATTTTTCTTCGCTAACTTTCCTCCCTATCCTTCCCTGGACCGCTACTTGCTATACTATCCCC
>JAHLVW010000035.1 GCA_019058275.1 Candidatus Heimdallarchaeota archaeon
CAAAGGAGATAGAAAAATAACCTTGAATTTTGCTGCTGAAAAAAGAAATCCTCTGGTACCTGAAAGATTAGCAGAACTTTATGATCCTAAAAAATTCTTTATTAAAATTACTACAATTAATCCTACAGAAAAAGCAAAAGCTCACAACTTGCAATCTATGATTTCACCTGAAACAGGTGAATTTGCTAAGCAAAAAATAAAAGATATACAAGATCAAGGATTTGAAGTGCTTTTAAGCATAGGTGAGCTTGAAGAAAATCACATAGGAAGTAATTGTGGACAACATGCTTTAAAATTCGAGAATAGAACATATACTATAGAAGAATTTCAAAGGTATCAAGATTCTTAAAGCTGGTATAGATTCATGAAAAAAGAGAATTATTTCAATAAGAACAATAAAGATAAGAAAATTTTAGAATGGAAAAAAATTCTCTCTAACTATTATTCATCAAAAAAGAATATTAAATTTAAGAAGGATAATGCAGCTATACTTATTATTGATATGCAAGATTATTTTCTCGATTCATCTTCTCATGCTTATCTTCCTGCTTCGGAAACAATCACTGAACCTATAAAGAAGTTACAAGATGCTTTTCATAGTAGAAATAAAGCTGTCTTTTTTACTAAATATGGTTTAACTAAAGGATTAGATGATAATATAATGCATAAATGGTGGAATGGCTCTTTATATATCGATAATCCATTAGCTAAGATAAGTGGAATTTTTGATACTAATGAAGCTACTGTAATTTCTAAAACAACATATGACGTTTTTATTGGAACAAATTTTCTGCATTTGTTAACTAAACTAGGTTATACTCAATTAGTTATTACAGGTGTTGCAACTCATCTGTGTTGTGAAACAACCGCAAGAAGTGCTTTTTGTTATGATAAAAACGTTTTCCTACCCATTGATTGTTTAGCTACATACACAGAGGAATTACATTTAAATTCATTAAAAGCTGCAGCTCATGGATTTGCTGTACCAACAACTAGCAAAGAAATATTGGAGATGATAGATGATGAGTAAGAAGATCCACGATGTTGCTATTGTAGGTGCCGGAGCTGCAGGTTGTGCAGCAGCAATCCAGCTTAAACGTTCGAAAATTGAACCTATTGTATTTGAAAAGGAGGAAATTGGTGGATTAATTTGGAATGCTAATTTTGTTGAAAACTACTTAGGGATACCCTTTGGAGTGAAGGGAACTGAATTTGCAAGATTATTAAGAAACCATCTTCAATTTCTAAAGATTGAGGTTCAGAAAGAGGAAATTGTAACTATTAAGTGGGATAAAAAGAAAGAGCTATTTCAGATTGCTTCATATGAAAATGAATTTCATAGCAAATATCTCATTCTTGCTACTGGAACAGAACCAAAGAAATTAGCTATAGTTGGTGAAAATCAGCTTATAGAAAAAGAAATTTTATTTTATGAACCTAAAAATATTCCTTCAAGGAGTCTATCTAGAGCTCATATTGCAATTATTGGTGGGGGCGATGTTGCTTTTGATTATGCGTTAAATCTTTCGAGAAAAAATAATCATGTGAACATCTTTCATCGAGGAAAAAAATCGAATTGCTTACCATTACTTTATCAGCGAGCAAAAGATAGTAAGTATATTGTAATTAGACCTAATAAAAACGTCAGGCAATTAGGTATTCCTGATATGCAGCAATCCTCCCGTAAAGCTCTTTTAGAATTTGCAGATGGAACATCATATATGGCTGATTTAGTATTAGTAGCAATTGGTCGAAAACCAAATTCGATTATTAATACCAAACTCTTCCAAGTACCAATAGACAAAGAGTATTTGTTTTTAATTGGTGATTTAGTTAATAGCAATTTTAGACAGCTTTCAATTTCAGCCGGTGATGGTATAAAAACTGCTATGAAAATCTCGAGTAAAATAAATAAGATTTAGTTTTGATTAATAACTCAAAAGGTGAAAATAAAATGACTAAAGAAAAAATTCATCATGTAAGTATGAAGGATGTTGTGTTCAAAGCAGATAAGAAGAATCCACCTGTACTCACTATTGATTCTGGTGATGTAGTCGTTTTCGAGTGCAGAGATGCTTTTAATCAAGTTATCAAAAGACATGAAGATTTACCAATCAATTTTGATATGGAAAGAATTAATCCTGCTACTGGACCTGTTTATATAAATGGTGCCAAACCAAGTGATACCTTAGAAGTTCACATCTTGAAAATAGATGTTGCAGAACAAGGATCATGTTGTATAATACCAAATTTTGGGTATCTAGCACCGGAATATCCAGAACCATGGACAAGAATAATTCCTGTAAAAGATGGACATGCTATTTTTGATGAAAATATAAGAATTCCAATAGATCCTTTCCCAGGAACTCTTATTGTAGCACCTGCAGAAGGATCACATGGAACATTAATTCCGAAAGAATACGGTGGAAATATGGACTCAAAAGCTTGTAAAGTTGGTACAACAGTATACTTGCCAATATTTGTGGAAGGAGCCCTTTTTGGTGTTGGAGATGTTCATGCAGTTCAAGGAGATGGAGAAGTCTGCGGTACAGCAGTAGAAATTGATGCAGAAGTAACTATCAGATTTGTTGTAAATAAAAAGAAGAAAATTGTGAGACCTCAATATGAAACAGCTGATTATTTCATGACTACTGCATGGGGTGAAACAACAGATGATGCAGCAAGAATTGCACTTAAAGATATGGTTGATTGGTTAGTTGCTGAAAAGAATCTTACAAAAGAAGAAGCATATGCATTATGTAGTTGTTCAGTTGATATGCGTATCAGTCAATTGGTTGATGTGACTCCAGGAGTGAGAGCAGTTCTTCCAAAAAGAATTTTTATTAAATAGGCAAAAAATACTGCTTGAATATAAAATAATTATTTAGGAGATTTCATCTTAATTTTTCTTATTTTTTTAGCTTTTTACTTTCTTTATATCCTTCACCTATTGGTTCTCCGATTTTGTAATATTTATTGTCCAATGCATAGATAATAGGATCTAATTTAGTCATTTCAGCTATTTTTTTACGACCATTTTCTTCGGTAACGTATTCTTTACTTACATGTGCTTGAATGACGTCAGCAATGAAAATTTGTCTATGTTCAACTAAGAATTCCTTTATTACTTTACATTCCAAATTTACAGGACATTCTTTGATCATTGGAGCTGTTTCTAATTCACCATAAAAAATATCGAATAATTGTGATTTATCGACATCTTTACCAGATACTGTGCCACAATAATCTGTTTCAGCAATCATTTTTGTAGTTGGGAAATTTATGCTAAAGGTTCCATGTTCAAGAATACCTTTATTCGTATGATTATCTTTACCAGATGAAATGCAAATAATCGCTGGTTTGATACCCATTACTGCGACATCACCCAATTCCTCGAAGTTGGCTTTACCATCAACAAGTGCACCGGTAAGAACAATAGGTATAGGATAAACTAAAGGGATTTGCCCAAATTTGACTTTATCCGAGATTGGCTCCTTATCAGTTAAGGTATGAACAAGTTGCTTCTCTATCCAACTTTTCAAAGGATCATTAATTGGTATCTGTTCTCTCCATTTAGGATCTTTTAATTTATCCAAGTATAATCTAATTGTTACCATATCGTTTATTGATTCGGGTTGATATTCTTTTGGACTCTCTGGGTAGAGATGAATAGGGTAATTGTATTCAAAGGGTAGCTCATAAAGCTCTCCTTTTCCCATAGTTGAAAGAATTATTCCAGCTAAAACAGCTTGATGGATAAAAGTAACATAAAGTCCATCCTTATCATAATATCTTTGGAAATCCGGATCTTTATACAACTTCTTGTATATATCCCACCATAATTGAAATAATCCTTTTTCAGGTCTAACACTCATGAATCCTGAATTAACATAAGGTCTGAGTATCTTACCATCAACGTGAGTTTTCATAGGAAATATTTTCTCATTTTGAACATTGCATTTTTGGTATATTAATCTCCAAAATGAATCAATTGGTTCATCATAGATTGAGCCTATTAACGTATGATGAACTGGTCTATAACCTATATTCTTACCTTCCTTCAACAAGAATTTTTTAGGTTCTTTTATTATCATTGAATTTGAATCTATCCAAACCAAGTACTCAGTTTTTCCTTTAGCCATTGATTCAGCAGTTGCTGCTGCAAGAACAAATCCAACAAATGGAAATTTCAAATCTTCTGGATCACCATCAATTTGAATGATTTCAGCCTTTAGATCCATCAATTCATTTTTCGCTTCTTTTGGAAATTCTTCTAATGATTTTGAAGTAAAAACCCAAATAGAACTGTCAGATAAACTTCCAGCAAATTCCCGTATACTTCTTGCTAAAATTAATGTTTCACCACTTGTTCCACTCCATGGACAAGCGAAAATAATCTTTTCCAATAAAATCACAAACCCAATTGTCTATAAAAAACATGTAATTATTAGAGTAAAAGTATTATTCAAAATCTGATTTAATATAGAAGAAACATTAATTTTGTTGAGGAAACCTAATTGAATCGTTACTTTGCTTACTATAAATCTAAAATTGGTTTTTTAGAACTTGTAAGTAGCGATAATAGTATTATTGCTTGTAATTTTGTTGAAAAGAAAAACAATTATGAAAATAAAATTACTATTTTGAAAGAAAGCATAGAGCAATTAGATGATTATTTCAATGGAAGAAGGATGGAATTTGATCTGGATATCTCATTAATTGGAACTGAATTTCAACGTAAAATCTGGAATGAATTACTAAAAATCCCATATGGAAAAAGCATAACATATAAGGAATTAGCAATAAGAATTGGAAATGAAAAAGCAACGAGAGCTGTAGGAAATGCTAATGGTAAAAATCCTCTAAGTATAATAATACCATGTCACCGAGTAATTGGGAGTAATGGATTATTAGTAGGATATGGTGGAGGATTAGAAAGAAAAAAGTGGTTGCTGGAGTTTGAGAATAAAATCAGTCACCAACTATAATTTCCTTTGACAAAAATTCCTTAGCTTTTTCTGAAACTTTAGGAGAAACCCAAACTATGTTTTTCCAACCATTATTAGCCTATAAAAACTTTGGTGAGAAATGATAGACAAATGATTTCCACATTGTTGAGGACTTTCTAGAGTAATAAAACAGGTTCTCTTTGTAACTAAGAAACGAACATCAGTTTTTTTTAATTTTCATCATGGGATTAAATATTAAAAAAAATTTGAATGGAGAATTATTCTCCATCGTCTATTCCAAAATCTTCTGGATCATCATATTCCTTTGAATCAGTTATAATCGTTCGTGAGTAATCTCTTGTTTTTGTTTTTTCTTTTGATGGTTTTGCCATATTTTAAAGAAACCATATAGTGTATCACCGAAACCAATGATACAAGATGATATGAGAATAGTGTCCAAGATAGATCCCAGATGAAGAGATGACTATTAGTATCATTAACAGCAGAAGTTGATATAAACAAATGACTATCGATTAATGATCTAATATTTCTATACCAATGAAATGCTTCAAAGTAATCAATGCATGTAATGTTAACCATTTGCTTTCGGAATTTATAGGTTCAATGATAGTATAAAATGGAGACCTATACTCTTTCTCATTCAACCATTTGCCATTTTGATTTTTACTTATAATCAATTCAATAGATGATTCCATTTCAGATGAATATTCGACATTTGCAGAAACTAGTGCTCTCATTGCATCTAATGCATCAGAGTTATTTAACGGAAACCTGAATTTTGTCCATCCAACTTTTGGTTTTTTCTTTAGAGGTGAATGTTTTTGAATGAAATTTTTCTTTTCATCTGCATACTCCTGACCTTTCAGTTTTTTCTCTTCAACCAACTTTCTCCATTCATTAGTTTTCTCAGGCAGATAGATATAGATTTGATTGTCTAACAACCTCTTTACACAAAGATCTATTCCTTTATTTACACGAGGGGTTCGTTTCTTCTCTGGCATAGCACTTAACGCGAACAGAATTTTTGGTATAGTCATATAGCAATTTTCAAACAATCCCATAACTTGACATCTAATTTTTCCGTTTGTATCAACAAAGCTACTCAATATGTACTCCAATGCTTTTTGTGTTCTATCATCTTCTAAATAATTAAAATGAATCAGTGCACGCAGAACATTTGCTGTTAAACAAATAATTGATTGACTATTTGTTCCTGACATTGAAAAAGCTCCATTTGGAGCCTGACCAGTAGAGAAAACATGTTCACAAGCATTTGCTATTTGCTTATTTTTTTCCGCTTGCATCTCACTTAAGAAAATCAATTGCCAAAAAGTTCCAAGATATTTTTTATAATTTTTTGTTTTTCCTTTATCAAACCAATATGTTTCTTCTATTTGATTCATCAGAATTTCTTTAATTGGTTTATATGTCATGATTTCATTTTTTGCACTGATTATTTTTGATGAATTTGGATTCATATCTAGAATCTTTAGATATGTAAGATACTTTACAGGCGGATTATCATTTTCAAGTAACCAGTTTATAGCTGAGTTATTTGTCTTAAACATTATTATCAAGTACCAAACATCATCTTGAGTTTTATTTCTTTTTGAAAGTAATTATCTTTAATATAAATTAAAATAAGATATCCACTTGAATTTGTTTGAGGTAATTGTTTTTGTTTATTGGCAAGAAAGTTATTCTTAGATCTCTTGAATTATCAGATTTAGATTACATTGTAAAGCATGATAATAACTTGGATCTTCGTCATAACCTTGGAACAGCTGTTCCACGTTCAAGACAAGAAAGTGAAAATTGGATAAGAGAATCATGGGAAAAAAGGAAAATTGAAGAACGATTTGTTTTTGCATTTACAAATAAAGAAACAAGTGAGTTTATTGGAGTAGTAAATCTCTATATTATTAAAAAACCTCTAGGTCTGCAGCACTCGGTATTTGGATCTATGAAGAGAAAAATAGAAGTAAAGGATATGGAACAGATGCTATGGAACTCATTTTAGATTTTGGATTTAATTATATTAATCTAAACCGAATTGAGTTGAGTGTTTATCCTCATAATTTGAGAGCTATAAAGTTATATGAGAAAATTGGTTTTGTTAAAGTAGCTAATCTAAAACAATCGAGATACATGAACGGTAAATACATTGATGAAATAATAATGGATATTTTAAGAGATGATTGGGTGGAAACAAAATAAAAGTCACTTATGTTGATATGACATAGTCCATTTCTCGTCTCCTTCCCAAGAATCAAAAATATGACCATATCCTTCACTTCTACATAATCTTTCTATACCAATCATAATATTTTGTTGTGTTTTATAATTGCCAGTATCAAGAATTTCCAATAACATTTTTAGAAATTACTTAGAAGACCAAGGTATTTTTTTAAATGGATATTTTTCTAGATCACTTTCTAAGTATTTTGAATAAGGCTTTATTCTTCCTCCATGCAAAACAAATAACACATATAACAATAAATCAATGGATTCAGCTGCCTGAAGTCTATATGCTAAGTTATTTTCATCTCTAAATGCTTTCATAGATCGATATACAGTATTAATATAAGCATCTAATGTACCTTCAATAAATTGTTTTAAATGTTTTACAGGAATTTTACCTTTTTCATTGATAATATTTTGTATTTTTCCGTCTGTTTTATCTACTAAGGCTTTTACATTTGAATAGGAATATCTAGCCCATGCAAATTCACTTCCCCATTCTGCATATTTTTCAAATTCATTAATTGTTAAAGCTGAGCAATCAAAATCATCATGTTTGTTCATTTCTTCCATTTTTTCTTTGTATTTGTCAATAGTTTCATCTTTAACAATTAGTTGAAAGTCATAATCTGAATATTCTTTGTAAAATCCTTTACCTCGTGAACCAAGGAGAACTAGACCCAAGATATTAGGATCATTTCTTACTTCCATTAAAAATGTGGCAAATACAACATCACTTTTCATAAATGTATATTTGATTTGATATATTAAAAAATTATTTTAGATGAATGGTTAAACTTGCAAAATTACTCTCTTAGAATAGGGCAAGTCATACAATGTGGACCTCCCCCACCTTTTACTAGTTCAGTGCCCTTAATTGGAATTACTTCAATATTCCTTTTTTCGAGCTCATAAATTATTCTAGTATTCCATTCATAACTAATAACTTTCCCTGGTTCTATTGCAAAGATGTTTGGACCAAATGCTTTAGTTTCCTCTCGAGAGACAGAAACAAATTCAAATCCCTTTTCCCTTAAATAATTCGTGAAATATGTTCTTCGGATTCCATCCCTTTTGATTATAGAAACTTCTTTTACTGAAAGAGATGGTTCATGGATAACACAAATACCATTATCAACTATCATAAATGCTCCATCAAGATGTACACGATAATCTGCTAAAGGAATGCAAACTATCTCTTCTATAGCTCTATCTTGAAATCCTTGTATAAATTGCTGTAATCCTTCATGATTTGAACGTGGACCATAACCAACTGCAACAGTTTTATTATCAATATATAATATATCTCCACCCTCTAGTTTCCCAGGTTCAGAGATTTCCATGTAAACTGGTATGTGCTTTTTCAAAGCTTCTTTAGCAATAAATGGTTCAGAAGCTCTACCTTCAACAGCCATATTCATAATTATTAATCCTTGATTTGAGACCGAAACAATGTCTCGAGTATAGAGCATGTTTGGATACTTGATTTCACCATGAAAATCTTTAAAGAAAACTACATTAACACCTTCTTTTTGCAGAATTTTAGCGAAATCATCAAATTCTTGTTGAAGACATGGTAAATCAGGAATTGTTCTAAATTTGTAATGATCAAGTGTTCTTGAAGTAATTTTTTTTATTTCCTCACCCGGTCGATGCATAAGTACTGTATGAAGTTTTTCTATCTCAGAACTAATACCAAATTTCATTACAAACCCCAATAATGTATTTAGCTTTAATCTTTAAGAACTTCATGAAGCTTGCTTTTCAGAATATTTTGTGTTTTTTCATAACTAGCTATCAATAATCTTGACAAGTCAATTTCTTTAGTTGTTAGTAATGAAGCCTTCTTATCAAATTGATGTTTGTTCGTACTTCTAAGCAAATCCAATATATCATTTAATCGAACATTTGATTTTCTTTGCCAAAAGTTATCTAATTTCAATCTTTCATTTTTATGATGTTTCTTAATATCGAAACCTTTAGTAGCTTCACTAATTCTCTCCTTCTCTATTGCTTGTAAATCAATAAATTGTTTTAAGACCTCAATAAATTCTAGTCTTGATTTACCCCTTAAATGAAAGATTAAGAATGGATTTTCTTCAAACATATCAGCAAGAATGTAATATACAGCAGCAGTATGCTTACAAGGATTAACCCAATCAGAGCAATTACAAGCAGCTGTTAAATCTTCCTTCAAACCAGGGAATAATTGAAAATTGAATCTATTGAACAATTCTTCGATATTTGATGGAAAATTATTCATTAGCAAATTGGATAGAACAAGAGAGTTTTGTGCCATCTCTTTAAAAATCGCTTTCCATTGATCTTCAGATAAAACTTCTAATTTTATTGTTACGGTGTAAGGTTTGATTTTAGTCCCCTGTACTTTTGATTGAATTAATCCCTTAGAAATAGCTAGCTCTTTAATCTGTCCTTCTTTAGCATAATATCTTCCTTGAACTATTCTTTTATCATTTTCCAGATATTCTAGTGACTGCAGCCATCTTTTGGACCACCAAGTATTTCCAAAGGTACCATCTAGACTTTTTGGTTTAATACCATCTTTTACTTTCCTTAGTTTTGATTGAAAGTGTTTAAGTCTTGTATTAGAATTAACCAAGGAATCATGACTCTCCTAAAGTAATTTTTCTTAGACTAAGAACATTTCTTAGTTGATCAATGGACATTTCAGTAAGCCAGGATTCATCTGTTCCAATAATACTCTCAGCCAGTTCTTTTTTCTGCTCAATTAATTTATCGATATTCTCTTCGAGAGTTCCTACACTAATGAATTTGTGAACAAAGACATTTTTCTCTTGACCAATTCTGAATGCTCTGTCTGTTGCTTGGTTCTCAACAGAAGGATTCCACCATCTGTCAAAGTGAAAGACATGATTTGCAGCAGTAAGATTCAAACCTACTCCACCAGCTTTAATTGAAAGAATAAATATTTTTGGACCTTCATCCGCAACAGTATCTTGGAATTGTTTAATCATTTCTTCTCTTTGTTTTTGAGGGGTTCCTCCGTGTAAGAAAAGAACTTCAGTTTTAAGCTCTTTCTCAAGATATTTCTGTAACATTTCTCCTAATTGCGAATATTGTGTGAAAATCAAAGTCTTTTCATTATTTTCAATAACTTCAGTTAACATTTCAGTAAGTCTGTTGAGCTTGCCAGAGCGATCTTTTAATTGAGCGTTTGCATCATGCATAAACTGTGCTGGATGGTTACAAATTTGCTTTAATTTGGTTAAAGCTGAGAGAATCAAACCCTTTCTATGAATACCTTGTAAGCCACTTACTCTTTTCATCATATCTTTAACAACAGCTTCATACAAAACACATTGTTCTTCGGTCATAGAACAATAAATCTTAGATTCAACCTTCTCTGGTAAATCCTCAATAATTGTAGGATCAGTTTTCAATCTTCGAAGAATTAGTGGTTGAATAATGCGAGCTAGTTCGTTCACACTTTGAGTGTTCCGATTGTTTTCTATTGGATTAATATAATTCTCTCTGAAATTCTTTGGTGATCCTAAATATCCAGGATTCAAGAAATCCATTATTGACCATAATTCGGAAAGTCGATTCTCAATAGGTGTTCCTGTTAATGCTATGCGATAATCACCTTTTAATTTCTTAATTTTGCGTGTTTGTTTTGCAAAGGGGTTTTTAATATTTTGAGCTTCATCTACAACAATATTCGACCACTGAATCTGAGATAAAAAGTCAAAATCACGAAGAGCTAAACTATAAGTTGTAATTATAATATCATAGTTGAGAGTATTATCTGTGAATTCATTATTTTGTCTTCTCTTAGGGCCATGATGGATTATAGTAGATAAAGATGGAGCAAATCGTTGGATTTCTCTTAACCAATTACCCAAAATTGATGTTGGACATATGATTATTGTTGGAGTTGCATCTGGATTATTATTCCACTCATGTAAAAGATAAGCAATAACCTGAATCGTTTTTCCTAAACCCATATCATCTGCTAAGCATGCACCTAATCCGAATTGCTTAAGATAAAGTAACCAGGAGTAACCTTTCTTTTGATAGGGTCGTAACAATCCCCTGAAATTTACAGGTGTATCAATATTTTCTATTCTACTTCTTTCAATAACTCTCTTGATATTATCAATAAATGAACCTTTGATTTCTAAATCAAAATCTGTTGTTCTGGATACAAATTCCTCAGCTTCAAGTTGGAGGAGTTCATTAATAGTGAGATTATTGTAATATTCTCTAAAGAAATCTAAGGCTTTTTCCAATTCCTCTTGGTCAAGCTTTAGCCATTTACCTCTGAATTGAACAAATGGTACTTTTAATGTGGACAATTTCTCAAATTCTTCAGCAGTTAATTTCATATCATTTATCGAAAATTGCCAATTGAAATCAATCAAATTGCTAAATCTAAAGAAACCATATGGAGTAGGAGAAGTTAATTCCTGATTATCATCCTCTAATGTTAAACCAATAAGACTATTGGGATTTTTCCACCAAGCAGGAAGAACAACGCCAAAACCATTTTCTTCTAATTGAGAGGAATAATTCACCAAAAATTCTAGGGCTTCACTATTAGATAAATCAATATTTGATGGAAAAGTAGTTTCTAAACAGTCACTGATTTTAGGATAATGTTTGGATGCTTCACCTAAATCCTTTAATAATTTCACACGAGGATCCTCGAAACGTTCTTGTAAATAGGATATTGTCCCAGTTTTGCTTTTCCAGATATCTTCAGCAGGAACAATAATACTGATATCCTCTTTATTTTGCAAATAGAAATTTATTTGCCATCTATCTTCACCTTTATCTAGATTTGGTGGAACTAACTTAAAGCATGTACGAAAGTGATCTTTTTGTTGCTCAAAGAATTGCTTTTTTTGCCAAGCTTGAATTAACCCATAGAAATAAGCAAAATCCTGATTGATGCATTCTATAACAGGTTCTTCTGGATCAAATAATGATTTGAACCAAGCTTGGATTAGTTCATTACTTCTTTCAGAGTCACTAAAATCTTGTGAAGGAATGAAAACTGATAGTTTTCGACGAATAAAGGAATTGATTATTTGATTAATGAAGCTGAGAACAATTTTATCTGAGGAATATTCCTTACCAAATAGAGAATTACAGTAAGCAGGTATGGAATTTACTAGCATATTGAATAATTTAAAATCATTATCTTGGATGATAGCTTCCCAGTTCCCTGTAAAAATAGTTCGTGATGAATCTTGTCCATAGAGCTTAATTGATGGAATATATGAGTTCTTCATAACGAGTTCTAAACAGAACTTTGCCACATCAACCCAGAATCCTAAGGAGTTACTGTACATCAATCCATCAGGTGGTGTATTTGGGATAGATAAAAGAAATTCAAAAGCATCAGTTGGATGTAAGTTTAGTGTGTTAATCTGCCAATGACTGAATTTTACATTGCTATTTTGATCATTTAAATTCTCAACTGATAAAACAGGAAAATTTTGTTTAGTTGGAAGTTTCATAACTAACCAATTAGGTTCAATGATGTTTATCTTACTAGTACTAAAATCATTAATTGTTTTTAGAATTTCAAGTAATCTACTAAAACTCGCTGTGTAAGGATGAGTTTTATCTACCTTACTTAAAGCTATATCATCTGAGATTTTTTTCTTTAATTTTGAAGTATTCTCTGCCCAAATGTGCAGGTTATTAGTATCCCAAATAGAATGTAAAACTTCCAACTAATTTGCTCCTAACTAAATCTAAAGCAGACTATTTTGTAACTCTTTTATCACTTTTTTAATTATTAAATACTGGTAAGATTGACATATTGCCTAAAAATGGACAGTCTTGCATGGATAATTAGTAGCTAAAAAAATGAAAAGACACTTATCTCAGATTTTACTTAACATCTACTTCAAAATGCAATAAAGATTAAATA
>JAHLVW010000036.1 GCA_019058275.1 Candidatus Heimdallarchaeota archaeon
TGGTTTTTCTCCCTTTGCACCCTTTAATTGTTTGATTGTTTCAATTATCCTCTCAACAACTTGATCTAAAATCTTACTCTCTTCTTCTGTACTAACCATTGTTATGTGAATTTCAACTTTAATAATTCTCTCATTACTAACAGTATAACTGTGTGGATGTGTTTTAATATAAACTGAAGGATGATTCTCTCTGATTGGACTTATAGCTACTGCTAATTCGCTTTCAGGAACATAATTGACTACAAGTCTTCTATTATAAAATTTCTCTTTTGAATTAAAGGTTAGATATTGCACCATTTCAAAATCAAAAATAGCAATCATTTCCTTTGGTACACCTGGAACTGAGAATATTATTGTGTCATCAATATTCACCAATACACCTGGTGCAGTTCCAGCTCTATTCCTTAAGGGTAGTGCACCTTCTGGTAATTTTGCCATTTGTTTTCTTTCTTCAGAGAGCTCAAGTTCTATCCCTCTTGCTTCTTTCACATCTTTTATACGATTCTTAATAAGCTCTATTGCCTCTTCATTGACTTCCAATTGTTTTTTAGTTGCTATTGCTACAGCTTGCAAAGCCACATCATCAAAAGTAGGACCCATTCCTCCTGTAGTAATAATTACTTTGGGTTTTCTTGAAAGAGCTTCTTGTAGGACATGAGACATTTCATCAATATTATCACCAACAGTAGTAATTCTAGTAACATTACCCCCGAGTGAGATAATTCTCTTCCCAAGCCAATTTGCGTTAGTATTTACTGTTTTACCAATTAACAACTCATTGCCAAAGCAGATGATTTCAACATCAAACATACTCGATTACAACTTTCCTTTCAATATTTTTATCCAAATTCTCATTCAATGAAAGCATCAACAACCATTTGCCATTGTCTAGGTGCAGACATTCTTACTTTTTTTACTTCTAGTATTTTCTTCACTTTACGATTATTCTTTGATATTTCTTTTTTTAAATCTTCAACTATTGTTTCTTCGGGGTTTTTTCCTCTAACAAATTCAAAGAAATGAATTATTCCTCCACTTGGTTTGAGAACGCTACAAGCTACATCAATAAAATTAATAGCATATCCTGGAAGGTTCATTATAGCTCTATCAGCAATTCCTTCCAGTTTTTGTTCTTTAATAACTAATCGACAATCACCACATAGTGGAATTATTTTTCCCTTCAATTTATTTAAGGTAATATTTTCTTTAAGTAACTCAATAGCATTTGAATTAATATCAAGTGCATAGATTTCAGATTCAACTTCCTTAGCAATAGGTATTACAAAAGGTCCAATTCCACAGAATAAATCAGCAATTGTTTCTTTAGCTTTAACTTTACTAGCAATTCGTTTGTGTTCTTCACTTAATCGTGGGCTGAAATATGCTTTTTCAATATCAACCATAAATCGACAACCATGTTCTTTGTAGATTGCTCTTGTCTTCTTCTCTCCAACTAGATATTCAACAGGTCTTATTCTATTAACTCCACTAACCTTCCCTAATTTAACATAAACAGATTTTATACTAGAATGAGCATCTAATAATGATTGTCCAACTACAGTCTTTTTTTCCCAGAGTTTGTCAGGTATTTCAACAACAACAATATCTCCTATAGTATCGAAGCTTCTGGGAATAAATTCCAATTCATCCTCCAGCAAAATTTTCTCTAGGATTTCGACATGGGAACTAGGGCTTTTTTTGGTCAATTCTAAACTATCATCTCTGGTAATTTCAAAATTCATGCCTGTATCCTTGAGCTCATCAATTTCTTCATTTGTGAGATCTCTAGTAATTGGGATGATTAAAGAATCTAATTCTACCTTAATCTTATAGATGGTGCTTAACAGATTCCTTTCTGTAAGAAACTGTCTGATAATTTCACCGGAGCTTTTTTTCGTTTTGATACAGAAAGACATGAAATATCTCCATCTTTTACAAGCTTATGTTGTTTCTCCACTAGATCTCAGGAATTTCTTTACTCACTATTATTCCTTTATCTGAAAAGTGATTTGATTGTGGATTGAAGACCACACTATTAAATTTATTTAGTCTAAAATGGAAAACAATTGCTGTTAAATAGTAACTTTAAGATGCTTTTTTCTCCTGAGATAAAATTTTTCTCCACAGCATTTCGATGTCATCTTGAATGGTTCTTTCACCTATTCCTCTTTCGCCTAATGTTCTAACTTTTTTTAATGCTTCTTGAATTAATTGTCTTGCGTCTAATAAATCTAGTTTTGCGCCTTTTAAATCTCCAGTTTTAAATTTTTCATGGGCTACTTTTTTCTTTTCTTCAGCTTTAAGCCTAAGCATTTTCTTTTGGGCGTTAATCATTTCAGACTTTCTAAGATTTTCTGGAATCAAATATTGCTAACCCCACAGATAATATGGGTTATTTTGGAATAAAAAGCATTTGTTTGCCAGCGGATATTTTTGTCATTTCTTATATATACCGACAAAAAAATCCTGAAATCTCAAATTTCAGATTATTATTGTAATTTTTAGTGAAGATTTTTTTAACAAAATGAATAGCAATCTTTTTTATTATCTACATAGTTTGAATTTACTTGGATGTAACGATGTGCATAGCTATACCTGCAAAAGTTGTTGAAATAGTAAATGATGATACAATTCTAGTTGATTTTGGTGGAGTAAAACGAGAAGTAAAATCAACTCTATTAGAAGATAAGCTAGAGATAAACGATTATGTTCTTGTTCATATTGGCTTTGCCATGACTAAAGTAGATGAAGAAGAAGCATTAGAAACGTTGCGTTTATTTGCTGAAATTGATGCCTTTAATCAAAATATAGAAGCCTTTAGTCAAAAAGGCTAAAATGAAAGTTTCTTACTTTGTGTCACTCTTTTCTAATAATAATTCCAAATAGGATTTTCGAATATTTTTCTTAGGATCTAGCTTCAAAGCTTTTAATGCTCGAAAGATTTCTTTTCTTGTTTTCTCAAAAAAACTTTTGTCACTAATTATTTTCTCGACTTCTAAATACGTTCCAATAGAAGCTACATTGTCTAAACAGAAGTGCATGCCATCTAAAAGGTAAATTCTTCTCTCTTTTGATACAATAGCTACTTTTTCAAAATTTAATTTTTCTAATAAGTTAGACAACTGCTGAGCATTTTCAACCTTGAGGTCAATTTCGATTCTAGTTTTTGATTTTGGATCAAATTTTGGCCCCTTATAAGTAAGAAAAATTCTATCTCCATCTTCCCTAATTCTTAAGGCTTCATCAGTTTCACTAAAATCCTTAGATGGATGGTTGAAGTACTGATCACGTTGATTAACAATCTCTTCGAGAATTGCTCCTTTTTCAACTAATTTCATTTCCAATTCGTTGAGATCTGCAATCTTCAGTTTTACTTCGACTTCAATTGGCAATTCGATCACATTTTACTATTTGTTATTAGCTTTTTTAGCTCTAAGCTTAAAAAGCATAGCTTCAAAAGAAATTTATCTCTATACAACCATAAGTAATTTGGAGAGGAATAAACGGCTTTCGGGTGCTCTTGTTAGCATCTGAGGAAGGTCCTTTCTTCCAGGCAGAGCGACGCAGTGAAAGCTGTCAGGAGAAATCCTGGCTCTGAGAATAGAAACGTAAAGCGTATATGTACTACTATGATACAAGGTATCTTTGATACTCTGTTGAGATTTACATATAATAAGTGTTGAAACGACTCATCGTCGCGGAAGTAAGCTCAAATAGGCTTCGTTGATTTGCTGCCATGAGAAGCGGGTTGAGTGCGTAGATTGATGCCGTGAGAGGAGTTCATCTGATGGTGATCCTCGAAACAGAAAGAGGACTATTTTCCTCTCCACTACTTCTATCAATCCTCTGCATATTCAGCTAAATCTAATTTGTAGATAGGACTGTGTTCATTTTTCTTACCTGTTAATTTGAATCCAGTCTTAACATATAAACTAGTAGCAATTTCATTATCTTCTGCTACATCTAAATAAATCTCAGAGCAAGAATATTTGTTTTTTAGATGTTTTATAACAGCTTTCAATCCTGACTTTCCGTAACCCTTGCCTTGGAAATTCTTATCCACCATATGTCTTACTAACCAGATAGTATCATCTTTTGGATTTTTACCAAAGGCAGAAAATCCAACCATTTTCTCTCCATCATAAATTCCATAACATTCTAGAAAAGCCTGGAATTTTGATTGAGCAATGCTTGTAGCATTTGAAGCAACGAAATTTCTTTGTTCTTCCTTTACTTCTAATTTTATAGCATCAACAAAATTCTCTATAGTAATTTCTTTCAATATAATAGTCATATCTTAATCACCAAAATTGTGTTAACTATGAATGATATGGTCACTTAATTAAAACAAGATGGTCACATTATCTATTTTAGTGCTCATTACAATATCTAATTTGATCCTATTCTTCTCTTTTCTGCGATGAATTTCTCAAGATTGCTCGTTACAATATGATGAGTAGATATTTCTAGAGCTTTTTCAGGTTTCACCCATTTATATTCCACATGTTCATTAGAAAGAACAACTTCTGTTGATTTTGTTTTACACCAAAAAGTCATTCCTATCATATCAAAACTACCGTCTTCTTGAAACCAGTGAAAAACATCAATTGCTTTTATTATATCAAAATCTTTTATTCCAGTTTCTTCAATGATTTCTCTGTTTAATCCATCAAATGGGTCTTCAAATTGCTCAACTCCCCCTCCTACAACATCCCAAATATTTTCAGGAATATTACCTGGTGCTCTTTTTAATAGAAGAATTTCATTATCTTGATTTTCAATAATTGCTGCAACACAGAATGTAAAGCGTCCTTCATCTTTGTTCAAATTTTAGTTCTCTCCACAACTATTTTACGAATTGAACTTTCTTACTCAAGTTCTTTTCTTCTATTTGTATCTTGATATATTTTTTAAGAGCTGGATGATCTATTAATTCATAAGCTTCATTTGATGGTAACCATTTGTATTCACTATGTTCATGCGATAAAGTAACCTTTTTACTATTTGTTTTGCACCAATAAGAAATGCCAATTAGCTCATTCTCTGGTTTCTTAATGCTTTTTCTATAAACATGAAACATGGTTAAAGGTTTTATAATTTCAATATCAGTAATTCCTGTTTCCTCTCTTATTTCACGTCTAAGACCATCTTCTGGTGCTTCAGCTTGTTTTAGTCTTCCACCAACATCTTCCCAATAATTAGGATATTCTTCATTATCTGCACTTCGTTTAATTAGTAAAATCTCATCATCAGAATTTTCTATAATTGCTGCAACAGCTACCATAACTTTTGATTTTGTTCTAGTCATCAAAAATCCACTATTGTATATTCATTTAAAGAAGACATAGAAATCTGTTTTTTCATCGAAATATTAATTTATCTACCTCTTAGAAAGAAATAAAAAGCAATAGTTTTCGCTTACTATTACTGACTGATTACCAGTCACTAACACTTAACCTAGATGTCGCTTAAAGCGGAATTGGTAAGGTGATTAAAAATGTACAAATACGTAGGCAAATTTTGGAAAAATCGCAATAGTCCTGAATTTAAGGCTTTGCAGCGAAATCGATTAATAAAATGGAGAAAAGAAAGTAGCATAGTTCGTGTTGAACGACCAACAAGAATTGATCGAGCTCGCATTTTGGGTTATAAAGCTAAACAAGGTTATGTTATAGCCAGAATTAGATTAAGGAGAACCCGATTACGAAAAAGTCGCCCAAGTCAAGGTAGACACACAAAAGGTCAAGCTATCCGTAAAATCCAACCTGGTAAAAGCTTCAGATGGATTGCTGAAGAACGTGTTGCAAGAAGATATGTCAACATGGAAGTATTAAATTCCTACCAAGTAGGTGAAGATGGACGATATAAGTGGTATGAAGTAATTCTAATTGATCCAGTTCATCCTGTTATCATGAAAGATCCAAGAATTAACTGGATATGTAATTCAGTTCACAAGAATAGAGTTTTCCGTGGACTAACAGCTGCAGGAAGAAAGTCAAGAGGATTAACAAGGAAAGGTGTTGGCTCAGAAAAGATACGACCATCTTTAAGAGCTCACAAACGTGATGGAAAATAGAGATAAATTTTATTCATCTCTTCTATCTTTTTTTCTTCAAAAAATCTAAAAGCAATTTATATTGTTAATTGTATGTGGAGCTAGATTAATTGTCACAAAATAACTCAGCTTTCAAATTGAATGAAATTACTTTCTCTTGTAGTTCTCATTCAACAGAAGATCTTGATAAAGTTAAAACAGCATTATATAACCTCATTCCTGAAAATATTCGTAAGGACCATGAAATAACAATTCAACATATTAGTGGTCATGTTGGAAATCCAATGCGTCTTCTAGATCTCACAATTAGGAAGAATCGTTACCTAAAAGCTACTTTTGATTTTCTAGCAGAAAAAATCGATAAAGCTGATAAAGAATATCTTTATCAAATTGCAGAAAGTAAAATAGATGAAGATAATTGCTTTTATTTGAGAATAAATAAACAAGATGCATATAGTGAACAAATTACTTTAGATGATGGAGATAATACAATTATAATTGTTATTAAATTTATAATCTATAAATCAGAGCCATTGCAAATCGTAAATGCTTTAGAGAATTATGGAATAATAAAGAAGGGATGAACAAATGATTCCTTTTATTGAACCGCGAGTTCATATAACTGATAAGAAAGAAATCAAGCAATATGATGAGATTGCTAAAAGAATTGGACTTAGTGGATATGCGGTTCTAGGTAAGAAATTTCAGAAGAAGGCTAAACCTGATTCAAAGAATGAGTTTGTTAAACAGTATTCAAGATTTGAAATAGACGAAAATCAGGTTGGTAAAGTTCGAAATCTCTTGCCAAAAGTTAGACATAGTTACGAACTAATTAGTGTTAAAACTACTTCTGCAAAAGTTGCTCAATGGGTCATTAAAGATAATAGAGTAGACATCTTAGTTATACATACAAAAAACATTAAAGAGCTAATTAATCATCAACTAGCAAATGTTGCAGCAAGCAACCAAACTTTTTTTGAAATAGATCTGAGTTTTTTACTAGATCAAAAAACTTCTAATAAATCTTTTCACTTGAGAGCAATTGCTCGATGTTTGAATATACTAATGAAAGAACAAGCTCCATTTATTTTTACAACAAACGTTCAAGATTCCCTTGATTTCAGAGATGTTAGAGCTATAATTGCATTAGCAAATCTAGTGGGTGTTCCTTCTAAAATCATTAAAGAAAATCTGAAAAGATTTTATGAAAGAGTAACCTTAAACAACAAAAAACTGTCTGAGGAATTCGTTGCACCTGGAGTATGGATAAAGAACGAGAAAGGTAAAGAAAAGAAAATAAAGGAAACAGCTGAACAGCAAGACATTGAAGATTTACTTGATGATTTGGAATTACCATTAAGTCTTCAACAAATGTCATCAGTAAATGATAAATCAGAAAGACAAAGATATCTCCTTTTTGAAATTTTAACAAAAGAAAAATTCAATACTGATGAAAAGGAATTTGCTAAACAAATTTGGAAGCGTTTTTCACTGTATTTTGGCGAAGTAGGAAGTTCAAGAATGGGACTATATATTACTCATTACAACGTAGAAAAGAAAATAGGTATCATTCGTTGCAGTCATTATACTCTAGAATCTCTTAGAGCGGTCTTATCCACAATCACAGAAATTTCTAATTGTAAGGTTTTGATTCACATTATCAAAGTTTCAGGAACTCTTAGGAATCTAATTACAATTCATAGAAGAAAAAGTGAATAATAGTGAGAGTTTCATAAGTTAGTAAGGATAATTTGTATGATTCTTATCTCTGAGTGCCATCTGATAGACTTTTTTATCTTCTAAAACTACATTTTGTAAATGAAATATATTGTCAATGGATTCGAATTTGACTATTCGCTTAGGAAAAACTTTCACTAAAACTGATTCTTTAGTTTTTGATAAACGTTCAAACTATTTGTATCTTGATTTAAATAAATCAGCTATTTCTTTGAATTCTTCATCATAAGGCTAACCAAGAATATTCGTACTACCCTCAATTTGCAGATTTTTAAGATACAAAGCGACACTAGAATTCCCTTTTATTTGTACAATTTTTTTGTTGAATCCCCACGATGTAAAATAGATGTCTAAATCTATGCTAACATATTGTACTGTTCGTGCAGTTACTCTATTGTCTAAAGAGGTTGCTAGAGTTACATTTCTATTTTTTTCTAAAATTGCTAAGATTTCACCTTTTATTTTAGCAAAATCGGGTTCTTTTCTCAATTTCAATATGTCTTCTTTGTTATCCAAGTTTATATTACTCAAAAACAAATTCCTCCAAAGTAGTTAGTAGGAGTCAGATCGTCGCATGTTCATCATGATATGGCGTGGAGCGCCTCAGTCTGGGGCGTCGTCTTCATTCTCCTAGTTTCAACATCTTGAATTATCTCTAAAAATATTTGTATATTATTTATTCAAATTTAGCTCCAGCTGCAATTTGTGACTTGCTTTCTAAAGATTTATACTCTGATACTAGGGGAACGATTGTTTTTTGTCGCATTTAATTTTGTAATTCAAAAGCTAAACATTCAGAATAAAAGAAAGTTAGTTTCTAATATATTGGCACTATTGTATAGCTGGAGTATATCCCAAAATATAGCTCATGATAATAGAACATTTAATAAAACAAATATATAATTCTAGGTTATGGACGAACAATTTCCCCTTACAGACGAAGAAAAAAGAATGCTTGCCTTAAAGAAACAGCAGTTAATAGAAGCATCGCTTTATCTTGCAGGTAGACCTGTACAACTACCTGAATTAGCGCAAGTAACAGGAATTGAAACTGGAGAGGTTGGTTCTCTTGTAAGAGAGCTGCAAGACAAATATCGACAATTCTTCAGCTGTTTTGAAATAATTGAATTACCGGGAAAGAAGTTTGTATTTCAGGTTAGAGCAGATATAGGTGAAAATGTAAAGGAAATCACTTTACAACCAATTTTAACTTTGGCTGAGTTGAGAACCTTAGCAATGATAGCTTATCAGCAACCAGTAATGCAGTCTGCTGTTGCCAAAGTTCGTGGACAACTATCCTATTCACATATTAAGAATCTAATAAGAAATGGTTTCGTAAAAGCAGCTCGAGTTAAGCAAACTTTAGAGTTACGAACAACTCCAATGTTCTCTGATTATTTTGGCTTATCACATGATATAGGAGTACTTAAAAGACAATTGGGTTGGAGAACAAAACGAATAATAAAAGCAAAGAGAATAGAGGAAAGAGATACGCAATCAATAGATACTTTCATGGAAAAAATGGGGTTGGATGATCAAGTAACTGAAGATGATACTTTACAAGATTTAGAATCAACAATTTCTATGGATAAAAATTCTGCTCGAGAAATGTTTCCTTCAATGTTGGATGATTTAGAAGGACCAGATCCCTTTGATAAGGACGCTGATGATGAAATTGATGAAGTATTAAATGACGATTTTAATGAAAATTAGAGTGTAAAAAAAAGAAAAAAATGAAGGAGAAGCTGCTTCTCATCAAATTAATTCTCAATCAATGAAATCTTGCAAAATCTCGAAACTCTTCAGCTTTTCTACGCTCAAGCAAACGCATTTCTACTTGACCCTTTGCTTTTAGAGAACTAAGATAAATTCTTTGAGTTTCTTCATCCATTGGCACATTATTCATCGAAAGCTCTAATTCATCTATTGGTATTCGTAATTTAATCATTTGATCTTTGATAGAAGAGATTTCATTTAATGGAAGAAGTAAATCTATATCTTCTTTGAATTTGATTTTCTCAGCAAACTCTTCCAACCAGATGCCACCCAATACAAATACAGGTTCCCCACTTGGTAAAAAGACCATATTGACTATTTTCCCAAACTTGTTGTCATTAGAATCAAAAATTTTCACTCGTTTTAGGTTAGAGTATGTAAAGGCATTTTCTGGAATTGTACCTTCTTCCAATTTATGTCTTAGTTTATCCTTCTGAATATTGATCTTAATTGTATCATCAGTAATTTCTGTAATTGAATCGCATGGAATCACAGGATCAATATCATCAATGAACCCATTAATTCCCTTAATTCTTCCCAACGACTACCACCAATAATAAATGAATGAAGTCTGTAGTTAGAATCAAAAACAACATCAATTATTCTTCCTACAACAAGACCATCTTGACTTATTACACTTTTTTTTCGCAGATCAGAAATTGATCTATGTTTATCTAATTCACATAACCCCAAAATAAATCACAAATGAACATAAAAAGAATCTTTGCAATAAAACTTTCGTTTTAAATTAAAGTAATCTAATAGTAATTGCTAAACTGCTTCAATAATTACTTGTAATTCCTTTCAAAATGCTTTTATTTGTTAACAATTCCCAGAAATTATATCTATAGATAATAAAACTAACAAGAAAGGAGTCTAGTCAAATGGGCCTTTTACTTGAATTTGAAGGAAAGAAAGTTTTCCAAAAAGCAGGCATACCATTGCTTCCTGGTAAAGTTGCGAAAAACTTGAAAGAAGCTTTAGCTGCTGCAGATGAATTGGGCTATCCTGTTGTTATCAAAGGACAAATTCTTCATGGAGGACGAGGAAAAGCAGGATTAATTAAAGTGGTGAAGGATAAGAAAGAGTTAGAAAAAGTAACTCCTAAGATCCTTAAAGGTACAATTAAGGATATGAAAGTTCAAAATGTTTTAATTGAAAAAGCAGCAAAAATCGTTAATGAACTTTACATTAGTTCTATGTTTGATACCTATTCTCGAGAAATCATTTTCATTATGAGTACAGAAGGTGGAGTTGATATTGAAGCAGTTGCAGAAGAAACTCCTGATAAAGTACGAAAAGAACGTTTTCCAATAGATTTTGCTTTCAAATCTGATACTGCAAAAGATTTAGCTAAAAGTCTAGGATTCAAAGGTGACGAACTGAAACAACTTTCTGATATTCTTGTTAAAATGTGGGAAGCTATGCATACAATGGACTTACAACTTGTGGAGATTAATCCACTAGCTGAATTAGATGGTGGTAAAATCATTGCTCTTGATTCTAAAGTAATCATTGATGATAATGCTATTTACAGAAACCCTCTCTATCAAGAATTTATGAATGAGAGAATCCCAGATGATCCATTAGAAGACAAAGCAGCAAGTTTTGATGTTGCTTTTGTTCGTCTCGATGGTGATATTGGTATAATTGGGAATGGTGCTGGACTAGTTATGGGTACAGTTGATCTTATAGCTGAATTTGGTGGTCGACCAGCAAACTTCTTGGATGTTGGTGGTGGTGCCAGTACTGAGAGAGTTTTGAATGCTCTAAGTATTGTAAAAGCTGTAGGTGAAGAAGGTGAACCCATTGATGTTTTATTAGTAAACATCTTTGGGGGCATAACTAGATGTGATGATGTAGCTAAAGCAGTTATTGAAGTTCGAGATAAACTTGGACTTGAGATGCCTTTTGTTGTTCGATTAGTTGGTACTAAACAAAAAGAAGGTATGGCTATTCTAGATAAAGCGGGAATGAACGCTTTTACTGAAATGGAACCTGCTGTTAAAAGAGCAGTAGAGATTGCTAAATCTAAATAATGGTGGGGTTAAAAAATGAAAATTTTAGTAGATAAAGATACAAAAGTCCTTGTCCAAGGTATAACTGGAAATCAAGGTACGTTCCATACGATAGCAATGATGGAATATGGCACCAATGTTGTTGCCGGTGTTACTCCTAAAAGAGGGGGTCAAGAAGTTAATGGAGTCCCTGTTTATAATACTATAAAGGAAGCACAAGAAAAGCATCAAATTGATGCAACAGTTATCTTCGTTCCAGCAAAATTCACAAGTGGTGCTATCAATGAAGCTATTGACGCGGATATTCCACTGATAGTTGTTATAACAGAACAGGTACCAGTATGGGATGTTGCAAGAGCTGTTATAAAAGCAAAAGAAAAAGGAATCACAATTATTGGACCAAATACACCTGGGATAGTATCCACTGATGGTTGTAAATTAGGAATTATGCCTAATTCTATTTTCAAACTAGGAAATGTTGGTGTCATCGCACGAAGTGGAACATTATCTTATGAAGTTATCTGGAATCTGACAATAGAAGATTTAGGTCAGACTACCTGTATTGGCATCGGTGGTGATCCAAGTCATGGTTTGGGTTTTGTTGAAGGTCTTGAGATGTTTGAAAAAGATCCAAATACTAAAGCAATAGTTCTAATTGGTGAAATCGGTGGTACTGAAGAGGAACATGCTGCTGAATACATTAAAGATCATGTCTCAAAACCAGTTGTAGCTTTTATTGGTGGAAGACAAGCCCCTCCAGGTAAGAAAATGGGACACGCTGGAGCAATTGTTTCTGGTGGTAAAGGAACGGCTGTTTCAAAGATTAAAGTTCTTGAAGAAGCAGGTGTCAGTGTTGCCCGTTTACTCAGTGAAGTTCCTAAACTTGTAAAGAAGAAATTATAATTCAATTTATAGAACACAATCAAACCATTTACAAGGTTTGATTATCCCTTTCCCTTTTTTCTCATTAGAATGTACTTTAATTGTTAGAATGAAAAGATTTTTTGATGATTAATGCATGACTAGAAATGTGTATTAAATCACAAACCTTGAGAAATAGATTTATCAATTGATGTGAATAATACTTTATTAACTAAAATGATTACATTTAGGAGATAAACGATGGCTTCAGAATGGGTTATGTACATATCTATTGTTGCAATAGGAGTTCTAGCTATTGCTGGCGTTACTCTTACATTTAATGCCATTAATACTAATACGCTTGAAAATACCGTAGAGGTTGGCTTGAATGAAATTGTTAACACTGTTGCAGAAGAGCTAAAAAACATCCTTGAGATTGGGTTAAACACTGATCCATTAACTCGAGTAGTTATTAATCGCACTCTGAATCTCCCAACAGGTTTATCAGGCCATGCTTATGAAGTCCATTTCAGAGTACTTCCCGGGGCAAAACATTGGTATATAGAGGTTGTTGATATAGATGATCCCGAAGTAGACAGCATTCCATATGAAACAACCATCCCTTGGAGAAATGTAACTCTTAGTAGTGCTGGAGGTACGGGACTACCAGTAATTTACAGTTATGAAACTCAGCATTTCCTGAGTTTTGTTAGAAATGAAGGTTCAGATGCCTTTAGAATAATAATTTGGTAATAAGATAGGTGTGCAGAAAAATGACTGAGAAATTTCCGCAAGATGATGATAAATTCAAACCTGTTTCCTCAATTGAATCAGCTCCGCTATTGGAAGAGACATATCCATTAATTCCTCCTTTTAGTTATTGTTTGATTCAAACAGATCCCATCTCAAATAGAACTCAATATGTTGTTGTTGAAGTACCTTTAGAGCAGAAAGAAGAAGAGAAATTTGCAATCATAAAACAAATTCTTATTGAAGAATTAGATGTTGATTTCTCCCTTCTAAAGGAAAAGGATCGTGCAGCAGAATATCTAAGAAGAAAGGTCTTTGACATCGTTAAAGATTATAACTTAAAATTGAAAGAGGAATCATTTGATCGTATTTTGTATTATGTCCAGAGAGACTTGTTAGGTTTTGGTAAAATTGAACCTATGTTAAAGGATCATATGATTGAAGATATTTCTTGTGATGGTGTTGGTGTACCTCTCTATGTCTGGCACCGAAAGCATGAATCAATTCCATCAAATATTGTTTTTGATGATGCTGAGGAACTGGATTCTTTTGTAATAAAATTAGCTCAAAGATCCGGTCGACATATTAGTGTTGCTAATCCTATTGTTGACGCTTCATTAGCTGATGGCAGTCGTATTAACATTACCTATGGTAAAGAAGTCACACAAAGAGGATCAACTTTCACTATTCGTAAATTCAGATCAGATCCAATGACCATAACCGATTTAATTATGCTAAATACTATGGATCCATTGATTGGTGCATTTTATTGGTTCGTTATTGAGAATCGTCATTCAGTTATGATTGCTGGTGGAGTTGCTTCAGGTAAAACAACATTACTAAATTGTATTTCAATGTTCATTCTTCCAGATGCTAAGATTGTCTCTATAGAAGATACTGCTGAAGTTAATCTTCCCCATGAAAATTGGATACCTTCCGTTGCGAGATTAGGATTTGGTGGTATTGAAAAGGATGGTCGAAAGAGAGGAGAGATCTCTATGTTTGATCTTCTTAAAGCTGCTCTAAGACAAAGACCTGACTACATTCTAGTAGGTGAAATCCGTGGTGAAGAAGCTTACATGTTGTTCCAATCTATGGCTACAGGTCATCTTGGTTTAGCAACAATTCACGGTGATTCAGTAGAATCAGTTATTCACAGGTTAGAATCAGAACCTATGAACATCCCAAGAACCTTACTACGTTCATTAGATATTGTATGTGTTCAAGCTAAAGTAAGACTTGGTGGAAAATTCATGAGAAGGACTGCAGCTGTAACAGAAATAGCGGGTGTTGATCCTGTTACAAATGAATTACTTACAAATCCTATCTTCAAGTGGAATCCTCGAGAAGATAATTTCACTTTCTATGGCCGTTCATATATTGTTGAAAGAATTAGAGATCAATTAGGTTGGTCAGACCAAAAATGCTGGGATGAAATTGAAAAGAGAAAAATTATTCTCCGCTGGATGGTTAAGAAGAAAATTAGACACTGGCAAGATGTAGCAACAATAATTCGAGAATATTATAGCAATCCACAGAAAACATATGAGCGAGCTAAGAGAGGATTGCTATAATAGTATCAATTTTGCTAAATCATGAAAGTTTAAATGTATAAAAGCTATGAATTAAAGAGGAAGGAAATTCAATGAGTAAATCATTCAGAAGAATAGCATATCTGCGCCTTGGCAGAATTATTGAACCAATTTTACCACGATTTAGTGAGCTTGGAAAAACTTTACAAAAAGCTGGTATGGACGTCAGCTTGAGGATGTATCTGGCAACAGCAGTTTTTACAACAGTTATTGGTCTTATTCTAGGATTTCCTGTTGGTATAGGTATATTTTATGCTGTTAATCTTGAATTCAATGCTAATGTATGGATAGGAGCAATTGTAGTAGGTATTCTTGTACCGTTAGTAATTATGCTTGGTTTCTACATATATCCAAGTTATGTAACTAATAATCGCAAAAGAGCTTTGGAGTCATCTCTTCCAACAGCAAGTTCATTTTTAGCAGCAATGGCTTCTGCAGGTGTTGCACCAGATAAAGCTTTTATGGCTTTAGCTAATGAGAATATTCGGTTAGAGATAGCCAAGGAAGCTGAAAAAATAACAAGAAATATTGAAATTCTTGGTTATGATTTACTTTCAGCAATGGAATTTGCTGCTGAGAATTCTCCTTCGAAAGTATATGCTGCTTTCCTTGAAGGATTGGTTTCTGTAGTCACCTCTGGTGGTGACATGACTGCTTACCTAACAAATGAAACAAAGTCATTAATGCGAGATAAAATCAGAGAAGAGAAAGAATTTATCGAAGGTCTAGGTGTCATTGCAGAACTATTCTTAGTTATTGGAGTTGTAGCTCCGATTTTCTTTGTCATTATGCTTGCAGTGTTAGCAATCATGGCTTCAGATTCAGGCAATCAAGGAACAGTTTTAATGACTCTATTAACCTATGTTCTGATACCGATAGGCATGTCAATTATAATTGTCTTAATTGATGGAATGCAACCAACTGAATAAAAACAGAAATAGAAGGTATTACTACTTTTCTTTTTTTCATTTATTGAATTCTTTGTATAAATTTTTCCTTGTTAACAACATGGCGTTCATGAATACCTTTGCCAATTTCATGTTCACTATCAAATGCTGAAACTTCAAAAACAAGATGTTTTCTATCAACAGATATTAGTTTAGCAATCACTCTTATCTCTGCTCCCTCTTTAGATGCTTTTAAATGTCTAATATCTACTCGAGTTCCAACAGTTATCCATCCTTCTGGCAGATGTTCTTGAGCAGCTAACATAGCAGTATGTTCCATCATAAGAATCATAGATGGTGTTGATAATACAGCAACCTTGCCACTACCAAGAAAATCAGCAATATGTTTTTCTTCAACAAGATACATCTCTATTTTTTCGATTCCTTCTGGTACATTAATTTCCATTGCTTACACCTATCTAAATTAAATAATCAATAAAAATAAGAAAAATTAGTATAGAGCGAGGAAAATGATCTTAATCCTCTATTGTAAAGCTCTAGTTTCTTTTACTGCTTGATGTTTCAAACATTTGTTACAAATGTAACCACCATATGGTCGGTTAGATCGAACAGTGCTTTTTGCAGGACTGAAATTTCTTCGTAATAATTTTCTTTTAGAACTGGTAATTTTCTCGTTACAAATTGCACATCTACCTAAACCTGATTTATTTGGCATCTTATGACCCTTAGATGGACTTTTTGGTGGTTTTCGCCAAACTTTTTTTGCGAAGCGTTCACTTGGTTTCATGGTTCCACTGATCCTTTACAATCTTACTAATAATAAGCGGATTTTTTACTATTTTTGAATCTTGTGTTTACAATGGAGTTATAAGTTTTACTTTCTACTTGATATCATGATTAGATAACTCGCATTTTTCTTTTAGTTTTACATCGAAAAGTATTTTTTTTCCTTATTTATTGAATAATAAGAAATCTTTTATTAAGTACTATTTGCCAATTATTCATTAGAAGTAATGGTAATTAAAAAACAAGGAGAACATAAGTTTGGGTTGGTTAAGCTGGTTAAATCCCATTGGAGCATGGTTTGCACAAATCTTTGATGCAATTGGAGTTCTTCATATTCCAGGATCTACATATTTCATAATTCTCTTCAATATATTAATTGCAGTTCTGATGAGTTTACTCACTCGGGCTTTAATCGACGTTGATAAAATTGGTCGACATCAAAAGGAAATAAAGGTTCATGGTAATAATAAGAAAAAAGCTATGGATACTGCAGATAAAAAGCTATGGCAAAAAGTCCAGAGAAGAGAAGAATATATTAAGAAAATACAAAGCGAAATGATGATCCAACAAATGAAACCAATGTTGATTTGGTTTATTCCAATAACAATGATTTTCTTCTTAATGAGATCAGCATTTCTGAATATACCTGTTGCGTGGATGCCGTTCAGATTTCCAGAGATTTGGATTATAATACAGAATCTCAAATACTATGGAAATCTCACTTGGATGGGTTTTACTGGCTGGTACTTCCTTACTTCAATAGGTTTAGGAAATTATGTACGGCGGTTCATGAAAGCAACACCAGGTGGAACAGGTGTCTCACCGACAACTATGACTGTTTAAATCCCACAGATTACCTGTGGGTTATCTTATTCTTTTTTATCAATTAACAGCGAAGCATAAAGGCAACACTTTTTAGCAAAGAGATACTGATTTAACTCTTGAAATAAAATGACTGAAAGATCATTTCTTGGGAAGAGTATAGTCTCTATAAGAGACTTAGACAAAGAAGATTTGGATCTCATTTTGCAAGAAGCCGAAAAGATGGAAAAAATCATTCATTCTGGCAAGAAACCTCTTGATGGCAAAATTATGGCTGCTCTTTTTTTAGAGCCAAGTACTAGAACTAGATTAAGTTTTGAAGCTGCTATGCATCGTTTGGGAGGTTATGTAATAACTGTTTCAGACCCAAAATCTTCATCAGCAGCAAAAGGTGAAAGTCTCTCAGATACTATTAGAACTGTTGAGAATTATTCGGATATAATTGTAATTCGACATCCAATGGAGGGTTCTGCTCGTTTAGCAGCAGAATTTTCAAGTGTACCAATTATCAATGGCGGTAGTGGTTCAGAGGAACACCCAACACAAGCATTGTTAGACCTTTACACTCTGAAGAAAGAGTTGAAGAATATTAAAGGTAAAAGAATCGCAATTGTTGGTGACCTCAAGTATGGTAGAACTGTGCATTCATTAGCTTATTCTCTCTCGAAATATAAAGATGTGATAATTGATTTTGTTTCACCACCATCACTAAAGATCAGAGAAGAAATAAAATCAGACTTAACAGATGCTGGTATAGAATTTCACGAAGTTGAATCATTAAGTGAAGTCATAGCAAGAGTAGACTCAATTTACATGACAAGAATACAAAAAGAACGTTTTGCACAAGAGAGTGAATATGAAAAAGTGAAAGATGCATTTGTACTAACGAAGAAATTACTAGAAAACACTAAAGGATCCATTCCTGTGCTACATCCACTACCAAGAGTTAACGAAATTTCTTATGATGTAGATGAAACCAATCATGCTGTATACTTTAAACAAATATTTAATGGAGTTCTAGTAAGAATGGCTTTACTAAACATGATACTTGGAGGTAAAATCTAATTACCAAAAGAAAGCTGAGTTTAGGAGTTATATGAAATGTCAAGTAACGAATTAAAAGTTTCTAAAATCAAAGAAGGTACAGTTATCGATCATGTAAATGCAGGTATGGCTCTAATTGTTCTCGAGATGCTTGGAATAACTGGAACAGAAGGAACGGTTGCAACATTGTCTATGAATGTTCCAAGTAAGAAGAGTACTAAGAAAGATATTGTTAAGATTGAGAAACGATTTCTCCATAGAAATGAAATTAACCAGATTGCTTTGATAAGCCCAAATGCAACTATAAATGAAATTAAGGATTATAAAGTTGTTAATAAATTCCAAGTTGAATTGCCAGATGTTGTCATTGGCTTTCCTAAATGCATCAATCCGAGATGTATCACAAATGCACGAGAACCTCCAAAACAAACCTACTATGTTAAGAGTATAAACCCACTAAAAATCAGATGCAAATATTGCAATATCGATATGAATCAAAGTGATGTTGTAAAACAACTAACAAAATTCCAAGGTTTAACTAAATAGTAAGATAAATAGTAGCATTCCCCTTGTGGGAATATCTATTTACCTTTTTCTAAAATTAAAGGTCAATAATTGGTATTGAAATTCTTGTTCGTATAGCTTCAGCTTCATTTACTGATACTTTGATAGTGTAGAGTCTTTTTTTGGTTCGGAATTTCATTTTTACGATATCACCAATTCTTTTCACTCTGCATTCAGTAGCTTGAGCAATTATTTCGTCTAGTTTTGATAAGTCTTTGATTTCAACGGGCATGATGTTCCCTTCTTATTTTTGATTTATACTACTCGTTCTTCATATTGCTGAGTATTTAAGATTTTGTTTTAGAAAGAATTTTCAGTTCATAAAGATGTCTAAAAAAAAGAAAATTAAATCACTGTAGCATTACTACAGTAATTTTTCTCCTTCTGTAATATCTCCCATAACTAAACCAGAAATCATTTTTGGATAGAAATCTGTTGACTTTTGTGGCATTCTTTCATTCTTCTTAGATGCATCAAGCACCTGAGCAGCTTTTGTTGAATTCATTATTACAGCTGTTTTAGCTTTTCCACTATCAACCTTAGCTATTGCATCCTTTATCCATCGAATATAGAAAATATCTTCATCAATTTTTAGATGTTCAGTTTTAATGATGCCATTGAATAGTACTTCGCGAACTATAACAACATCTAAAGTTTTGTAGGAATTTGCATGTTCCTCTTTTAGGAAAATATCAACAGTTTTTGGATCCTTTAGGACGATACCATATGCTTTCCCACCAGTATAGATAGTGAAAGCATGCTTATCATGAGAAGCCATGAATTCTTCAATCTTATCCTTATCCAAGTTCGTTACATCAAAGTATTTCTTGATTTCCTTCCATGCTTTATCATCAATTTCGTGATGAGCTAGAACACGGTGTGTAGGTAAAATAATCAATCCTTCATCTTGAACTGGAACTAAGAGTGTCATTCTGAAGTTAGCTGCTTCATCTTCAGTCCAACCCTTTCGCTCTTTTCTCAGTTCATCTCGGTAACCACAAGCTGTTTCATATCGGTGATGACCATCAGCGATTACTACCTGACCTGGAGGGATTTCAAAAACATCTTGAATAATCTTGATTTTTTCAAGATCTTCTATTTTCCATACTCTATTACGAACATCAAGATTATCGATGACATCCATGATTGGTTCTACTTTAGCAACTTCATTAAAGATCCTTATTGTGACTTTATCAGGATCATTATATAACATGAATCCTGGTTCAAGGAATTTCTGAGTTGCCATTAGCATATTTAAGCGATCGATTTTAGGTCCTTTATGAGTCCATTCATGAGGGAGAACAATTCCTTCTTCAAAGTGATGCAATTTTACTGCTGCAAAAAATCCCTTGCGAATGTATTTCTTACCATCAATTTCAAAATCCTGGAAATAGACGTAGAAACCTAGCTTATCATCTTGTTTGAAGATATCTTCGCTAATCCATTTTTCTAGTCTTTGTTTTGATATTTCGTATCGATTTTCTTCTATGGGTAATGTTAATCGACTATAATTATAATCCGATTTTGCATAATACATCTCTTGCATTTCAGCTGTAATTTTATCGTAAGGCTGTGCTACAAGATCTTCTAATTTTCCTGCTTTTTCAGTATATTTAATTCCTTTAAAGGGACGTATTTCTACCATTATTAACCACTTATCCATTTATCATAAGAAAAACTAATGGAAGCTAAAGTTTTTTTTCTTTAGCTCCAATTGTATTTAGTAATTAATCTTTTGGATTTTCTAGAAATTAGCCTTTCAGAGTTTTTTTAACTCCTCAATAACTGCTTCTGCTACTTGTATACCAGCTCGTTCTTGTCCTTCAGCTGTCATTGCTCCAATATGTGGGCTACCAATAACATTTTCAAGTTCAAGTAGTTTTTTAGAAGATTCTAACTCTACTGGTTCTTTTTCCCAGACATCAAGTGCTGCTCCAGCGACTTTGCCACTTTTAATTGCTTCATAAAGAGCGTTCTCATCAATGGTACCACCACGTGCACAATTGATAATGAAAACTCCATCTTTCATTTTAGCAATTGCATCTTTGTTGATTATGTGTTTTGTTTCTGGTGTTAATGGTAAATGCAATGATAAATAGTCAGCATTTGTAAAGACATCATTTATTTCACATTGATCAACACAAGCTTCATTTATTTCTCCTCTTCTTCTACAACCCACAATTTTCATTCCAAGAGCATGGCATTTTCTTGCTAAAGCTGAACCAATGCGTCCACAACCCACAATACCTAAGGTTTTACCTCCAAGCTCCAAACCCTTTAATTGCTTTTTAGCCCATTCACCTTTTCGCAATGTTGTTGTTCCTTTAACGACTTTTCGGGCTAAGGCAAACATAAATGCTAATGCTAATTCCGCAACAGTATCTGTAGTAGCATTGGGTGTATTTCGAACAGTTATACCTCTTTCTTCACATTTCTTAAGGTCTACATTGTCTAATCCAATTCCTGCCCTACCAACAACTTTCAAGTTTTTTGCTGCTTCTAGCAAATTACCTTTTACTTTTGTAGCTGATCTAATAACAATAGCATCATAGTCACCAACAATTTTTGGCAGCTCATCTTTTGGAATATCCCAGGCTTCATTTACTTCATAGCCTTCTTTTTTTAGGAGCTCTATACCTTTATCAGCAATTTTATCTGTAACGATGACTTTCACTTTATTACAGCTCCCAAATTTCTTCTATATTTTTGCAAACATCTTGAACGTCTGCTACAGTCCATTCACCCATGTGACCAATTCTGAAAGTTTTTTCCTTCAGATTACCATAACCATTAGATATCATATAGTATCTCTTAGCTAATTCTTTATTTAAACCTCCAACATTTTTGCCTTGAGTGTTTTTGATTGTGGAGACTGTTAATGATTCGTATCCAGGCTCTGGAAACATTTCGAAATGCTTCTTAGCCCAATCTTGGGTCCATTTAGCCATGTCAACATGTCTTTGATATCGTCCTTCTGCTGTTTCTTTGAGCATTCTATCTAGTTGATAATCAAGAGCATAAAGTAAGGAAACATTCGGTGTGCTTGGAGTTTGTTGTTTCTTCATCCAATAATCATAGATGCCTTTTATGTCTGTATATCTACCTCTATCAGGAACTTCTTCAGCTCTCTTAAGTGCTCCTTCTGAAACGAATCCAATTGCTAATCCAGGTGGTAAAGCATATGCTTTTTGTGTAGAAGCATAAATAAGATCGCATTGGATTTTCTCTGGTTCAACTTTATCACCACCCATTGCGCTCACTGAATCAATGACATACATTATGTCTGGATATTCTTTTTTGACTGCTTTGCCAATTTCATATATTGGATTTCTTACTCCTGTGCTAGTTTCATTATGGCAAATTGACAGAGTATCATAATTGCCAGAAGCAAGTTTCTCAAGGATCATTTCAGGCTTGATGGCATAACCCCAATCAACATCTAAAATGTCAATCTCCTTTCCACAATCTCTAATTGTCTCAGCACAACGTTTAGAAAAGGCTCCATTTACACAACAGAGTGCTTTTTCTTTTACAAGTGCTCTTCCGGTGATGTCCATGAAGATAGTACCAGAAGCTGTTAACACTGTCACCCATTGTTCAGTGCTATGAAACTTCTGTAATTTGTCAATAATACCTGTATATAACTCTGTGAATTCCTTTGGTCTGTGACCAATAAGAGGTTTAGCTTGTTGTTCAAGAACCTCAGCAGGAACTTCAGTAGGTCCAGGAATGAATAATCTTTTATGCAAGTATTTTTTTCCTCCAAATCTACTTCTTGTGAAATATATTCAGCAAAGACCACAGACTATTTTGTACTATTTGAAACTTTGCCAAAATCACAAAAATAAACTCTATATAGCATTTTTAATTTTATCTCAGACTTTCAGATTAGAAACAACCGGATATTAATTTATTTGAATGATAACAAAGTATCTAATTAAGTTTCCATCATTTTAGAAGGTAAAAGATATATTTAAGGAAAGACTATGGAAAATATACATTAAGGTGCGAATGAAAAATGGCTAGTGCTTATGTTTTAATCAATACAGAAATTGGCGGAGAAGAAGACGTTATAAATCAATTAAACGAAATGAAAGAGGTTGAGGAAGTTTCTGTAGTCTATGGTGTCTATGATATAGTTGCTAAGATAACCTCTGATACTATGGAAAACCTCAAAGGAATTATAACAACAAAAGTTAGACATCTCAATAAAGTAAGGTCTACAATGACTATGATAGCAGCAGAATCTAGGCTTATTAAGAAATAATTAATTCCAAGATCTCTACATTTTCTTTTTTATTTCAAACAATCCACTATTTTATTACATTTTAAGCTTGTTTACTTCATTTAAAATGAGAAAAATAATGATTGTGAGATAAAGCATCTCACATAGGAGAAAAACAAAAAGTATAGTATTATTAAGCGATGTTTTACTCTTGACTAGCAATCATGGTCATTGTTGATCTGACTTTGTTTAAGTGGCGTACTTTAGATGTAATTAATTCTTTTAATACTTCCATCGTATCTGCTTCTAATTTAACAATTACATCATATACCCCATAGACTACACTTACTTCTACGACTTCTTTCATCGCTTTTAGTTGATTTACTACTTCTTGTTCTCCACCAATTTCCGAGTTAATTAGTACATATGCTTTAGCCATGTTTTTTATTACTCCTGTAAGTAATCACTATTGCTTTTGTTGACTGTTAGTTTTTTTTATTTATTAGCTTTTTCTAATGACTATTGAATGGATATATTAACTTTTCTTTTTTATAAATTAAATCGCAATCCATTTTTTTACTCGTAAATTTCTGGATTTACACAATTTGGCGGAACTTTTCCAGCTAATCCTGCTAGAAGATTCTCTACAGCTATCATACCCATTTTTGTTCTTGTTTCAATAGTTGCACTACCAATATGGGCTGTTATTATAATATTATCTAATTCTGCTAATCCCGGAGCTAAAGCTGGTTCATGCTCATATACATCTAAAGCTGCTCCAGCAATATGCTTATCTTTCAAAACCCTCACAAGTGCTTGCTCATCAATAACAGCTCCTCTAGAAGTATTGATTAAATAAGTTGAAGGTTTCATCATCAAAAGCTCTTTTTCACCAATAAGATGTTTTGTCTTATCAGTCAGTGGAACGTGTATTGAAATATAGTCTGATTCCTTGAGTAGTTTCTCCAAAGAACAATATTCCATATTTAATTTCTTTTCCAATTCTTCATGTCTTCTTGTATCGCTATACAAAACTTTCATTTGAAAACCTTTAGCTGCTCGCTCTGCTACAGCAGAACCTATTCTACCACAACCCACAATTCCTATGGTTTTCTGATAGATATCATTACCTAATTGTAGAAGTGGTCCCCATCCCTTGAACTCTCCTGCTCTAGTAAATTTATCACTTTCAACAATTTTTCGAGATATTGACATTAATAATGCAAAAGCCAAATCTGCTGTTGTATCAGTTAAAACTCCAGGTGTGTTGGTAACTGGTAACTTTCGTTTAGTTGCTGCTACAACATCAATATTGTTATAACCAACAGCATAAGTAGCAATAATTTTGAGACTATCACCTGCTGCTTCCATAATTTCAGCATCAATTGTATCAGTTAGTAAACAAATCAATCCATCTTTTCCTTTAACACCCCTCAAGATTTCATCTTTAGTTAAAACTCTGTCCTCTTCGTTCAATTCTAAATCAATATTGTGTTTCTTCAAGTAATCAATTGCACTTTGAGGTATTTTTCTTGTTAAAAATACTTTATGGGTTTTCATTACATACAATCCTTCTTTCATCTATTTTTTATTACGATTATAATTATTTCAATTTTCTTCAAATAGATTTAAAATTATAACAATCCATATCGAATATTACTTATAGGATAATCTATTTTATTAGTTACTACAAAATTATTTAATTACTTGCTTAGTAAAGAAGGAAGCAAACTAAAACATTAATTTCTTTATGGAGGATCAAAACAATAATAGCATTCTTTGTCGACCGCTTTTCACAAAATGATATAGGTGGAGTTAAATCCTATCTAAGAAGGATTACAAAAGCTCTGAAATCAAAAGGATATCAACCAGTAATTCTTACTCAAATTACAAAAGATGATTCTTCAAACAAAGAAATAATAGATGGGATAGACATCATTCGATTTTTCTGTGGAGATCTAGTAGATAGAACAAAAGAATTCAATTTACTATCTGAAGAAGAAAGGATTTCGAATGTTGAAAGGTTATTTCAAAAAGATGATATCGAAACTACCGCTACAAAACTCGCAAATGAATTAAAAGATTTTATAACTAAACATAAACCTAAAGCTATTCATTTTCATAATTCTTATTTTGTTTCTCCATATGCTTTGTATTTTCTAAAACAAGTATTGAATTTCAGATCACTTACACCTTTTTATTTTTGGAGTCATAGTCCATCATTCAAATTAATCATGCCAGATGGAACGGAATCGAATTTATATGAAGCATTAAGGTCATTTCAAAATCATTTCAAAGGAATTTTATCGGTAAGTAAATCTGTTCAAAATCACATGTTCAAATCAGGTATTAATTCAAAAGTAAAATATTTGGGAGTAGATACAGAGGTTTTCAAAAAGAAGGATTCACCAAGCTTTAAAATTCGTGAGAAATTTAACATTTCTGACGATGCTTTTGTTATTCTTTATACTGGTAGAATCATAAAGGAAAAGGGTTTAGATATTCTTCCTGAAATTTACAAGAAGCTAATAGATCGAGATAAGGCATTTCTGACTATCCACTTTTTATTCATTGGAGATGGGAAGTATCGAAAGGAATTTGGAGAACAAATCAAAAATGAAAATCTAGACCATCGCTTTCATTTCGCTGTTGTGGATTCTGATGAGAAGCTTGCTGATATTTATTCAAGCGCAAATTGCTTCATCTTACCATCAAGAAGAGAGGCATTAGGTTTATCTCTCCTAGAAGCAATGAGCTGCTCATTACCTTGCCTTGCATCTGACCTCCTGGGAATAAATGAAATAATCAAGAATACAAAAAATGGGTTATTAATTCCACTAGATAATCAAACTGAATATGTTCGTTGGATTTCAGGATTATATGTAAATAAAAATTTACGAAACGACTTGGGACAAGCTGCTAGGGTAACTGTTGAAGAAGAATTTAGTTTTGAAAGTCATGTAAATTACTTCATAAAGAGATTACTGAGATAGCTAGAAGTTTTATCACAATCCAATCTCTACAAATATAAAGATACTAATTCGTTTTCTGTATGTGATGATAACATGATTGAAAACTTAGATTTTTACCAACCAACTATTGAAGATTTAGCAAGTGTTATCAAAGTAATTGATGTAACAGACTGGGGAGAAACAGAAGCTGATATTAGACGTGCTCTTAGGAATAAGAACAATAAGTATTTCACACTTATAAATCGTGAAGAAGGCTTCATGGTTGGAATCACATTAGCTGTTTCTTATGGAAATGTTGGTTTTATAGGTCATGTTGTAACATTACCCGAATTTCGAAACATGGGTTTAGGACAAGAATTAATGATTGAAGCAATTAATCTCTTAAAATTCAAAGGTTGTCGAACCATCAAATTAGATGCTGTTGAAAAAGCAAAATCACTTTACAAAAGAGCTGGGTTTACTTTTGAGATAAATTCTTTACGATTTAAGTATGAGATAAATTCTCAAGAAGATATTCAAAAACTACTAGATAAACTGAATTCAGTAGAACAGCAATTTCCTGTATTTAATACTAAAGAAGATGATTTATCACAGATTTTTGAAGCAGATAAAGAATTATTTGGTGGGAATCGTGAAGATTTCTTGCTTTCTTTATTTGAAGAATTTCCTGAATATGCCTTTATTACTCGAGATACTGAAGATTACCTTGCAGGATATCTATTTGGAACGTTTCAAAATGGTAATCTAAAACTAAAAGCAGGCATTAGTGATTCTTATCAATCTACAATCAATTTGATAAAAGCTGCAATATTAACTGTAAAGGATTTAGATGATTTTAAGGTGATTTCAATTGGTCTTTTAGAAAACAGCAAGTGGGGAATAAAAGCTATGGATGAACTTTGCTTTAAACAAACAAGCTTTTCACTTAGAATGTATTATGGTGAAAGATCTGATGCTTCATTAAACCCAATTATATTTGCTATTGGCGATCCAGCTTGGGGTTAGGTTTTAGAAATTAAATACGTAGTTCTCAAGAATCTTTTTTGAACCTTCTACCAAGTTTTTTGCAGAAATCATATAATGAACAATTTCTGTATCATCCAATGTTAATGCTGTTTCGACAATTAGATTTGCGTAACCTATGCTTGCAAATCTACCTCTAGCATTCAAACTAACAGTTGTGTCTGAAATCTTTAGTAATGGTTTTAACCGTTCAATTGACCCTGGAATTTCACCAATATGTATTTCACCTGCTTTATCAAAAATAAAATTTCTTATTTCATCTTTTGTTATTTTCTGAGATGCTCCAGCAATGAATTCAAAAATAATCTGAGTGATATAGCTGGCTTCTATTCTTTTAGCAAAAAAGCAATTATCTGTGTATTTTACCCTTAGTTTGTCTGATGCAACACTTTGTATTATATGATTAATTTCACTTTCCAGAAATTGGTCCCAATCCTCACTAAAAGGTAGTTTATGCAAATTTAAACCAGGTGATCGCAAAGTTGAATGAAATACTAATAGAGCTTTTCCTAATGGTGTAAGGTCATAATGTGAATGAACGCCACCAAATCCCTTCCAAGCCATTCCTTCTGAAGGTCCTTCCTTCTCACGTATCATTACTTTATTTTCTCGAAAAGATTTAAGATATCTTTCAAAACCAGTTAACGATTTAGCTTTGATTCTTGATTGTATTCTCTTGGTTAAATCTTTAACACGACTGAATCGATTCAAATCCTTGGAATCAAAATATAACTCAAGCTCCTTATTATAATTGAAAAATCTAGCACGGTTAATTGGTTCTTCTAAATATGATATCATAGCTGCAGAGGTTAATATTACATAGCAAGATTCATTATCAAAATCTCGTATGACTTTTTGTGCTAATTCTCTAATTTCACTCATTGATAAATCACTAACTTCAAGATTTAATTATTAGTTGCTCCAATAGTCATAAAAAGTATTCTAAATGAAATGATGAAATTTCATGTTTAATGAACTTAATTTGAGTAAATTCATCATATCTATTTTCTATTCATCATTCCGCGTTTCAGATTCTTTCATATTATTTTCTTCAAGCTCTTGTGTTTCACTTTCTTTTGAAAAATCTTCATCTGTTTCTTCTTCGTCTATCTCTTGTTTTTTCTTACGTTCTTGAACATAGTAAATAACATTTGAAATAATAAACATCACAATTAAAATTCCAAATATAATGAAGAAATAAAGATTAAATTGATTGGATATCTCATCAATTTGCCCTTGGGTCAATTCCAAAATATATTCTGGTGGATTATTGCCTAGTAATTGTACACCAAAGAAAGCATAGAAAATAGCTCGTGGTATTGATCCTATGAATGTTGCTAGGAAATAATGTGTGTCTTTTACTTTAGACAAACCTGCTGCATAGCTAATTGGATCAAACATAATTACTGGAACAGCACGACCTACAATTATTGCCCATAATCCCCATCGTTTTATCCATTCATCAAAAATATATATGGTTCTGTCTATTATTCCTGATTTCTTCCCTGCAGCATCAACTATTGCTCTTCCACCTCTTTTGGATAAATAAAAGGTAACAGCAGCACTAAACGTTGACCCCACAACTCCAATAAAACTTCCCCAACCTAAACCGAATAACATTCCACCTGTTAGTAGTATTAACTCCGATGGAATTGGAACCAGTAAGCTTTGTAGTACCATTATACAAATGAAAATAAATACCCGTAAAGCAATGTGAAGTGTTAGAATGGGTGCTATAAAATAATCTCGAACAATAGAAAACAGAAATGTTTTATCCCAAATTATTAACACTAGTAGAGCTACTGAAACTAATACTATAATTGTGAATATTATTGCTAAGACGATTCGATCTTTTGTCCATGTAAAATCTTTTGAATCTCTCCTTGATGTTGTATCCTCTAATGTAGTTTCTTCACTTACTTCGATTGTTTCAGTCATCTTTTGTTCTCCACTGAATATAATTTCTTATATGATTTAAGTTAAATCTCTTACTATAAGAGGCTAATTAAATCGATTGATATAAACATTCATGGGTTACTCATGTTTATCTGAAATCAGCTGTTTGAGTAATTTAAACAATTATATAAATGAAAAACAAAAGTTTTATAGAGCACATAGTAATTCTTGAAAAAAAAACAGATGTGAACTTTCAATGACTTTGAAATCATTAATTGCTAAAAAAGATTTGAGATATTTGTTCTTGGGTGGTAAAGGTGGGGTTGGAAAAACGATATCCGCTTCTGCAATTGGTATTGAGTTAACCAAACACTTTGATAGAGTGTTAATTGTAAGTACTGACCCAGCACACTCTATTTCAGATTGCTTTGATCAAGATCTTTCCGGTGGAGATCCAGTTCCAATTGATGGAGTAGACGGGAATTTATTTGGTATGGAGCTTGAAGCTGAAAAAGGATACGAACAATTTCGAGAATTAAGTGCAATGGGTATGCCTAGTGGTGGTATGCCTGGTTTTGGAGGACCTAGCGAAGAAAATGTTGTTTTAAATGTTGATTCAGAAAGTATAGATGGTTCATCATCTTCACCATTAGGTTTCAATATGAAAGATGCCTTAGGAATGAGTTCTGACCTTTTTGGAACAGATTCAATTCCACCTGGTTCAGATGAAGCATTTGCTTTTGGAAAATTACTCGAGCTTATTGAGAGTAGTGGTTATGATGTAGTTGTTTTTGATACTGCACCAACAGGTCACACATTAAGATTGCTTTCATTGCCAGACTATCTTGATAGTTTCGTTGGAAAAATAATTAAAATGAGATTACGTTTTGGTAATCTTTTCAAGAGCATTAAAGGTTTATTTGGAGGGGGTTCTAAAGACAAAGAAGATAATTCCTTAGAGATGTTGGAATCTTTGAAGAAAGTCATTACCAAAGCCCGTATCGAACTAGCAGATGATACAAAAACAGAATTTATTCCAGTAACAATTCCAACCCTTATAGCGCTTTATGAAACTGAGAGATTAGTAGTTACATTAACAGAATATAGCATCCCTGTAGAACATATGATAATTAATCAATTAATTCCTCCAAGCAAAGATTGTAAATTCTGTGCAAAAAGGTTTGAAATTCAAGAAAAAACAATGATGACACTAAAACAATATTTCGGAAAATATGACCTGATAGAGATTCCGATGGTTCCACAAGAAATTAGAGGAATTGAACAACTAAAATTGCTTGCTGAAAAATTATTCAAATAAACCTCAGGAAACCTGGTAAACTACCAGTATTTCTCCAATATTAAAAGAGTAAGATTACTCAATAGGTGCACGTATTGTTGCAATTGAATTATCTTGGATCCCCATAGTAAGTAATTCTTCAGGATTTCCATAGATTTTATCTTCTTCAACTGTTTTTAGAGCTTTAACTCTGAATGTAAATCTTCTTTTAGCTACAACGATTTCAGCTTTTGTTTTCATATCCAATTCATCTTTTAGATCAGTATGAACTATTAATTCACCTTCTTTTGCAGTTTCATCATGTAAAATTCTAAGTCTTCTTTCTTTAACCATACTACTCATCACTCTTACTGAAATATAAATTACTACTTATTAAAGTTATTTTGAAACGATTTATTTAATTAATATTTGTAATAAAATGCCCAAAAATAACCCTCTATCTTTCAATTAAAATAAAAAAATGCAATGAAAAGGGATGATTAATTTACATACCCTTTTGTGTTTTTCTTCGTTTTCTATAAGTTACAAATGTGATTATTGTAGGAATTACTGCTAATAGAACTATTCCTATACTAACTCCAATTGTTATCCACCATTGGGTTGCTTTTGGTTCCTCAAGAATAAATGGTTCAATAGTAATCTCTAGTAAATTCGAATGTAAAATGTTTTCTTGAACAGGAATTAGGAACTTCTGATCAAAGTAATCATAAGTTACTAATGTTGGTTCTATAAAGAAATCACCATTAATCAATGGTAAGATTGTATAGTTGAAAATCATTGATTCTCCTTCTGTCAGATTGTTGATGCGCCAAATTTCGACACCCTTTGTATCAAAAGTCCAGTCACTATAGACCTGTTCTTCTAAAGTAAGGTTAAAAGCAGCTACTAGTCCATGATTTGTAATATTGATTTCAATTGTTATGGGATCTACTGTGTTATTCAAAATATTTAGTTCTGTACGCTTGATTAAAGTCCCATTTTCACTTGGATAAAGGAAATATTTTGAAATACTTATCTTTGGTATCTTGAAATTCCAATCATCGCCTTCATAGATTGGATAGTAAACCAATATCTTTGATGCGTTGGATATTTCAGTATTATCTGATAATGTTTCATTAATTCCAATAAAATTAACTGTACAGCTTGGTATTACAAATGTCTCATTTCTTAGTGCTTGAACCTGGTAGCTAAATGTATGCGTATCGTTAATTTTCATGTGTCCTGCTTCACTACTCATGTACGTAGTATTGTATACAAAGAAATCTTCAGAAGAACCTGGCAAAGCATCTGTTGTTGTAATATTAATCCATGAAAGATAGAAATTAGTTATTTTAATTATAATCGTAAAATTACCATCAACTTTAACTCTTGCATTGGTTGTTTCAATACCTAAACCGCCATTTGTTTCATTTACAAAAAACGACTTTTCAACTCTTACTGTATCCAAGTCCTTGTAGACATAAAATTCTATATTATTTGATTGACTGTAATCATCTGTGCTGTTTCCCCAATCAAAGTAGACGTATGAACCTACAAAGAGATACCTTTCTTCATGATGAGGAGTTAAAGTATAGGTTATACTTTCTGAATTGTCTGGATCAATAGATGACCAATTTTGATTTGGACTTCTGCTAAATGTGAACCATTCATCTCTATAACTTGGATTCATTTCACTTACATCTGATTCATTACTCATTAATCCTATATTATAGATTGTAAAGGCTGCATTATTAGTAATTACAATTGTAACTGAAAAACTGTTATTGATATTTGTTTCAAAAAATTCTACGGGAGTTGGACGATCTATATCGGAAATCTTCTTGGTAACATTAATTGCAATATTATTTATACTTGGGCTATCACCAGTTTTAACTGGGGTTGTTACAGCTTGTGTAGTCTCTAAATCATAATTTTGTATTGTTGCAATTAGTACTACTGTGAATATTATGAACAGTGTAGATATTTTTTGTTTATTCAATTTTAGTCCTCGTCTAATTGTCTACTTTTCCAAATATTTCCTTTTTACTTGGAATTAAAAAGCTTTCTTTAAACTTCAATTCTATTTTATTTGTTCACAAATAATTCTCTATAAAATATTTTTCCTTAAATTCCAAATGCCTTATTTCTAATAGGATTTCATGTTTTTTTTGTTTATTAAATAATTATATTCTAATTTATCTAGCATTGTGACAAGTCTACTTAGTGGTAATCCCATCACATTATAGTAACACCCTTCAATTTTATCGATCAAAGCTGCTCCCTTCCCTTGAATCGCATAAGCACCTGCTTTATCAAGGACGCTCTCTGCATCAATATAAGCAATAATCTTTTCTTCTGACCATTCTATCATGCTGACCAATGTTCTCTCAACTGCAGTTAGTATTTTATCTTTGTGAGAATCATAGATGCATATACCAGTATAAACTTCATGTGTTTTACCTAAGATTTTTTTCAACATATTTATTGCATCAGCTTTATCGGTTGGTTTGCCTATAATTTCATCATCTATAACAACAATTGTATCAGCACCAATAATTAATGAGTTGCTCTTTTTTTCAAGTGGAAGGGACTTTCCAACACATGAAACTTTTTGGTATGCAACTTGTAGAACTTTTTCTTCAATAGTTGTATTTTGTTTATCTCCAAATGTTTCTTTCTTCTTTGCGCTATTGAAATTCTTCTCTTCTTCCAAACAGGGAATTACTTCGTGTTTAATACTAAGTAGATCTAATAATTCATGCCTACGAGGTGATGCTGATGCTAGAATAATGTTCTTCATCATTGAAGTCTCACAAGATCTTTTTACATAGCTTATCCTTTTAATATTATAAATAAAGAATTCTACACTATGAATAATTATATAATCAATTCCGAACCTTTTTCTAATATCAGTACATTAATTATTTACTGAGTTAGAATTATATTGAATTAGTAACTAACAAATAACAACTGACTAGGAAGAGGATTTATTCAATTGCCCAAGAATATCAAATATGATAATTTAGATAAAAGGTATCTTGCTGCTCTTATTAGTTCTTTAGAAGAACGAAAGAAGAACAGAGACATTGATATCGAATTATATGATTCATTGATCAAAAAATATACACATGCCTATGAAATTGCTGAAGATAAATCAACTATAAGAGATGGTTTTGTAACTTTAGAAGCAATAGCACCTGATCCAGAAACTATAAGGAATTCAGTTAAGCAATTACTCGAGAGAATACTTGCTCTAGAAAAAGAGCAGAGAAAAATTAGAGGAAGATTTTCAAAACTAGATGAATTGTTAGCTAAAGGAAATGTTTCTGAGAATGTATATCTAACTAAGAAGAAAGAATATGAAATTTTAGTTATGAAGCTTGAAGATCAAAAACAAATCTTTCTAAAGGGCATTCCTGATTCTCTAAGTATTATACAAGAAATGAATATTGGACTCGTTGAGAGAATTGAAGAGGTAAAAGTAGATGCAGCAGTAACAAAATCGAAAACAATAACTGATGAGTTGAAAAAACTTGAGAAAAATAAAAAAGATATTACTTATGTGGCAAAGGAAATGTCCAAGTTAGTTGATGTTGACTTTGATAAAGATGTTTGGGTAAGACCTACTGATGCTGACCTGCTACTACCTCCACCAGTTGTTAAAGCTGAGATTAAACCTCTAAGCAAAGAAGTTCCACAAAAAGTAAAACCTGAACCCTCTGCTTCTGGAGTTATACCACCTCCTGATAGAACTATTTGGGTAAAATGGAAAAGAATCAAAATTGGTAAATTAATGGGAGAAATTAGTTTAGTTGGTGGTAATTTTGCTGTTATTGCTACAGATAGACCCTCTTTAGCAATCATTCGAGATATAGCAGTAACAGGTCCTTCTCGATTGAGATCATCAACGAATCCAAAGGTAATTGAAGACCGTCTTAAGAAACTAATAAAGGACAAATACAATGTTTCTGATGTTGATTCTCTACTCCCACAACATCTGATAAGATTCGCTGTTGACAATAAAGTTGGGGTTGATCTTTTCAAGTTAATAAATTCCTATTTTGCTTCTGTTGGAAGTGGAGCAGTAACTGTAAAAACAAGTGAAGCATTAGTTAATGATAATGCTCAAATTTTAACTTTAGCTGAAAATGTTAATTTATTAGGAAGAAGAGTTCTTACTCCTGATAGACAATTAATTGGTGTTATTCACGAATTATATTATGATCCAACTACATCCCATTTGTATACTTTTGCTTTCAAGGGTGTACCTCCAGCAGTCATTCGTAGAATATATAGAGATTCACATAATAGAACGATGACAGATGGGACCTTTAGTGAATTCAGAAATGAAATTTCTAAAAAGCTATCAATACCAATCTATGAGGCGCTCACACCTTCAAGTATTTTAAGATACTCTTTGATGAGCGGTTTAGTTCACAATCTAAATCAATTGGCAACACTTGTTGAAAGCATGAATCCAAGAGTTTCCAAAGTAGTAGATATTTCTTCTATAAGTTCGCAAGGAGTAATGCTTTCTCGATATCCTCAAAACTCTCTCCCAAGAATTCAATACGTTGAATACTAAATTTCTGATAAAAAACCTCGAAAAATAGGGGGAGGGAGGCCCCTCGACCATGAGAGAAAAAAAGAGATTTCTTTTTTCGGTCAAGAGGCAAGTGAGTATTTTACAAATGTGAAATATAAAGCTTACTACTGTTGCAAAAAAAGTGGTCTTTGCTTAACTCGGGTTCACTTCCAATAGAAAAACGTCTATTTATATAGAAAGATGTGTTAATTAGACAAAAAATAGCTAAATTTTTTCTCTTTTTATCCTAAGAAATTTATCTTTTGAACCACAAACAGGACAACCCATTTCTTTTAATTCTTCAATGGTTTTGATTTTCTCATTTTTACCAATTTGTATTTCATGATTTTTTGAGCATTTGTAAATTCGCAAAGTGGGTGAGAATTCACCTGTATATATTTTCTCATAAAATTCATCTATAATTTGAGCTTTAGATAAATCAGTAGTCAATAATTTTGCGATGAATGTAGTATTTCCATGCATTTCAGCCCCCTCGTACAAATTGAATCCTGGTAGCATTTGTTGAATCACTAACCCATGTTCTTGAATCACTTTTTGAACATCTAATAAATCGTTAGGAGCTCTGTGTGCATAAGCAAGGTATACTTTACGACCTAATTCTGGCTTTAATGCTTGCAAACATCTTGAGAGGAACAATTTCAAACCTGAAATTGTGTATGGTGGATCTGTTAATACAGTATCGAACTTACCTACAAGCTTGTTTGAAATTGGTTTTCGTAAATCAGCATGGATACAAACAATATCAAAATTATTTTCCTTAGCGATTTGGCTTATAACATCTAATAACCGCTTATCGATATCTATTACTGTAATTTTAGTTAAGGTTCCAAGTAATGCTATAGCTAAAGATGTAAAATCATCATCACCTAACAATAGAACCTCTCTACCTTCCAAATCATCATTTTGAAGCATTAATAATGCTCGACATAAAGCTGTAATAGGTTTTCCAAAAGCTTGATCAATTTCTGTTTGTGGAGTAGGACGTAAATCAGTAAAATCTCTTAACTTGGGAATGATACTGTCTGCATCATCTGGTAACTCAATAGTAGTTCCATCACATTCTTTACAAAGCAAGTTTTGAAAATAGTTTATTTGTAATTCTAAATTTACAAAATCTACTCCAAGCTCAGTTAGAATTGCTCCCTTTTTTAAGCGTTCAATGAAACCAATCTTTTCCAATTCTTTTCTAATTGCTGCAACAGTTGGAATTGGTAGAAATAGCTTTCGAGCTAAGCTTTTAGTTCCAATTGTTCCAAAGCGATAAATCTCTCTTAAAACACCTCTAACAGCATCTTTACCTTCTTTTAGCTGGGATTTCGAAGCAACTTCTTGAAGAATTGTATTTCCATCTTTTTTAAATCCTGATTTTCTATAGATTGACATTTTATTACCAACTATTATTTAATCACTCGAGGTAATTCTTTTAGTTCAAAAGACTCGGGCTGTAAATATTCTTTAATGTGTTCCCAAGCAACAAATGGATCTAATGATTCTCCACAAAGGAAGATATCTAAAGCAGCAAATCCAAATTCAGGCCAGGTATGAATTGAGATGTGTGTTTCTTTTAATATTACTACAACACTGCAACCCAATGGAGAAAACCTATGAACTGATGCTTGCAAGACATGTGCACCAGCTTTTTTTGCAGCTTCCGTTACTAGAGTTAGCAAAGCAGTTTCATCATTGATATCTGCTTTACACTTGTAAAGATCAACTAACACTTGTTTTACAGTTAGTGGTCTTTTTAATTGGTATTTTTTAATTTCTTCCTTAGGCATTACTTATCTTCTCCAAGTTTGCTCGAAACACTTACTAATTTAACGACGCTGATTTGATGTTAATTAATTTTTGATATTAGGAGATGTTTTAGGGACTCAATAATAAATTTACTCATCTTTTCACTATCGGAATAGATATAATTTGTTATAGTATAAGCAAAAACTAGGAATTAGCCTTTAAGGTGCACATAATGAAAACCTCACGATCTAGAATCACAAAATTTCAAGACATAGAATCAACTCAGAAACAAGCTCATTTATACATTAAAGAAGGTAAAGCAACAGATGGAATGATTCTAATTTCAGAAACACAGACTGGAGGAATTGGAAGACTGGATAGAGATTGGTCATCACCCAAAGGAGGATTGTGGATGTCTATAATCACACATAGGTCTATTCCTTTAGAATTCTTTCAAGGATTTTCAGTTAGAATTGGTTTAGCTCTAAGTAAGGTTTTGGAAGAATTTATCCAGATTCCAATCAAAGTAAAATGGCCAAATGATTTAATACTCAATGGTAAAAAAGTGGGCGGAATACTTGTTGATATAAGTTCCCAAGATGAATTTCTGCACTATTTAGTTTTAGGAATTGGGATAAATGTTAATGTCAAATTAGACTGTCTACCAGATGAAGTAAGAAAGATAGCTACATCAATTAATTGTGAAACACAGAAAGAGCATCCAATTGAGAAAATTTTAGATTTACTTATCAGTGTATATGATCAAATCATTGATGATTTAGAAATCGGAGTAACCCTAGATCTATCAGATAATTGGGTAAAAAGATCCCATACATATAATTCAAATATAACAGTCAAAACTGCTAATCAAATAATTGAGGGGATTGAAGTAGGCTTAACATCTAATGGTGAACTGATAATTAAAACCACAGACGGAGAGCACAAAATCTCAATTGGTGAAATTGAACAGATAAGAAAAGCATGAACTAAATCACGCTTACTTTATCTGGAATTAAGTTAACATATAATGCTTCTTTTAGTAAATGCTCAACAAAGAATCTTCTAATCAAGCTAAAAGTTTCATAACGTGCTAGGCAATTCGTTAAATTATGGTCAGCATTTCCAATGATTTCGAATCTTTTTGGTAATTGTGCTTTCTGGTAGAGTTTTCTTATACCATTGATTGGCATGAAATCATCTTTAGCACCAGCAAGTATCATTAAAGGTCTTGGTGCGATTTTGCTTATACAATTAAGTGGGTTGTTTCCCTTAATATCATTGACCAATTTTTCTTTAATACCTGTTGTTGGCAAACGAACTAAACCAGTTAGAGCTAATCCCTCCCACATCGCATCAAATTCTGGGTAATTGACCATAAATTCAAAATCAAAAAGTGGAGCAAGTAAAGCTAAAGCAGAAACTCTTTGATCTCTAGAAACATGACAAGCTGCAATTGCGCCACCTAAGCTTACTCCAAGAATACCAATTCTTAGTGGATTAACTTTGGTATGATTTGTCAAATAATTAATTACAATATCTAGATTCGCGAGTGAAGTTTGTATTGAATTTACTCCTGTGCTATCATAGAAACCAGTGAAATGAAATGCAAAATATGCAATTCCTTCATCTGTTAACATAGTTGCTATTTCTTCTTCCTTTTCAAATTTGTTTGAAACTAACCCATGAGCTTTACAAACTGCGGGATATCTATCCATACCATTGTTTGGGAAAAAAAACATGCCACTTATGGTACTATTATAATATTGAATTGTCACTTTTTCCTTTATCATTAATTGACTATATCTCCTGTTATAATATACAATTTAACCAATCTTAATCTTCATGAGCAATTGTTTGGAAGAAACTTGATCACCTATACCTACTGCTATTCTTTCTATAATTCCATCAATTGGTGATAAAATCTCATTTCTCATTTTCATCGATTCTAATACTAGAAGACATTGTTGATCTTTGACTTTCTCTCCAGCTTGAACCTTTATTTCCACGATTTTTCCTGCTATCGCTGCTTTGATATCTGTTCCTTTTTTGTGCTTGATATTTTTTCGACTCATTATTTGAGGAGCTGGTTTGAAATCAAAATCAATTTCTTTTCCATTTAGAAAAACAGTATTTTCCTTAAATTCAATCCTTAGCACTCTACCATTTACTAATACTCTGTAAAATCTGCCATTATAGAATACTTCGGGCTTGAATTGATAATCATTAATCTTGATGCCATTTGGAGATTGTTCTAAATCAAATTCAGAACCATGAATGCGAATCTTGTACTTTTTCTCCATGATTTAGTCCCTCCCTATAGCATCCATCTTACTTTTCATTCGCCAATTATCTGATGTAGATGGAAGACTGAGTTTGCTTTTCTTTAATCCAACAGCAAATAGTGCTGATGCAATTGTGCAAACGTTTTTCTCAAGTTTCTCGAGTATTTTTCTATCTTGAATGAAATTTATACTAATATCACCCATTTGGAAATTAGCATCTTCAAATAATTGCTCGAAGAAAGAGATATTTGTAGGAAACCCAATAATAACTAATTCTTTCAAAGCATTTTGTGCTCGTCGAATAGCTTCTTCTCTAGATTCATCTGCTACTATTAATTTTCCAATTAGTGAATCATAGCAATCTGGTATTGTGAATCCTTCATAGATTGAAGTATCAAATCGTACTTGAGGACCACCTGGTGCAACAAATCTGGAAACCATACCGGGTGTTGGTTGAAAATTCATAAGAGGATCTTCTGCATTGATTCGTAATTCTATTGCATGTCCCCTAAATTTAATATCAGACTGTTTAAACGACAATTCAGCACCTTGAGCAATCTTAATTTGCTCTTTAACAATATCCTTTCCAGTTAACATTTCAGTTACAGGGTGCTCAACTTGAATTCTTGGATTTATTTCATTAAACATAACCTGATTATTTTTGTAGAGGAATTCTATTGTACCAGCATTTTTGTAACCAAGAGTTTTTGCTAGTTTACAAACTAATGCACCAATTTCCTTTCTCTCTGCATTTGTAATAGCTGTTGATGGTGATTCTTCTAACAATTTCTGATTTCTACGTTGTATTGAGCACTCTCTTTCACCTAAATGAACAACATTTCCAAAATTATCAGCTAAGATTTGAAACTCAATATGCCTTGGTTGCTCAATAAATTTCTCTAGGAAAACACTACTGCGTCCAAATGCTAATTTAGCTTGAGCACTAGCATTTCTAAGTGCGTTTTTCAAATCCTTTTTATTAAGAGCAACCTGAATTCCCATACCTCCTCCACCAAAAACAGCCTTAACTAATACTGGATAACCGATTTTTTCAGCTTCTCTAATTCCTTCTTTATAATTTGAGATAATATCAGAACCAGGTGGAACGGATAATCCAACTTCTATTGCCTTTTCCCTTGACTTGACTTTATTTCCAAGAAGTTCAATAACTTCAGGTGCGGGTCCAATAAATGTAATTCCTTCATCTAACAATCTTTGAGCAAAAATCTCACTTTCAGACAGAAATCCATATCCTGGGTGAACACTTTCTACTTCTTCGCGCTTGCAAATAGCTGCAATCTGATCAATATCTAGATATCCTGGAGTTTCCCCATCTTCAACTAGCTCAAAAGATTCATCAGCGAGCTTCACGTGAAGTGCATTTCGATCAACAGGGGAATAAATTGCGAAGGTTTTGATAACGAGCTCACGAGCTGCTCGGATGATTCTTACTGCAATTTCACCTCTGTTTGCTACTAACAGAGTATTGAACATGATAACAATGCAACTTTTACAGTCTTATATATCACTAACGCCTTTTTACTGTAAAACCATTTCAAAGGAGGAATTTTGCTGTAGAGACTTTTACAGTAAAAAAAAGATACATATATGATTATCATAGTTCCGTTTCTAAATGCGGCTTGGCAACCGTTTACTGAAACAGGAGATTTATGAAATGAATATGAACTCAGAGCTTACTGAAAATAGAGAACTTTTACTCAAAAAAGGCAAAACTCAGCAGAAGGCTGAGGAATTATTGGAGAAAAGAGAAGTAGCTCTACAAAGTGGTGGAGAAAAAGCAATTCAAAAGCAGTTAGAGAAGGGCAAATTAACTGCACGTCAAAGAATTGAACTTCTACTAGATCCAGGCTCATTTGTTGAAACCAATATGTTTGTTAGACATAAAAACAGCAATTTTGGATTGGACAAGAAGAAATTCTACACTGATGGTGTTATTACTGGTTTCGGTCAAGTAAATGGCAAATTAGTTTATGTTTACAGTCAAGATTTCACAATTCTAGGTGGAAGTCTTGGTGAGGCTCATGCTAAGAAAATAACTCAATTAATGGATCAAGCAGTGCAAAATGGTGCCCCAATAATCGGGTTTAATGATTCTGGTGGTGCAAGAATTCAAGAAGGTGCAAGTTCACTAGCAGGTTATGGTGATATTTTCATTCGAAATGTTCGTGCTTCTGGTATTGTTCCTCAAATTTCTTGCATTGTAGGTCCTTCTGCTGGAGGAGCTGTTTATTCACCTGCGCTTACAGATTTTATTGTTATGACAGAAGATACTTCTTATATGTTTGTCACTGGTCCCGTAGTCGTAAAAGCTGTTACAGGAGAGGAGACATCATTTGAAGAGCTTGGTGGTGCTTCCACACACAGCACTAATTCTGGAATTTCTCACCTGGTTGGCTCTGATGAAATTGAATCTATTGAGCTCATAAAAGTGCTCCTCTCCTATCTTCCTTCTAATAATTTGGAAGATCCTCCATTAAAGGACACTTCAACCATTAATGGATACGAATTTAAAATGTTAAATGATATCATACCAGATGACCCCCAAGAACCCTATGATATGAGAGAAGTAATTCTACGCATTGTAGATAAAGGAAACTTCCTAGAGCTTCAAAAGAAATGGGCTCAAAATATCATAATTGGTTTTGGAAGACTAAATGGTCATCCAATTGGCATTGTAGCCAACCAACCAAGTATACTTGCAGGAGCTTTAGACATTAATGCTTCAATCAAAGCAGCAAGATTCATACGCTTCTGTGATTCATTTAATATTCCAATTATCACTTTCGTAGATGTTCCAGGATTCTTACCTGGATTAGATCAAGAACATAATGGCATAATCAAACATGGAGCAAAGCTCATATTTGCATATGCTGAAGCTACTGTACCAAAATTAACAGTTATTACAAGAAAAGCTTATGGAGGAGCCTATATTGTAATGGGATCCAAACATCTTGCAAATGACATTAATTTTGCATGGCCAACAGCTGAAATTGCAGTTATGGGTTCAGAAGGTGCAGTTCAAATCATTTACAGAAGAGATTTAGCAGCTGCTGAAGACAAAGAAGAAATGTTATTGAATCTGAAAAATGACTTTGCTAAAGAATTCAATAATCCTTACTTAGCAGCAGAAAGAGGTTACATTGATGACGTTATTCTTCCTAGTGAAACACGTCAAAAATTAATTGCTTCTCTCTGGCCTTTACTCAGAAAAAGAGAAAGAAGATTGAACAAAAAGCACGGAAATATACCCCTTTAAGCTCATCGTATATTAGTATATACTATCAATAAACAGGAGATAAAAAAATGGTTTCTAGATATGATTTTGAAAATATCATAAGCAAACATAAACCAATATTAGCTTACAATCCACAAGGAATTTCTGATGTCACTTTGATTAAGTCTGTAGTTGAATCTGGTGGTATTGGTCTTGTTGATTTAGAACGATTGCAAGATGATACGATTCAAGAATTATTACAAAATTGCTCCCAAAACATAAACGACTCATGGGGAATTAGAATTTCTTCTAAAGAACAATTGAAGCTTGTTCTTACTCAACACGAAGATTCTTTTCCTTTGATTCTAGTTATTGGGGATTTCAAGCTTACTTCAACTGATTTACAAAAGATTAAAGCTAAATCTATTGTTCTTTTAGCTGAAGTGATTTCTTTAGAAGAAGCTTATGATAAGAAATGGGCTGAAGTATTTATTGTTAAAGGTAATGAGGCTGCTGGAAGAGTTGGTGATCAAACATCTTTCATACTCGCACAACAATTTGCAGATGCTGGATTGCCTTTTATAGTCCAAGGTGGTATTGGTCTTTATACTACCCCTGCTGTTTTTGCTGTTGGAGCTAAAGCTATTGTTTTGGACACTCAACTATTTCTTACACCTGAAAGTCCTCTTTCAAATCAAGTCAAAGAGTTCTTATCCAAATTAGATGCGACTGATACAAAGGTATTGGGTGAATCCACTTCTAAGAAATATCGAGTTTATGCACGTTTAGGAACAAAAATAGTTCGTGAAATTGTCCAAAAGGAGAAGGAATTATTAGAGCTTACTAAAAAAGAGCGAACAAAGGTTTTCCAAGAAATTCTTCTTTCTAAAAGAGATATGTTTGATAAGGATGATATATCTAACTGTTTGATTCCAATAGGTCAGGATATACCCTTTGCAGGAATTTTGACTGCAAAATTCAAAGATGTTAATGGTATAATTAATGGTCTGCTTAAGCAAGCAAAGAAGCAAATCAAAGAAGCCATAATGAATTATCCATTTAGAGAAAATACTGAGATTGCAAAAACCCTTGGAGTAAAATATCCCCTTATCCAAGGACCAATGGCTAATGTTTCTGAAAGTCCGAAATTTGCTAAAGTGACATCAAATGCAGGAGCATTACCATTTTTAGCTTTAGGTTCACTCTTTCCTAATCAAACCAGAACTTTAATTAGCGAAACCAAAAAGGCATTAGGTGAAAAACCATTTGGATGTGGATTAATTGGTCTTGAAGCTAATAAAACTGCTCGAGATGAACATCTGAAAATAATTAAAGAGCTAAAGCCACCTTTTGTCGTTGTTGCTGCCGGAACCATTGATCAAGCTAAAGAAATAATGAATTATGATATTGAAACATTCCTACATACACCATCACCATTGATCTTCGCTGAAGCTATAGAATCAAACGTTTATTCCTTGATTTTAGAAGGAATGGAATGTGGTGGTCATATAGGTGTTTTAACAAGTTTTGTTTTATGGGAATTATCTTTACACCAATTAGCAAAGTTAGAAGATAGCATAAAGAATAGCAATAAAAAAGTAACAGTTGCATTTGCAGGAGGAATTGGTGATAGATTTTCTGCTGCAATAGCTGGTGTTGTTAGTTCTTCATTACCTGAATTAATGAATGGTGTCATGTGGGTTGGTTCTGCATATATTTTAGTAAAAGAAATTGTTGAAACAGGTGCAATTCAACCACTATACCAACAATTAGCATTAAATGCTAAAGAGACTATGGTCATGGGTGAAACAGTAAATACTCGAGCAAGATCTATCCCAACACCATTTGCAAGAGAAATCATCAAAAGAGAATTAGATAGAATTCATGAAGGTATCAGCTTAAAGGAACGCAAGCATCAGTATGAACGAGACAATTTAGGAGCAACTCGAGTAGCTGCATTAGGTGAAATCTGGAATCCAGATGGTGAAGACGACAAACCAAATAGGTTCATGTTTGTAGATGAAAAAGTGCAACACAAGAAAGGGAATTATCTAATTGGTCAAATTGTCACAAGTCTTCGTTGTATACGATCGATTGATAATTTGCATGATGAGCTTATTATGAATTCCCAAAAAGTAGTTACTAAGAAGGGAATGGAATTAGCTGAAAAGCTGAGACAAATAAGTGAACAAGTGCTAAAAATCCCAGAAAAGAAAATAGATCCAGTATCAACAGATATATCTTATCAAGAAGTTAATACTGATATATTTGAAAGTGAAGGAATAGCTGTTATTGGTTTAGGTTGCGTTTTTCCTGATGCACCAAATATCAAAACATATTGGAAAAATATACTCAAAAAAGTTTATTCCATAAAAGAAATCTCAAAGAAGAGATGGCATGGTGATATCAATCTATTCTATAGTGAAGATAGAAATATGCCAAACAAAACCTATGCAAAAATTGCTGCTGAAATTGAAGATCTTAAGTTCAATTCAATAGAATTCAAAATTCCACCAAAAGTTACAATAACAATGGGTAAAACCCAGAAACTAGCTTTAATGGCTGCAAAAGAAGCGTTAAGTGATTCTGGATTACTTGAAAAAGGTGTGGATAATAATAGAACTGCAGTTATCATAGGTAATTCGATGGGTGATGAGATAAGAGGAGATCGTACTCGAAAGATCTATGTACCTGAATTCTTGGCTTCAATAGAAAAGACTTCCTCATTCAAGGATATTGACAAGAAATCTTGGGAAAATATCAGAAAAGAAGTATTCGATGATTATGAATCTAAACTATCACCAATTAATGAAGATGCTATGCCAGGGGAATTATCGAACATCATCGCAGGGAGAATCGCTAATGTTTTCAATCTTCGCGGTAAAAGTATGACTACTGATGCAGCATGTGCATCAAGCTTAGCAGCATTGAATGTAGCAGTAAAAGGACTTCTTGATAAAGAATATAATGTAGCCCTTTGTGGAGGTGTAGATTGCTCTTTAGACCCAACGACATTTGTAAAGTTTGCAAAAATAGGTGCTATATCTGCAGAAGGATCTTTTCCATTTGATGCTAGAGCAAACGGATTTGTTATGGGCGAAGGAGCAGGTTTCTGTGTTCTAAAACGTTTATCAGAAGCTGTTAAAGATGGCAATAAAATTTACGCTGTATTTAGAGGATTTGGAGCTGCTTCTGACGGGAAAGGAAAAGGAATTACTGCCCCTAATCCTATCGGACAAAAACTTGCAATAGAAAGAGCACTAGACCAAGCTGGTCTTACATTCTCTGATATACAATATGTTGAAGCACACGGTACAAGTACAACTGTAGGTGATGTCATTGAAATGCAAGTACTGAACGAAATGGCTCAAGACATAAAACCAGCATCAATTGCTATAGGTTCTATTAAAAGTCAAATTGGTCACTTGAAGAGTGCCGGAGGTATTGCTTCAATAATAAAAACAGCTCTTGCACTGCACCATAAAATTCTACCACCTTCTATCAATTTTAAGACACCTAATCCAAAAATAGATTGGGCGACTTCACCATTTTACGTTAATATTAATAAACAAGATTGGAAGCTACCCTCAACTGGTTTTAGAGCTGCAGGGATTTCTTCTTTTGGTTTTGGTGGTACAAACTACCATGCAATTATAGAGGAATACATTCCTGGTAAAACTAGAGGTCATTTACCAACCCTAATTAGTTCTAAGGAATTACAGAACATTCTTGCAGGAGCTCATATTGCTCAAGGATTAAGCACCTCAGCTGAATTTGAGAAGGTTCTAGATACCTCAAAATGGCAAGATTACATTGGTAAGAACATTTCACTAGAGATTGAACCAATCTTCTTTGGAGGTAATTCCGAACAAGAATTAATTGATTCCATAAATGACTATAAAGGTGCAATCCCTCAGAGCACATTTAAAACAGATGGTACAGGATTTCGTGTAAGGAACTTAACTGTACAATCACTAGATAATCTATCTAAGAAAATTAAAGCAAGTATAACTTGTTCATCACTAGAAGATTTACCAAAAACCTTAGATACTTTAGTTGAAGGTATAAAAGAGAAAAGAAAACGAAAATTGCTTATGAATAAGGGGATGTTCTTCAGTGATGATCATTCTCTTGGTAAAATAGCTTTTCTTTTCCCTGGACAAGGAAGTCAATATCTTCGCATGGGTAAAGAGCTATTTGAAAAATACACAATAGTTCAAGAGACTTTCAATGAAGCAGATGAAATTACAAAAGAACTTATCGGTTTTCCAATATCAGATGTAATTTTCACAAATGGAAAATCTGATGAAGAAGCAGTAGCGCAACTAAAAGAAACAGAAATCACTCAACCAGCAATCTTTACTTTGAATATTGCTATTTTCAGATTACTGAAGTCCTTTGGTATAGAACCTGATTTTGTTGCAGGTCATAGCATGGGTGAATATGCTGCTTTAGTTGCTTCAGGGATCCTTAGTCTTAGAGATGGATTCCTTGCTATTGTTCCTCGTGGACAAACTATGTCTAAATTCAAATCTAAGGATAAAGGAACGATGGCTTCAATAGGAGCTGGATATGAAGTTGTTGATGAAGTTCTCAAAACAATTGATGAATATGTTATTGCTGCTAATAAGAACTCACCAAAACAAACGGTAATATCTGGTTCTACTGTAGGTGTTAAAGCAGCTGTAAAAGCTTTTACAGATAAAGGTATTCCTGCTATTCCATTGCCTGTTTCAGCTGCATTCCATTCTAAAATAGTTGAAATAGCAGTTGTTGAATTCAGAAAAGCACTAAAGAAATTAAAATACAAAAAACCACTAATACTAATCTCCAGTAATGTTACTGGAGAATTGTATCCAACAACAAGAAAAGAAATAATCGATTTATTATGTGCTCAAGTATGCTCTCCTGTTGAATGGATAAAACAAATAACTGACATGTATGAGAAACATGGAGCTAGAACATTCATAGAAATAGGTCCAAAATACGTTCTAACGAGTTTCAATCGAGGAATACTTGAGGAAAAAACTGATGTTTTATCACTTGCATCAAATCATCCTAAGAGAGGAGCTATTCAACATTTCTCTGAAGTGATTGGTGCATTAGGAACTTATTGCTATCCTATAAAGTATCCAGCATTAGAAAGTACAATATATACACCTGAATTCAGAAATCCACTCGAGAGATTTTATACGAAGAGAGTAATTAGTAGAGAATCAGTAAGACAAACTATCGTAAAGAAATCTCCTTTTGACATTCTAATAAATTCAAAACTCAAATCATTAGTCAAAGAGGACTCATTTAGTGACTATCTTAAATTACAAGCACCAGCAATAAGTGCCTTTTTAGAAGTTGGCTATGAAACCTATAAAACAACGATTGCTGAAGCAATGAAAGAAAAGGAGAGGTTCGATAAACTCCAAATTAATACTGAAGCAATTGGAATAACTGGCGTATCCATAGGACTACCTGGCAGAGATAGGAAGGTATTTGATGAATCAAACTTTGATGCGATTCTTGCAGGAGAAAATTTCATTGATCTTATACCAATGGAATATCGTAAAAAAATGGTTGATAAGAATATTGTACGTCTTGTCAAAGATGCTATTAAAGGTGCACAATTCCAGACAATCTCGGATGTTAGCGAAGTAATTAAATTAGCTGCACAGAAAGGCCAATTCAATCTTTCTGAAGAATATGGTGTAGATGTTGGTTTTACTGAGATTTTAGATATTACATTTCAATTAGCTTTTGCAGCTGGTATTGAAGCTATGAGAGATGCAGGTATCCCACTGATGCCATTAAAAGTTAAAACCTCTGTAGGTAAGGAAATTACAAAGGGATGGGCATTACCCGAGTCATTAAGAAATGAAACTGGAATAATTTTTGCATCAGCATTTCCTGCTTATAGTAATTTAATCTCAGTTGTATCTGAATATCTAGCAGATAAATATGCAAATAAAAATCGAGAGGAAATAAATCTCCTTTTTGATGAGTTAATTGACCAAATTTCTAATAAAACCTCAAAAGAGAGGATTCAACAGTGGTTCCTCAACAATAAGTCACAAATTGCTACTGATAAAGAGTCACAATTCCAATTCAGTAGGAAGTTCTTGTTTGAAATACTTTCAATGGGTCATTCACAATTTGCACAATTCATTAGAGCTAGAGGACCTAACACTCAAGTAAATGCTGCATGTTCATCTACAACCCAAGCTGTTGCTATAGCAGAAGATTGGATAAGAACCAGTAGATGTAAAAGAGTAATAGTGATTGCTGCAGATGATGTAACCAATGAGGTCATGCTTGAATGGATTGGGTCTGGCTTTTTAGCAGTAGGTGCAGCAACAACACTTGAGAAAGTAGAAGAAGCAGCTTTACCTTTTGATAAAAGAAGGCATGGCATGATAATCGGAATGGGCGCTGTAGGAATAGTAATAGAAGCAGAATCAGCAATTCAAAAAAGAGGAGTAAAACCCATTGTTGACTTGCTGGGAACTCACATAGTGAATTCCGCTTTCCATGGAACAAGATTGGACAGAGATCATATCTCTTCACAAGTGGATGAATTTATTACAAATATTGAACGAAGACATGGAATCACTCGAGAGGAAATTGCCAGAGAACTGGTATTTGTTAGCCATGAAACATATACTCCAGCAAGAGGAGGAAGTGCTTCTGCTGAAGTAGATGCTTTAAGAAAAACATTTGGTAGCATGATTGACAAGATCGTTATTGCCAATACAAAAGGATTTACAGGACATGCTATGGGTGCTGGTATTGAAGATGTCGTTGCTGTTAAGATTCTTGAAAAAGGAATTGTACCTCCTGTTGCTAATTGGAAAGAGCTTGATCCAGAACTTGGACACTTGAATCTGTCAAAAGGTGGAAAATATAACGTTAAATACGCTCTTAGATTTGCAGCTGGTTTTGGATCTCAACTTACTCTAGTTTTGTACAGATTAAACACTTCCCTAAATCGTCTTGAAGGTGTTGGCTATGAACAATGGTTGAACTCTCTAGGTGGTACTAAATCAACTATGGAAGTTGTAAAGAAAACCCTGCGTTTGAAGGAAGATCCAACTTTAATTAAACCTCAGCAAATTATTCCAAAAATTACTGCCCAAACTGGTAGTATGCAAGATGAGGGGATAGTTAAAGCTGTTGTTGATTTAATTTCCGAAAAAACTGGTTATCCAATAGATATGATTGAGCCAAATATGCATTTAGAGGAAGACTTGGGGATTGACACAGTAAAGCAAGCTGAATTATTTGGTGTCATAAGAACTAAATACAGTTTACCTCGAGAGGAAGGCGTAAGAATCCAAGAATACTTCTCAGTAAATAAAATCGCTGAATATATTACTTCTAGAATTTCAGGAGAAATTCAACCTTCGAGTGTAGACTCAGGTGTTCAAATACAACAGAGTACTTCCTCATCTCATAAAGAGATAGCAAAGGAAATTACTCTTCTAATTTCTGAGAAAACTGGTTATCCAACAGATATGATAGAAGCTGATATGGAATTAGAAGAAGATCTTGGTATAGACACAGTTAAGCAAGCAGAAATGTTTGGAATCATCAGAACAAAATGGAATCTACCAAGAGAGGAAGGTATTCGTATACAAGAGTATTCAACTGTCAATAAAATTGCTGAATATATTCTGAAAAGAGTTAGTGATGCTTCACAAACTTCAACTGAAGTAGTAGCTGAAACAACAACCTCAACAGAAGATATCTATGTACCTGCTAAACGATTGGTCTTACAATTAATTGAATCACCTATGCCCAAAGCTGAAAAAATCAAATTAAAGGATAAAAAATTCATTATCGCTGGTGAAACAGGACCATTCACTACTAAACTAATTTCACTACTAGGAGACAAGAAAGCTAATCTAATAAAACATCTTGATTTGAAAACTCTTAACTCGAGAGAGAAAATACTCAAAGAAATACCTGAAGATGTTATAGATGGCTTGATTTACATTGAACCAAAAACTAGTCAGAAAAATAAGCACAACTTAACAGCTAGAATCTTCTTCACTCTTTGTCGTGATATCAACTATTCTGATTCACCTTTAGTATTAACCATAAGCGAAAACATAACCTCTTTTGGTTGGAATGGTAAGCATAAACCAATTTCTGGTTCACTTACTGGATTAACTAAAGCCATTGCTCGTGAATTTACAAATAGTAGAGTTAAATGTGTTGCGTGTAATGATCCTAAATATGCTATCGATGAAATCTGTGCAGGAGATGGATCTATCGAAGTTTCCTATACAGAGGATGGTAAAAGAAAAGTTTTCGTTACAGTGGAAACTCCTGTTGAAGTTACTGATCAACCGTTTACAATCTCAAAGGATGAATTGGTAATTATTACTGGTGGAGCTCTAGGAATTACTCATCAAATTTCTAAAGAATTAGCGAAAAGATATCAACCCAAATTAGCTTTGGTTGGCATTGAAACTCTCCCAGATAATATTGATGAAATAGCCAATTATAGTGAAGAAAGGTTAGCTCAATTAAAAGATCAATTGATTAGTGATTTAAAACAAAGAGAAGAAAGAGTTACTCCGGTTCTAATAGAAAAGGAATGGTCAAAAATCAGCAAAGCAATTGATGTTAAAAAAGGGATCGAAGAGCTAACTGCACTAGGTAGTGTTGTAAAATATTACTCAACTAATGTCGTAAATACCGAACAAATGAAATCTACCATTGAACAAATTGGTGCTGATTTTGGTCAAGAAATTATTGGTATAATTCATGGTGCAGGTTTAGAAATTTCTAGATTAATTAAAGATAAAAAACCAGAGGAATTTGATCTTGTTTACAATGTAAAAGCCATTGGCTTAGATAACCTAATTCAAAACATAAACATGAAGAAGGTAAAATTCGTCAAATGCTTTTCATCAGTTGCTGGTAGATATGGTAATGGTGGCCAAGTCGACTATTCAGCTGCTAATGATTATCTCTCCAAGAATTGTTGGCAATTAAGGTCAAAAGGAATTCGTGCAACTTCTATTTGTTGGTCTGCTTGGGGTGAAGTGGGTATGGCAACAAGAGGGTCTATTATGACAGTTTTGAAATATGCTGGCGTAACTCCTATAACTGTCAATGATGGAGTGGCAGCTTTCATAAATGAACTCGAGTATGGTTTAGAACCTGAAGTTGTTATTGCTGGAAAACTTGGTGTGTTAATGGAATCACCTTCTGCTTTCATTCAAGTCGACAAGAATTTTTATCCATTAATTGGCAAGATAAAAAGAAACTTTGATGGTTCTATTGTTAGTATTAGGAACTTCACATTAGATAATGATCTCTACTTAAATCATCACAGATTTGATAATATTCCATATCTCCCCGCTGTGATTGGCTTAGAGATTTTCGCAGAACTAGCAAAAATTGCATTTCCAAAATCAAAACTTGCTGGGTTTAATGATGTGGAATTCAAATCAGCTATAAAATTCACAAATGATAAATCCAGAATTCTGAAAGCACGATTGAACTATTCAACAAAGAACCCAGAATGCACCATCTTTTCAGAATTTGTTAAGGATGGTGTAACGATTGGGAAACCAAATACACACTTTAAAGCCAAAATAATTCTAGGACAAACCAAAGAAGAAATAGTAAAGAAACCAAAACTTCAGAAAGGAAGCTTAGCAAATAAGAAGAATATATACGACATTCTACCTCATGGACCATTATTCCAAGTTCTCAAGGATATAAATGATGTTAGCCAAGAAATAATTGCTAAAACCTCCATTCCAGTTAAGAATCACTTCAATTTTGAAAATATAGGATTTACATCAATGCCTTTAACCTTGGAAGCAGCTTTTCAAGCAATGGGAATACTTGATATAGTTAAGCATGAAAAACTTGGGCTTCCATTTGGTATAAAATCCTTAACCTTTAATAAAACTGATGAACCACCTGCTTTTGTATTAGGTTCAAAAATAGATGAAACTGATTTTGGTAGTCTATATGATTTTAAAGTAATCTCACAATCTGGTAAATCCCTACTAAAAGTAGAGGGGTATGCAACTGTTCAAGTTGATTTCAGAGCAGAGCTAGTTGGTACGCAAACCATCCAATTAAATCGAGTAAAAAGATTGTTTGATATAACGAAAGGAGCTCATCTTGAAGTTATTAGTGTAAATCAAATCAAAGAGAATTTAAAAGATACTGATTTCATAGATAAAAACCTTCATCCAGAAGAAAAAGAGAAGCTAGCATCCATTAAGGTTGAAAAGAAAAGAGACGAATGGTTTGCTGGTTTAATAGCAATTAAACAAGCACTGCAAAAAATGGATCCAAATCTAAATCCAAATGCAATTAAAATTTCAAAGACTGAACTTGGAAAACCATTTATTCAATTGGACAAGAAAAAATCCCCAATCCATCTATCCATTACTCATAGCAATGGTTTTGCTGTTGGGATAGTAGATCCAACATCAAACACAGGAATTGATCTCGAGATCAAAGAAAAAAGAGATGATTCATTTGTGAAGGAGCTTATTGGACCACAAGAACAAGAGTTACTAAAGAATGAACAGATGGATATTACAGAAGAATTACTTACGAAAATCTGGACCGCAAAAGAAGCAGCTTCTAAAGTTCTTGGAGTAGGCTTGAATATCGATTTACATGATCTAATTATTAGTAATATTAAAGATCAAGAAATAACTCTACAAATCGATCCTGTAAAGATTCCTGAAGAAGGCAAAAAGTATCTAGATAAAAAATTGATACGAAAATCAAACCTTGAATTGATTGCTAAAATAGCACAAAATGAGGAATTTGTTGCATCAATATGTCAAATTAATAGTAAATAATTGACCAATTGAAATCCAAATGAAAGTAAACTAGAAATTATATCAATAGGTAATTTTTAAAGATGTAGCACTCAATTATTGTTTGAGATAGTCAAAAGATAGCTGGAAAATTGCAGATGATGTCCTCATCTGCAATTTCAGCTATAATTTCTAGGTGAATTGAAATGGCATTTGCTACGAGATCGAAATTTTTCTGGTCAAGGTTTATTGCAACTTGCGTGAAATATTTGGGAGTAGCAAATACTCAGCATCTTAGATATATTGCTGAAAAAATTCTTCCAACTGAAATGAGTCGTCAAAATATTCTATATCATGTAAGAATTGCTGAAGAAAAGGGCTGGATAGCAACATTTTCTTCTGCTTTAGAGATGACTCATGAAAATGAAATTCTCTTTCGTAAAGCATTCCTTAAAACCATTCAAGAGAAAGTATCAGCTCAGAGATTTGTTATCTTTGGAACTGATGGTTTTGAACCAACAGCAGAAGAAAGGATAATTGAGGTTTGTAAAGAAGCAAATTTGGATCCAATCTCAATTCTAGAACCAAATATACTAGCTGTTATTACTGATAATTCTATTAAGCGATTAAGCTCAACAAAAGCAGATGCAGCTGGAAATCGATCTTTATTTATGGTTCTCTTACGATTTGGTTGGTTCTGGTTAAATATAAATCCCAATCAATCTCTCAAAATAATTGAAGTTCTAAAAAGCAATTCGTCAAAGCATCACTTTAATGATCATTATAAAATTGATACTGACCTTCTTTGGATTTCAAGTCTCTTGGAATTAGAAACATTGCCTGAAATAGACGTTGAAGATTTAAAGGACTATTTATTGGATTGCATCAAGTTTGCTGGTAATAAGAAAAGAACTGATATTATGAATCTAATGAGTATGACTTTACTAATCTCTGGTCGATATTTGGTTTCTTATAATGAGTTAGCGTTAGCAGAAGAGTATCTTAATCGAGGAATAAAATATCTACGTTTTAGTCAAAGGAAATCAATTTTAATGCGTAAATTGCATGTAGATGGATTATTTGACCTTGGTTACATTTATACACAACAAGGATGGTTTTACAAAGCCTTAGGTATTTACGAGAATATTGAGCGAATAATCGAAGAAGAATTCAAGAAAAACGAACCTACAAGTAATCTTTTTGGTCGATTAGAACTAGCAAAATCTGAATTATATCTAATGATGGCTTATCCATCATATACATTTCAAGATGAAGATTATAGAGCAGCATTGCTAAAAGCATCAAAACACGCAAGAAAAGCATTAAGGCTTTATCAGGTAAGTAAGAACAAGTTGCGAGTAACAGAAATTACATTGCTAAGTTCTTGGATAAATGCTTTAATTGGACGAATAAAACGAGCTGAACAGCTCCTCAAAAGAGGAGCAAAAGAGCTTGTTGCTCCTGTTCCTCCAAAATTAAATGTTCTATATTACAATGCTCAAGCTGAGATTTATAGAAAGGAAGGAAATTTTTCTGCAGCTATAAAAAGTATTTCCCAATCATTTGATTATCTGAAAATTCTAGGTCAAACAATAGCTAAGCTATTCTGCATGACAAGATTGGCGGAATTACATGTCCATTTATCAAAATCTGAAAATAGAATGTCATTCATTTCATTTGGTAATGTCACTAATTTATTTGGAAAACAAATTTCTGATATGATTAGTCATATTTTTCTCGAGAATAATAAAGCATTAACTGAACACTCTGCTATAGTTTCCTTCTTTATAACTGAGAAGGCATTAGAATCTCACCCAGAGATAAGTACTTATGTTGAATTTCTACCTGCTGATAATATTTCACCAGTACTTTTAGGAGAATCATTCACAATATTGCCTGAACATATTATCAATCACAACGGATACAATAAAGGAAAATCCATTTGCATTGTAGGAACAATGGATTCAAAAGAAACAACTGATGATTTTCATGTAAGTAATTTCCATGATGAAATGGAAAAATTTGATGATATCTTTCAACATCTATTATCAAAGAAGTGAAAAAACTGCATTTGTGAGCAATCAAGTGTAAAGAAAATGTTTATAATTTTAAGTGGGAATTTTTCATTACATATAACTAGGAGTTTACAATTATGATGAGGAATCATGTTTGCTAACATTTTAAGAACATTACCCCCTAGTGCAAACTTTGTCTTTTATGTTCTCGATCGTTTAGGTCCACTACCACGTAATAGAATTCTGGTTGAAACAAAATTACCAGATAGAACAGTAGGATATGCACTCGAGATATTATTGAAGAAAGGTCTTGTTACTAGAATGTTAGATGAAAAAGATGCTAGATTAAGAATCTATCAAGTACCTTCTCCAATAATCTTAACTTAGGATTTCGTAGGTTTGATTAATTGGAAGTTTGCATTGGCCGCTATCAATGAAATCTCTTTGTTGGAGAGTGGCTTTATTTCTTTCTCTTTTTGATTTTCAAATCCTAGACAAGATGACAAACAGAATTCACTTTTATAGTTTGTATTGAAAGGATGTTTAATCTTCTCTTTATTCAAAGCCAAAAGAGGATAATAAATAGGAATGTTGTTTTGGAATCCCTTTTCTGGAATTCTATCCATAAGTGTTGTAGAAGCATTACCAAAAGAGATTCCACCGATCATCTTGTCTTGCATAATTATCTCAGCAATTTTCAAACAGATTTTATCACAAATTGAACATTGTAACCTACTCATAGTTACTTCATTCAAAATTTTAGAGAAATCTACAATGTAATGATAATTGGCTTTTCGAGGTTGAATAAACTCAAATAACCTAAGCTGTTCATTGATTGCTGTTTTGTTGTTTTCAAATTCACCATTTGTATAAACAAAAGCTATAGGTGAAACAATTGCCCCTCTCTTACAAAGCAAAAAAGAGGCAATAGCATCTTCAATAGATCCTCTAAGAATTGCTGCAATGGTACCTTGAGTTCCTTGTGGTAATCCACCTTGACTCTCATGCTTTTCGCTAAAAATGAAAGCAAAATTATCTCTAACTTCAATAGAAATTTTGGTCATTGGTTCAGTAAGATTTACTGAAAGATTCAATTCGTCTTTTAGAGCTTCAAAAATAACTTCTCCAATTAATCTTTCTAAATCTTTTGAAGTATAATTATGTGTGCCAACTCTACGAGCTCGAACAGCAAAAGTACTATTAGGTTTCAGAACTTTTTTGGCTAATGCCAGTGCCACATTACCAATATCCTCGATTTTACAACTGGTTCTGTGGACCAAGCTAATAGATGTAACACCCATCACAAAATTAGATACTGTTGATTGGATTTTTTCAATAATCTGCTCCTTCTCAGATTCATCACTAGGAGCTTCTAAAGTGATAATTAAACGTCCCCAAGATCGATTTATTTTAACATCAGGTTTTTCTATGTCAATCTTTTTTAAAATTGATCGAATGTTTTCAGCTAAACGGATTTCCATATACCTGCGAACTGGGGGACTTTTTAAACCAAGTTCTCCAAATCTAACAAAAAATTCTAGCAACTAAAACACTCACAACATTATACTAAACTATCAGTATCAACTAGATAAAGTATTAGATGAAAAGAAAAATAATTATCAAAAATTAATAATTTAAAGAGCAATCTATTCAGTGTCCATTTGTTCTAACATATCACCATAAGAATCCTCAAGTTCCTCTCGTTCTTCAGCAGTTAATATTCTTAGTTTTTTAACCTCAGTAACTTCTAATTTTTCTGCGTGTGAATGTTCAATTTTTCTGGTGAGAGTATAATCTTTAGATTTTGTTTTTGTTAGCTTGAGTTTCTTACTACAAGTAGCGCATACCAAGAACGTACTTTTATTTTCCTTAGTAGGTTTCATTAGACTACCACATTTCTCGCAAAATTCCACTTTGTATACACCTCTTTCTACGAGATTTCGATTTGAGTATTCGACTCCTTTTTATATTTTTTTGGTTTTTCCCAACAAAATATTTGTTCTTTAAAACTATTATAAACTACCCTACTTACAAATAAAGTTATCGGAATAACAAAATTAGCTATTAAGTTATTGTAAAATACACATCAGCAAACAACAAAATAATCCATTTATCTGAAAATTAATGAAAATTAGAAAAAAATAAACAAATTTAGGATGCTACAGGAGTAGCATATGTTATACTTACTGATATTTCTTCTTCTTCTACTTGTGTCCACCATCCGCATGTGCAACGAACCATTCGATCAATTTTTGATAAGGACCCAAGTTCACAATTTGGACACTTAATCTTAGAGTAAATTGAAGCCATTCTTCTCACTAAAACTAGTATGAATATTCACTATTAATACTATTAACTCTAGAGAGATGGGCGAAAGTAATCTATATAATTAATAAATGTAATTTTTTAAAAAAAGCAGATAATTCAATTAAAAAACATTAAATAACTAATTATCTGCCCAGACTGAGTATAATTGAGCAAGTTGATCAGTAATAGTATCATTGAATAACAAAACTTGTCCTGCGAATCTAGAGGGAGGACCAGTTCCTACTTTCATCATTATAAGGTTTAATCCATGATTTAAGGTAACAGAATTCTTTGTATACCATATTTCCTTTCTATTGCCTTGAAGAATGTATTCACCATTGAACCATACTTTGAAATTTTTCTCACCATTAGCTCCAACATTAACTGTGAGTGAATCACTACTTGGATTATAAATGTAAGACCACATGTAGACTAATCCCCTTTCACCCCATTCTAAATCATCATGAGTATCCCAATTCCCAGCTTTTGTAAATGCTATTAAACCAGGTCTAGCACCACTGTCATTATAAGGCATTATTTTATGATTACTTTGTAGGCCAATGTTACCTTGTGTGAATGTATTAGTGTCAAGAAGATTTGGAAGATAATCTTGTTCACTACCATAACCACATAGATCTATGTAATCAATAGAGATATCAGGTGTCCTAGTATTATCTTCGAATTCACCTAGTAAAAACCAAAGGTTGGGTGAAAATCCTACAGTTGTTGGGAAATTACTCTTACCATAAGCATCATCTGATGATGTTCTTCTTACCAAATAGTCATGATAATAATATGGTATGCCATCAGAATAATTGCCAGAATTTGCTGATGGAAGTGTTGCAACAAAACCAGAGGAGATAAAATCATCATCTTCAAATCTAACTTGAACTCTAAAAACAACAAATGGTTGAATTTCTTCAGAACTACCAAGTGCAAATAAATTTATATCATCAATTTCACTTATACCGACTTTTCTGTCAAGTGTATACCAAAGTAATGTTTCATTATTTTGCAGAATCGCAACACTTTCGATATCTGCGTCATTCATACCTTTATTCATCAAAGGTATAGAAACAGTGTCAAACAAACCATTTCTATCAAAATCTTCAACTTCAATTTCTCCAGCTTGATAAATATCTGACTTTAATCTAAGATAACTCATTGTAATGCCAACAACAATTCCTGCAGCAATAACAGTTATACCAATCAAAAATACAGTAGCTATAACATTAGATACTGCTTTTTTATTTGGTAAAATGGATCTAAAATTCATTATATCTAACCACCACTATAGTTCAATTATGTAAACTTTAGATTTATAATTTATCGGAAATTTATCCGCAGATATAGTAAATTTCTCATTATATGATAATGAAAAGAATAGAATTTTTGTATAAATAGAATGTAATAAGTTATTAAGAATGACGTCTTTTTCATATAAAGCTAACTAATTTCTAGACTATAATTAATTCTTTTATTATAGTAATTCAGCTTTTTATTTGTGGTTTAAATGATATTTGAAAAATTGAATGAAAATATCTATCTATTTATAGATGAATCATTTTATGATACAATAGCTGGAGCAATTGTTTTACCTAACAAGCTCATAATGATAGATTCAGGTATGCATGTACCAAAGATGCAGCAATTTAGAGAGTGGGTTGAGAAGGATACAGGAAAGAAATTCGAATATCTAGTTCTTACACATTATCATGGCGACCACCTGATAGGTAATCAAATATTTTCAGATTGTAAGATTATTGCTGATGAATTCATCCATGAATATATGAAGGGAATGAAAGAACGATGGACACTAGAGGAAATTGAAAAAGCAAAAGAACGTTCTACAGATCCAACATCTCTTGATGGTTTGGTTATTACATTACCAAATGTTAAATTGAATGATTATATGGAAATTACTGATGATAATGTCAAGGTTATAATCAAAAAAACTGGTGGCCATACAGAAGATTCAACCTATGTTTACTGTCCTAATTATAAAGTTCTTTTTGCTGGAGACAACCTATTTGCTGGGCAATATCCATATGGTGGAGCTGATACATGCAATCCAGATATTTGGATGAAAACCTACAAAGAATTTCTATCGTTGGATGTTGAATGGTTTATCCCTGGACACAGCAGAGATTGGTCTAATAAAGCTGTAAAAGAAACACTTGATTTCATGAAAGATATGAAAGAACAAGTACTAGAATTACACGATAAAGGAAAAACTGAGGAAGAAATCCTAAACAAAATTGATAAAATTAAATTCTACTATTACGATAAAGACAATCAACATGATTTAAACCTAAAAGCTTCCACTCTAAAAAGATGGTATGATGTGTGGATAAAAAAGTAGTGAACAATGAAACTAATTCTATGAAACAAGACAATAGAAGTAGTTTTTCTTAGGAAATTATTAAATTTGAATCACCTTAATTGATGTGTATTATTTGATGGAATATAGATTTTATATATTAGAGAATGTGAGGTAAGAACATGTCTTATGAAAAAGTTGCTGAAAATGTTTATGCGATAACAGATGGAAGTACTAGAGGTAATATTGCTGCATTTGTCCTTCCGTCACAAATTGTCTTTATTGATTCTGGAATGTATCTACCATTAATAAAGGAATTTAGAGAAAAGTTAGAAGAAGAAATTGGTAGGAAAACATCTGCTTTAGTTATAACCCACCCTCATGGGGATCACATCTATGGTACCAAGGTTTTTTCTGATTGTCGAATCATCTCATCAAAGGAAACTTCAGATAGGATTCGTCAAAGTAGAAAAGATTTAACACCTGAAAAAATTGAAGAAATGAAGAAAAATGCTGAAGATCCAAGCCTTTTTGATGGTCTTGAGATTCTTATCCCAACAGAGACTTTTGAACACAGACTAGTAATCGAGGATTTTGATGAACAATTGATTATTAAAAGAACTGGTGGTCACACAGAGGGTTCATCTTATATCTACTATCCAAAGGCTAAAGCATTAATGGCTGGTGATAATTTATTTATTAATAGTTTTCCTTGGGCAGGTGATCCAACTGCAAATCCTCAAAAATGGATAGATACTTTCAAAGAATATCTCTCTTTAGATGTTGATTTCTTTATTCCAGGTCATGGTCCTGTAAGTGGAAAAAAAAAAGTTCAGGAATATTTAGATTATTTTGAAAAAGTAATCGTTCTAATGCGTAAGTTAATCACTGAGGGTTACTCTGAGGTAAAAGTCATTGAAAGAGCCAATGAACTTGAATTTTATCCACCTCGACAAGAACAATGGAAGGATCTTTCCTTAAAGAAATGGTATCAATTTCTTACTACAAAATAATCTTTTCATTTTCCTTTTCTCTTTATCATTTCACATTTTTATCCGAAGGTATATGAAATAGTCAAAAGGAATCTTGATAAATACCAGAAATATTTAAGTCACTCAAAGGTAGTAGTGATTGAAGGTTCTGTTCATGCATATACTTGCTTACTAAAACCAAAAGAATTTAGTGAGACTGTTTTAGAATTCATAAAAGATGTAAAGGGATGATAAACAATCCTTTTATTCAACAAATTTTCCATTAAGAGGAACTTTATCGACCATTGAAATTTGTAATTCAGTATTGTAAAGCGAATCAGATTTTTTAGTATGGTCTATGGAATAATGAACTCCTCTACTTTCTCTTCTACCTCTAGCACATCTAATAATCAGTTCAGCTACTTGTGCTAAGTTTCTCAAATCTAGTAAGTGAGGATGTATTTTGAAATCCCAGTAAAATTGATTGATTTCTTTCATAACTACTTCTAATCTGTTAGCTGCCCGAATTAAACGGTTGTCTGATCTCACAATTCCAACGTAATTCCACATAAATCGACGAATCTCATCCCAGTTTTGTTTAACGATAACCATTTCATCAGGATCTTCTGCCATTCCTGGATCCCAATAGGGGAAAGGTTGTTTTGTAGGTGCACCAGTATTCATACAAAGAATAGCTCCAAATTTAGCTGCCTTGTTAGCACATACAAGAGCTTCCAGCAAGGAATTACTAGCTAAACGATTTGCTCCATGGAAGCCTGTGCAAGAAACCTCGCCAATAGCAAGTAGATTCTTGACATTGGTTTGACCTGTAGTTGTAGCTTTAACTCCACCTATTAAGTAATGTGCTGCTGGAACAACGGGAATAGGCTGAACAGTGATATCTATACCGTAAGTTAAACATCTTTCATATATCGTTGGAAATCTGTCTTTTACAAAACTAGGATTTTTATGAGTTATATCGAGAAAAACACAATCTTCACCAGTTGTTTTTAGCTCAGCATCAATAGATCTACTTACAATATCTCGAGGTGCTAGTTCTTTCTTTGGATGATACTTTGACATAAAACGTTTACCATTTTTATCGATTAGCTTTGCTCCCTCTCCTCTCATTGCTTCAGTGATAAGGAAAGCTTTTGCATGTGGATGATATAAACTCGTTGGATGAAATTGCGTGAACTCCATGTTGATTATTTTAGCTCCAGCACGATAAGCCATGGCAATACCATCACCAGTACAAACATCAGGATTACTAGTGACCAGAAAAACTTTCCCAGCTCCACCTGTTGCTAGAGTAGTTATAGTTGCTTGAAAATTATTTATCTGATTGGATTTTTTATCAAGTGCGTATGCTCCTATGCAAACATTGTTGTCCACAAATAAGTTGATTGCTACATGATTTTCGAAAATATTGATATTAGACTCTTTTTTAACAGCATCAACTAGTTTAGTTTCAATTTCGTAACCAGTTCTATCTTCTGCATGCAGCACTCTTCTTTTTGTATGTCCACCTTCTAATCCTAAATCTATTTCACCATTATTTCTTGAGAAATTTACACCATAATTATTAATAAGCTCACGAACTAATCGAGGTCCTTCTGAGCAAATTTCTTCAGCAACATCCTTACGACATAAACCAGCTCCTGCATTTACAGTATCTTTTACATGATCCTTAATTGAATCCTTTTCATCTAATACTGCTGCAATTCCTCCTTGAGCATAAAACGTTGCTCCTTCTGTTATTTCATCCTTGCTCAGTAATGAAACAGTTCCATACTCCGAAGCTTTCAAAGCGAAAATAAGACCACTTAATCCGCTGCCAATAACCAAGAAATCTGTTGAAATCCTCAATTAGAGACCTCTTTTTGATAATCTTCTACGACTTTATGATTTCCTTCTTTAAATGTTTGTATGAATAGCTTACGTTTAAATGAATGTCCTTTCCTTCTTTAAATCTTCCATTACGAATACAAGATGATTAATCAATTACCGGTGATTGATCTTGATCTATTGGATCTGCCATTCTTGATAGCATACGATATGAACCAAAAGCCTGTATGCCAAAAATAATGATTTCTGTATAAACAATTACTTTCTGACCTAAAACCTGAATTAATCGACCTGTAGGTGTGCCTGAAGCTGGACCAGCATAAAGTATTATCAAATATCCCAATAATATCAATGTAAAGATAGCATAAATCCAACCGAAGAAGTTTCTATAATCTTTGTCATGAAATATAGCAATCATATACAAAATTGTTGAAACAATAGAACCAGTGAAGGCTGTATATACAAAATTCGTATGCCAAGTAAGATATGTGGAGTTTATGTCGTATGACAAATAACCAATTCCCATATAGGCAATTGCACAAATTACTCCATTTATCGTACCAATAATCGATAACCACTTTGATATCTTATTATTCTCAAAGAATGTAGCAAAGATAATGAAATAAGAAACTAGCATTACACCAACCAATGTTAATGCAGTAGTAAGCAAACTTCTCGAGACAATATTGGTTTCACCTAAGAATGTATTTATTCTTCCTAAATCACTAAAATAGTTATCAATGAAGCTATAGCCAATTGTGTTGGGATCATTATACGTTCCACCAGGATAAAATACCATAGCTAGAACTGTTAAAATTAAGAATAATACACAGCTAATCAAAGTTACTAAGACAAACCCTTTTTTGGTTTTAAGCCAGTACAAATAATTACCTCAATAAATGCATATAATAAATTATGATAGTTTACACTTATAGCAGATAATTTATGATTTATTTATAATTTCCTTATCATTTTTGTGAAAATCGTTTGCACGGACTCAAGATGTTGTTTGTTTCTCCAGAGAGGTAAAGATATGAAGAAAAGATTAGTATCGGATAATTTCAAAGGTTCCTCAATTGATAATTTCATAAGTTCATTAATCTTACTAGATTTAATTTTATTTTTAAATTGCTTGCAATTTTTCAAACAATATAATGCTTGTTCACCCATTATGACGATAGTATTTGGTTTAGTATTTTCAATTTCCTTCTCGAGAAAATAAGCACAGTTTTTGACAGTTTTATTACGAATTATTTTGTTATTGAATCTTTCCACACGACATTTGATTGCAGTTGTGTAATAGTAGGATTTATTCTTGAACAATGTCAATTTATCTTTCTTAGCTATTTTGTTATTAATATTTAACAACCAAAAAAGATTCCATGATAAAGTTCCTAAAAGTGGTGATGGCGCTCCAAAAATTTTTTGAGACTCACACCAATTATAGAAATAACTGTCATTGATTATATTGCTTTTTTTGTTATGAAAAGGCGGAGATTCGCTTACAAATAAAACACTGGTTTTTTCAGGAATCCATGAAGTAGAATCATACACTACACTTGGCTTTGAATTTGTATGAATAATTGCACTTGAAGAGTATTTGTCGGAATGATTAATACATTTCTGGCATTCATACAATTCCATCTTTAACTCCCATAAATAAAAGCTGTATACCTAATAAGAGTAATGACCTTAAAATAGTGAAAATTAGATGCGTGGAAGTCATCCCAATGAGATGCCCCACGCAAAACAGGAGATAGTCTGTTTCTAAAAGGCGTGTTAATGGCAACAACACGCTACATAATCTTTGTATTCATCCTTTATATATGTCTTGTTTCTATGAAAACGTAAAAAATGAAAAATAGGCGCGAATTGTTATTTGATTTTTAACAATTCAACTTCGAAAATTAATGTTGATTTTGGTGGAATTAATCCATTACCACATTACGATTACCATAAGCTAAATCTGGTGGGATAGTAAGTTTCATCTTACCACCTACTTTCATGGTAATTACTCCTTGATCCCAACCTTTGATAACCTGACCAACTCCGATCTTAAATTCTAAAGGTTGCTTACGGTCATGAGAGCTATCAAATTTCTTTCCGTTTGTTAACCAGCCAGTGTAATGAACAGAAATTGTATCTCCTTTATTTAGTGATTTTCCAGTTCCTTTTATTATATCTTCGATAATAAGTTCGCCCATAGTAAAACTTCCAAATATATGATATTAATGGATTTAATCGAAATTAAAATATTAATGTTTAGATTATCCAAGAAAAACTGTTTTATTTAGTATTCATATCAGAATCTAAACCTATTGGGTAATCCTTAGTGAATGGTTTCTCTTCTTCAGTTTTTTCTAACTCAAACTTGTCTTCTCTTCTACTTCTTAATCTTTTTTTAACTAGTTTACTTTGAATTAAAGGTAATAAACCTGCAATGGGATATGCTGTCATTGCAATTGGAAATAGTGTAGGACCAAAAGCTGCAAATGCAAGACCACCTAACAGAGTACCTGTTGCTCTCATTCCTCTTTGACCTGTTTGTAGTAAACCTAAAGTCTTTCCTCTGTGCTTTGGAGGGATCCACTCATACATGAAACTATTCCAAGCTGCTCCAGGAGACATAGCAAAGAATGATCTCATAATAAAGAAAGCAGTAGCCATGTAGATTCCACTTGCAAGCATTATCCCAACAGCAGATGGAATTACTAATGTCCAGGAAACTACAACAATAAATTCCTTGCCTATTTTTTCTACAAACGAACCAATGAATAGATATCCAAGAGTTAAAACCGCCCAATGAATACTATTGATCCAACCCCAAATCTCTTCTGCATTATTATATTTGCCTGAAATAAAATCACCGTAGATGTACCATCCAACAAATGGTATTGCAACACCACTAGTAAATCCCATTAACATTCTACCTAAACCAAAGCTCATCTGCACACCTAAAACTGATTTTTTGCCATCTTTATCCTCTGAGAATTTTGTAAATTCATCACAGCTATCTTCAGATAATTTCTCTGCATAGTTAATTTCATCTTTGGGAGTATCTTCAACAACCAATTTTAAAGTAAAAACCAGAACAAGTGACACTAAAGCAAATCCAGCCATAATTGTAAATACCCAATTAACCCATTCCACATATTCAATGTTGGGTAAATCTATTGTTAATAGATACATAGAGATTAATGGAGCAGCTACATTAGCTATACCTCTTGTTACTTGATTTCCAGTAAAACCAAAGGTTCTGTGTTCTCCTCTTTTCGTTTCATTTGCGATAAATGTATTTGTAGAGATCATCATTAATTGTTGACCAACAGCAAAAAATGAATAAAATAAAATAGATAGAGCAAATATCTTCATCCTTGTAAATATTACAGCTGATACAATAGTGCAAACTAATCCTACGATCATTGTTGTTCTTTTAAATTGAATATCAACAATAATGCCTAAGAGGAATACAATAGCCATAGATGCATACCCCCCTACAGAAAGAATTAATCCAAACTCATAATCTGACCATTGCATAACATCTTCAGCATATGGGATAAGGAGAACTCGAAAGCCTTCGCCAAAGATTCGGTAGAAGAAATTAACTACAAAGATATTGATTAATATGCCTTCATGAGAGCCACTACCTTTTAACCTAGAATAAAAGCTCTCTCTCTGTGGTTTGGGGCTTTCCTCAGACATGAGAATGTAAAATATTCAATGAGATTTTAATGTTTTGGTTTTATTAAATACAAAGTAAAAAGAAAAGAAAAAGATGACAAAAGTCATCTCAAATTTATCAGCTGGATTTAGATTTTAATAAAACTATCAACTGTTTTTTGATCCAAACGCTTTAGTACTTCTATTAGTAACTCAACGCATTTTTCGATATCAGCAATGTCTAGTATGCCATAGTGAGAATGGATGTGTCTAGTTGGTATGCCTAACACTAAGCTTGGACAACCACTTCCAGCAACATGTATTGCTCCTGCGTCAGTTCCACCACGAAACATAATTGATAATTGAATATCAATGCCCATTTCTTTTGCAACATCAATTACAAAATGCTTCAAATAAGGATTAGCTAGCATTGAACCATCTGCAGCAAGCACGGAGGGTCCTTTGGACATTTTTGCCGGTGAAGTTGTTTCAGTTACACCAGGAACATCACCTGAAATGTCTACTTCTAAAGCAAAACCAATATCAGGCTGAATCATGTGTGCTGAAGTTCTAGCTCCCCTTAAACCAACTTCTTCTTGAACTGTAGCAACACCAAAGATTTGATTTGGATGTTCAATTTTTTCTTCCTTTATTATCCTCAATACTTCAGAAATAATGAAAGCTCCAAGACGATCATCAAAAGCCTTCCCAACAGCAAGAATAGCATCTTTTTCAGTTGTTTTGTTTGATTCTTCATCTTTAATGAATTGTTTTCGTTTTATAAGTTCAAAAGTAGCGTCTGGAATTATCGGATCACCTATTTTGATTCCTAAAAATTCTACTTCTTTCTTACTTTTACAACCAACATCTATGAACATTTTATCTTTAGTAACTACTTTATTTCGTTCTTCTGCTCCGAGAATGTGAGGAGGTTTGGAAGTAATAATTCCTTTAATCTTAGTTTCATCTCGGATCTTTATCACAACTCTTTGACTCAGAAGAACCTGATCCCACCATCCACCAAGTTGGTTAAAGGTAATAAAACCATCTTTACTTATTCCAGATACAATGAAACCAACTTCATCAATATGTCCTGCTAACATAATTTTTGGTCCTTTGTTTCCTTTTTTGAAGATTAAAGAACCTGTTTTATCATGCAATACCTCATCAGTGAAAGGTGTTGTATAATCTTTGACCATTTTTGCAACTTCCCGTTCAAAACCGGAAGGTCCAAAAGCATCAGTCCATTTGCCAAATTCATCAATGTTTAGTTTCAATAATTAAATCACCATTAAGATTTTTTTGTAAGATTTCAAATCTTATTAAAGATTCAATTCATTTTAAACTTTTTTAATGATTAAATAATCTTTTTTGTCACTTAAATAATTCTTATATTCCACTAAAGTAAGACATAATGCTATGCAATTACTCTTCGATTACTTTTTAGAAAGACTTCCTATAGAGACTAGAGACTGTTTAATTTCAGCTACTTCTCATCAAACTGATCTCAATCCTAATACTAGATTGTTTAATGGTGTTTGTTTAGTTCTTGAGGAAGTGTTAGATGATATTAAAGAGCTAAAAAAACATCAAAATATGAAAATTAAAATTATCTCTGAAGGCTTCTTTTCAAAAACGAAAGAGAAAAGGAAGATAAGAACAAAGAGAAATCTAATTAAATCAAAAAGTCTAAATAAGGAAATTGCTTTTGAGTTAGCGTCATTAAGCTGTTACCTCATACCAAAGATGAAAACAACAGGTGACTATTTATCTTTACTCAAAAGAATTAATCATCCATATATTGATTTGTATATTGCTTATTTTGAGGAAGATCCAAGTAACTATCAAGCAACCAGATTGAAAGTGGAAGAAATTTCTAAGAAACTAAAAGAAAATAGGCAATTCAATAAAGAAATGAAAGCCCACCAAATTTCCATATGTTCATGGTTATATGGACAGCAAGGTGATGTTGTCATCTTAAAAGAAGTTTACAAATATGTACACAAACGTTTACCAAAAACTGACAATATCGTTGAGATTCGTGCATTACAAGATGCTGCTTCAAATGCTATATGGTGGTTACTTCATTCAGGAGTAGAAGCTAATATAGAAGAAATGATTGACTTTATTGAACCATTTATTCAGAAATATAAGTTATATATGTCTTATACAGACTTTTTGAATCTGAAAGGAGCTGCTCTAAGTTATTTCGGAGAAAATATTCATGCTATTCAAAGTTTTGAGAAACTTATGACTGAACATGAAAAATACAACGACGATTACAGATTGTCAATAGCAATAGGAAATCTCTCTTCATCATATTTCGTTGAAGGCCGGATTTTGCAAGCAAAGGAAATGATGGAAAAAGCAATCAAGCTCTACAAAGAATCTACAGGTAAATGGCCATATCTCTATCTTACAGAAATAGGTAATATGTATTACTTAACAGGTGATCCTAGAGCTGAGGAGTCCTTTCTGCATGCATATGAAATCCAGAAAAAAGAAACATCCCTGTTTAAGGCTTTTATTTTATTTGAGCTGATACATTTCTATTTAAGAACTGAAGAAATAGAGAAAGCTAAGACTTATCTAAATAAGTTAAGTTCATTAGCAAAAGAGCTCCAAGCAATTTCTGTTAATGCTCAAGTAACCTACCTCCTTGGTTATTCCGAAATGCTAGATTTAAATTTCTCAAATGCAATAAAGTACATGCAAAATTCACTAGAGTTAGGACGACAATCAAAGGATTTTGATTTAATATTGTCAAGCAATATTCTACTTGCTGCTATTTATTTACAAAGATATCGATTAAGTGGGCAACAAGCAACATTGAATACTGCCCTCAATTATATTGATACCTCTATTCAATTAGCTGTTGAAAATCAACACAGACAGATTTTATCATTAGGCCTAATAATTCGCTCTCTATTACGTGCAAGCAAAGGTGAGTATGAGAAATCATTTGCTGACATTGAAAATGCAAAAGTAATCGTTAATGATATTGATTATGATAAATGGAAAGAGGATTTACTCAAAATCGAAGAAAAAATTCAGAACTCGCAACGCCAAGGTAAAATGGTTCTTGATCGAGAAGACGTCTTCAAATATATTCTTCCACAATTTAAGACAATGCTGTCTTTCAAATTAGCTGAAAGAAAACCCATTGAATCAGAAGTTATAGGTTTGCTTATTATCACACAAAGCGGTGTGCCAGTTTATACTAAATTAGGTGCTAATCTAAAAACAGACAAGATGATTCTCTCAGGTTTACTTACAGCAATTAACCATCTTTCTGAAAGCATTGGTGCTGGAAAAGATAAAGGTAGATTACAAGAAGTTCTATATGATAAATTCTGGATAACTGTTCAACCAATTAAAAATGGATTCGTAGCAGTTATAGCTTCAGAAGCAACTGCAGAAATAAGAATGTTAGCAAATGGTATTGCAGATAGGATCAAAGAAGTTCCAATAGTAATTTCGGAATTAACCACTAATTTAGAAGATAAGATTCAAGATATCTTAGATCAGATGGTTATCAAATAACCTCTATTTTTTTAAACTATTAGTCTTTTAAGTTTAGAACATGAAGATTCGTAAAGCGACGAGTGAAGATATCTTAGAGGTACTAGAGGTTTGGAAATCATCAGGATTATCAATTCGTCCAAAAGGTCGTGATAAACCTGATAGTTTGGTTGAACAACTAACTCAACCAAATCTCTGGATAATTGTTGCAGAAGAAGAAAGTGTAATTGTTGGTGTTGTATTAGTAACACATGATACTAGAAAAGGATGGATTAATCGTTTGGCTGTCCGATCTACAAAAATGAAACAAGGAATTGCAACAAAGTTACTGAAAGCTGCAGAAGAATCGTTATATAATATTGGGATAGAAGTGATTGCACTTCTTATTTCTGAAGATAACTTACCTTCGCGATTGTTTTTTGAAAAAGAAAACTATCAATATCACAAGGAAATTACTTATTACTCTAAAAGAATTTCTCCAGATTCTTAAAAAGAAAAAGAAAATTCTACCATAAAAATGGTAGAATATTCGCTATTAATCTAATCTTGGAAGACCTTTTACTTTCTTTGGTTCTGAAGTTAGATGAACACCTTTTTCAACCGTTACATCATCAGTATATTGAACTTCTCCTGATATCCTAGAATCTTCTTCAATATAGACTGATTCGCCATAGACATTCTTTGCTCTACTGCGTTCTTCCAAAATAATTTCTCCACCGTATAGATCTTCTACAGAAGCTTTTGTGGATATAACAATCTTTTCTGCTTGTATAGGACCGATAACTCTACCTCTTCTACCAATTTTGAAATAGGTTGCTTTGATTTTTTCAGCTTGAACTTCTCCGCCAACTGAGATTTCATCAGCACTTAGTACACCATCTAGTTTAGCAGTACCACCAACAGATAACTTGCCTGAGAGACTCATGTTAGAATCACAAGAGAGTGTACCACCAACAGAAATAGAATCGCCTCTTCCTTCACCATTAACTTTTATTGTTCCGCCAACACTTATTTTTCCAAATTCCAAATTGCCATCTGCTTTTAGTGTACCACCAACACTTACTTGTTGAATTGCTGCATTTGATCCAAGTTTAACAGTTCCACCAACATCGATAGTTTCAATTGAAATTTCACCTTCTGATTTAAAGGAGCCACCAATCTTAACAGTACCTATTTTTCCACTTCCAACTTTGCCTGTTCCACCTACTCTTAAAGAATCCAGATCAACTTCTCCTCTAAGAGAGACTGAACCTCCAACAGAGATTGTGCCAATATTGCTTTCACCTTCAATTTTTAAGGTACCACCAACTTGAACTGTTTCGATTGCTGCGTTGCCACGGATTTTGATACTACCGCCAACTTTTACTTCATCACATTGAATGTCTTGATGAACTTCAAGGGTTCCACCAACACCAACTTCAGGTGAGACAAATGTTCCTTCAACAATTAGCCTTTTGTCGATTTTAGCATATTTTGTTAGTTTCAAATCACCTTCTACTTCAAGAGCACCACGTTTGCACCGAATACTAACAGCTTCTAAATTGCCTTCAACTACAAAACTACCTTTACTGATAATTGAACCTTTGACAACTATTGTTTTGTTTTTTGCAACAAGGGTTACATCATCACCAATCTCAAGGTTTCCTTGAACCTCAGATAACTCAACTGTTTTTCTAGGGGGTATTTTTTCTACGGACATTTTTTTATCACCATTTTTCTTTTGTTTTATCTACCAGTTAATAGCATCATTTTCATTCTAGTTTTTTCATAATCTTTTTTGATTAATTCCTTCAAATTTTGTTTTGTTTTATTATTTGTCATTTTTTTTCATTCTCCATAATTGTTTTCTTAATTATACTACCCCATTTTTCATTTAAAAAGCAGATTCACTTTTTAGAGACTCAAATCGAGGTCACAAGTTGTGACTATGTTTTGCTAAAAACAACATTATTTCAAGGATATTAGTGCAACTAGAATGAAATTTTTCACCAAATCCCTTTTATTAAAATGAGTAGTGTCTTAAATCATGCATGGTTTAGTTTCCCTTATAGAAGAGGAGTATTATCAAAGAGTTGAAGATATTTGGGGAAGATTAAAGAAATCGTTTAATTTAGAGGGAATTCTGATTACACCTTTTCCACATTTCTCTTGGCAAGTTGCTGAAGATTATGATTTTGATCTATTAGAACAAAAAATGGAAGAGATTTCACTAACCATAAAACCTTTTGTTTTATACACAGCTGGCTTAGGAATTTTCACAGGTGAAAAACCAGTAATTTTTATTGCAATTAATAAGAATAATCAACTTATAGAAATTCATAAGAAAATCTGGGAAATGTTTAATGAAATAGCTTTTAATTCTCTCGAGCATTATAAATCTGAAAACTGGATTCCTCATATCTCAATAGCTTACGAAGATGTATCAAAAAATAATATTGGGGAAGTAATGAGATATCTAGCATTTGAGAACTTCTATTGGAAAATGAAAATAGACAATTTAGCTTTCATCTTTGAACCTACAGGTGAAATTGGGAAGCTGAAATATAGGTTTAAACTTCAAGGATAATGTGCGTTCTAAAGTTGATTTAAATACTCATTAGCAATTGCAATATATTTATCATCAATTTCAAAACCAACAAAATAGCAATCAAGTTTTTTAGCAGCAATTGCTGTTGTTCCTACTCCCATAAATGGATCTAGTATTGTAAGAGGACTGTTTTTGTCTAATCCATGTAGTTTAATACACATTTCTGGCAATTGTATAGGAAACATAGCTGGATGAATTTTCTTTTGATGAACTGTTTCATAAGGAATAAACCATTGATTACCTCTTCCACGAATATCTTGTTTGGCATGTTTCCATCGACCAATGTTGCTTTTATCTGCATATGGTACTCCAATAGATAATTTGTCAAGTTCTACATCCCCCTTCTTTGAGAAGTGAAATAAATATTCATGTGAATTGTTCAAGAATCTGCTTGAATTTACTGGCTTATAATGACCTATGTTAACATCCTTTTCAGGAGCTGCAATAGACTTTACCCAATGAATAGTGTTTTGCAGTTTGAATTGTTCTGTAATTTTTTGTGCAACAGTAAGAGATCGAAGCTCATCTGAGGGTTTATCACCGATATTAAAAAAGAAAGAGCCATTTTCTTTCAGAACTCTGAAACATTCCTTGCTAACTTCACCTATCCAATCTAGATATTCATTAAACGGTTTCTTATCATTGTAGCTATTATAATCAATACCAATATTATAAGGTGGAGAGGTAACTATAACATCTATAGAATTGGATGGTAATATTTCTTTCATTCCTTGTATGCAATCCATACAAAAAATCTCGTTCTTCCACTCTTTCATCTTCGTCATTCTATTTTAGAGATATGGTTTAAAATTTCTTTTTGTTTTTTACATGAAAAAGGATGAATTATAGCAAAAAAACAGGTAAATTCAACATAGGGTTAATTTACCCATTTAATAAGATTTATTTTGAACAAAAATGCTTCAGATATTAATCAAGATAAGATTATCTGAAAATTATTAATCTTATTAAACGAGCTAAGTGTTAAAATGATATAGAAAACGTAGGAAGGACATGCTTAATGGAAGAAATCTATCTAAACTGTGATTCCACATGTTTTAGTTGTCCAGCTTATGATAGAATGATAAAAATAAGTGATTTTAGTCAAAGAAAACTTCCTGGATCCTATTATTGTGATCATTGTGATATCTATTCTTTATGTAAAATGGGTTTAACTTATCGTAGATTTAGGGATGGAAACCTAAAACCAGTATGCAGTAAATGTGGTCGTTTTGTAGAAAAGATTGTATTGAGTTACCAAGAAGGTCAAAACGAAAAACCATTTAGCAGCAGTAGTTTACTTATTATTAGAAGACCTAATGGAGTAAAATATGACATCCTACAAACTGTGAAGGGTTCTTATTTCAAAGATCTAGCAGAGGTTCTACTGTATATATTATACAATTTGGGAACAGAGAAGTATGACATAATCAACTATGATACAATGACCAAGAAATATAATCAAATCTTTACTGGAGAAATTTTGCCCCAGAAAGTCGCTGTTAAAAATGATAAACCAACTACTATATCCCCAAAAATAGCTTTTGATTGAAATTCTGTATGTTATGATCTTCTATTAGTTATTTTTCCCACTCATGTTTACATTCTCTACATCTAAATTTCCTAAGAACTTTGAAACTAGTTGAACCACTGCTTCTACTACTGCAAGTAACAACATTGTAAGGACTTTTTTGAGCAACCATAACTAAGATATTAGATGTTGTGCATTTGGGGCAGTTCATCATAACCACTTGTGTTTTTTTACTCTCACACAAATAAAATATTTGTGATTATTATGTTAATACGATATATTGGTCAAAATACAAGATAACTATAGCTATTTTATAAAGACGAGATGAGAGAAGTTAATCATCAATCTCTAAACCACAATTTGAGCAATATTGTGAGTTCTCTTCTTTAGCTTCACCACAAAATTTACAGAATTTTGCGTTATTGGAAGCATTAGGAGTTGGGACTTGTGGTTTATGTGTTGGATCACTTTCGATAATATAATCAGATGTATCCAAATCTGTTGAATAATGTCTAACTTCTGCTTCTTGTGGAACTGAGGAGAATCCATATGCAACATATCTCAATGTTGAGCTGACAGCACCTATTAGTGAGAAACCTATAATCATCCAAACCCACCATGCATTATGCCACCAACCTACAAGTAAATCTCCAATAATATAGAAGAAGAAGAAAACAAATGCAAAAGATGCCCAGGCACTAATTAAAGCATTATAACGTCGTTTTCTAAATCTTGAATCATTCACTTATTTTCACCATTACTGAGTATAATTATAATCTTCTAAGATTTAAACAATACCAATTACTAAACAAAATTTCTCTCTAGTTTGAACTTGTCTTATTAGATGTAAAAAGTATGATAGACAAAAATCTAAGAAATAAAGGAAAAAAATGAGAATAGCTAAAAATTAGTCTCATTTTTTTAATTTTCTATAATAGAAGACAGCAATAATACTCACACTAAAAAGACAGAAAATAGTTAGTATTATTGACAAATTATTTGTTGTTAGTGTTGTTGTTGGTGCACCTATATTTAGAATTGTAATAATCATAGTCGTCGTCAGTTTCTCTTAATTGTGAGTAAAGTGAGTCAGAAGTGTCGTTCTTATATGTGAAAAAGAGTTCAAATCTATCACCAACTGTAATTAAAGGATCATTCGCCAATTCTATGTCTGATGAATCAAAAAGCATAGATAATTCTACTGAAATATGGGAATTAGCTGTGTATTAACATCTACCAAAGATATCATTAGTTCCTCCATCATCAAAATCACATTATCCAAGACCATCATCTTCCATATGACCATCAATGGTTACATTATTGTGCATGATAATTGATTTCACATCATGACCGCCTAAGAATCTAAATCCTTGGATCTTGTATCCATTATTTCTTCAGAGCTAACTCTAAAGATTATACCTAATTCATCATCACCAGTTGTATTATCAATTATCGTTATACAAAAATAGAGAACTTCATTAGTACAATACATTGATTTGACAGAGATGTTCATTTCAATCGTTTGATCTAATAAATTATATAATGTAATTTCTTGAGCAATTGCACTATTCCATTCTGTGCTTCCTAAGACTCCATCAATAGTAGGTGCAGTACTTTCTATCTAATAAATTGTACCTGTCTGTGTTTTTGAATTAATTACCATTAAAGAAAGAAAACTCATTATGCTTAACAACAAAATCGAATATAAAATCACTTTATTAATGCTATTCAAAAAAATCCCCCCTTATTATTTACAAAGAAATGTTAACTTCTGATTATATTTAGTTTTCTGCCAAAAGAAATTGCAATTATTATAGAATTAAAATAAATAAAAATAAGAAGAAAAATGGGTTTTTCTTCTATTAGCTTTCATTAATAACAACTGTTTTTGCTTGTTGGTCTGCAAATTGTTGGTTATTGGGATCATTATTCATAAGATAAATACCAACTAAGAAGAAGAAAAGCGTATCAATAATCGTAAAGACTAATCTCATAAGTGTAGTTCCTACGTCTACATGTTCCATTTTTCTTATTTTGCCTGTTTCAAGATCCTCTACAATCATTATACGAATTTTCATGAACTTCTTGCCTATGGATTGTCCTTCATGTCTTGCTGACCAAAATATCAGATAGTAAATGTTAAAGATTGAACCAGCAAGGACTGATATAACACCTATAATTGTATACATAATATAAAATGAGTCATCAGGAACTGTATTATTTATATTAACTGCCCACATAATGAGCCAAACAATTAACATAATAAAACCTCCAATACAAAGATAGTCTTGTACTACTAGGAAATCAATCAGATAAGCCATAATCCTATCGCCTATAGATGCTAAAGGCTCTTTAATAGTAGTTTTACTTTCACTCATGGAGTATCCTCCAATATATCTAAATTAGTTTAATTTATCAGATTATAGAATTTTAGCAAGTCAAAAAACAAAGTAAAAATCCAGATATAAAGAATAAAAAAGCTCAAAACAAGTATTTTGAGCATCTAAAATCAAAGCTTCTTCCATATCATTTCTACTAGTTTTCCTATTTTCTCAACAACAGGTACCATTGCTTCTGCTGAAGCTAAACCAACATCTCGAGCGATTTTCATTAATGAAGTGTGAGAATCAATTACTTTGTCTCCTTCCTCATAAACTACGAAACTACATGGAAATAGTAAACCCACGTTATAGTGTGCTTCCAATGACATCTTTGTTAATTCTGAACCACATGCAAGAATTGTAGTGTATTTTGGTTGATCAATTATACCAAGTTTCTTCTTAAATATTTCATCTATCGATTTAACAAGCAAAACTGAAAAGCCTTCTTCTTGAACTGTTTTATTGACGTGTTCTGCAGCTTCATCAAAACTCATTAACATATCTTTTTTTAGAACTTCAACCATTTTTTATCACCTATTCAATAGGTAATCTTCCTTGTTAAAAAGCTCCATGACTTTATTTCTAAGGTATAACATGGCAGAAATTACTAAAAAAAATAAAAAATATTGTATCCATCATTTCAGATAGATTTAATTACTTGAGAATAATTGTCACTAATAATTCTTCCATAATTTAAAGATGATAGCAAATAAGTAGGGAAAGTAAAAAATGTCTGCTGGTAGAATTGTGAGACTTTTTATTAGTCATTCATGGGATCATGATGATGATTATATTAATCTTATTAAACTACTCCGAAAAATAGACATGTTTGAATTTTACAATTATAGCGTTCCTGAATATGATCCTCTTGTAGCTGATGGTGATAAAGAATTAATGCAGGAACTTTGTGATCAACTGCGAGGATGTCAAGTACTAATAGTTATTGCTAGTGTGTATCCTTCCTATAGTGAATGGATACAAAAGGAAGTATTAATAGCACGTGTCTATGGTAAACCAATTCTTGGAGTTATTCCAAGAGGACAAAAACGAATTTCTACTTTTGTTAGAACATATTCTGACAAACTAGTTGGATGGAATTCTATATCAATTGCTAAAGCGATTATTAAATTACTAGAAGAGGATAAACGCTGATTTTATACAAATGGATTTGGGATTACCTCTTTAGCAACTAGTATCAAAATTACTGATATTGTAACTAGAGCTATTGAATACAGACTAAGTAAGCTAATTGGTATCCATTGTTCTATAAAGGTTAATTCATGATGCTTCTTCAATGGTTTCTCTTGTAATTTGCTGATTTGCCATTCAGCAAGTAACCCCTTAACCGGTAATTTTTTCTCAATCTCATTAATAACTTTGTATTTGCAACTGTTAAGATTCTTATAATAGATAATAAGCAACCACCAACTAATAGAAACAAAAATACCTACGATTAAAATCATTGGAACAACTACAACTAAATCATTACTCATTAAAATGCCCAAAGCAACAAAAAGGAAACTATTAGCTGTGAGATAGAAACTGTTTGTTGTTGCTCTACGAGCACTGATTCTGTCAGCCATTTCAACATAAAGCTTGTACTGATCAAAAATAAGACTAGTATTATCTTGAAGACTATCTTTTGTGTTAAACATCTCTTCCAGAGGATTCTTATCATTCGATTTTGTTGACTGTTTTATTGCTTTTTTGTCAGGCATAAAATCACAAACTAGTTCTTGAACTTTTCACTTATACAATATCCAAATCAGTGCTACCTTAAAAATTTTTGTTGTAAACCTCAAATAGCAATCTGAACTAATTTTTTTATTAAATATTCGATACATTTTAAACTGCAATGTATGATGAAAATTATAACTGGTAAATTCGATTCTTAAAATGAAGGATGATATTGTATGTTTGAAGGAAAAATGGTAAGGCTACGGTCATTTGAATTAGAAGATTTAGATAGCATCATGCAACAATGGAATAAGATTAATTTGCGAAGAGAACTAGGTCCAATTGTTCCACATTCACGTAAAGAAAGGGAAGATTGGATTAGAAAAACGTGGGTTGATAGAAGAAATGGAAAAGCTTATGCCTTTGCAATAGATGATCTCAAAACTGGTGAATTCTTAGGCCATTGCATTCTAAATAATGTCAGATCAATAAACAGAACTGCATCAATTAGTGTAGCAATCTATGATGAGAATAATCGTAGTAAGGGATATGGTACTGATGCAGTTAGAGTCTTACTAAAATTTGGTTTTGATTATCTAAATCTGCACCGAATTGGCTTAAATGTCTTCGATACAAATCCTAGAGCAATTCATGTTTATGAAAAAGTAGGTTTCAAGAAAGTAGGTATAATGAGACATACTGATTTCGTTGGGGGCGTATATGTAAACGATGTAGCAATGGACATTCTTGAGGATGAATGGAGAGAATTGTATAAAAAAGAAAAGAAATAGGAAGAATAGTTACATTCCTATAAACATATCCAAAACCATTTAGCATATTCAGGCGAATTTAATACTCAAGTGTCCGAAGGGATATGTATGTGGTTATCAAATCCGAACCTTTCAGCAACAGTTTCATAAACGAAACCACATGTTCCAAATGATACATCATCGTCTATTGAATTAATAAAATAGTTTCTAACAATATCCACACTGCTTATTTCATCATACCATTGCAATGTATAACTGATTACTCCTAAATCACCTAAGGTCATAATGACATCTATTGCAGTAATAACATCTTCATGGAATAAATCATTGCGAAGATTATGGGGAGTTACAGTAATATCATTAAATACCATAGTTTCTTCAGTTTTTATAATTCTGACTTCAAGAATGATAACTGCACCATTGTTTTCTTCGTATCTGAAGGTTTCCTCTCGATAGTACTCATAGATATCTGATATGAAATCTTCTGAAGTAGTGTATACCACAAAGGTTGTTCCTTCTTTCCAAGGATAATGATCCATGTGAAATACATTGTTCTCTCGCCATCCACCACTATAGTATGCATAGTACCACCAGTTACTTTTACCATCTGGTGAATCTATGACATCTGTGTTAAGTAAAGGATTGAAATGATAGGTCATATTTAACTTCCCCTGTTTTTCCAAGTGAACTAAAATATCAAACAAGGAAAAAGCTCCATCTGAAAAATATCCGGTCGAACTGTTTCAACTAGTGATGAATTGAAATCAAAAGAATCAGTTCCTATTCTTAATGATGAATTGATACCTCGATCATTATCTGGCAGAAAGAAAATTGTACCTTTTGGGATTGCTGCGATTATAATTATTGTAATGAGTGCTGATGTTGCAATGGTTGTTGCAGTATTTGGAGTTATACTCTTTACTTTGTTACGAATAAAGACAAACTTTACTCCAATAGCAACATGGATAATTATGAAGATAGTTAGCAGTGAATCAAAGATTCTATGCCATTCAAATGTTATGACTTTACATATTGAACTAGCATACCACTCGTATCCGTTAAGACCTGAAAGAACAACGAATATTGCTGTAATAATTATTAGCCAGCTTGAAACCCTTGATGTGATTTTTAGAACATATAAGAAGGTTGCTCTTCTATTTTTAACATTCGATATCATTCTGGACCATTTAGCTCGCATAAAGATTGCTGTGTAGATAATATGAGTAATTAAAATTGGTAGAAATATCCATTCAATAACCCTATGAATTGTAGCCATTCGATAATAATTATCAAACCAGCCATGAGTAAGACTATAACCAGTATAGATAGTTGCAGTTGCTAGAGGTACAAGCAACTAAGAAATAATTCTATGAATAATTACTTTTATATTGGGTATATTCTAACAAGGTTATACACGCTACGGTGAAATAATAAAATACTCGATTATTTCTTGAGAAGAAAATTCCATTTTGTTTTAGGATATATACTGTTTATAGTAAATCTTTATTAGATTCTAAATTCACTCGTCATATTTTCGACCTACAATCTTCATATACTTAGCTAATTTGTCATGTAATCTGTCAACTTGTTGAATAACACTCTCTATTTCTATCCGCTCCATTCCCTCAACGATATTTGCTTCATTAAACTCAGATATTTTATTATTTAGTTGTTCAAAAGCTTGCAATAAGTCTCTGCTTTTCTTCATCTACAGCCCTCTGGAAAATGTGCAAAGAAATACACATTGTTAACATGTAAAAATAATGGATAGTTTGATATAATTTCTATGGTCCAATTGAGCTTAAAAGAGAGTGGGTTTGAGATGGACTGAAGAAGGAAAGGAAATGTATCAGTCCATCTCGGTTCTTTAGCCGGAGAATTATTGCTAAAGCATGACATAATGGATTATTAATCCTGTTCACTTCATTAGGGGGGCTATTTGGTTTGTCTAGTTTTTCTGGAGGATAGATTAACTAGTTTTCTCCGGCATATGGAAAGTGTTTTTGGGATTCTTATGTTCTAAAAGTTCTTGGCTTTTCTCCAGCTTTGTTTTGATTTATAATCAGGATTCTTTTTGGTTCTTTGTTACCAAGTTAATTGTTTCGTTGTGATTAGATTGTTATTATGAATTGTTATTTTGTAATCATTGACTGTTAGTTATTTTATGGAGAGTTTGTTTTTCTTTGTAAGGTGATCGTTTTAGCAACCAGTTTTGTCGTTGTTTTTAGTTTTCTAGTTGTTTGCCAAGGTTTTGAGGTGAATAATTGTGGTTTGTTATCCAATTAATACATCATCTTGAAACTATTAAAGCGTTTTAGAAAAAACGCTATGTGCTTGTAGGCAAAGGATACGGGGATTCTAATAAAAACATCCGCTCTTTTTTTGTGATAGTGACAAAAAGAAAAAGTAGATTTTCACAAAATAATTGCTGTTAATCTGACTAGTCGTATAATGAATTTAATTTAAAAACAAATTCTTTTGCTTCAGTAATAGATAAATCATACCAATTTTTGTATGCACTAGCTACTGCAAATGAAAATCCCTCACGAATATTCAAACAATATATTTTAGTAACAAAAGGCAAAATATTTTCAACAGATCTAAGTGGAGCTGTTGGAACAGCCAAGGTAATTTCAGATGCTCCCAATTTTTTTATCCATTGGGAACCTGCTTTCATTGAAAATCCAGAAGCAATTCCATCATCAACAATTAAAATTTTTTTATTTTCAAGAGAGGGTATATCTGGAAGGCCAAACTCAGCTCGAAGCTTAGTTATTCTCTCTATTGCTTGTTTAATCTGAACTTTTGTTTGCGAATTTGAAATGGTATAATGTGAGATTAACTGATCATTAAGAATCACTTGCCCATCTGGTGTAACTGCTCCCATGCCTGCTTCTGTCGACCATGGAACTTGTACTTTACGAACTATCAATAAGTTATAAGGAATAATATCAAAATCCTTAGCTGATAGTAAACCAAAACCTACTGGTAAACCACCACTAGGAATTATGAGCAAAATATCAAACTCACTCTTTTGAATTAACTTTGCAAGCATCTCCCCAGCTTGAACTCGAGTATCAAAAATGTATTCCTTATTGTGTAAGCTTTTATCCTCTACTATCACAACACATCAAATATACTATTCAAACTTGATTAAAATAAATTGTTAACAGAGAATCGAATAAAGTTTGAATCCTATCATTAATTTTGACCATGACATGCTTCTATGGTCCAATCGATGAGAGGTAATAGAGCTGAAGCAAGATTTTCTCCTTTCTTAGTTAAAAAATATTCAACTTTTGGGGGCAATTCAGGAAAGACTTCTCTTTGAAGCAATCCTTCTTTAGTGAATTCATTCAATCTTGTAGATAGTGTTGCATCACTAATTCGATCTTTTTTCCATCCTTTTTGGAGCATATCTCTGAGTTTATGATATCGAATTCTTTTACCATCTTTCAGTAGATAAATTAATCTAATTCCCCATTTTTTACTAATTAGTTTAAGCATTCTTTGAGCTGGAATAAAACAAGGGAAACTTTTGTTATCTTTCAAACAATCATCTTTTTTGGGGGTTTCTATAACGTCTTTCATATTACTTCACATTCTTGAAGTTACTCAAAAGTAATTTAGCGAGACTTTAAATATAAATACTTTCATAACTAAAGTAATAATACTTTAAAAATTAAAGTGTGGTGAAGAAATGAATAATGATTGCAAAGGAAAACCTAAACACAAATGTGGAGAATTCAAAGGAAATGAAGATAAAGAAGCAAAACTCAAGCATCTAAAGGAATGTAGAGAAGATTTGTTAGAAAAAGTCGATGAAATAGATCAAGCAATTAAAAAGCTAGAAGAGTAAATAAATTACCTACAATGGTAATTTATACTCTAGCAATTGCCTAACATCTTTAGTATTTTTATTGTATGGTTTTAATCTAAAACTATAGGAATATTTTCTAAGACCTTTCAATTTAAACTCTCTATGAGTTAAAGCAATTGCAGGCCAATCTCCTCCTACTCCTCTTTGTTTATAGTCAATATTTAACGTGAGGTAATCTTTCTTTGGTAATTCGTTTATATGTGCAGCATTTTCGAGATCACTCATTGAGTAAGGCCAGATGCTGAAATTTAGCAACGATTTACTATAAGACTCAACAAGCAAACCAATGCCTTCTTTATTAGAAACTGAAAACCATCTTATATCTGTTCGGTTACCGTTTTCTTGAGGTTTGACATAATTATGAATCATGTCATTTATGTTATTTGAATAAAGGTTAATCGCTGCACCTGTTTTTCTGTCAAATTGAGTTTCATAGGGTCCTCTTCCATACCACTTAACTTCCTTTAAGTCACTTGGCAAAGACATCTGCATACCAAATCTTATCATTGATGCTCTTGGAGTGAACTTCATATCAACAAGTATATCTCCACTACCATAAATTGTGTATGTAGTAACAAGATGAGATAAACCTAATGGAATTCTAGATTTAGTAGTAATTTTGACAACATTAGGATTCACTTGTTTAAATTTAATCTTGACCAAGCTTTGGTTTCTATTAGCATCCTTCCACCTGTAGAGTCTGCGTTTGAATAAAGGTACTAAAAAGGAAGGTGCAAAGGTGAGTATTCCTAAATCGTTATCAATAGGAGCTCTCCAAAAATTAGGTGTTAATGGATTTATGATTAATTCATTATTATCAATGATTAGAGATTTGATTCTACCTGATTTCTTACTGATCTCGAGTGAAAAATCTTGATTTGAACATTTAATTGATTCCTTTAACTCTACTAGACTAATTTCAGGCATCGTTTCTTGATTAAGATAGATTGTAGGTTGTTTTTTCAAAGGTATGCTGAATTGATCCAAAGCTACTATGTGATCCTTATCAGCCCAGATAGTTTCCTCTTTTAGCTTAAATATCAGAGTTAGTAAATATTCATTGTAAGCAGTTAAAGCTGGTTCTTCTATTGGAAGATTGATTTCTAGGATTTCATCAGGTTTTATGTCTAATTCTGTTATTGTATCCTTTTGGATGATATTTCCATCAGCTTGAAACTCCCATTCAAGATAAACAAAGTTTAATGATAGAAAATTAAATTTATTATGAATGCTTACTTTGCCATTAACCAAATCTATCGGATAAACTTTGATGTTTTGATAACCCTTCTTAACCTCAAAAGCAGATGGATTGGGTTTGCGATTAGGTAAGAAGATTCCATTGCAACAGAAATTACCATCATTTGGTTCATCCCCAAAATCGCCACCATAAAGCCAATATTCAATACCATCATCAGAAATTTTCTCTATACCTTGATCGATGAGATCCCAAATAAAACCACCAACACAATTATCGTATTTATCAAAAATATCAATATACTTCTGAAAATTACCTAGACTATTACCCATAGCGTGAGCGTATTCGCAAAGAATTCGAGGTTTATCTTTGTATTTTCTTGATCCAATTCTTGGTCCAAACCAATCTGATTTTGTCCTCTTATATTTTCCAGCTTGTTCAAGTACTTTTGGTGTTGAATACATAGTGCTAAAGACATCTGAAATTTCAACATGATGATCACCTTCGTAATGGAATCCTCTAGTTGTATCAATAGCATTTGCTGCTAATTTCATTTTACGGAAATTTTCTCCAAAACCTGCTTCATTGCCTAAAGACCACATGAAAACACAAGAATGATTTTTATCTCTTTCAACCATGCTAACCATTCTATCAACACATGCTTCAGTCCATTTTGGATTACTCTTAGGCAGAATGTGTCGCAAACCATGCGATTCTAAATTGCATTCATCTAATACATATAATCCATATTTATCACAGAGCTCGTAAAACTTTGGATGATTTGGATAGTGACTAGTCCTAACAGCATTGATGTTGTATTGTTTCATTAATTTTACATCTTCATCCATCAGCTCAAATGTTATTGCTCTGCCACGTTTTGGATCATGCTCATGTCTATTTATTCCTTTAATAGTCACTGATTTGCCATTTACATAAATTTGACTATTATTAATTTCAATCATTCTAAAACCAAATTTACATGATTCAACTTCAACAATTTTGTTGTGAGAATCTCTTAAAACAAGAATAATTGAATAGAGATTGGGTTCTTCAGCTGACCATTTAAGTGGGTTTTCAATAAAGGATTCTATTTCGATTAATATTTCTGATTCAGGTCCTAAATTGAACTCTCTTAACATTTTAGATTCTGTTTGAATCAATTCATCACTAATATCATAAAGTAATAATTCAAGTTTATGGGATTTTGCAAGTTCAGTATCATAATTTCGTATTTTTGCACGAAGTTTAAGTATGGCGTCATGATACTTTCCATCGAATTCATTGTAAACAAAGAAATCTCTAATATGCATTTTTGCAGTGGAAAACAGAAAGACATCTCTAAATATCCCACTTAGTCTCCACATGTCTTGATCTTCTAAATAGCTACCATCAGACCAACGATAAACTTCTACAGCAAGAGTATTGGATCCTTCTTTGATATATTTACTTATATTGAATTCTGCAGGTGTCATACTCCCTTGACTATAACCTACTTTTTCACCATTTATCCAAATATAAAATGCTGATTTCACTCCAGCAAAGTGAAGAAAAATCTCTCGAGACAACCATTCATTAGGTATTACGAATTCAGTTCGATAAGAACCTACAGGATTGTAATTGTGATCTATTTTAGGGATTTCACTTTTCTTCAAGCTAAGACTATATGGATATCTGATGTTAGTATATATTGGTTTGCCATATCCTTCAAGTTGCCAGTTACTGGGTACTCGTATTTCTAACCACTGAATAGTATCAAAATCATCTTTGTAAAACTCAATAGGACGATCAACTGGTTTTTCTACCCAATTGAATTTCCACAGTCCATTTAAGCTTTGGAAAAATGGAGATTCTTCAGCTATATTATTTAATGCTAACTCAACAGCTGGGTATGGTAATAATGAACAATGGGTAGGTTCTTTATTAGAACCTATAATTTCACAATTTTCCCAATCGAATTTTTCAGACATGGCTATCACAATTATTTCTAATCTTATTAATTATTCAATAAATTCTTAAAATATTATTGGAATGTAGGAATATTCGTTAAAAGTAATTTTTTATCTAAAAACATTATTTGAAGTGCACAAAATGAATACAAATTCTAAAAAATCAGCAAAACCACAAATAACATTTAAACAATAAAAACTAAAGATTATGTATGATAGCTAATTTTCTAAAAACAGCAATTGATAGGCATTTTGATGAAACAAAATCAATAATAATGCAATTATCAGATGATATATTTGACAGTAAAGCAACACAAAAAACACGAAAAACTGCAGAAATTATACTACATATGATTAGATCTTTCGAATTTTACTCTCGAGGTTTAAGTGAAGGTGAATGGATTCCCGCACCTTACAGTTTATCAAAATATAATGATTCTCAGAAAGTATTAGCTCTTTATGATGAAGTTGTATCAATTACTAAATCATATTTAGAGAAATTAACAGATGAATCATTAGAAGAAATACTAAACCAATTTAATCGTACTGCAACAAAAGGTGAACTCTTATTGGAAATGCTTGAACATAGCGTACATCATAGAGGGCAACTTACTGTTTATTATAGATTATATGAAAAAAAGCCAGCAGAAATTAAATACATAATATAAAAAAAAGAGATGGTACTTTCAATTGTAAACATTTTTATCGAGAAATAAATATGATAACATAAAAGAATTACAATCTAAATTATTGTAATAAAGAATCAAGGTGAAATTTTTGAACCCAAGATGGAGAATACCTGGAAGAATAATTCGTAATGCTGTTAGAAGAAATGTACGACGTAATGTCAGAAGACAAATAAGAAGATCATTTATGCGTCGTAGAGCTAGAAGATGGATAGTTGGTGGAGCAGTCCTTTTGGCAATTGCAGGAACTCATAGAGCAGTAAAATTACGTGATGAAGATGCAAAACAACTGGAACAGCATTATGGTCGACCAGTTGAAGAATTGTCTGAAGATGAAATTAATCAAGGAATGAACTATTACAATATGCAACCACTAACAATCGAAGAAGATGATAGACAGAAGATTTATGATGACGATGATCAAGCAGAAGGATTCAAAGCTCAAGGTCAAAAGTATTGTATTCAATGTGGATATTTACTTCTCAGAGATGCAAGCTTTTGCAAAAGCTGTGGAGCTCAAGTTTAATTGTTCATACAATTAAGCTACCTCATTTTTCTTTCTATTATGACTAATTCATAGTTAAATATCACTATATAGAATATCACTATATGATTAATTGGTTGATATCTTTGAAGAAAAAAGAAATTTTCTCACTAATAATAAATCCAATACGAAATAAAATCATTCAACGATTAAATAAATACGAAAAAGCTTCTTATTCAGGTCTATTTGATTCAGCAAATGAACATATACATCCTTTAAGTAGCACTGGGAATTTCAATTATCATCTCAATTTTCTAATTAATAATGATATAATTAGAAAAGAAGGAATCGTTTACAAATTAAGTGATAAAGGAAAGGAAATTGCTAGATTCGTTAAATATGTCGATCAAAAATGGTTTAAATTAGAAAGAATCATAAGAGGTGGAAATTTGAGCTTGTATGCTTTAGCTGAAAGTTTTGAAGAAGAAACTGGATTAAAAATGAATAAAGAGGTAATTGATTTCAAAGGTTCAGAAATGATAATGGATGATAAGCAAATTATAGGAATTTTTCAAGAAGGAATAGAAAATAAATTTTTTTCAGATTATAAGGAATTAGATATTGAAAAATTCTCTATACAAAAAATCTCAGATGAATCAATACTAAATGAAACAAAAACAGTAATTCTGCTAAAACATCCGGAATTAGATTATTATCTCTCGCCTAAATACTATGGAATAGTTGAAGATTATTTAGAAAGATATTTTGGTAAAACAGTTGTTTATGCAAATGTATTAAATCCATCACCATTTCTATTTATCGCAACTACTAAAAATAAAAGATGTTCGTTTGTAATTGCCCCTTCATTTTTCGATAAAAATCAAATTAAGATGATCGAAAAGAAAGAGAAGTAAATATATCTCTTTCTACTTTTTTTGTTGTGCACAACTATTTTTTATGATTCTTCCTTGCTAGATATGTATCAAATAGCGAAACTTTTTCATCGAAAGGCTGAGGCCAAGTGTAACAAGAAGATCTCACAATTAGGATATTTAATTTCATAGGTAGGATTCCTATGCCTAAAACAGTAACAAACATGAGGAATAACCAAACATTAACATTACTGGCAGAAGTTACAAGAGTAGAGAAACCGTCTACCAAGTAATGAACAATAATACAAGGTATAAGGCTATTTGCTTTTATAAACAAATATGCTAGAAATATTCCAAAGAATGTTGTATAAATAACTTGAAAGAGTACCTGAAATATCATTTCATTATTAAATTCTGTTCCAAAGACGATGAGTCCTAAAAACGCTCCAAAAATATTTACAAGATGAAATGCTCCAAATAAAATACCATTAATAAAAATTGAAGTTCTTTCACTGTAGATTTTTAGTAACAGAACAAGTATAATACCACGAAAAGCGACTTCTTCCCAAATACCTGGTCTTAAAGAAGTGTAAATGTTTATCGTACTAGGATTAATCAACAAATTTGGATCAAAGATAACTTGTCCAGTTGTGCTTGTAAGTGTAGTCAAATAGGTAGCAAACAGCATACAAGCTAAAGTAACAATTGCAGTAATAAAACCTAAGACGACTGTACGGAAAGCTGGTTTGATATTAACAACTCTTATACCCTTTGTATATCCAACAAATTTCCTTCCATTTGGTAATCCTAAAGCAAAAGGTACGATGATGATAAATAAAATCGCAACACCAAAAAAGTCTATTAAATGAGCTACATAAAGATGTGTATTATAAAATGTTTGATTAACAAATATTGCATAGAGTAATCCTGGTAGGAGTAAAAAAATAACATATAAGAATAATAATATAAATATCCCCATCCAAGGATGTTCACTTAACCAAGTAGATTCTTGTTTTTTACTGCTTTTTCTTGTTTTATTTGAAACCATAAAATTCAAATCCACAATGTTTTAACAAAAAAATTTCCCACAAAGCTGGGATTTTAAGTTAGTTAATCTATGACCTATCTTGTATTAAATAATTATGAAGAAAAAGAAAAAAAGAATCATTTGAGATTCTTACTAATTTCTTTAACCCAGTCTTCTATATGCTCTTTTTTCCAGTTGTCAACCATTGGTTTGCCAAACATAATCAAGCGACCACCAAAGGCTGTAGTAGCAACTGGTTTGATTTTTGGATATTTGACTAATTTGTCATCAATATACTTCTTGATAGCAACATGCAATTTTTCTTCACTATTCTCTGCTCTAGCTTCTCCAGAGCAAACGTAAAAACAAACTTTCTTATCTTTCAGGTTATTTTTCAAGAATTTCTTTACATGTCTTGTCCATTGTCCAATAGCTATACCAGTTCCAATTATAACATTCTTGTAATCATCTAAGTTTACTTTTCCACTCTTCTTCAAGTTTACAACATCAACAGTATGTTTGTGTTTACTCGAGAGAACTTCAGCAATGACATCTGCTGTTTTAGCTGCCATTCCCATCCTTGTGCCATATACTATTAGTGTTTTTGTCATAGTATCACCAATAATACATATTTGAATTAATGCTTATAATATTTTCAAATAAAAAACTTGATAAAAGACACTATTCTTCATCAAGTCTTATGGAAATAAATCTATTACAATTTTAACTGCATCAACAACAAATTTTGGGCAGATTGTACTAAAAATTCCTTCATCGTTTCCCTTCTGGCGAGCATCAGGATTTGTCATATCGAATCCAACAAGTTCATTACAAATTGGCGTATCATGAATTTCACTGAATTTCTCAATTAACTCAGCAGTTGATTTGTATGTTGCAGCTTTAAGTTCTGATCTGTCATCAATTGTTTGTTCATGTATAACTCCTATAGCCATAATTGCTCCAGTTAAGGTCCCACATATTTCACCTCTACGACTAATACCTCCACCAAATCCTGCAGCAACCATAGGAGCTTCGTTAAAATATAATCCCTTGTGCTCAAGTACTGTTCTTAAAACTGCTTGTGCACAATTATATCCAGTAGCGAAGTAATCTTTAGCTATTTTTTCAATATCATCTGTCATCTTGTAACTCAAACCATAAATCTGTTGATAGTTTTATCACAAAAATGGTTATAAGTATTTCACTCAAGTGGATTATTTTCTTCCTTTTCAACTTTTTTTGGTTTGAGATACATGTAGTAATAGAGAATAGCAAATGCTAATAATCCCATGCCTGTTGAAAAGAGAACATCTGAAGCAAAATGGGCTCCCACAACAACTCGAGAGCAAGCAACAAAAAAGCCCCAAAGGAAAACAAAACCAACAGTAATTATTTTCATAGGATCCTTAGTTTCTTTTTCTCTGACAAGTACAAGTAATGGCAGTACCATCCATCCCATTGCAGTATGCCCTGATGGAAAACTCATATGACGTATAGTTGGTTCGGGTGGTAAATACCAAGGAGTATAAAATTCAAATCCCATGTCTACTAAATCTCTAAAACGAACACGCCCACAAAGCAATTTGGTAATTTGAACAAAGCCTAATGGATTTATTATCGATAGTAGTAAAACTAACCATGCGAATTTTTTGTAATTATTCAAGTCTCTATTTAACTCTAAAAATGAAAAAATTAAAACTGAACCAGCAATAGATCCACAAATAGTGGCTGCTTTGGGAGTATAATCAAATAAGAAGTAAATCATCAAGGTAATTCCAATTGCACTTATAACAAAAGCTGGTATTTTTTGCATTTTAGTTTTCTTAATAAAGCTACCAAAAAGCACTGCAATTGATATGCCAATTAATCCAAATCCTGGTGTTTCTCCATAATCCGCTCCAAAATTTCCCCACCATGATTCAAAATTAACAACTGCATTAGAAATTTGAAGATCATATATACCAAAAACAATAGCAAGAATAATCCAAGGAATGAATATTGCCAATAAGGCAATTAAAAGAAATTGCTGTCGCTTATTTTCCAAAACATTCATTCTTATAATTCAGTAATATCTGACATATTTAGGTTTTGAAACAAGAAAAAAACTAGTAAATCTTAATCGTCTGATAAGTCAACAGCAATTCTAAGTTTAGCATGTTGTCAATTTTTTGGGAAATTCCCAAAGCAAATCAAGAGATAAATAAATATAGTGCACTGCTTTTTCATAAGACAGAAATTGCTGTACAAAGTGTGTGAACTCAGTGGGTAAGAAACAGGAAGAAAAACTCGAAGCTTTAAAGTCTAATTTTGAACGTAGTGCAACAGAACAATATATTCAGGTTAATGATGGAAATCAATTGAGGGTACTTTCCTTTATTAGGGAAGAACAAACTGTAAATGAAATTGAAGTTATGTTTATACCAGGTTTATTAACGATTTTTCCTCGCTGGGAAAAGGTGGTCAAAGAGTTAAACAAACACTATACAGTTCATTATATTGAGAGCCGAGAGAAAATCTCTAGTAAACTCCTAAAAAGAGCATCTCTTGATCTGCGAAAAATTTGGAAGGATCTTTCAAACATCGAAAAAACTCTTGGTTTGGACAAGAAAAGATATATTACAATCTCAAGCTCAATGGGTGGATCTATGATTATTGAGAATTTAGCAACAAATGAGTTATCACCCATAGGTTCAATACTAATTGGTCCTGGTGTTAAGGTTCACTTTCCTAAATGGGTTCCCATATTTCTCCATGTCTTTCCAGCATTTGGCATGCGAATGTTAAAACCACTCATTCGATGGTATCTTAGAACTTTTACAGTTGATGCTAAGAAAGAACCTAAACAAGCTAAACAATATACACGTTCTGTGAATGAAGCAGACATGCCTAAACTCAGAAAATGGATAATTAAGAATGCTAACAAATACAATGGATGGCATCTTTTACCTAAAATCGAAGATAGGATAATACTAATAGCTGCTTCAACTGATAAAGTTCACAAAAGTGACTTCTCAGCTAAAGTATCTGAAGCATTGTCTAATTGCACCTATGTTGATCTCGGAACCAATGAAGCAGCTCATGACACTCCTCTCGTTGAATTAGCAATAGAATTTACTAATGAACTTCAGGGTATAGGTCCAAAAGTTGTAGAACGTGATTTATTAAGTAGAGATAAGTATTAGGGTGCAGAAGATACAAAGTAAACGAAATTTAAAAATCATATACACCAAAATCAATTGCCAGAACAATCCAAGGAATAAATATTGCCAATAAGCTAATCAATAGAAACAGTTGTTGCTTATTTTCCAAAACATTCATTCTTATAATTCAGCAATATCTTGCATATTTAGGATTTTTATTAAAAAAATGATTAATGTATCTTAATCTTCTGAAAGGTCAATAGGAACTCTAGGTTTAGCTGGACCAAACAAACGTAAAGCGTAACTAACTAGAATTAATAAAATCAATATACTAAGTGTTAAGTAAATGTAGTTGTAGAGTTCTGAAGGATTAGCAAAAATTCGTATAATGCTGATAATTAAACCTGGAACGGTTACTACTGCGATTAATAACATCATGAGTAATATTGATTTTAGTGTTGCTTGTACCAAGTACTTCCTCTCAAATATATAATAAAGAAAACTTATCTTTAATATTATTGCCTAATCAATCACTTGTTTTCTTATCCAGAATTTCTTGTAGCATAACAGCTAATTCTTGAGTGCAAGAGCTTGCTCTTCTGCAACCAGCTTCTTTTAGCTCATCAATAGGAATATCTTCTGCTTTCTTGTCTCTAATCAATATAGACATTGATTTATTATGACCTATACAACCTTTCTTACCTTCAATTGTAAGATTTCTTATGATAGTTTTTCCTACATCTTCTTCTATTTCAAAAATAAATTCTGTTTTACAGGTATCTGTTCCTTCTGCTGGTTTGAAGTATGAGTATAGATTTTACCCAATACATTCATCTCTTTAATTTCTAGTTCTTTCAAATGATTTAATCTTTAAATAAATGGTTACTTAGATTGTAAAAGTGGTGATAAGTTTACATCAACTCTTACATGATTTTTTTCAATAATTTAGGGATTGTAATCTATCATTAAATGGTATGTGTTTGGCATTCTTGCTCCAATATTGATCAATGTTACCAATTTGAAATTAAGTGAAGGGTATATTTGTTCAGTAAAATTAGTACTATTATTCAACAAAACATTTAATAATGTTCAGCTTAAATAGGTATTTGTGAGATGAAATAATGATGGAAAATTTCGATGATAGAAATGATATCGAACTAACAAAAGTTCCATTGGATGATTTAGCAAATATCTTAAGTGCTATTGCAAACAAAAGCAGACTGCAATTAATCGAAGCGTTATTTGAAGGTCCTAAGGAATTTAGTGAGTTGAAAGAAGTTGTCAAGCTGAGTAAAACAGCACTAGCTCATCATCTGGAGAAATTGGTTCAATTTGGGATAATCAAGAATGTTGGTAGAGGGAAGTATAAGATAAATGATGATGGAAAAGAGCTTTTCATAACTGTGAAAGATGTTTACTTTAATTTAGAAGTAAGGAAAAAAATGAATGCTAAAAGAAAAGCAGATCATATACAGCAAATGTATTCTTCACGTCATAAAGATGAATTGAAATTTGAATTCATACGTCTTTTACCTATGAGAGTCATTAGTTTTCATGCTGTAAGTGATACACCAGAAAATGATGCTTGGATAAAGCTTCGCTCTTGGGCTGAACCAAGGGGTTATTTTGAAGATTTAGATAATCATCCCATATATGGTTTTAATAATCCTAATCCACGACTAGGAGAAAAGGTATACGGTTATGAGTTCTGGCTTGTTGTAGAACCTGATTATGAAACAGATGATGTTACTGTTAAGGATGTTCCAGAATCATTTAACGTTGTGACTAGATGCCATGTAGAAGATCCAATGAAAGATATTCCAAAAGCATGGGGAAAATTGCTTGATTGGATAAAAACCAATAATGTAAAATTTGCTGGAAAATGTGGTTTGGAGAAGGTCATCGATTCAAGTCATTCTAGTGGGGAGTTTATTCTTGATATCTATATCCCTATTGTTGAGAGCAGTATCCCAAGAAATTTGAAGTGATTATTATGCCAGAAGATATTGTTGTTAGGAAACAATTCGAAGAAGCTCTTGAAGCTTTTATTGAACAAGTAAAACAAGATGAGAGTATAACTGCTGCTTTATTATTCGGTAGTTTAGTAAAGGGTACAGTATGGAAGAAATCAGATATTGATTTAGTTTTAATAACTAAAGATCAGAAAACACCACTTCGAGATTTTTGGTTGATGGATGAAGACATAAACATTCAAGTTACAGTTTTTACAAGGAATTCATTCATTAGACACCAGCAAAGGTCTTTACAGGGTTCTGGTACACACCATGTATTAACTACTAGCAAAGTCTTGTTTTCTAATGATGAAACCTTAGATGAGTTTATTGAGAGTATGAAGCAAGTAGGAAGGCGTGATTTTGAGATTGAGATACTTAGGATAATAAATATGGTAATTGGTGATTTAGAAAAAGCAGAAAAATATCTTACCGTTAATGATGATGTCCTCCAAAGCTACTTGTTTATCACTCGATTACTTGATAGATTTGCTTCAGTTATTGTTATGCTAAATGATGAAATACCTGGAAGAGAATCTGTAGAACAAGCTATGAAATTTGAACCGGATTTGTTCAATGAAATATATTCACAAGTGATTATCTGTAAAACAGACAAAAAGACCATGTCTAAAATTATTTCTAGAATAAGAAAGTATCTTGAAGATAAAACTCCCATCATTTTCAAGCCTATTATCGATTATATGAAAAAGGAAAGCACTTTTCGAAGTGTAACTGATATTGCTAATTTTCTTGATGATAAAGTAAAAACATCTTGGTGGCAGATTGCTGCTATGGCACTAGGTAATTGGTTAGTCGAACTAGGTTACTTAGAGAGATCTCCATGTCCTACTAGGTTAACATTAAGAAGTCATCATGAAGTAAACGAAATTGGTTATTATTTTATTGGAGATGAAATATAATGAAAAATTACATAGAAATTATTGGTGCAAAAGAAAATAATCTAAAGAATGTCACTGTAAAGATTCCTCGAGATAAATTTACTGTGGTAACTGGTGTATCCAGATCTGGGAAATCCTCACTAGCATTTGATGTATTATATGCTGAAGGACAAAGAAGATTCTTAGAGACTCTTTCAGCTTATGCTAGATCTCGAGTTCCACAAATGAAAAGACCTGATGTTCAATTTATCAAAGGATTATCTCCAATTGTAAGTATAGATCAAAAACGAGGTATAAGTAATCCTAGATCAACAGTTGGTAGTTTAACAGATGTGGGAAGCTATGTTAGGTTACTATATTCAGTTATAGGAGATGCGTATTGTCCTTATTGCGATCATCAGATTAGTATCAAAACAGCTGGTCAATTAGCTGATGAAATTGGATCTTTACCAGAAGGAGCTATTATAGAGGTTCGTTCTATTCTCTTCAAAGTTTATGGAGAAGATTATCAGTATTTACTCGATCAAATAAGAAATCATGGTTATAGACGCTTTAGGATTAATAATGAAGTATTTGACATAGGAAAAGAGATTGAATTAGATGCAGATAATGACTATCAAATAGAAGCGATTATTGACAAATTTACTGTTAAGGGAGATATCTATAAGCAAATTATCGAAACAATCGAAAATGCATTTTTCATTGGTCAGAAATTAATTATTATAGAGGTATTAAATTCAAAAGAGATTAAGGTTGATTTGAAGGATTTCTTTAGTTTCATGTGTCCGGAACATCATACTGTTTGTGGTGAATTATTACCTTGGTTTTTCACATCAAATGATCCTGAAAGTGCTTGTGTGACATGTGCTGGATTAGGCACTCAATTTAGAGCTTCTCCATTCTTAATTGTGAATGATGAAAATAAAACTATAAGAGATGGAGCATTAGATACCAGAATCTTTAATTTTAGTCAGAAAACATACAAGCGATTCAATAATATGGATGGAGTTATGATGCATAGTTTAGCAGAACATTATAACTTCAGCTGGGATGATACATTCAAGGATTTACCTGAAAAAATACGAAATATTCTTTTTTATGGTTCAGAAGGTGAGAAGATAGAAATAATCATTCCTCCTGATGCCCCTATTCAAGATGATAAAAATAAAGGTAAGCTAGTTGCTTGGGAAGGCTATATTTCTAGAATTGATCGTTGGTACAAAAGAGTCACTAATCAAAGAACTCCGAAGTCATACGAAGAGGATATGTACAAACGAGTAATGGTAGAACAAACATGCCCTGATTGTAAAGGGTTGAAATTACAAAAACATCGAACGTTCATACGCATTAAGAACAAGAGTATATTTGAAGTAAATTCACTGCCTCTAGATGAACTGTTTGAATTTCTTGGGAAATTAGATATCTCTGAGGAAAAAAAACACCTAGCATTACCTGTTCTTGAGGAAATTAACAAACGACTTAAGGTTATGATTCGAATTGGTTTGGATTACATTAGCTTGAATAGAAGAACAGATACACTATCTGGTGGGGAGCTACAAAGAACAAAACTGTCTACACAAATTGGTTCAGAACTAATGGGATTAATGTTTGTTCTTGATGAACCTTCGATTGGTCTACATCCCAGAGATTCTCATAAACTGATTACTGTGCTAAAGGAAATGCGCGACCTTGGAAATACAGTCATTGTCATTGAGCATGACGTTGATACAATACAAGCTGCTGATCATTTAATTGAAATGGGACCTGGTCCAGGAATTTATGGTGGAGAATTGGTAGCTCAAGGCACTATTAATGAAATAATGAATCACAAAACCTCAATTACTGGTCAGTATTTATCTGGTGTGAAAAAGATAGCTACTCCATCAAAACGAAGAAAATCAAATGGTCATTCGCTGGTAATAAAAGGTGCTCGAGAAAATAATCTGAAAAATCTGAATGTAAAAATACCTTTAGGGAATTTTGTATGTATAACTGGAGTATCCGGATCTGGAAAAAGCAGTTTGATTCATGAAATCCTTTACAAGAAACTCTATTCAATATTCAGAGATAAAAGAATCTTACCTGGAAAGCATAATGCAGTTGAAGGAACAGAGTTTTTAGAAGATGTTAGAAATATTGATCAAACTCCTATTGGTAGATCAGCCAGATCAAATCCTGCTACTTACATTGGTTTCTTTGATAAAATAAGACGAATATTTACTAATTTAGAAGAATCAAAAGCAAGAGGTTATAATGTAGGCCATTTTAGCTTCAATGCTAGTACTGGTGGAAGATGTCCAGAATGTAGAGGCTGGGGTAGGATTGTAACACCATTACAATATATGGCTGATATTGAATCGATATGTCCTGTCTGCAAAGGAGCACGATTTAGAAAAGAGATTTTAGAAATAAAATACAAGAATAAGACAATTGCTGATGTCCTAGATATGAGTGTTGAAGAAGCATTAGAATTTTTTAAAGATGATAACTACCTTGTAAATAAACTAAAAGTGATGAAAGATTTAGGATTAAGTTATCTGAAAATCGGACAATCATCCTCAACTATTTCAGGTGGAGAAGCTCAACGAATAAAATTGGCTCAAGAACTAGGCAAAATGAAACGAAGAAAAAACAATTTGTATATTTTGGATGAGCCTACTACAGGTTTACATCTAGCAGATATTCAATGTTTACTTGATATTATCAATCGTTTAGTGGATGAAGGAAACACTGTTCTAGTTGTTGAGCATAATCTTGACGTCATAAAAACGGCTGATCATGTTATTGATCTTGGACCTGAAGGAGGAAAACTAGGTGGCGAGCTTGTTGCACAAGGAACTCCCGAGGACAATGTAAAAATTTCTTCTTCATACACCGGTCAACATCTACAAAAATTTATTAATGCTTCATAGTGATTATTCAAAGAATCTCTTATCAACGTAATTCCATATAACTTAAAGACTTGAAGATTCAAATATAGTTAGAAGTCTGTTTGATTTGAAAAAGGAGTTTTTTATCTCAACAGTAATGGAGTTACTAATTATGAAAATACGTCAGAAAAATGCTTCTTTCTTACTATCATTTGTTGTAATCATGCTTTTTTTTACAATTTATATTGATGTTTATAGTAGAAATGTTAGTGAGATAAAGCCAATTGTTTCAGCTTTAGAGATTTGTGAACCTGACGTTCTTGAACCAATGGTTGAGCATTTTGATTGGTTAATTATGATCTATTTAGATGGTGACAATAATCTGGAAGAAGATGCAATTAATGATTTCAATGAATTAGAAGATGGAATTGAAGTAGGTTCATCAATAGCTATCATCGTTCTTTTTGATCGAATACCCGGCGAAGACAGTTTAAATGATGATTGGACTGGTACAAGATTATTTAATGTAACATCTGATTCAGATGCTACAAATATAAATTCTGAACTACTAGAAGATTGGGGTGAGAAAAACATGGGAGAAAGCAATACTTTAGAACTTTTCATAAATTATTGTTTTGACAAATATACTGCTGATAATTACTGGCTGAACATTTGGGATCATGGTGGAGGAGTTGTTGGTCTCTGTACAGATGATACAGATTCTGATTTTCTAACTCTTGATGAAATGCAACAAGCAATTGATGCAAGTACCACACTATATGCACAGGACTTTGATCTGATTTCCCATGATGCATGCTATATGAATATGATAGAGGTTGCATATGAATTAGAAGAATATACAGATTATTTTGTTGGTTCTGAAGAATCAGTACCACTTGATGGTTTTGATTACTTAACGATTATTTCACAACTCGAATCTGATACTTCTATGAATGAAACTACTCTAGCAGAGATAATTGTTGATTCTTATAATGCATCCTACGATTCAATTTACTATGATGTCGCTCTTTCATGTCTGAATCTAAGTGTGTTTGATACTCTAATTCCTAATGTAAATAATTTTGCTGGTTATCTTTCTCTGGTTATTGATGATGGACAGGGAGCAAGTATTGAGAATGCTTACTTTAACACATTAATCTTAATGTTTGATTATTCAATTGATTTCATAAATTTCGTTGAAGAAATTATGGCTGATACCACATTAATGGCGACTTATCCTGATCTTAATAGTGCTGCTCAAGATCTTTTATCTAATCTTACATCTCTTGTTTTGTTTAATTACCAAAATAGCTACTATTCAGGTGATGCAAATGGAGTTACTATTTTCATGCCACTCATGAATTTTATTAATTCACCTGATATAGATGATTATATAAATTCAAGTGTTAATTATGCAAACATTGATTGGCAAACTGATACTTTCTGGGATGAATTCTTAGCTGACTTCTATTCGAATTGTTTTGGAGTATCTCTAGCTTACGAAGAACTTTTACTAGGTGTTTCAACAGGTACACAAACAATTTCTCTGGGAGAAGGACATCTCTATGCATTTGAAGTAGTTGAAGAAGGTCCATATGATATTAGAGTTAATATTGTAGATGGTGACGTTGATCTTTATTTATTTAATGGCACAGATTTATCTGACATGGCTTATAGTAAGCTATATAATTCAATTGATGGCTCTATTGAGAGAATCCGAGGTTATTTCATACCAGGAATTTACATTGTAGATATAATTGGTTGGATGTATTCTAGTTATAATTTAGTAGTGAATCAATACACTTTGCCAATTGTTGAACCTAGTGAATCAATTACTGTCAGTAGTGGAACAGCATTAGGAGATGAGTCGGGTCATTACCAGCAAATTGTATATCACTATTTTGAGGTACCAATTACTGAACTAGGAAACTATACGTTCAGTTTATCTTATAATTCACATGCAGTTAACTACGATCTCTTTCTTTTAAATAAAGCATATAACTTGCAATATTATTCTGAATCTACTTCTTCTTTAGATTCCATAACAGTGAGCTTTAGCGAATCAGCAACAGTAATTGTATGTATATTTGGATTAACAGGATATGGATCATTTACTTTAGAAATAATACATCTTACACCTACTTCAGAAACTTCTGGATTAACTTTTATCTTTAGCTTTATTGCTTTGCTAGGAATGGCTTTTTGGAAAACGAAAAATTAGAAAATAGATTTTTAACAGATTTATTTTCTTTTAATTTTTTCTAAGTTTTACCTATCGTCAAAAATAAAACTGAAAATAAAATTTGATATCCAGCAATCAATCTTCCCAATCAAGAGTTTTCCAGAAATTATAGAAGATGTCAGCTTCTTCTAGATATTCAAAACCAACTTTGTCTATAAATAACCAAATATAACGTTTACCTACAATAAACAAATCAGATAATTCATTCTCTTCTTGCGAATAATGCACAAAGGAATTGATGCTTAGCATTTGTAGTACTTTCTGATAGATTTCCAATTTGGTATCGGATGCATGTTGTATGGATAAAATCATCTCTCCATTATCATTAGTGAATACCAATCCTCTACTATCAAAAACCCCACGTAGATATGCGCTTAAATTTCCTTTCTTCCAGGTGAGCACATCTTCGGGATTTGTTTCAGATTCATCAATTTTCTTACTATAACTTCGAAGATTATAAATTGGTTTATCTTCATTTTTATGACTCACAGCAATAACTCTCTTGGTATTTTTTGATTCAATTTGCTTTTATCAAATAATCCTCTGAAATTATATATAAAAACAACTAAAAAATCTAGCAATCACAAATTAGTTGGTTTTAAAAGAAAGAAAAATGATAAAGATTATTCTAACTCTTTATCCATTTTGAAATTTCCTTACATTCCTTTTCGATTCTTTCTATAACTCCTTCTTTAAATGGTCCTTCAGCAGTTTTCACTTGGCCATCTATCCATTCAGGGTAAACATTGGCAATTACATTTCCCTTTTTTAATGACTCATTAAATCTGTTACCTTTGTTCTTTATTTTATCAAAATCTAGCACATGAGTAACAAAGGAAATACCATATTTTATGCTCTTTTTGTTTTTGTTCAATTGTCCTTTTAATTTTCGTAACCATTTCTTAGATACAGGACTTATCATAAAAATCCTAACAGCAGTACCAACAATAAGAACATCTGGGGAATCATTGGCAACCATTTCGGGGGCTGTATTTTTTATATAGACCAATATTAACATCCATTTTTTTACCCAAGACTTCTCCTAAAGTCTTCGCTAACTTCTCACCATTACCAAAAGTAGAATCATGAACTATCCATAGTTTCACAGATTATCACAATAATATTAACAAAGATTTCTTGGTTGAAAGCTAATATAAACATTAGTTTTCAATTTCAATCATATTATTGTTTTTCTGTAAGTTAAATCAAAATAACTAAAAATGAAGACATCCCCAATAATAGTGGTTTGAAAAAATTCTGGGAAGAAGATACAATTGAAGAAGAATAAGGTAATATCACTTTTAGTTCGATTCAGTATACTAATGGTTGTGTCAGTTACATTAATTGTTAGTAGTGTTTTAATCGCTTATTACCCACCAGCTCAATATAACTATACTGATGAGAGTTTTAATTTTGAATTAAAACCTGAATATAATGAAACTCAGTTCAACATAGTTTTTGATCATCATAGTCACACAAAGTACTCAGATGGCATTTTAACAGTTGAACATAACATACTATGGCATATTGCTCATGGATTCAATGCTATGGCTTTATCTGATCATAATACTCTTGATAATGCAGATGAGCTTGCAATAATGGTTAATAAATATAAAGATCAGATAGTAATAATTCAAGGATTTGAATGGACTACAAATCGTATTCATCTTAATTTTATTGGAATTTCTGAAGATATTCCTGTACCATCAAATAAATCCACTGATGTAGAAATCCAAGAAGCTATTGATGCTGCTCATGATCAAGGTGGAATTGTTATTGTTAATCACATTCCCTGGAGTTTGCCAATTATGCCCGATCATCCTACTCGAGCTCAATTACTCGCTTGGGAAGTTGATTATATAGAGATTGTCAATGAAAACATCTATGATGAAGAATCAGTACCATGGTGCAACAACACTGGAGGGTTTGGTATGATTACTGGCACTGATATGCATTATCCAATGAATGTTTACAGTTGGACTTTAATGAATACTACAAGCTTTACTGCAACAGCTGTTATGGAACAATTATCAGCAAGAAATACAACTATTCTTTATGATAGAGCTAGTCAGGTTGATCAAACAACAGGTCCACCGAGTGTAAAATATAAACTAGTTAAACCTTTAATTTCCATTGGTAGGAATTTTAAACCAACAGATATTGCTGTTGGTTTAATTGACTGGCAAGCTTTTGGCATCGCAATTGCTTATATTATTGTTGGTTTTGTGGTTGTAGAATCGGTAACTATTGGAATAGCTGCCATAAGAAAACGAAAGAAAAAGGAAGATTACGATAAATACTATGATTAGAATGATGTTGGAGCAATTACAATCAATTGTTTCAATTATTTCTTTGTTTTTTAACAAAATTTTCGATAGCAAAATATATCAGCATTAAACCTATTTGTTGCTTTAATATGGTCGAAAAATCCTTCTCTATAGATGCTCCTGGTAGAGTATTCCTTTTCGGAGAACATAGTGATTATCTAGGATTAGAAGTTATCTCAGCTGCTCTGAACAAGACAATAACTATTGATGTGAAACCAAATGCTGAGAAACAGATTCATATTAAGTATACAGATCTTGCTGAAGTAGATAGTTTTGAAATATCTGATAATTTGATTTATAGACATAAACGCGATTATGTGAGAAGCTCACTAAATGTTTTAAAAAATAATAATATCATTCCAAAGAATGGAGCTTCTTTGGAAATTTCTGGGAGCATACCAATTGCTGCTGGGTTATCAAGCTCATCAGCCCTTTCAGTTGCAAGTATATTGACCTTTTCAAAATTAGCTGATGTTGAATTAAATAAAGAAGAAGTCGCTCAATATGCATTTGAAGCTGAAGTGCTTGAGTTTGGCGAGAGTGGTGGAATGATGGATCATCTCGCATCAATTTTCGGAGGGATAATTCATGTGGACTTTGGTCATCAGTTTAAAATCACTCCATTATCAACCAAAATTACTGGATTAATCATTGGCGATTCTTTAGAAAAAAAGAAAGATACAGTAGGGGATTTGAGAATGATTAGAACCAACGTAGAAGCAGGTTATAATCAACTCAAGAATTATATTCAAGGTTTTGATCACAGATTAACTTCACTTGATGATGTATTGACTCATATTGGAAAAATATCCGATTCGACTAGTAGAATGATGACCGAAGCAACCATCCGCAACCGTGATTTAACGAGAGAAGCACTGCAATATCTTATAGAAGGAGCTAAAGAACCTAATACTTTTGGTAAGTTGATTGATAGACATCACATGTTAATGAAAGATGGACTTAGACGCTCTACAAAGAAAATTGAGAGGATGATTTTAGCAGCTAAGGATGCTGGAGCCTTAGGAGGTAAAATTAATGGTAGTGGTGGAGGAGGTACTATGCTTGCATATGCTCCTGGGAAGGAGGATGATGTAGCTAATGCTTTAGAGGATGTTGGTGGTAAACCTTACATTGTTAAAATTAGTGATGGGGCTTCTATTAGATATTAAGGAACTAATTCTATTTAGAGAGATAATTATTGTAACAGTGTAAGTATATGCTGTTGTGTGATTTTGAATAAAGAGTCAACATTGGATGAGAGTAATGACAAAATAGATGGTAAAGGAATCATTTGTGAGGTTACTTTTCAGAATAAGATAGTAGCTATAATTTACAAACAACCAGGGACTCTGTCTAATTGGAACACAATTCGAGAAAAATTGTTTAAGCATATTGAAGAGAAATTGCTCAAAAAGATAGTTGATAGAGGTTTAAAGAAACCACATCATAAAGATCTAATCAAAAACAATTACAGCGATTTTAGTCGTTTCTTTGAACGTAAAATTCGTTATCTAATTTCACACTATATTAAATTAGGAAAATTCGATGTTATATTTTCTGACTATAATTCAAAATTAGAAAAAGAAATAGAACTAAATCTAAAAGAATCAATCCAATCAGAAAATAAACACGAAATGGAAACAAAAATTTCTGATGTAAATAAGCAAATTGACTTTATACAACAGAATGATTTAGTTGATATGCTACAAGAATCATTGTTAAAGGATAGAGATTTTCTTGATAATATTTTGAATTATACCTCTGAGTTCATTTATTACTTGGTTATGTTCTAAAGATGATTTCATTCTGAATAAATCTTAAATTCATTGAATTACATTTTTGCTTAGCTGGTTGTGAGTGTTTTGATAAAAGTATCCTCCAACTGCTTCAATATCTCTGGTTTCTCTAATAACAAAATGAAAATTGCTGCATAAAGATTGATATAATTGATTTTATCAAGGCTTGTTTTACTATATAGATCAGATAGCTTTTCACTGTCCTTTGCTTTATCTAACAGATCCATAACGATTCTATTTTCTTCACCAGCAACTGCTTTAAATAACTCAAAAACTGCTTTTGATTCCGCTGGTTGTTTGCTAAAATATTCAGTTACAAGTATGTTCAGTTTTTCTGATATCATCTTACCTTTTTCTTTCTCCCACCACTTATAATCATCATCTTGTTTTTGGAAAAAGATACTTGCAGTTCGAGCATACAACTTTTCAGCTATTCGACTTCCTTCTGTCATTCTATGGCCTGCAACAGCGACTAAACCAGTTTTTTCCATCTTTTCTAAATGACGATATATTGTCTTTATTGTAAATCGATGTTTGTTTGCTTCTTTCTCAAAGAATAGATTGTGAATCTCCTTTGCTGTCATGTACTTGTTTCGTAAAGCTCCTATAATTTCATATCTTTCATAGAGTATTTTTGATTCGTCAGCTTCAAGAAACTTCACTACTTTTGGTTTAAAAGAAATGTAATCTTTGTGTTTACGAGTTTTATTATTCTCGCTATTCTTTTCTTCCATGACGCTCACTACTTTAATTAAAAGTTTTACTGACATATAAGGTTATCAGTGTGTATTGTTAAAGACAATCAATAACACTCATGGAAATACTAATATACAAAAGAGACAATGAATGTTATAATATGTCACTTGTTATGGATTGTTTTAAGTGAGGAATTATAGTGGAAAAAAGAAAATTAGGAAACACAGGAATAGAAACTTCGATTTTAGGTTTTGGTTGTATGAGATTACCAACTATCAAAGTAGGTGAAAATGCAATAAAACATGATGAAGCAATCAAAATTATTCGTAAGGGAATTGACGGTGGAATAAACTATGTTGATTCTGCGTATAATTATCATGCTGATGAAAGTGAAATTGTACTTGGTAAAGCTTTGAAAGATGGTTATAGAGAAAAAGTAACACTAGCAACAAAAGCACCAGTTTGGAAAGCTGAATACAATAAACCTGAGCATTTCGAAGAATATCTTGATGAGCAATTAAAGAAATTGCAAGTAGATACCATTGATGTCTATTTGCTTCATGCATTAAATGAAGCTCGATGGAAAAAAATTCAAGATCTGAAATTATATGAACGAGCAGAAGTTGCTAAGAAAGAAGGAAAGATCAAGCATCTAGCATTCTCTTTCCATGATAAACCAGAGATTCTAAAGGAAATAATCGATTCCAGTTATTTTGAGGTAATGCTAGTTCAGTACAATGCATTAGATACAGTTAATGAAGAAATGATAAAATATGCTCATGTTAAAGGAATTGGAGTAGTAATAATGGGTCCTGTTGGTGGAGGAAGATTATCTGGAAATCCACCAAAAGATATGCAAAACCTTCTTACTGAGGGACGAACAAATTTCACAGATTTAGCATTGAAATTCGTTTGGACCAATCCTAATGTATCTGTAGCACTCTCAGGTATGGGTTCTGAGGAAATGGTTGATGATAATTTAGCAGTTACCTCAGGTGATTACAAATTAACAGAGAAAGAGATGAAGAATGTCAAGATCATCACTGAGAAATTCAAAAAATTGACAGACAACATTTGTACAGGCTGTAATTATTGTATGCCTTGCCCTAATGAGGTTGAAATCTCCTTCATCTTTGAATCGCTTATCTATCATGATGTTTATGGTGATCTAGAACAAGCTAAAATTTACTACTCAAAGATTGGTGAGCCCGATTGGCCACCAGGGGAAAACGCAACTGCATGTATTGAATGTGGTGAATGTGAACCTAAGTGCCCACAGAAAATACCCATCATAGATCAACTAAAGAAGGCTCATAAAGTATTATCCCAATTAGGATCTTCTAGATCAAAAGATAACTGAGCTAATACTCGGTTATCTCAATTTATTAGACAATACATTAACTAAAATTAATATTATGAGGGTTGGAATTTGGAACAAATTCGATTAGGTAGAACAAACTTAAAAGTTTCTCGAGTGGGCATTGGTGGTATACCTTTACAGCGTCCTTCAGAGAAGAAAGCTATAGAAGTAGTTCAATATGCTGTTGATAATGGAATCAGTATTATTGATACTTCAATTGGTTATGGTACTAGTGAGGAGAGAATTGGTAAAGCACTCGTTGGACGAAGAGATGAAGTTATATTAATTACCAGAACTGGTGTGATAGATAAACAACGTGCAACTGAGCATTTAGAGAAAAGCCTAAGGCAATTACAAACTGATTTTATTGATATTTATGAATTGCATAATATTAGTACTGCTGTAAGGTATCAAGCAGCTACTAGTGAAGGTGGTTCATTAGAAGCAATTTATGAAGCACAAGATAAAGGTAAGATTGGGTATATTGGAATAACAAGTCACTGTATGAAAACAATCAAAACTGCTGTTAAATCAGAATTATTTGATATCATACTTTTTCCATTTAATTTTGTAAACAATGAATCTGCTAGTGAGTTAGTTCCTTTAACAAAAAAATATGATATTGGGTTTACTGCGATGAAACCTTTCGCTGGTGGAAGACTAAATGATGCTAATCTAGCAATAAAGTATCTTTTACAATTCGATAATGTTGTTCCAGTACCTGGTGTAGAAAAGAAACAAGAAATTGATGAAATTTTGGATGTTGTTAATGGTTCCTGGGTAATGACTGGTGAAGAAAGTCGTAAAATAGAAAATATCCGAAAGGAATTAGGTAATCCATTTTGTCAATGGTGTGGTTATTGTGAACCAGGATGCCCACAAGAAATCTCTATTCCCATGATTATTAATGCTGAAGGCATGTGGAAACTTTGGCCCCATGAAAGGATTGTAAATAATTACAAAGAGCTTCTAGTAACTGCAAAAACCTGTATTGATTGTGGGGAATGCGAAGAAAATTGCCCTTATAATCTACCAATCAGAGAAATGATGGCTGAAAGTATTGAATATATCGAAAGAAAAATTGAGATTTAGATAAGGTGATTAAGAATGAATGAAAAAAAAGAAAGAATATTAGGTATTGTTGACAGTCCTCGTAAGGGAGGAAATACTGAGACATTGGTTGATGAAGTTTTAGCAGGAGCTAAAGAAGCTGGTGCTGAAATATCAAAAATCATCCTCAATGATTTAAATATTGGATATTGTCAAGCGTGTAATTCATGTGCAAATAATGGTAAATGCAGATATGATGATGATATGACTAAAATCAATAAGGAAATGAGTGAGAGTACTATTTTTGTTTTCGGAACCCCAGTTTACTATTGGGGTCCAACGGGTATATTCAAAACATTTCATGATCGTTTACTAGCTACTTCAAGACAAGGAATAATCAAAGGCAAAAAAGCAATACTTGTTGTTCCGTTGGGTGGTCCTGCATCAGTAGCACGACATACAGTAGGAATGCTAGAAGATGCATTGAATTATCAAATAGCAGATCTAGTTGCTCAAATAGTCTCTCCTTCAACGATGGAAATTGAGGATTTAAAACAGAAAAAAGACATCCTAAAACAAGCGTATAAAGTTCGTTATGATGCTGTTAAGAAAACAACCTAATAATGAAGAATGATCAGAAGAAGTGAGGAATGAATAAATGAAATACCGTAAATTTGGTAAACTAGATTGGAAAGCATCTGTATTGGGATTTGGTTGTATGCGATTGCCATTAATTGATGATGATTATTCCAAAATTGATGAACCTGAAGCAACAAAAATGATACATTATGCAATAGATAATGGTATCAATTATCTGGATACAGCCTATAATTACCACCAAGGGAATAGCGAGGTTTTCCTTGGAAAAGCATTGCAAAATGGTTATCGTGAAAAAGTCAAGCTTGCAACCAAACTCTTACCTATAGAAGTAAAGCAGTATGAGGATTTTGATAAGTTGCTCAACGAGCAGCTAGAAAAACTACAAACTGATTATGTTGATTTTTATCTTCTTCATGGAATAAATAGACGATGGTTTCCAAAACTGCGTGATCTAGGTGTACTAAAATGGGCTGAAGGAGCTATTGAAGATGGTCGAATAAAGCATTTAGGCTTTTCATTTCATGATGAATTGGACATTTTCAAAAAAATAGTAGATTCCTATGAAAACTGGACATTCTGTCAAATTCTCTATAATTATATGAGTTCAGAGTATCAAGCTGGAACATTAGGATTGAAGTATGCTGCTGCAAAAGGATTGGCAGTTGTGATTATGAGTCCATTACTTGGCAGTTGGTTAGCTAAAGCACCCCAAGCTGTTCAAGATATATGGGATACTGCTCCAGTAAAACGAACTTCTGCAGAATGGGGTTTACAGTGGTTGTGGAATCAACCAGAAGTATCTGTTGTCTTAAGTGGTATGAGTACAATGGAAGTAGTTCAGGAGAACATTAATAGTGCAAAAACTTCTGCAATTGGTAAATTAACAAAGGAAGAATTAGCTATTATAAATAAGGCAAGAGAAGTCTACCATAGGCTAAGAGAAATACCATGTAATAGTTGTGGTTATTGTATGGATTGTCCAAATGGAGTCGATATTCCTTATAATTTTAAGTTATTCAATGAAGGTTCAATGTATGAAAATGTACAACGTGCAAGAGGTTGGTACAGATTTATGGTGGATGGTTATGAGGGTGATTACCACCGAGAAAAAGGACAAGCTGTCAAATGTACACAATGTCGGGAATGCGAATTAAAATGCCCACAAAATATAGCAATAAGTGAATGGATGCCTATTGTTCATCAAGTTCTGGGCGAAAGAAAATCATATGATGACTTTCCAAAACCTAAGCAACTAGTGCCTAAAAGATAATTTACTCAATTAAAAACCCCTAAATCAAGAGAAAGAGCAATTGAATACAGGTTTTCTTAAACATAATAAAATCTCAAGATACGAAAAGGAGATTTAATATACAATTTGATGAGGACTGATGAATGTTAGAAATAGCAATAAACCAAATAAATGTTCCAGATTTGGATAAAGCAATAGAGTGGTATACAGAGAAATTAGGATTCAAAGTATCAAAAGAACACTACTATCCTCCCCAAGCAGTTGATTTATTGCAAAAAAGTGGTATAAGATTACTTCTCTATAAAGTAGAGAAAAGTGTGAAAATTGATTATCCGAATGTTAATCAATCAGTTATTATTTTTAAAACTGATGATTTGAAAAAAACCATGAAGACGATGAAAGATAACGGTGTTGAACTAATATATCCTGATGCTATTGAATTCCCTGCAGGTCTTTTTAACGCTTTCAAGGATCCCTTTGGAAACGTCCATGAACTCGTACAATTTAGTTAATTATCTCTTCGAACTATTATTTGTTTTTTCTTTTCATTTTTTCGTCTATTTATTTTACTTTTTTCTCTTTTTTTATCTATGAAAACCTTTATATTCTAGAACATCTATAGACCATCTGTAGAGATGTTCTAGGGAATCTCTCTAAGGAGTAGAAAAACGATGTATGAAGAAGCAAAAATGGAAAAACTGACGATCAATCTTCCCCCTGTAGAGATTGGACGAGTAGACATTTTAGTTGAAGCTGGGTATTATCCAAGTAGAACTGAATTCATAAGAGCTGCTATAAGGAAAACTTTGGATTCACATCAAGCATTCATAGATTCAAAAATCGATGAGCAAAGAGAGGAAATTAAAGTTGCGGAAGCAGATCATAAGAAGTATAGTTCTACGCTTTTTGGTATGGGTGTTATAAGTATTAACAAAAAAACATTCGAAAGAGCACTTTCCCAAAGTAAGAAAGTGAAAATTCATGTTATTGGAATGCTTAATCTTGAGAGAGATATTACCCCTGAATTGATTGAAGAAACGGTTGATACTATTAAGGTCTACGGTGTTTTAAGAGCCTCTAAAGAGGTAAAAGATGCATTGCAAAAGATTAAGAGGAAGGATAAGGTGTGAAAAATGAAAGTAAATACTGAAATTCATCTACCAAATATACAAATTAATTTACCATTAATGAAAATCAAAATTAATTTGACTGAAAAGAAAATCCTATTAATTGTAGGAATTTTATAACATCTAAAAGGTAAAGAATTATTTCTATGCCTTTTCTCTTCTGTGTCTGTTATTTCATTTTTAGATATCTGTTTCTTTTCTACAAAAAGTATTAATTAACCAAAATCAATTGTCAATTTAATAATAGATTATTTGAGTTATGTTTGTTGGAGGGTTTATTCCAATGGAAGAAAATACTTCTATTGAAACAAGAACAGTAGAATCAGTTAAGGGAATATCAAATTTTTCTAACAGACTTTTATTATCTATTCTTTGCTCTGTTGTTGGTTTGGGATTACTATCTTTATTAATATATAAGATACCAAATGTTGACTTTGCTAACGGTTACACTCCTTATCCATATAATTTCTTTTATGATATTTATAATGACAGTCGTGTAGGTGTTGGTCTTGGATATTATATTTTGATGCCAGTAGCAATTTGTCTTATCATGGTTTCAGGAACTACAATTTTGATTAAAAATAATAGGGAAAAGGTAATTCTCATCTTAACGAATCTGTTTCTTTATATAGCACCCATTGTGATGGGTTTAATCAAATATTATCAAAATGACATTTATTATGATAGAAATATTGAACAACCTTTAGGATTCTTCCCACTTTACCTTAATATCTTCCTTTATGTAGCTCTATTGATAGATCAAACTACTTTTCTCGAATGGATTGGAGCTAAATCAAGTGATTTGCCAAAAGAGGACAGATTCACTAGAATCTATAGAATAATTAATGCATCAATCTTTGCAGTCATTTATCTATATACTGCTTCTATACCTTTAGTTGGGATTGTTACCCAGAGAAACCTTTCCTATTATTATATGATGAATCATATGTGGACAATAATCGGAGTTTTTCCTGCTTGGTTCTTTTTTGGTGAATTAATTCGTTTATTGGTTACACATTCAGGAGGAAGAAGACTTGTATTAAATACAATTGCTTCTGGAGAATTATCTTTACTAAATATCTCCTTTCAATTGGGCTTGAAATTGGTACGAGTTCAGAGAATTGTTAGAAGCTATATCGAAAGTGGAGCCATTTTAGGAATACTTTCAGATGACGAGCTATATATCATTCCAAAAAGACCTGATGAGCTTTATGCTGAACCTAAAATTGAAGTTGCTGAAAAGGAAGATGAAATAGCTAAAGAAGTTCTTGAAACAAAAATGGAAGCTAAAGCAATTGCTAGTAACAAATTCTGGATTTCAGTAGCTTTACAAATTATTGCTACTGGATTACTAACACTTCTGATTTGTATGACACCAACCACTATTTTAAGTAGAATTATGGGTGGTACTGATCCTAGTGGTAATAATTTCTTTTATCGATGGGATTATACTTTTGATATACCAAATTGGGAAATTACTAGGTTTTCTCCTTATATCGGATTCTATATTTTGATGCCAATTGCTATTGTTGCATTAGTAGTTTCTGGATTTACTATATTAACTACTGATAAAGAACAATCAAAAAAACTCTCTCTTATAAACCTTGGATTATTCCTTATACCTATAATTGTTGGATATGTTTTTGGTACATTGATTTCAATTTATAATATTGATGTATATCAATATTGGAGGAACTTTCATGGTATAGAATTTACGTTCTTATTAGGTATTATCTACCTTTCACCTTTTATTTTCATTTTAGGCTCTATGTTTATTGAAGAAGAGACATTTATTGATTGGTCTGGCTTTCACAAAAAGAAATCACCATTAAATCGTTTAGCTATTGGAAGAATTATTAATGCAATATTATTCTTTTTGTGTTTCATTGGTATGTGGATTTATCCAATACTTCTTTGTTTACCTATGAGATTTGCTTCCTACTCAGCTGTTATATTTCTAATGTCATTTTATATTGCTGTGCTAGTTTGGTGGGTATTTGGAGAACTTGTAAAAATAATCGTTTTTAGAAATCGTCGTAGAAGAATAATCATTGGAATAATTAATCAAGGAATTTACGATTTGAAAACAATATCAAGAAGATTGAATATTCAGCTAAACGAAGTACAAGATGTTACTTATAGATTAATAGCAGAAGGTAAAATTGAAGGAACATTATCAGATAGCGAAACAAAAATAATTCCAATTGAAAAAGAAGATACTATTTTATGCGAAAAGTGTAAAAAATACAATGATAAAGATGCAAAATTCTGTTCTCATTGCGGAGCAACAATTGATAGAGTAGCTGGTATTTCGAGTTCTACTTCAACTGAACCAACCAAATCGATGAAAAATGATAACGAATACATGCCCAGGAATAAATTGTATGGAATAATTTCATTAATAATCGCTTTATTGACAATTCCAATTTATTCCTATATGATGTCATTCGATGCTGACTATTACTTTGTTCAATATCCAATTTTGATTTTCATGTATATAGGTTTAATATTAGGAACTAAATCATCTTATTACTGTATAGGAAAAGCTGGATACGCACTTAATGCTGTTGGTATCTTTCCAGTTGCCATTTACATCTTTGTAATGCTTTTCTGGTAAAATACTACAAATCCAAATATCTATGTTAATTGGAATTGGCTAAGCAAAAATCTCATATGGGATATTGTAAAGGATAGATATCAAAGATATGTATAGACCCCTCCATTTCATATATAGCTTCTTCTGTCCAGTTTAAATTTGACCAATAATTTCCCTCTTGTAATGTTGCATCATACCAACGATTATTATACGAAGTATAGCTTTTGCGCTTTTCATAACCTTGTGATCTATTATTATTATTCAAAATATAGTGATTATCTATGAAATTATTATGATATATATGATTATAGTCACAATAGTAAAGACTAACACCATAATCAGAATTATATTTAAGGGTATTATGATAAATGACACAAGAATCTGATCTTATAATTATTCCCCTATCATTAAATTGACAAAGGTTATTTTCAATTGTTGAAAAATCTGAACCAGAAGTTACTTCTATTCCGATAAGAAATCCAAAACAAGTATTGTTTGCAATGATTGAATTACGAGAATCGTAAATAGTTATACCATAACCAGAAGTATATATTTCATTATCAAAGCTGCAAGTATTGTTACAAATAACAATATCGGACGCAAAATAAACAACAATTGATTGAAGATTAGAATAATAATAGGCTTGTTTATATTCCATTATATTATTTTCAATTTTCGCTGTTCCTCTTTTTATATTGTTTAAGTATATTCCTATTTGATTGAAGATTATTTCACAATTACGAATGACAAAAAAGCTTGTAGTGTCACCAATAAAGATTGCATATCTTTTTTGTGTACTTAAAATCAAATTTTCAATAATATAAGGATCATTTTCGGTTCCTGAACCTGGAAAGTTGTATCTATTAACAAAGTCACTATTTTTATGAATTACAATTTCACCATAGCTGTATTTGCTATGATAGTTTTCCCATATGATGAATCCTGTTGGTGAACCAATCAATATTACAAATGCAGTAGCTAAAGCAAAAATAAGAGTATTTTTGCTGACATACATTGACTGTGGCAATTTAATCCATCCCTTTACCTAATTGAAAATCTAGTTCACATTTATCACTATAATTAAATAACTTTTAGTTTACAAGATTTTCCAAATAAATACGATAGCTAATTTTTTACGGAAATTTTCAAAAGCAATCATCAATCTTAATGCATCAGTCCTATATTAGTATGGGATATTGTAAAGGATAAGGATCAGATACCTTTGCGTGACCTTCAATTTCGTATATAGCTTCCTCTGTCCAATTTAAATCTGACCAATAATTCCCCTCGAGTAAAGTTGAATTAAACCATCTATCACCATTCCAATCATAAGCTTGAGACCGATTAGGATTGTTTAACATGTTATATAGAAAATTATTATGAAATATGGTATTAGTACTAAGATATTCTTCGCAATAATTAATGTTCATACCATAAATAATGTTATAAATTAACGTGTTTTGATATATAACACAATAATATGATCTAGCAACATCAATTCCAAAATAATTTGATCCGCAATAATTCTTTTTAATTTCTATAAAATCAGAGATTCCGATATCTATACCAGAAAAAAATCCAGTACAAGTATTGTTTACAATTTTTGAATAAGGAGATTTATAAATAGATATTCCGCAACCTTCATTGTTTATCTCATCAAGAATACATATATTATTGTAAATTTTAATTTCTGGTGAAGACTCAACATCTATAGCTCGGAGAAAACTCGAAATTGAACCTCCCCGATATTTAATCATATTATTTTCAATTTTTGCAGTTCCATCTTTTATATTTTCTAAATAAATTCCTATCTGACTGAAACTTATTTCACAATTTCGTATTTCAAAAAAGCTTGTTGTTTGATCAATATAAATGACATATCTCAATTCTGTACTAATATCTAGATTTTCAATTAGATAAGGATCGTTTTCAGTTCCTGAACCTGGAAAGTTATATTTTTTAAAATCCCTGTCTTTATGAATTACAATTTCACCATAGCTGTATTTACTATGATAATTTTCCCAAATACTGAACCCTATTGGTGAAGCAATTATTATTACTAATGTTGAAACTAGAACAATTATTAATACATTTTTGCTCACAAACATAGACCTTGACAATTAATCCCCATACCTTTGCTTATTTGAATAACTAGTACATATAGATCTTCTAAATTAAAGAATTTATAGTTCACGAGTAATCTAGCTTAAACACCATAGATATTTTCTTATGGAAATTTTCAAAAGGAATCATTAATGTTTGTTATTTATGAAAGAACAAGATCTATATAAGAAACTAGCAAAATACTATGATTATCTTTATGCTTGGAAAGATTACAAAAAGGAAGCAGAGCAGATAAAAGAAGAGATTGTAAAATACAAAAAATCAACTGGTAATAAGTTGCTTGATATGGCTTGTGGGACTGGCAGTCATCTTGAGCATTTTACTGATGACTATGAATGTACAGGAATTGATATTAATTCTGAAATATTGGAGGTTGCAAAGAGCAAAGGCCTTAAAGCATCTTTTATTCTGGGTGACATGACTGATTTTGACCTCGGAACAGAATTCGACATTATATTATGCTTATTTAGCTCAATTGGTTATGTTAAAACAAAGGAAAATCTAACAAAAACTATAGAGTGTTTTACTAAACATCTAAAGAAAGGAGGGGTGTTAATTATAGAACCTTGGTTAACAAAGGAGATCTACAGAGCTGGTTCCCCACATATGACAACATTTGATGGTGAAAAGCTAAAAATCGCTCGAGTAAATATCTCTGAACTAAAAGGTGATATATCATATTTTGAAATGCACTATCTGATAGCTGAAGAAAATAAGCATGTAATTCATTTTGTTGATCAGCATGAGCTTGCTTTGTTTCCTATTGAGCTAATGGTTTCTCTTTGTCAGAATAATGGGTTAATTACTCATCATAATAAAGAAGGATTATTCGACAATCGTGGACTGTTGATTGGTGTTAAGGAATAAATTGACCCATTATTATTAGTATCAAGGATATTCCTGCACAAATATATGATGATAATAAAGACCAGATGCATGATTTATTTGTTTCATTTTATTCCTTTGTAGATAGCTTCACTGAAATTAATTCTCCTCATTTGTGATTGAGAAATAATCTCCTCGAAATAATGAGCAGACATTCCTGCAACTCTACCAAAAATAAAGACTGCTTTAGCTATTTTTGGGTCGAGATTCAAATCTGCAATAATGGCACCAATAACTCCATCAACATTTATTGGAAGTTCAATACCTCTTACTTGTTTGAAGATATCAGTAATTACTTTAGAAATTTCTATGCTTTCAGCTGCTATGTTAGCATTATCTGCTTTCTTCCATAAAACATCACGTCTAGGATCCTTAGTATGAATTCTGTGACCTAATCCTTGCACTCTTTTTCCATCTTTGATATACTCAGTAATAACTACCTGAGTAGCTTCAGCAAGACCTATGTTTTTTTCTTTGGCTAGTTGAATGCATTTCTTATAGAATAGAGTAGCTTTTGTTCCTGCACCTCCATGAACATCAGTTATCGCACCAATTCCTTGTGCAATTGCTACTTCATATGGAGCTCTAACAGATGCAGCGATTCTTGCAGCTTGTGTAGAAGGTGGTGTGACTCCATGGTCAACACTAGCAACTATCATAGCTTCGATTAGCTCAGCTTTTTTGTTTTGTGTTGACGCTTCACCTGTTATTACTGAATAAATAACTTGAGTAAAAGTATGTTTGTTTTCAACGTTATCAATTATCTTCTCATAACCTAGTATGGATGCTAAATATCTTGTAATCCTTCCAAGTCCAAAAACAGCTATTTCCAATGATGATTTAATACCCTTTTTAGAGTACTCTGCAAGTTCTTCATCTAGTAAAAGATATTTGCTAAGCGTTTTTGCTATATCCTCATCCTTAATTGGTTTTACTTTTGGAACAGGTAATTTTACAGCTTCAATTGCAATTTTGTTTAATTCATTACTAATTTCTTTTGTTGGAAGTTTTCCTTTCAAAAGTAAATGAGTTGTCTCGAGTAGATTATTGTTCTTAATTATCTCTTGTAATGGTTTTCCAGAGACAATAATATTATTGGGTTCAATTTTCGTGATTAATGTTGCCCATTCTGGTTTTTTCGGAGGTTCTTCCCAATTTTTCCTAAGTTTTTCTTGATAGCTTTCAACAGAGAAATATTGTTTGTCATGCAATTTCTTTTTGACTTCTTTTATCAAATTATGTTGACCATTTACTACAGGAATACCTACCTTTTCAAAAGCTTCCTTTTTTGTTATGAAGGTACCATATTCTTGTCCAGGAGTAACTATAGCTCCCGCGTGTCCCATGGTTTTTCCTTCAGGAGCATTTGCTCCAGAAATCAAAGCTACCATTGGTTTTGGGTATTTCTCTGGATGCTTTTCAACATCCTCTGCTAAAATCTCTTCTTGGCATCCTCCAATTTCTCCTGCAATAACAATAAGATCTGTATTGAAATATTTCTGTACTAGTGGAACAATGTCCAAGAATCTTGTTCCGATGGCTCCATCTCCACCTATTCCTAATACTGCATTTTGTGCTATGCCTACACTTGCTAATGCATCTGACATGTGATAGAGAATTGCTCCACTTCTCGAGACAATTGTAACTCCTTTTGGTCCAAATTCAGTTGATGTTTTTTCTTCTGGATAGAAGATATCAGGTAACATACCTACCTTGATTCCTTCTGGTGGAAAGATTATTCCCGGAGTATTTCCACCAAATAATATCGTTTTATGTTTTTTTGCAGCAACAATAATATCTCTTACATCTTTGAGAGGTATAAATTCACTAATTAGAACTACTATTGGTATTCCTGCTTCTATTACTTCAATTGCTAAATCCTTTACTGCTGAATAATGTTTCCAGATGCTAGCAATTGCTACATTAGGATTTTCTTTTAGACATTCTGTGATTGTATCATATACGGGAATAACTTCATGAATTCTAGTTCCACCTCGTCCTATTGATACTCCAGCAGTAATTTTAGTACCAAAATCTTTCATTAATCCAGCATGTTTCATTCCTTGTCTGCCTAATCCAATGATTACTGTGTCAACTGTACCAGTTTTTTCAATATGTGCAGCTAGATCTGGTCTTACTTGATTAATTAGAAAATATAACATACCATCTTTTACTGGTATTCTTTTCATGCTGCTTCCTCCTTAAGAATTTCAAAGCCTTTTTTCAGAGCATCTTTGATGACATCTGCCATAATCCTTTCATTTCCAACCTCTATTTGCATTAAAAACAATGCATCAGGTGTTTCAATGATCGCTTTCTCAAGATATTTCTTTGCAGAGGGTAAATCAGTTCCCACCATTCTACCAATAACTGGAATCATTCTTTGCTCGTTTTTATAACGATCTCTGAACGCCTTTACAACACCTCGTATGAATATATCACAGCTCGAGATACCTCCAAATCTTGAAGTGACAATGAGGTCAACAAGTGGATAATCCATTAAAAGATGAAACATTTCTGCTACTCTAGCAACTGGAGGTCCTCCTCCGCTATCCATAAAGTTTATTGGAATAACCTTTCCATCAAAGAATTTCTTTCCAATATTTGCTACTTCATCTATTGATAAAATTCCATAACCTGCTCCACCGGGAACTAATCCAACATACAGAATACCCTTTTCTTTTTTATCATTGAAAGGCAATAAATCAACATAAGGAAATTCATTGTCATATGATCGAATTTCATTTGCTGTTGGTTCCGCAACATCATGTCTCTTGTGTGTCAAATCAACACTTTCAAGGAGTTTACTTTGTCTGTATAATCCATTATCGTCTAATACAACCTTAGCATCTGCAGCTAAAACATCAGTTGGAGTGATTATTAATGGATTTATCTCGCACAATTTGGCATCTATTTTTTGATAAAGGTTGTAAAGATTGCTTATTATTGTTGCCAATATCTTGACCTTTTCTTTTGTAAGTTTAAGAGTCTGATTAAGTTTTTCAGCGAGTTCATTAGCAATTTTTCTTGGGAGTTCTTTTTCATTTTTTGTTAATTCTTTTCTGAAAATCAGCTCAGGATTTGTCTTTGCAACCTCTTCAATATCCACACCACCAGAAGGACTGACAATTATTACATTGTTGTATGATTTAGGTTCCATTGTAACTCCTAAATAGCAAGCTTTAACCTCTCCTACTGCTTCCTCAAAAAAGACAATTTCAACAGGATAATCCTTAATCACAAGGTTGAGTAAATCTTCTGTTACCTTTTTTGCTTCCTTTAGAGAATTTACTTTTTTTACTCCACCAGCTTTCCCACGACCACCAATTAAAACAGACGCTTTAACCATAGCTGGGAATTTAATTTTAAGTTGTTCGATCTCTGAAACATTGGTCACAACACCATATTGTTTTGGGATTGGTATGTCATTTTCTGCGAAAATCTTCTTGGCTTCATGTTCATAAAGTCTCAACTTTTGGTCCTCCCAAGATGATCATTTTACGAATTTAATATACAATAATACTTCATAAATTATATGTAGTGCTTTATTTATAGTTATCATATGAAATTGGTTGTTATTTTTGGTCCACCTGCTGTAGGAAAAATGGCTGTTGGTAGAGAGTTAGCAAAATTGACAGGATTCAAATTATTCCATAATCATATGACAATAGAATTAGTGATAGAATTTTTTGATTATGGTACACCAAAGTTCAATATTCTTAATCAAGAGTTTCGACGTAGAATCTTTGAAGAAGTAGCATCAAGCGATTTGCCTGGTTATGATTTTTACCTATGTTTGGGCACTTGATGAAGAATCTGACACAAAGTATGTTGACGGATTTACTCAATTATTCAAAGAAAAAGGCGGAGAGGTTTTTTTTGTTGAATTAGAGGCTACTTTAGAGGAACGGTTAAAGAGAAATGTTTCTGAATTACGTTTACAAAAAAACCCTATAAAAGAGATACAGAACTAAGTCAAAAACGAATGTTAAGAACTGAAAAAAAAATACAAAATGAATACAGATAATGATTTCTTTTATCAAGAGAATTATGTCAAGATAAATAATACAAAACTTAGTGCTGAAGAAACTGCCCAACAAATCAAAAAGGAATTTAGTTTTTTGTGATTTTACATCAATCTAGAATTTATCTGAGATAAAAAGTATCTTAAGAACAAGAAGTAATAATATAATCATTTAATTTCGTTATGTTATGCTGATTTGTTACTTCTTTTAGTTGACAATTCTAAATCTAGTTGTAAGGCTATATTATTTTTTTCTGAATAGAGCTTTGCTTCTCGCTTAGTTTTGAAAGTCTTGATAACATAGCATTCGTAAAAATTTGTTTTATCATTTATTGTGAATTCCATAACACAACTTGCTTGTTCTCGAGGTTCTGTGTAGACTTTTAGAAGACAAATTTGCTTTTCTTTAGCAAATTCCTTACATTTCTAGCAATGTTTTGGTCCTCTTGCACAATGGCTGGGTATAATTTCTCTTATAAAAAGAAGTTCTTTAATTGCTTTCTACCTCATATTTCATCTAATAGCATATTATAATCATTTTGTCACTTAAAAAATTATATAACAAATATCTGTAAATACTTTCGATGAAGTCTTACAATAACAAATATCTTACTTTATGAATCATAGTTTTTAATTGATTGTAATACATAAACAACTTGTAAATATACAAAGGAGAATTATGTTTTGAAAAATCCAATGAAAATTAGAAGAGTCTATTTTCAAGTAAAAGTAGATGATTTAATTAGAGCTAAAGATTTTTACAATGATGTTTTTAGTTTCGATGTTGCCTATTTCGAGGGAGCTGCAATTGGTTGGTGCGAAATGCAATTGCCTGGTGACTCAAGATTAGGATTAAATCTAAGACGACCAGATGAAGAAAAGAAACCTCCAAGTTGGGGCGTTCTTACTCTTGAAGTTGAAAACCTTGAAGAAACAAGAGAGTATTTAGTGAAGAAAGAATTAGAAGCAAGTGAGATTTTTGATAATCCTAATTACGTCTCATTCTTTAACGTAAAAGATTCAGAAGGTAATACAATACAAATAGTTGGTGATCCTCGAATAAAGGATTAGAGATTATTACATATAATCCTCTAATCCATAAGCTTCATTTAATAGTTCATATAACCTGGCAACACATCGAACAGCTGGTGCTCCGTCGACTACATCATGATTGAACTCGACTACAACATGTAGAATATCTCTTATAACTATCTTATCATCCCTAACAACAGGCTTCTTAACGATACCCGCTATTGCAAAAGTTGTTGAGTGCATAGTTTTAGGAATTGCCCAACCAGTAATACCTTTGCCCATCATACCCATAGAAGTACAACCTACTGTTCCAAAATGTTTCCTTATCTTAAATGGATTAGTCATAATTGAACCCCAGACAACTTTCCTACGTATGAATTGTGGTACTTTCATCAAGAGTTTTTGTGTGTTCTTTACCTTACGTTCCTTCTCTCTTTGATCATCATCATACTTTTGGGCAGATCGAATTTCATCATTGATTTCTTTAAAGCTCTTCTTATCTGCTTTTCTGATTATATAAACAATAGGAACTTTCCTATCTTTGATTTGCTTTTCAACTAAGCACTTAATATCTACATCATGAAAGACAATCATCTTTCTTCGACCTTTTCTAAAAGTCTGAACAACTTTATTCTCTGAAACTGCTTGTCCAATGCATTTCATTACCCAAGAAGTAAATGACAATCTCTCTCCAGTTTTCTCTCTATGTTTGGCGATAATTTCTACACCCTTTGTTACATCGTATTCTATTAAGCCAATAATATGATTATAATATTTACTCATGTTTACTGCATCTGTAATCATTTCACGTGCTTTTGTAAACCGCTCAACGTGATAATCTTCTGTTCTGGTCATTCTTATCACATCAATCTTTTAGGAAATACACATTAAAAAATTTTATCAGTTGTTATTGTAAAATTTGTCTATGTTTATATCAAAATTATTTATCTCAGTAATAAATTTTCATTACTTTATTTTTTAATAGGAAAGACTAAAACACAACGTTACTACTAGAATTACTGATGATAAATTCACCTCTAGATAATCTATGTAAGGAAATAAATTTGGATTGAGTAAAATGAACATATTCTCTAAGGTAGCACATAAATATGATAAAATCGTCGGAACATTTGATCTTAACAGCATAATAGATTACATGCCACTTGATGACAAAACATTATTGGTTGATCTAGGAGGAGGGACTGGTAGAGTAGCAAAAGATCTTCAAAACTATGTTAATGATTGTCTTGTTTTTGATTTGTCCTATGAAATGCTACAACAAGCTAAATCTAAAACAAATGCGTTTATTTTACTTCAAGGAAGTAGTGATGAATTACCAATAAAATCAAATTCTATTAATCAAATTTTCTTGAATGATTCATTGCATCATATTAGAAAATATAGAGAAACTTTAGATGAATGCTATAGGTCTTTGAAACCAAATGGTAAATTAATCATTCGCGAATTTGACAAAAAATACATAGGAAATATTTTCTTAAGATTTTTTGAGTTCATCTTTGGCTTTAAGAGTAAATTCTTTTCTGTTAAAGAGATTTCAACTTTGTGCCAGGAAATTGGTTTTTCAGTTACTGTTAATAAACCAAATAAAAGCACCTTTATCTTAGTTGCTGAAAAGAAAGCATAGAATTTCTCATCTATAAATTTCAGTGTGTATTAATGATTTCATAAAATAAATCATCCTCAATATTGCCACCTGAAATTATACAAACAATTTTCTTTCCAACAAATTTTTCTGTTGTTTCAATTAAAGGAGCAATTGCTGCAGCTGCTGAACCTTCTGTTATGAGCTTCTCTTTTCTCCAGAGTAATGCTAATGCATCTTTTATCGTTTCTTCTTCAACTACCACAACTTCATCTACAAATTCCTTAATAATATCAAAAGTCATTGAATCCTTCTCAATTCCCCCGTACATGCCATCAGCAATTGATTCTTTCATATCAACGTTAACGATTTTGCCTGCTTTGAGTGATTCATACATAGCAGGACAAGCAGCAGTTTGTATGCCTGTTATCCGTTTTTTCTTATCACTATTTTTTATAGCAATTGCTATTCCTGATATTAATCCTCCCCCACCAACAGGAACAAGTACTTCATCAACTTCAGGTAATTCATCAAGTATTTCTAATCCGATTGTACCTTGACCAGCAATAATCCATTTGTCATTATAAGCTGAAACGTAGGTTCTTCCTTCTGAATAGGCTAAAAGTAAAGCTTCTTTTTCAGCTTCATCATAATTTTCTCCATGAAGAACAAGTTCAACTTCAAATTTCTTAATTTTATCAAGTTTAATTTTTGGAGTAGTTTTTGGTACAATTATTTTTGCAGATATATTTAGCACTTTAGCACTAATTGCAATTGCTTGTGCATGGTTCCCAGAAGATGCAGTTATGATCCCTTTTATAGACTCCTCTTTCGTTAAATTCAGTAATTTGGAAAAAGCTCCTCTAATTTTGAATGAATTAGTTAATTGCTTATTTTCTAATTTGAGGTAAATCTCATTGTTAAATAATGTACTTAAGAACTCTGATTTAATTAGTGGAGTTTTCTTGATATAAGGATCTATTAATTCTTTGGCTCGAATAATTTCTTTGATATCTATCATCATCAAATAATATTAGTGCTCGTAGATTTAAGCTTTACACAAAAAACGATGAAAGTTTAAAAATTTAGATGCGATTATAATATTGATTGTAATGTTAATAAACGAAATGATTAGCTGCAAAGATTTTTCTTGTTATGATCTAAATAAAAGTGGCTATCTTGTTCCTGATGTATCCATTAATCCTGAGAAAATTAAGATATTAATGATTGCTGAAGCTATGCCTGAAAATCCTAATGATTATTTTTATTCCAAGAAAGATCCTGTTTTTATGGAAACAACTTTACAAGCATTTAGAGATGCAAATCTAGAAGTTAATACAATTGATGATATTGTGGACCTAGGATTTTACCTAACAATTGCTGTGAAATGCGCAAAGATAGGGTATTCTGTACCAACTAATGCAATCAAGAATTGTTCTTTTATTCTCGAGAAAGAAATTAATCTTTTTCTGAATTATAAGGTAATAATGCTTATGGGTGATGTAGCAATAAAAGCAATGAACTATATAGCTAGAAGAAATTCTGGAAAACGAGCAATTCCCAGTGGTTCGACATATAAGATTAGAAAGGATGAGTTTTATTATAAAAATATTCGATTGTTCCCTTCCTATCTTATAACAGGCAAAAATTATCTTATAGAAAAATCAAAAAGAAGAATGATAGCTGAAGATATTACAAATGCTATGGATTATATTAAGAAATAATATCTTAATCATCCATCACTTTAATATATTAGAAACAGTGAATAACATTAAAAAAGGGTAGTTAACAAATTTCAAACGAGGAAAAATATTATGACAAAATATGTTTGTCACCGTTGTGGTAAAATAATTACTCCAGAAGCATTAAACTTAATGCCTGGATCAAAATGCCCTGATTGTGGTCACAGAATACTATTAAAAACTAGACCACCAATTATCAAGAAATTAAAAGCAAGATAATCATCCTTTTTTTAAATAAAGAAATTAGAATAAATGAGATTAGCTCTCATTTTTTTCTTTTAAAATCTTATCCATTTCTGTAAAGGAATATTCGCCTGATAGTAACAAAACTAAAGCTTCTGTTAATTCATCTAAGTGAATTCTTACTTGTTCCATTGAATCTCTGTCTCTTATAGTAACTGTTTCATCTTGCAAAGTGTCATAATCAATAGTCACACAATAGGGTGTTCCTATTTCATCAGAACGAGCATAACGCTTTCCTATTTTTCCACTACTATCAAAGATTGCTTCTAATCCTTCAGCTTTCAAATCATCAAATATCTCAAGAGCTTTCTCTTCTAAGCCATCCTTTTTCATTAATGGACAAACCTGAACATCATAAGGTGAAATTGTGGATGGAAATTGAAACCATGTCCAATCTCTATCATCTGTTTCTTTATAGCAACTCTCGAGTATACAATACATTGTTCTACCAACACCAATAGATGGTTCTACAACATAAGGTATGACATTTCCAGCAATGTGTTGAATTCCCATTTTTGTTTTGCTTGCTTTCTCATGACTTGTTAAATCATGTTGTTGTCTGAAAGCATTACCAACAACTTCTGTCCAACCAATTGAAAGTTTTACCTCAAGATCAAAATTTCCTCCACTATAATGAGGAGTTTCTTTTGGAAGCATGTGTCTGAATCGTATTAGCTCTGGTTTTATTCCAGCTTCCTCAAAGAATATTTTTTCTTTTACAAGATAATATGCTATGGCAGCGTTTGGTAATATGCCTTTTTTAACTGCATCATCAGCAGTCACTAGCAGTGGTTCTTCTTCAGTTTTGTCTTGTTGTTCTCGAGTTAAAATTGGTAGAACTTCATCAGCTAGCTCTTCAAATCTTGGAGGATCATTTAGTTGCTCTTCTGCAAAGAAAACTTCTAGCTCCATCTGTGTGAATTCCCTAACTCGAATAATGAATTGTCTTGGAGAAATCTCGTTTCTAAACACTTTACCAACTTGTGCAATACCAAAAGGTAATTTAGCTCTCATTGCATGAGAGACTCGTTTGAAACTTGTGAAGATATTCTGAGCTGTTTCGGGACGTAAGTACGATACATTACCCTTTAATGAACCAACTTCTGTTTTAAGCATTAAATTAAACTCTCTTGCATCCATGAACTCTCCTTGACATTGAGGACATGTGAGTTTATTTTTTACAATAATCTTATCAAGTTCATCAAGTGCTAAGCCATCTGTATTTTGATTCAGATTATCTTCAATAACCTTGTCTGCTCGAAACATTGACTTACATTTTTTGCACTGAACTAGTGGATCATTGAATTTATCAACATGTCCTGAAGCCTTGAAGACCTTTTCAGGAAGAATGATTGCACCTGAAATTTCAAAATGATTCTCTTCTTTTACAAAGTATTCTCGCCAGAAATTAATCAATTTATGTCTCATCAATGTTCCTAGTGGTCCATAGTCAAATGTACCCGATAACCCACCATAAATTTCACCTGTAGGGTAAGCAAACCCTCTTCTAAGTGAAACTTCTTGGATCTTATCTAAGAGTGTTTGTTCTTTCTTTGAAATACTCACTTCCTCCAAATTGGTTAATTATTTACAGATTTTTTAATATGTATATGGATTTTTTGCTTTTGTTTTAGATTAAAAGCATTTTCTTTTCAACGGTCTTTTTTTCAAAAGAGATATCTGTTTTTCAACAAAGTAGTAAATTTTATGTAATCAAGGTATCAGAATTAACTAAAAATAACTCGAGGAATTATCTTGCCTAAAGAAAAGAAAAAAACGATTACTAAAGAAACGACTAAAGAAAAGAAAGAAACAACTGCTAAAGAAACTAAAGAAGAAAAGGGTGAAGCAAGTAAAGAAAAACCATCAAAATTCAAATTTGAATGTACAAGATGTGGCACTTGTTGTCAAAACCAGGACTCCATACCAGTAACTTTTACTGATTTAGCAAGATGGACAAAACAAGGAAGTTTTATGTCTATTATATTACCACACCTTGAGCTTGGGAGTATAAGTGAGGACGATGAGTTAGGCAAGCTTGCGTTAGTTCCATATATAGCTGTGAAAGATAAAGATGATAATGGCAAAGGAACATGTCCCTTCTATGATGAAGAAAATAAGATGTGCAATATCTACTTTACTCTACCAGTTTTTTGTAAAACCTTTCCACTATCGTATAATGGTGAAAAATACTATATTTCTGATCCCTCTTGCCCGGGAATAGGTCAAGGTTCAATGACTAAAGAAAAACTTCTTGAAATACGTAATGTTGCTATGAGAGACTTTAATGAAAGAGCAGATACAACTATTGCTATGGTTCCACTACAAGGATTATTTATTAGACATTTCATGAAACAATCTCAAGAAACAGTTGATCGTTTATCTGATGAAGAAAAAACAAAACTTGATGAATTAATCAAAAAGTCACAAGAACAAGCATCTGATGGATCTTAAATTTAAAGAAACAATTTTCCCATTTCTAAATTTCTAGCTGGAACATATTTCCAGCATTTTATTCCAACATTTCTACCGAATCTATAGTTCCGTCTCCGTCTAAGTCATACCCTTTGACAACTGTTCTAAAGGAACCTTTCTTGTAATTCTTCAGTATAGTTTCCCAATTATTCGTTAGAGCTATGATTGCAGCTTTGGTTCCTCTTCTTCCTTGTCCTGCAAAAGCAATGACAGTTTTCTCGGGGTTGAATGGGTTTGGAACTTTGAAGATTATACCAGCATTATTTTGTGAGTAAAATGTTTTGGGATCCTTAGAGGTAATACCTCTACCGAATCTCGCATCAGGTGCAATACCTTGCATATGATTATCAAAAGCTGGATTCTTTAATCGTGTATTAATATCATGAGTTACTAAATTAACTGCTGGGCCACCAACTAAGATAAGATTTTGATCTAATGCTTTTTCTGCTCTAACTTCAACATCTAATTTAACAAAAAGTTCATCTGATGGATGTAAAAATTGTCCCATGAACATTGCCAGATATATTGCATAATGACCATCTCTTGCCCATGTTTTGTGTGGACCATGAGCATCAGGAGCACCTACAACAATTAAACCATTAAATTTCGAATTACGATAAAATTCTTGGAAAAATTTCAATAATTTATCATTCACTGGTGTATTTGCATTAAAATGCATGCCGACATCTTTTGAGTCAATTTCTATTCCAAATGCTTTTTCTGTTGTTTTATAATAACGTGCTTTTGCTCCTCTTATCTCCTTTTCAAAAACTACTTCTACTAATCCAACATTGATTAATTGTCTAATATGATAGTAGACTTTCTGTTCATGTAGTCTCATCTCTCTTGCAAGGTCTGCTGGATATCTAGCTTCTTTCGATAGTTTCTTCAATATTGTCCAGCGGATGTCATTGAGTATTGTTTTCATTTTATTTGGATCATCAAACATTTTAATCTCTTTTGCAGCTATTCCCTTATCTGTTTCTGAGATTAATCTTTTCTTCATTTTCATTCATCACAGTTATGCTGGCTCAATAATAATTCGCAATTGTTGTCCAATTTTGAAATCAATTCAAATAAATCTTTAATGCATAGAATCACCTAACTACTATAAATTTTTTTATAATAGTTTACAATTGTAAAATATCTAATCACCAAAATTCAAACACCTACCACTAACATTTTTTTATTAATGGTTCAAGCACAATATTAGAATTACTTTTAATAAATGGATGCGACTTTATATTTCAGTGAAATGGATTTAAACATTCTCGAACAAAAAATCAGAGAAGATAGCTATGTGTGGAATTATTGGTTACGTTGGAAAAAAAACAGCTTCTCCAATCTTATATGACTCATTAAAGAAATTAGAATATCGTGGATACGATTCATGTGGGGTGGCAACTGTTAATGGGGATGGAGAGATTGAGCTTAAGAAGGGTGTAGGAAGGATAGAATCTGTTGATAAGAAAGTAGACTTTAAATCATTAACAGGGAAAATTGGGATTGCTCATACAAGATGGGCAACTCATGGTAAGGTTGAAACCAGAAATGCTCACCCCTTCACCTCATGTAATCGTCATTATGCTTTAGTTCATAATGGTATTTTAGAGAACTATGTTGAATTAAAAAAAGAATTAGTGAAGAAAGGTCACACTTTTACCTCATCCACAGATACTGAGGTATTAGTTCATCTTATTGAAGAGAAAATGGCTCATGATGATAATAGCAATCTAATTAAGATTATTACAGAAGTGTCTCAAGAAGCAAAAGGAGCTTTCACATTTCTACTATTAGATAAAGTAAGAAAAGAAATCTATGCTTTCAGAAAAGATTCACCGCTTATCATCGGTCTTGGTGATAACGAGTTCTTCGCATCATCTGACATAACTTCCTTTTTAGAGTACACAAATAAAGCTATAATTCTTGAGAATTATCAATTAGCAGTGTTAAATGAAGATTGTATTGTATATGATGTATCAACTGGTTTGAAGATAAAGCCAAAAGTAAGCACAATTGATTGGACTGCAGAACAAGCAAGTAAAAGTGGTTATCCTCATTTCATGTTAAAAGAGATTTTTGAAGAAGTTGAGATATCAAAGCATTCATTGGAACAAGATCCTGTGAAGCTAAAAGCTATGATTGAGGTTCTTAAGAAATCTAAGAAGGTATTCATTTTAGGTTCAGGAACATCTTATAGAGCTTGTTTACTTGCATCTATCTATTTTGCTCAAATTGCTGGAAAACAAATAACACCTGTTTTAGGTTCAGAGTACAAAACTTATCAAAATCTTGTGGATAAGGACACCGTTATTTTTGCAATCAGTCAGAGTGGTGAAACAGCTGATGTATTAGAAGGCATTTATCTGGCAAAAGAAAAAGGTGCAAGAGTAGTTTCATTGGTTAATGTTATGGGAAGTACAATCATGCGAGAATCAGATCAGTATTTAACATTAAATGCTGGACCTGAGATAGCTGTAGCCTCAACGAAAGCTTTTACCTCACAAGTTTTGATTTTAACTTTACTTGCATATGGTTTGGCTGATAAACTCAACGAAGGGAAGGACAATCTTAATGAAATTGTTAGTGTTCTCGATCAAGTGATGAATCTTTCTGAAACTTTAGTAAAACTAGCAAAAGATGTTTTGAATAAAGATGATTTATATCTAATCGGTCGTGGTTCTTCATATCCTGTTGCTATGGAAGGTGAGTTGAAAATCAAAGAAATCGCTTATATCCATGCTGATGCACTGGCTGGTGGAGAACTTAAACATCATACACTTGCGCTTATTGTACCTGGTGTTACTTGTTTAGCACTTGTACCAAATGACCAAACAAAAGATGATATGATTAACAATATCATGCAAATAAAGGCTCGTGGTGGAGAGATAATAGGTATATCATCTGAAAATCTTGATGTGTTCGATTACTATATTCCTATTCCACAAGTTCATCTTGAATCTATACTTATGATTCCTGTTTTGCAAATGATATCCTATTACCTATCAGTTATTCGAGGAAATGATCCTGACTTTCCAAGGAATTTGGCAAAATCAGTTACAGTTTTGTAGATTCACTTTTTTTTCTCATTTTTTTATTTTATTATGCTCAGGGATAAATTATAAGAAAAATAATCAAAGGAAAAACCTTAACCATTCATTATTTTAAATAATTAATTATTTTATCTTTTAAATAATTTATTCGACGATATGTTTATATATAAAATGTTCTGAACTATCTATTGATATACAATATGTTGTGGTTAGGGGAATAAAAAACACAAGGACTGGTATGCTTGGGTTAGTACACAAAACCAAACATTTCCCTCTAGTAAGAACTCTAAACAGGTAAAATAACTAAAATAAGTAAAAAAAGCCGGAGAAAAAGCGATGAAGTGTCCATACTGTCAATCACCAAACACAAGAGTGGTTGACAAACGACTGTCAGACGATATGAAACAGAATCGTAGAAGACGAGAATGTCTACAATGCAATAAACGTTTTACCACTTATGAGCGCGTAGATGATGTTAAGTTAACAATTGTAAAGAAAGATAAAAGACGAGAACCCTTCAATCGTGATAAAATTAAAGCAGGAATTGTCAGGGCTTGTGAAAAAAGACCAATTAGTCTCGAGGAAATTGAAGAAATAATTGATGAAATCGAAAGTGAACTTCGTCAACATGATGATCTGGAAATTGAATCACAATATGTTGGCGAAAAAGTAATGGAAAAACTACGAGAACTAGACGAAGTTGCTTTCATTAGGTTTGCTTCTGTTTATAGACGATTCACTGACATTGCTTCTTTTGAAAGAGAACTTGAAAAATTAAAAGTCGTAAAAGAAATACAAATTCCGAGTCAAGATTCTACTGAGTTACTATTGTTGGTAGCAGGTGACACCAAAGAGGAAATATCAAGCTGGGATCGTGATAAAATAACTGCTGCACTTGTAAAAGAAGCTGGCTTGCCCAAAATTGATGCTGAAGATATTGCTGCTGAAGTTGAGAGAAAGATTTTCGCATCTGGCATTGATGTTATATCAGTTGATCTCATCAGAAGTTTAGTTGATAATGAACTCTTTATCAAAGGTCACAGTACAAAACTAGCCCAACAAAGAATTGTTGGTATACCAACTTATGATTTGAACCAACTTATCCTTTCAAAAAGCAAAGAAAACAGTAATGTTGTAGCTAATAATCCAGAAGCTGTAAATTTGGCTATTGCTGAAACAATTTTGAAGAAATTTGCTTTACAAGAGTTATTTACACCTGAAGTATCAAATGCACATCGTAAAGGAATGATCTATCTTCATGATTTGGGATTTCCTGTACGTGTTTATTGTTCAGCACACAGTTTAGAGTATATCAAGAAATATGGCTTGAATTTATTGAATCTCTCTACTGTTTCCTGCCCTGCGAAACATGCTGACACATTAACAGGTCATCTTAATACTTATCTTGCATCAATGCAAGCATATTATGCTGGAGCTTTAGGCTTAGCTTATTTGAATATCTTCTATGCACCATTTTTTGTGGGAGTTCCTTATAAACAAATCAAACAAGAAGCTCAACGATTAATTTACTCTTGTAGTCAAAATGCTTTCTCTCGTGGAGGACAAACATTATTCGTTGATTTCAACATTCATCTTGGCATACCTAATTATCTCAAAGATATTCCCGCAATTGGTCCTGGAGGAAAGTATACCGGTAAAAATTATGGTGACTATGAAAAAGAAACGCAATTGTTTGCTAAAGCATTAATGGATGTATGGTTAGAAGGCGATTCTCAAGGTAAGGTCTTTCCATTTCCAAAATTCGATCTTCATGTAGATCAAAGTTCATTCGATGATCCAAAACAATACAAATTGCTACAACACGCTTGTAAAATTGCTTCAGATAATGGATCAACTTACTTTATCTTTGATCGTAACGATATTAATCTTTCAATGTGTTGCAGATTAAAAACAACTATTAAAGACATGTATATGATCGAACATCCAGAGAGCATGCGTTATTGTGGATTCCAAAATGTAAGCATCAATTTACCACAAGCAGCTTATCGTGCAGGTAAAGGAAACACCAAAGAATGTATCGAAGAAATAAAACGAGCAATGGACATCGCAATGAAAGCTCACTTAGAAAAGAAGGATTTTGTTTACAAATTAATGACTCAAGAAAATGGAACGTTATGGCAAATTGGTAAGTTAGCTGAAGATGGAAGACCTTATGTTGATCTAGAAAAAGCCACCTACATTATTGGTGTAATAGGTCTTAATGAGTGTGTTCAATATTTAATCGACGAACAAATGCATGAAAGCGAAAAAGCTTACAAACTAGGATTAAGGCTTATTGCAGGAATGAATCTTAAAGCAAAGAGCCTCCAAGAAGAAAATGGTCTTACCGTAGCATTAGAAGAAACTCCTGGAGAAAGTGCTCCATTCAAATTTGCTAGAACTGATATTCAAGAGTATCCTAATAGTATCCACTATGTTAAGGGTGACGTAGAAGAAGGATCTATCTATTATACGAATAGTGCACACTTTGCAGCTGATGCACCTATTGATATAATTGACCGTATTTCAAAACAAGGGAAATTCAATACCTTAATTGAAAGTGGTTCTATCACTCATGTATTTATTGGTGAACAAAAAATCTCACCAGAATCTATCATGAACTTGGTTAAGAAAACATGGGAGAATACCCAGAGCGCTCAAATTGTTTTCTCACCAGAATTCACAGTCTGCAATGACTGTGGAAAAGTTAGTAGGGGTTATGGTCGAGCTATGAGTTCATCTGCTCACAGCCCATAATTTGAGGAAAGAGTAATAACTCAACGAAAAACCATTCGAGGATAAACAGGCCATGGAACAGGCAAATATTCAGAACAAAATGACTAAAGTAACAGAAATAGCTACTACTTTAGAACACGAGAATAATATTGAAGCGGGTGTTACATGCTCTCCTAACTGCCCACACTGTAAAAGTGATAATGTTTATGGTATGAGCAGAGTAGTTGGTTATTTCAGTGTAATTGAAAACTGGAATAATTCCAAAAAATCAGAGCTAAAGAGAAGGCAGAACGGTAACTACTGGTCTGATGAAGTCTAATTAGAAGACCTTCACCAACAGGAACCAAATTCCCTTCTCTCCTCTTATCTTTTTTAAGGTAAAAATCAAACTAAAAGATAATAGTATTAATAAAAATGAGGTAATATAAATATGAAATTAAAAATATTCATAAAAACAGATTGTCCAAATTGCCCAGCAGCAAAAGAAGTTGGGAAACAACTTGAAAGCAAAGGTGCAAACATAGAGTGGTTTGACCTTGATAATGAAGATGGATTGTCTGAAGCAGCTTATTTTGATGTGCTCTCAACACCATCATTGATTGTTATTGATGAAGATGATAATGAAGTAAAGGCATGGCGTGGAGATATGCCAGAAATAGAGATATTACAAAAAGAATTACAAATAAAATAAAGAGATGAGTTTACGAATTGCCCAAATTAGAAATTAAGGGATATAAGCAAGGATCACTAATTGAATGGTCAGGATTAGTAGTTGATAGTATTTTCTTAGCGGGATGTGATTTTCGATGTCCATATTGTCACAATCCTGATTTAGTTTTTACAGATAAAGTCGAAAGTTATGATGTTAACGAAGTCTTAGCTGAGATTGTTAAAAGGGCAAAAAGCAAATGGCTTGATGGCGTTTCAATAACTGGAGGGGAACCAACCCTTAGTAAGAGATTACCTGATTTCCTAAGAATAATAAAAAACATGGGATTAAAAACTAAATTTGATACAAATGGAAATCATCCAGATGTAGTGAAAAAAATGATCGAAGAAAATCTAGTAGATTATATTGCTATGGATGTAAAAGCAACACCAGAGAAATATCATTTAGCTACAGGGAAAAAAGTGGATATGAAACCAATAAAAGAGACGATTAAAATAATAATTAATTCTGGATTGGATCATGAATTTAGAACAACAGTTGCACCAACAATTGTGGATCCCATAAAAGATATCCCAAAAATAGCTACAATGATTAAAGGTGCAAAAAGATTTTACATACAGCAATTTAGACCACTTAGATGTTTAGATAAAAAATTCGAAAAAATGGAACCTTATACCTTAGCAGTTCTTGAGAAAGCTTGGAATAAAGTAAAGGATAAATTCGAGGTTTGTGAAATCAGATAAGATAATTTAAATAAATGAAATCTATTTTTCACTATAAAATTGAACAATTAGGTAGCCTTTAAAATTAAACAAATTTCAACATGTTAGTGAGGTAGTGACCTTTGGCAAAGATTCAAACATTAGTACATAAAGGAGTTCTCGTAAACGAAATACTACATATAGGGTTGGGTATTGAAATTGACGGTAAATCACATAAACTTACACCAAAACAAGAACAAATGGCAATTGCTTGGGTAAAGAAACTTTCAACAGTTTATGTTGAGGATCCAATTTTTTGTAAGAACTTCTTCAAAGATTTTAGTAAAGAACTAGGGCAACCAAGTTTAACGGATGAAAATATAGACTTCTCTGAAGTAATTACACATATTGAAGCTGAACGAACAGCTAGAGAAGCAATGACGAAAGAAGAAAAGAAAGCAGCAAGAGAAGATAGAAAAGTAATTCGTGAAGACCTAAAGAAAGAATATGGAACCGCTTTATTAGATGGTGTAGAGGTCGAAATATCAAATTATATTGCTGAACCAAGTAGCATATTCATGGGGAGAGGAGAACACCCAATGAGGGGAAAATGGAAAGAGGGTCCTGAAAAAAGTGACATTATTTTGAATCATAGCTCAAAAGATCAGCTAAATGAAAGTGATTGGAAAGTAATCGTTTGGGAACCAGAATGTTTATGGATTGCAAAATGGGAAGATAAACTCTCAGGTAAAACAAAATATGTTTGGTTATCTGATAATACTCCTATTAAGCAAGATAGAGAAATTGAGAAATATGATAAAGCTAGGTTGGTTGGTGACAATCTAGGGAAAATCAGATCTAAAACAATGAACGCAATAAGAAGTGAAGACAAAGCAAAAAGAAAAATCGCAACAGCATGTTATTTAATTGATTATTTAACCATGCGTGTTGGTGATGAAAAAGATGAAGATGAAGCTGACACAGTTGGTGCAACAACCTTACGACCAGAACATATAACAATAAATGGTAATATTGTGAAATTCAATTTTCTAGGAAAAGACTCTGTTGAATGGAATAAGAAGGAAGAATTTCCAGATGAAGCTATTAAAGTTCTGAAAGAACTAATAGAAGAGGCTAATAATTCAGGGGAAGATAAACCTCAGATTTTTGGAAATATTGGCAGTCGTCATGTCAATGCTTTTCTGGGTGAAATTGTTGATGGGTTGACAGCTAAAGTCTTTAGAACATATCATGCTACTAGCATAGTTGAAAAACATATTGAAGAAGCAGACGTAGATTCAAATGATCCTGATTTTGTAAAGAAAGAAGCAGCAGTTATGGCTAATAGAGAAGCAGCAATTAATTGTACTCATATGAAGCAAGAACCAAAGAATTGGGAAAATAGGATTCAACGATTCAGAGAGCGAAAAATAAAAGCTAATGTACGACTAGATAAAGCAAAAGCTAACCAAGAGAATAGAGAAATGAGATTGGAAGATCTCAAAGAGAATTTAAAACTAAGAAGAAAAGCAGCGAAAGAACAACAGAAAATACTTGAGCAAACAAAAGCTGATTTAGAAGAAATAAAAAGCATGGAAGTGAATCCAGAGGACAAAAAGGAAAAAGAACGACATAAGAAAGCAATAGAGAAAGCCAAGAAAAAAGTTGAGACAAAGAAAAAACGAATGATAACAGCTGAGAAAAGAATTGATACAGCTAAAGGACAAATAGAGAGAGGAAAGAATAGTCTAGGAACAGCAAAGGAACGAATATACAAAGCTAAACTAGCGTTAAAGAAAATTGAATCACAAGAAAGAATCTCAAAGAAAACTAAGACATGGAACTTAGGAACAAGTTTGAAATCATATATTGATCCAAGAGTCTATTACAATTGGGGTAAAGAAGTAGATTATGATTGGCGAAATTACTATTCAAATACTTTACAAAAGAAGTTTTCTTGGGTTGAAAGAGAAGAAAATGACTAAAAATCATATTTTATAGTCGTTAAACAAGATTTAAAATAGTGAATGACTCAAGAAACTAAATAGAAACACTTTGAAAAGGCGAACAATAAACGTTAATTTTGAACTAATAACTAATTTGTAAAATTTTAATGAATTTTAATCGGTTGGTTAAATCGTGGCAGAATTAAAGGTCAATCTTGAAGAAGGAAATGGCTGTTATTATGCGCATACAGCTGATTTACTAGGATGTTTTTCAAAAGCAGAAAGCCGAAGTGAAGCTATAGATGCTTTACTCAAAGATGTTAAGAAATATAGTGAATGGCTACTTTCGATTGGAGTAGACAATGAATTCAAAACAATGTCAAAGGATTTTCTCTCAGGGATTAATGAACTTGTAATCATAGAAGAAGTTACAGGCATAGAAAAGCTAAGAGAATCACATGGAACATCTGCACTTTTTAAAACAGATAAAGAGTTAATATCCGAGGAAATGTTTGAGTTTTATCTAATGATAATAAATAAACTTCCTGAAGAACTCTTGAGAATAGTCTTCCAATATTCAGATGAAGATAGGAATAAAAAAATAATTCCAGAAAAACCAACTATTAATGAAGAACTAATTGATATCTACAATACAGAGCTTTTTTACATTTCTAGATTTGGTGAGGAAGTTGAACACAAATTCTATGTAGCAATTAATATGACAAAAGATGAATTGGATTCACTTACACTGCTAGAACGAGTAGTAAAAGTTCGACAAGGGGCAGTAACAGTTCTAAAAATCTACTATCCAAAACAACATGAAAAAGTTTTCAAAAATAAAAAAGATACCGCTTTTCCTGATGAACTGTGGACAATAAAGAAGATAATAAGGAAATTTATTGAGTACGAAAGAGAAAAAATCAATGCAATACGTGCACTAGTAGAAGTTCTGGAATCAAGTAAAACAACAAATGAAGAAAGTAGGTAAAGAAAATTTCCATTGGAATAGTTTTCTGTTTTCAATTTCTCTGATTTTTATTTTACATTTACTAGTTCTATTTGAAAAAAAACTGGTCACTAATATTCAGAGTGGATATATAGAGTGACCAGATATAGCATAAATTAGAACAAAGATGTGGTGATAAAAAATGATTGGAGTTATACATAAAAAGAGAAAAAGACACACAAAAAAAATAGATGTATCAGAAATTAAGAAAACAATTAACACATTCAGAATAGAATTTCGTTAGATAATGCTAAATTCGGTTACAGCGAAAGCAAACCGAAAAAAATTCACTCAAATAAGAAAATATAAGGTGATCAGAAACAACTGCCTTCAAGAGAAGAACGGTCTTTAGTATCGTTCTTCTCTCTGATTCTTATACAATTTATTAGTAACAAAGAAATTAGTTTGAAATTATATTTTTTCTGAGAAAAGAAAATTATGTTTTTTTTTAATTTATCAAAAAAAGAGTAAAAAAGACGCAAAAGCGTCTTTCTAGATTTTTTAACGTGCAGGTATGGCTTTCCGTTTTCTTACCATAACTACGACAACGATGATGACTATAATAAGTACTAAACCACCACCAACAATGACATAAGCCCACCATGGTATATTAGTTGCTGGGATTTCAACTTTAATATCGACAACATCGCTCCAATCGCTAGCAAGGTCATAATTGTCTACAGCCAGTACTCGGAAGTAATAGGTTCCATTTGTCAAACCTGAAACGACATGAGATAAGTCAGTAACATTGTAACTATTGATTGGTGTTGCAAAACCTATTTCTCTATCTACTTGTAATTCATAGTGATCAATTCCAGTATCATCTGTACTAGCATTCCAAGTAACTTCAACATTGCTTACCTCACTTACATCTCCAGGATCATTAATATGAGGGTCAGTTGGTGGATCGTTGTAGAAGTAATCTATAGTTAATTCATACAAATGAGGACTTCGGTCACTTGCTCCAGTTATTTCTGCACGCCAACGTAGATCACTGCCTGGATTTGCGAAAATATGCTCTACACCTGGAGTAACAACATCCCAATTTGTTCCTCCATCTGCAGACATGAAGTAATCAATATCTGAACCTTCTGGAGTAAAATCTTCAGCATTAAGTGTTGCACTGTAAATAATACGACTTACTGAATCAACAGACAAGGATTGTGCAAAAGTTGTTCCAGCTACATAAGTATCTGCTGCACTTTCAAAGTGACGGAGAATAACAAGGGAGGATTTGTTAGCAACGTAAGTAAAGTCACCATGTGTAGTAATTTGTATTGCACCAGTTGCATCAGCATAATTGCTTTCTTCAACGATATTTATTGTATTTGTGGCATTTATAATTGAAACACCGTCAGTTAATGCAGCACTTAAAACATATGGACCGAAATTCCAAACACCCATTGAATCATGAATAATCCAATCCGGGTATGTGAAAGCGAAAGGATCAGAAACATTGTATTCCGACATCCAACGACCCGCTCCAAGATAAGCTAACCCCCCATCAACTTTGATATCCCAAATTGTAGGAACTCTATTTTTTGATAAAATGATTCTAGTATTTGTTAAATCTCGGATATCATGAACATGGAAACAAGGATCTGCACTTGAATGCCATTCAACAGTGTACAAATGTGGTCCCTGCACCCAGAGAGCTGTGACGTTTGTTCCAAAGTGGGGTTCGCTAAATTGATCTGGTAGAAAATTGAAGTTTGTTGGTTGTGAAACATTCTCTATAGCTACTCCTCCTTGTCCCCAAGATATATACACTACTTCTCCATGTACAAATACATCTATGCATTGATTAAGCCAATTATAATGCACTTGTTTAATATCTGATGGATCTCGAATGTCAAAAATATAGTATCCATTGTAGCTTATGACATGAGCGAATGATCCTTTAATATCTAATTTTCGTGCGTTACCTGCTATTGGGATATGGTCAAGAAGAGTAGGATTTGAAGGATCACTTACATCCAATGTATAGAAACCATCAGGTCCTCCAGCACAATATGCTATATTGCCATCCACACGTACATCCCAACATTGAAGATCATCAAAAGCATTTGGATAAGCGGATTTTGAGAAATCAGTAATCCCTCCACCAAAAGCAGCAATTTCATAAGTGTAGATTCCAAGATCCGCTCCTACAACAAGAATTCCGCCATATATATCAACGTCCCAAGCGTCACCAAATGGAAGTGGGTATTGTTCAGTAGCTAAAATAGGATTTTCTGGATCTCTAACATCAAGAACTTTTACACCACCACTGCCATCAGCAACAAAAAGGGTGTTTCCTTGTTTAACCAATCGTCTTGCATTACCGTTTGTATCGTAGCTTCCAATAATCTCAGGATTTGAAGGATCTCGAATGTCAATAACATGAACTCCTCCTGGACCATCTGCTAAATACGCATAATATCCATCAATAATTACATCCGTGGCGTTTCCCGGTGTATCAACATGACCATACTCAATTACATGATTTTTATTTGATACATTAAGAATATACATTCCCATATCGCTTTCGGCTAGATATGCAAAATGTCCTTCAACTTCCAAACCTAAAGTTTTACTGGAACTCCAATCACAAAGGTGTATCAATTATATTATTGAGATTCATTACATCAACAATGTTTAATGAACTGTCAATAGTGCTTCCATATGATGTATAATACGCAAAAGGTCCTTCAATATCAATATCTGTTACAGAACCAGTAGCACCTTCATAGTCTCTAAGTAGCTGAAATACCCAATTCATATGGTGATGTATTGTTATAAGAAGAAATCCTGGGTGCACTACCTGCTCTTCCAGTTAAAAGCAAATGTCCTTCGACAGCAATGGAGATTAAGTCTCCCCATGAATTTCTAGTACTATCTAAAACTAAATTCGAAGGTTCTCTTAGGCTTACTGCTTGAAGGTCTCTATCTGCTAAACCAGAGGGATTATAATTAACGTAATAAACATGACGTCCATCAACATCGATTTCACGTACAGGGTGTGGTGTCATATAGAGATCTAACCAATCCCAAGTGAAATTTCTGGGATTTGTTACAGTTCCATCACCCCATCCTTCAGCAGTTGTAGAGACATCCATAAAGGTAGTGGTATCAAAGTTTTCATTATAAAGTGCATATGTATTAGGAATAAAACTATCAGAAGGATTAGAGGTTTTTGAACTAACATTAATTAAAATCATACTTGCGTTCATAAGTAAAATTAAAATTGCAAAATATGAAAATAAATTTCTAGATTCAATTCTCATAGGAATTTAACTCCAACAAATACTATAAATAAAAAATAGCAGAGATTTAATAAAAGGATATCTTACTTTTTTAATCCAATAAGGCAAGAATTTGAATACATTTCTTGTTTTAATATTATTTATCCATTATTTTTAACAACAACAAAAGGTTTATTTTTGAACAGATTTAATCTCAGAAGAAGAAAATGTTAAAGCAAAAGAAATCATATTTAATGATTTTTAGTATATTATTACTTACAATTAGCTTAGGGATTAGTGTAACATTAGTAAGAAGCTATAGTGTATTGATTATAGAAGATGAAGTGGAACAACTTGTTATTGAAGATCTAGTAGCTGATGTCAATTATGATATTACAGTAGAACCATATTCTTCATATTTTAGTTATGACATTGGATTTACAATTCATACTAATGATGATTTTGACAATAATTCTAAACTCATTACTGTTGATAATCCTGGATTAGGAATTGAGAATATAGTTTTTGTAGTTGAAAATGATGGAGACTATTACTTAGAGACTTGGATTACTGATGATGATGGTCTCTTGGAAATAACAGTTAAAGAAAATGATACTGGTATAGAAATGGATATCAGTACCTATTATACAACATATGAACCTCCAAATCTAACTTGGTTATGGATTGTAATTGGAGTTATTCCATTTCTATTAATAATGATAGTAGTAGTATTAGTCATAGTATTTGCTTCTCGAGCTGGAAAGAAGCTTTTAGATGAAGCCAGATCGATTGATTACACTCAAATTGAACAACCACTTACAGTAATAAAGAAAAGAGGAAAAAGAATCTGTCCATATTGTAAAATTAAACTGTCTGTTGATGCAGAAATTAAATGTCCTTATTGTGGAGCTCCTATAACTGAGGAGTAACATCTTCAGATATTCATTTCTTTTTGCATAAAAAAAACAAATATCCTTGAGCTTTAATATTTCAAATATAACACTTTAATTGTTGTTATTTATGACAGCTATAGATATTCTTTGCTTGGATCATCGTACAATTTACAAATCTGGTTTCTCTTTTGATGAGACAAGTGATATGCTTGTTGCTTTCTCTTGGACTATAAGAAATGCAAACAGATACATGTCTGAACCATTTATACATTTCTATAAAAAATAAAACCAATAAAGAAATGATTTTCTTTTTATGTTTTATGTAGTTTATAATTTGATTTGTCTTAAGAAAATTTTTTATAATCATAAAAGATTACTATATCGAATTTAAAGGAAGGAAGAGATTTGTTCTCTTTAAAACCTAAAAGATTGAAATTACTATTTTCGATAATTCTTATGTTCTCAATTAGTTGGTCGAGTATGTTAATTTTGGGTACATACTGCTTCAATCATAATGATAATTTTATTCAAAATGATGCTGATATAACAGTTAATATAACAGTAGCTGATGGACCATTAGTTGTGCAAAATGATTTTGTTTTTTTGAAGCAATGGGAAAGTACAATTATTAAAATTGATATTTCTGATATTAATAATCCTAGCTCACCAACAAATGTTACTGACGGAGAACTTAGAACTGGTGACTATGTTGTTTATGAAAATAAGCTCTTTGTATCCACGCCAGAAAATATGTTGGTATATGATGTAACCAATCCAGGTTCAATAGGTGATCCAATCTACAATTGGTCAAATCCAGATTTTGGTAATATAATAACTAGTGCTGATTATTTCGCTATTGTAAATGATATTGCTTACATGACTGAAAATCGAATTCTATATATTTTTGACTTCTCAGATTTATCAAATTTAACATATCTAAATTCATCAAATTTAGATATATGTTCAAATGATTTTACTTACAATAATGGTTATCTTTACTTTCCGTTAGAGCAAGAGAATCCAATTGATGAAAGCAGTTGTTACTATTTTGGTTTAGTAGATGTATCAAATCCTTCAGTTTTGAATCCAATGATTACTTTGGAGAATGATTCAATTAGTGGCAGTTGTGATGTAGAAGTAAAAGGAAACTATGCTTATTTAACAGTAAATGATTTTGATAATCATCGATGCTTTCTAACAGTAGTTGATGTTTCTAATAAAACTCAACCTGAAAAAGTTACTTCTGTAGAACTTGGTGCAGATTATGTACATCACATAACCATCAATGAAAATACTATCTATATTGGTTTAGACGATGAGGGATTAGCTGTAATAGATATTTCTGATCCTGATAACCCTAGTGAACCTATCTATAATAGATTTAATAGATTTCCTTGTGATGTTCGTTATGTTTTAGTTCACAACGATTATCTACTTTTTACTTATAATCCTGGTTTAGGAATAATCGCTCTAAGTGAAGCTTCGAAATCTAACTTAGCAACTATATTTTATCCATTAATAATAATAACAGGATTGATCTTTCCAGTTGTTATTAAAAGGAAAAGATAGATTCCTTTTCTTTCATCTTATTTTTTGAATCATTTCATATTCTCTTTTTTCGTCCTCTTTGCTTGAAAAGATGCCTAATTGTTTTCCAATAGTAACAGCAAATTTAGCTACTGCGACACCTTTTGCAGTTATAACATTTCCATCAACAACTACATCCTCTTTTACATAGTTACCTTCTGTGAAATTTTTTTGCCACGATTCAGGAAGCTCACCACCACATGCAGTAAAATTTTTATTTTCTAAAATATCTGTGTTTGCAAGTAAAACTGGTCCACCACATATAGCAGCAATCAGCTTCTTTTTGGAATGTAATTGTTCAAGAAGAGTTTGAATTGCAGATCCCTTTTTTAGGTGTTGATGAGTATTTCCACCAGGTATAACTAGAACATCAACTTTATCCACATCAATCTCATTGATTGACATGTCAGGAGTAAAATTTAATGTCTCCTCACTTACAATTCGTTCCTTTTTCTCACTAACAGTAATTACATTAGTTTTTCTAAGAATAAATGCTGGGAAAATCATTTCATAACCAGAGAAATCTTTAAACAATAAGAAGTATGAATTGATCATGATAAATCAATTAAAAAGGTACTAGTCAATGTATATGTTTTATTCTAACTCTGAAAAGAAAAAAAAGAAAGATGATGAATGAATTCATCGCTTTCTCATATAACCTACTGCTAATCCTAACGTAAGTAAAGCTATAAAACCTGTTGCCCAATGAATTGATGCTTTTTGAGTACTATTCTCATTAAGTAGAATAAGATGTACCTCAGAAACTTCGCCTTCGATCTTTATATACGCATAGACATCTACTTTGTCCAATATTCCCCATTCAGTATTGTAGCTAATTTCCATACTCTGTCTAATTGTCACAAATCCTCCAACAAAGAAAAGCACATATTGATCTTCAAATTCATATCTCTGTGTAAATAAGTCGTCTGTGAGTGTTACATCAAAAACATGGGTATCATTATCGACTATATATGGTTCCATTTCATCGTATAAGTAATCAAATGAACTTTCATTTCCAGTTGCAAATTCAAATACCGTAGGTATTACAAATAACCATGCAACAAGTATTTCATCTGTCGCATCTAGTAACAAATTCAATGATGATAGATTATCTGTTACATAGACATCATTGAGATAAAATTCTGCCCAATCTACATCAGTGAAGAATAAATCAGTGAAACTGCTAATGTTAGCTTCATCAGGATCCTTTGTAATTTTTAATTTAAGTTGATCTCCTTCTTCTACTTGATGACCAGTTTTTAAAATCCATTCAGCTTCTTGTCCTTTTGTATCGAATTTGGCAACATCCCATACAAGTTCTTCATCTGGAACTAAATGGTCGGAATAGTAAAAATCAGTGATAACATCATTTGCTACTAAATTTCCACTACTATATGAAAATGTTAGAAATGAAATGATGAGTATACCAAAAATAATTTTGTTTTTAATTCGCATATATCCTACTCCTCGTAAAAAATATTGTTGCTAAAGTAATCTTTTAGTCTTTAATAAATTATTCTCGAAAAAAAGATAATAATGATAAAAAAGACATACAATAATTAGTTGTACACTCATTTATTGAACTCACTTCAATTTGGAAAATATAATTTTTGAATAAAAATCCAAGAAAAGGATTTTTACACCCTTTCTTTGCAATTTATACTATTCTGATGTGGGTTTGTTCAATTGGACTTTTTATTGGTTCACCATATGGCAGGTATTTATCAATCAATGCTGAAACATCATTATAGTTCATATCTGCGTTATAATTTTCCATCACTCTTTTCAAACCAAGATGGATTTGCTCTGTAGGGTACTTGCATGCAATAAAACCTGCAAATTTACCTTCTTTATTAAGAATAAGCGAATATTCGCCCAAATCAATTTCTCGTGGAAAGACCTCCTCTCCAACTATTTCTGTTGCGAATGCTGCTATTGCTGTAGCAACTCCAGAAATTAGATGCTAATTCATTTTGTGTGTTGTTGAGAAGATACCTTGGTAGAGGTTTAATCCATGTTCATTATAGATGTTTATTGAAATTACTTGTGAAGAACCATAAAGAGAAGTTTTACCTCCTAATAACATCCCTATAGCAAGTAAACCTGCCCCAATGCTAGTAGATACAAGTTCAGCATGAAGAAAGGCTTTCTGGAATAATACTATGAATCTTAATACATAAATTCCGATGCTCACAAAGAAAGCAATTATCACTCCAGCAATCAAGAAGTTAGTACTCTTCTTGTATTTTTCATCAATTATTGAAAGCTATCGAATGAGATGCGTTAGAAAGTAAGTTCCTGATAGAATCACGCTGCTTGCTAAGCAGATTATCCATACAATGTTAGCTGATGCTTTTGTAAGATCCAAATCAGCGTCATAAACAACTGAAAAAACATCAGGAGAGAGTGTTAATGCAAATACCCCGCCAATAACTAGGAAAACGACATATAATGTAACTCGTTTCAAAGGTATTTGACCACTTAAAGAGCTAGCAAAAAGAACATTACATATCATTGCCAAACCGTTAGCAATAACTCCAATAACAATAAAATAATAAGAAATCTTGACATCAATAGGATTACTAAAAATTGTCTGGAACAAACCAGCAAGAATCCATAAACCAATTAGTACTTCTAAACCTAGGAAATAATATAACGGAGTTGATTTTAGACTCCATTGTTTTACAATAATTATAATTATACTTACAATGATTATTACTAAAGAGATAGAACTGTAAATAATAGATAAGTAATTCATAACTCTTATAGGATTAAAGGAATTAAATAAGTTACTTTCTTTGCAAACGACAAAATTTTAGTTTGAAGATTTCATTTATCTTTTTAAGGTAAAAAAATAAACGAAAAGAAGTCCTGTTCAGATAAAAGAAAAATAGCGATAAGCTAAATTATGCTTTTTTTAGATCATTATTTTTCTGTAAAAATTCTTCAGCTAAACGCCATTGAGTAATGTCTTCACCAGAACAAATCGTTGCTTCTACTACTCCTTCATCATTTTTTATGATACTATTATGCCAGGAAATAAGTCTTTCATCATAATCTTTAGTTAAAATATAATTTTCAAAATAATCTTCTGGAGAAATCTCCCCATTAATTGCTTTATTGAAAGTGTCTCTCACTCCAGCTTTTACTCGTTCAGGAAGACAATAATCAATCCAATTTTTGCCAATAAGCTCATTTTTAGTATAACCAAAGATTTCACATCCACGTTTATTTATTTGAACTATGTTGGCGTTCCTATCAAGAACAACTAAAAGGGCACCAGCCATTTCAAAATACTTTTGGGCAATATTACGTTCTTTCAGTAGTTTTTGTTCAAGTTCAGCTCTTTTTGTTACCTCAACGATTATTAGTGCAATTGCAGAACTATCTTCAGAAGAAAATTTCTTTAATTGAGTGGAAACCCAGATTGTTCTTTTATCTTGAGTAATTATTCTGCAATAAAATTCAGGAACTTCACCTTCTTCTTCAACGATTTTGAATTGCTCCATGACATTATCTACATCTTCAGGATGAATGATATTTCTGAGATGAGCTAATTCCATAGAAGAAATTTTAGTATGAGTATAACCAGAATGTTTGATTATAACATCATTTGCAAAAATTACTTTACAATCCTTTATGATCATTATCCCCGCTACAGATTGTTCAATTAATGAACGGAACTTATCCTCACTTTGCACTAATTTCCTTTCAGTGTTTTTACGATTGGTAATGTCAATAATTATTCCCTCACAATTGCCTTCTTTTGGATAATAGCTAGCTGAATGACTGCCCCAAACAGTTGAACCATCCCTGCGCTTTAATTGAACTTCATAATCAGTAATTTTACCTTGAGTTTTCAAAACTTCAATAATATGTTTTCGATCCTCAAGATTCAAGTAAAAATCAAAAACCTTAGATTTTTCTTTTAATTCCTTTACAGATGAATAGCCTGCAGCAAGAGCAAGTTTCAAATTTGCTTCTAATATTTCACCAGTTTCAATATCTGTTCGAAATACTCCTGCATTTAGATTTTCAAATAAATTGCTATACTTAATTTCAGTCTCTTTATATTCTGTATTATCTATTATAACTGATGAAATGGATACAAGTTTACCTTCGATATTATAAGCGCCAATGTTGAATTGAAGACACCATCGTTCTGCTCCATCTTTCTTAATTATTTTATAATCCATCAATTTTGGAACAATTCCACTTTCCATTTCATTATAGAATCTCATGTAATATTCACGAAAATCTGGATGAACTATAGAAGATATAAAATTAGGGATTTTCTTCCATTCAGTTATCGAATATCCACTTAATTCAGCAAGAAATTTATCAATTAAAGTCATTTTTCCAGAAGGAATATCCATCTTGATAAAACCTCTTACTCTTTTAGTAAGCTGTTGATAGAGATTATCAAGTTCAGAAATCTGTTGTTCTAATTGAGCTACTTGAAATTCTAATTTTTTCTCAGCAATTAATTTGTCTGTTTCAGACAAATTATTTATTTTAACTGTAGAACATTCAAATCCATTTTCATTTAGTAATGTTATTGCTTCATCTATTTTTTTTGCTTCTAATTGTATCACTTTCAAATTAATTTCTCCCACAATACAAATGAGAAAGGTTGGCGTGATTAAAAATTAACAGTTTTAAGACACTATTTCTGAAACGATACAATCAGCTATTTAAACCTAATATCTAATTTGATTTTGAAACAATAATTGAAAATTCTCGATGAAAGCTATATTTGTTGTTTTAAAGATCATTAATGTTATCTTGAAGCAGCCCTGTAATATCATTTAATAGAAATAAAATAGGACAGGAGCAAAGAAAGCCCCTGTCACAGGAAAAGGGAGTTATTTTATAGGGGAGAGAGGTTTATGGGATTCGGAGAGCAAAATCTTACAAGAAAATGTATTACTTCGCTCTCCACATCATCTTATACTCATTTAGTTATAAATAGTTATTAGTTTAGAAACAAAGGTTCTCTCTTTTTTCTCTTTCTAAAGTTTTTCCAGAGAAATAGTTGTTGAGTATTAAATTTCTTTAAGGACAACTTCTCCTTTGGGTTCCAATTCTTTGTAGATTATCCCCGAGAAGAAGTGAATCTCAGTCTTTGGATTTTTCCAAGCATCTGTTGGTAACCAAGCCTTATTGCAGGTGTGTTCCAGAAATTCCTCTACATTCCATTTCCACTCGACTGGCACTTGTGGAAGTAGTAAACCACTTTGTCCTCCTCTCTTGACTATTAATCCATCTCTTCCAATCTTTATTTTCTTGAGATATTCCTTTGGATCTTTTACCTTAAGCAATTTTGGTGGTGTTAAAATTGTTACTTCTATCAAGATTTCATTCATTTCATCTATTTCTACGGCTGGAAATCTAGGATCTCCGACAGCAGCGCTTTTTGCTGCTTCAATTGTTGCTTTTATTAAAGGATAAATTGGAGTTGGAAATCCAATGCATCCACGAAGCCTTTTCTTTCCCTCTTCATCTGGTTTGTTTAAAGTAACGAATATTCCTGAATCTTCAAGAAATTTTTCAGGAGTATCTTCTGGTTGTGGAAGTAATTTTCCAAAAGTTAGAAAGTTTAAGATTGATTTTCTTGCAATGGAAACTAGATATCTCCCATCTTCTATTGTATATTCAGGATCACTTTTTTGACTCATTCTCTATCTCTCTTTCATTTTTAATTTATAAAGACTATTAATTCTTATTTTGTTTTTCATTATCTAACTTTATCATCTCATTGCAATCATTCAATGTTTCTTCCATTTTTGTCCAATGAGATCCTTTCCAATATATCTGGTCGCATTCTGCATTCTTGCATATCCAAAATTCATTGTAATGTAACTGTGTTAATTCTGATATTTTATCCAAAATTTCATCCATTTCAATTTTTCTTATTTCCGAATTGCAAACAGAACACCTTGATAAAGTAGACTCAGAAAATGCTAATTCTAATCCAACTTCTTTATGTAATTTTATTAGTCTCTCCTCAATTGTTGGTGCATCTAATGTTACAACTCTTATTCCGAGTTTTTCTGCTCTCCTCTTCAAATCTTCATCTCTAGTGATAAGAATCCTATTATCCTTTTTTGCTAATTGGATGTAATCTTGATCTACAAAATCCTCGTTGAGAATTGTATCGTAACCTAGCATTCTCAACCATCGCGCGATTCGATTATACATTCTATCAACGATAAATTTCATTTTCCTTTTTTTATCAGGTGTGATGATTCATCACTCCCCAAATTTTTATTTTAATCTTCATCAGCAAGAGTTTCTTTTGGGATTTTGTTTTTCTTTTGCAATATTTTTCCTGCTCTTGCTTTTGTTACAACATAGTCTTCTTCCTTTGACATAAATCCATTTACAAATACATACTTTGGAGTATAGAGTATTTCATTTCCGTCAAAGGGAGTCCATTTTGCTTTTGATTCAAAATTTACTGCGTTAATTTTTCCTTTTTCTTTAGCTACAATAACTATGTCTGCAAAATAACCTTCTTTTAATTCTCCACGTTTTTCGATTTTCATCAATTTCGCAGGATTTGTTGTTAATGTTGGTATTAATTTTTCAAAAGTTATTTTTCCTTTTGCTGCTGCTGTAAACATCAGTGGTAAAAGCGTTTCTAGTCCATGTATACCTGCTGCTGCTGATTCAAATTCGCAATGTTTCTCATTATAAGAGTGTGGTGCATGATCCGTAGCAACGATTTTGATGATTTCTTCATTAAGTGCTTTCCATAGATATGCTTGGTCGTCACCTGTTCGCACTGGAGGTAAGCATTTTGCTTGTGCTTTTAATTTCTTTAAATCATCAGTTGTAAGTAGTAAATGGTGAGCACAGACTTCGCTTGAAAGATTATTTTGATTCTTATTTTTTTGTAAAACCTCTATTGTTTCTTTTGCAGTTACATGTGCACAATGCAAGTGTGCATTTGTTTGTTTATTTAAATCTATGAAATCGTTTAGTGCTTTACCTTCATCTACCTGATTATGTGCTTTTAGAAATGCTTCAATGTATGGCCTGTCATTTTCTATAAGTCGTTTTTCATTCTCTGCTGCATATCCATTATCAGGATGAATTACTAATGGCAATTCAACCTCAGCTATCTGTCGCAAAAATAGTTGTAATTTTTCGTTGTTTTTTGGTGGATAGATTAGTGATGCAGGATAAATTTTGTATCCAAAAATACCTTCCTTTGCAATTGGAATTATTTCATCAACTTTTTCTGGAACTAGTGAATGAAACCCAATATTTGCTGCTGCTTTCCCTTGGATAATCTTTCTTTTATTTTGTAAGCGAATAGCAGTATTTGTTGGTGGTTTATTATTTGGCATATCAAGTACAGTTGTTACTCCACCAGAAATAGCTGATCTGGAACCTGTCTCCATGGTCTCTTTGTACTTTTGTTCTAGATCTCTAAAATGAACATGAATGTCTATAAGTCCCGGTATAATCAGTGCACCTTTAGCGTTAATTTTCAAAGAAGCTTTAGGCAGGGAGGGTTCTTTGCCGATTTTGACAATTTTATTACCATCAATGGAAATCCCCCCATAACGGAAACCGTCTGAGGTAAACAGATTACCATTTATTATATTGACATCGATTGTCAACTAACGAACTCCTCTTCTAGAACTCTATTTCTTACCTTCAACAATTGCTTTAGTGATATCAGTTAAAGTTACAATACCTACAAGTTTATCGGTATTATCTAATACAAAAACACCTTTGTAGTTTGTGTCTTGGAATACCTGTATTAAGTCACATAGGGGAGCCCTCTCATTTATTGTAGGAGGATCAGATTTCATTACTTGACCAACAAAGAATTCATGTAATCTGCTCTTTTGGTGTTTTGCTGGAAATTGTTCTCTAAATCTTGCTAATGCATCTGCTAATGTCTCATCATCAATTATACCTATTATTGTTCCTTCATCCATAACAGGTAAAATGCTGAATTTCTTCTCTAGCATTGTATTTCTTGCTGAGAGAATTCTTTCACTTTCGGTTATTGTCACAGGATCATGTGTCATTAGATCATTTACTTTAATTTTCTTGCAAGTGTCATAGACTTTCAATAGATCAAATTTTCTTAGTAGACCCTTTAATTCCTCGTTTTCCATGACAAGTAGGCTTGAGATGCCTTTCTCTATCATTAGTTCTGCAGCGTTTTTTACATCCTCATTTGGATTTACAGATAATAATGGATAAGACATTGCACCTGACACTCGTAAACTTTTAGCAGAAATTCCCTCAGTTTTATGGGTTCCTAATTTATTTGCCACATCTCTGAAAGAAATTATACCGACTGGTTTTTCATTATGAATAACAATCAGTCGTGAGATGTCTTTTTTCTTTCTCATTAAGCCTAAGGCTTTAGCTAAATTAAGGTCTTTCTCTATAGTTTCAAAATCAGTTGTCATTACTTCAGAAACTTTCATTAGATTTCCTCCTGGAAATAATAATTCTCCTAATCTCCTGATTTTTTTCTTTTCTGTTTTTACGTGAAACAATCGTTTTTTATTAGTTATTATCATTCAATATTCTGATCTATATTTATACAGTCACCACATAATGGAGCATCAATTTCATCGTTAGAAGGTGATCCTTCACACCATTGTCCACATTCTGAACAATAGAAACCTAAGGATAGGTCTTTTTGGTTTAACTCCGAATCTTCATCATAGTCTCCAAAAGCATAATCGATAATCATATCTGTTTCTCTTTGATTTCCGAAACCAATCCTTTCATATTCTAAAGCAATTTCAAGTAAACTTGGAGTAACTCTTAGCAAGTCTCTATATGTAACAATTCCTGCAACAATATTCTCCTCTACAATAATTAATCTCCGGATATTCATTTTTGCCATTAATGACATTGCTTTAGCTACATCTAATGTTGGTGAAGCTGTAATTACTGGTTTTGTTGCGATTTCATCTACTGTTATTTTTGCTGGATTCTTACCTATTGCAACCACTCGAGTAACAATATCTCTTTCAGTAATTATCCCTAAGGGTTTCTTTTCACCCTTCTTTGGTTGAATCATTATACTTCCAACACAGTTATCTAGCATGAGCTTTGCTGCATCAGCTACAGATTGATCTGGATAGATAGAATGTACTGTAGAAGTCATTACTTCTGATATATCCATCTTGATTTTTGATTCGTAGAAATTGTTGTTACTCATTGAGATGACTCAGCTCCCAAAAAGTTCTAAGGAATATTATCTGTTTCATTTATTATAAATTGTTGTGAATAAACTTAAGAAATTTACAACGAAAAGTTCATAGTTTAAACAATTGAGGAGTAATTGTTAATTTTTAATCTTGAATTTTTTCTAATCATCTTGGAAAAATTTTTGATTATAAACAGTTGATATTTATTTGTGTCAATGAAGAAACCTGACAAGTTGAATCAGGATCAATGCTTGGCTAGCACCTGGTAAGGACAAATCATAGTTACACCGAGACACACATCTTACTTGTAAAGGGTTGTAAACTTGCAAAAGTATTCAAGTAATATGATGAGCTTGAATTGGGTTCTCTCTATTGTTATGTTGATCCAGCAAAAAGCATGACTTCTAATGAAAAACAAAAAATCATTCCTAAATCATGTAAAGCTATTGGGTATGACAAATGTACTCTAGTTATAGTACCTACTACAACTGAAGCGGATAGAGAGCATTTCGCAAAAATGGATGATAAATTACTTTCTCTTAATCCATATTTAGTTAGAGATTTTTAAAGAAATAAATGAAGTGGTAGATCTTGAAATCAAAAAATAAATGGTGTCGAGGGCAAGTGTAGACCTCGCTTCAGCTCCCTTCAAAGAGACAGTTGAACGAAAATATTATCCAATTATTGATGTTTTTCACGGTGTTAATCATTCTCCAAAGTACTTTGATTTTCATCTCTATTGTGATCAAATTCTAATTCCATTCAATCTTGTTTTTGAAGGTAAAATAAAACTTGATTATGTTCAATTCCTAAAAGAGCTAAATAAAACAATAGTTATTGATAGTGGTGCTGCAGCATTCCATATTGATGCTGAAAAGAAACGAGCAAAAGGAAAACAAGTAGGTTATCCTGAAGGATATCTTGAAAAGTATCTTGATTTCATAGAAGAAGTTCAGCCAGCATTTGCTTTTGCTTTAGATACTTGTTTTGAAGAGAAGGAATTTCAAACAATTCCTCAATTTGCCAGGAATATTATAAGACAGAAAGAAACAATAGAAGCTGCTCAAGAAAGAGGTTTATCAGTAAAAATCTATCCTGTTGTCCAAGGCTGGGAAAGGATCTCTTATAGTTTCTCTGCTAGATTAACAGAAATTTTGATGAAAGAACATAAGTTAGATAGATTTGGCATTGGTAGTATTTGCCGAGCCTTATCTGAAAGAGTATATGAAGTCTTATCCTGGATTGATCCAATTCTAGATTTATCTCAAGCTCATGCTTTTGGACAGACTCAAAGAACAGCAGTTATTCTGAAAGAATTCGGAGTTAAATCACTAGATTCAGCTAATGCTACTAGTAATGCTGGACGTCTTTCCTATTGTGATCTTGAAGGAACCTGGTTCTATTCTAGAAAAAGTAAACAGGGTAGTAGAAAACATGATCTTGATCAAGGATTTCTTATTAATAGAGACAAATACCTCTATTTATTTTTCTTGAATGTTGAAAGTCTTGATTTTTCTTGTTTTAATATGGTTCCTGATTGGTGGGAACATCCAGTTTCTGGATAATTTTGTTGAAAAATAAAAATGAA
>JAHLVW010000037.1 GCA_019058275.1 Candidatus Heimdallarchaeota archaeon
AATAGTAATAATCATAATTGTAGTAGTTATCGTAGTAGTAGTACAAAAACGAAGGAAAAAGAAGGAGAAAATAAAATTAGTAGATTATTACTAATTTCTTATTTTTTTATAGTTCAAAATAAGTAGATATTGATTTGGGAGATTTTACAAATAAAAGGCTAGATTATGAAAGCATTGGTAAACCAAAGAGATGAATAATGTAGTTAGGTCTCATTTTTTTGAGACTCCAAATTTGATGTTTCAATTTCCTTTCTAAATTCTAAGAAATAAAATAGAACTGCTACTTTAAAGTAAATCATGATAAAATTACTGATATTGGACTATCTAAATTCAAAGCTACTTAAACTATATCAATATATTAAAAGTTTCAATTGTATGAACTTGATTTACATATTGGTTATCGAAAATAAAATGAAGTGCAGTAAAACTACTTGAAACATTATTTATTGAACCATAAATTTTGATGGGACAGATGCAACGTGCGACAATATCATCATCAAATATTTCTCTAATTATTATTGTTGATCCTTCATATGAAATAGTAATTTCAAAATTCTTGTTATCTGCATTGCAATAGATCCTAAGAATTTGTTTAAAAACGATATTATTACCCTCAATTTGAATCTTAATACTTGCTGCTAAATTATTATTACAACAATTGAAGTCCACTACATAATGAAAATCTTGTTCCTTAGAAGAATCAAGTTTGTGATATAATGCTAATCCAAGTGATGAAAGAACAATAAGACCTATAGATAAAAAAGCGACAGCAATAATTGACCATTTCATACCTAATAATACCTCAATTAATAAAATAAATATTTAGTTAATTTTGAACTGTGTTTTCTTCTATCAACATGTACAATTAGTAAGAACATTAATAGAATAATCTTTAGTCTAACTAAATGAGTGATATTCTAATGAAAAAATTACCCTTTATTCAAACTAGTGTTTTGTTAATGTATAGAAAAATGATATAAAAACGAATAAAGAACTCAAAAGAGAGTTACTTGAAATTATTAATCTGATACAATCTAAATTATATTCCAATAGGTTTCCTTTTTTAAGGCTCTTAATTCGAACTTTCAATTTCGTTTCTTAATTTCAGAACGTGAAATAGAACTGCTATAATAAAAGTTAGTCCAGCAAGAATTACTGATATCGGAAACATTGAATAAATTCCTGCGTAAGTTCCAGTTTGCCATATATCTGCAATTACTCCCATAATTATAATCCCTGATATATAACCAAGTGTTCCAATAGCATTAAAGATACCAAATGCAAGTGCACGTCTTGATTTGTTTGAATAATTGGCTATTAATCCATACAGAAAAACGTTGTATAAGGGATACATTGGTAAGCTATAGAAAATAATTAGCAGAATCCATTTTGTTGGGAATATAGTCATTAAAGAATAAACAAAATCAAAGTATACTGTAAAACAAACAATGATAAGACCAATTGATTTCTCTTTTTTCACACGACCCAGTAGAAGTGAAAGTGGTACAGCAAGAGCTGTTTTTACAATTATAAATATCGAGAAGTATATCCCATCTACATTGAGTGTTTCCAAGAAATAAATTGAAGAATACGCCCAAAATCCCCCTCCTGATTGAAATATAAAAGCAAAGATAAGTATACCTATGAAAACTAAAGGGAAGACTGTGAGAGACTGCTTTTCAGAAGCATTTTGTTTTTTCTCATCAAATTTCTTTTCAATCCTTTTCTCTTTAACAAAAAAGATGAATATAGCAGCTATTGCACTTGCAACAATTGCAATGCTTAGTTGAATTATCATAGAATTAGCAAATTTATCATAGATCCATCCTGCAAGAGGACTGAAAATCACGAATGCCAAGCTAACTGCAATAGTGAATTTAGCAAAAATCACTTCCTTAGGTTTCGAAACAGATTTTGTAGCTAAAACTAAAAGGTTAGCTGTATGGGCTGATCCAAACAAAAATCCAACTAATACCATTATTAGAAAATAGGTCGATGAAATATTGAAAATCAAACTCGTAAACATAAAAGAAAAAGCAATATTACCAAGAATAACAAATTTCTTCGAACCAAATTTATCGGCTAAAAAGCCCCAAAATGGTGCACCTATGACACCAACAATGCTTGGAATAATTACAACAAAACCAATTAACAAGAAAGTACCATTTTGAGAAATTTGACTTAACCATATAGGAGCATAAGGTTCATAATTAGCAAAAGCAACTCCGTAAATAAAATAACTAATTAGCAAAAGAATTTCATTTTTCTCAAAATCAAACCAAACTGATCTTTGCCTTTTATTATTTTCAATGGTTTCAGGTATCAATACTGCAATTCCTGTTCAATTTTAATATCGATACAAAAGATTTGCAATTCAGACTGAAATAGCTTCTTGTTTATCTTATTTGTTCTTATCTAAGTTGAAAGAAATTAAATCAACGTAATTAAAAAAATAATAAAGAAAAAAAAAGATATGCAATTCAGATTGAAATTGTTTCTTATGAGTCTTTATTACAACTGAATTGTATGAATTTGAGTGTTATTTGATTAAGTATTTATTAAGTCTTAAAGTCTGGACAAGTTTCAATGAATTTAGAAATTTCTTTAGCAAATTTTGCAGCTGGACCTAGCCAAACAATGTAGTATGGTATAAAACCAAAGAGAATTAATAAGAATCTCATGTAAAATTCATGTATATATCCTCTAACTTCCAAAATTGTTCTATCGTCTTTTTGTTTTATTTTTATTGCTGCACTGACAAGATTATCTCTAATCACTAAGAAATAGTTACCCCAGACTTTCTGAGTAGTAACCTCAAATTGCAAATGTTTCTTGCATATCTCCATAGCTTTCTCTTGAGTTAGACCAGGATTATGTCCTATGTTTACATTAACCAAGATTATTGGCCCTCCATAAAATAATTACTTATTCTATAACTCAGTGAAATAAGAATTTTTCTTATCAAAGATTTTCTAAAGCTAATAAATAGGCTTTACCAGATACCTGATTTGAAAGTATAAGATAACTGGCTTAATTTCAACTCCTTCCCTTAGTGAGTGGTTCAATCGTAGTGGTTGAGATTCAATTTGCTTTATGATTTCATCATCTGACATTTCCCACCCACCAAGCAATAAGTATAAAGTAATAAGTAATTTATCACTTTATTACTTTTCGTTGTTGAAAAACACAAGAAAGAGTAAGCTCCAGTTTATAGATTTTTATTGATAATTGAATACATCAAAATAGTTGATGTTACTAGTAGTATAATAACAAGAGGATAATCCAGAATATAGGTGAATAGGTTGACAATAGAATTCGAAGGTTATTTGTTATATGGAAATGATGGAGATACAATTGAGCATATAATAAATGAGGGTCTTCTTAAAGCTAAAAAATATGTTTGGATTTCAGGAGCAAAAGCAAGTGATTTTATAGTTGTTAACAAAAAGACAAAAGAAGGGGAACAACTTACAAAGAAAATTTATCAAATGGCACAAAAAGGAGTTAATTTTAAATTCATTTTTGCACCACATGAA
>JAHLVW010000001.1 GCA_019058275.1 Candidatus Heimdallarchaeota archaeon
TGCATTACTAAATGCACCACTAGGTGCAATTAGTTCTTTTTTCTTCTAAATTTACCAACAGAAGAATTACTTTTTGACCATCGATTTTTCTATCTGATAAAAAATAGTTATTTCTTTAAGTTTGAAAACCAATATATTCTATGTCTTGGTGAGTTCAAAAGAACGAAATCCTCTCAATGTTTCTTCTTTCATATCTCTCCAGGGCATTTATTCTTAGATGAAAGGTTATCATCTGATTTAGTCATAGAGGTTCCCTCTCAAAAACTAATAGGATGGTACCCCATCAATCAACTTTCTTTCTGCAGGTAAGAGATCCATTAGTCATGTTTTTTCTTCTAACTCTCCCGACAGAATTTCTTACACTTGTTTTTAGTTCATAAATTATATAAAGAAGAATAAGGAGTTAACATGGGATTCAGCATATCTTTGAGGAGAAACCTACTACAGGAAAAGGATATCAAACACTCTTCCCGAGAGATTCTTTTTACGAGTAGTGTGTCTTCTAAAAGGATATGAAGTAATCCCAACTCAAAACTTTGTTTGACCTCCTTAAACAAAGAGTGTCCTGATAGGGCCCCCAAACAATTGACCTCTCCGGAACAAACTGCTGGGTGCCCTTCATGGACAATAAATGAATTTCTGTTTTCTATAATAAATTTTTAGCTAGAATTTGTAATCTTTGATTATTTTTTTGAACTAAAATCAGAGAGCTCTTTCGCAGAAAGAACCTTCATTTCATTTTGTGAATTCCAATATTCTCTTGATAACTAATCCTTCTTTTCGATCATCAGTAACAAGTATGTCATGTTCTCTAATTCTTTTCAGTGTATGAATATGATAACAGAAAAATAAATACCTTTTCTAGATAAAAGAAGTCAATAGAATTATCTTTGAATTACCATCTTGCCCATAATGCTATTGCTGTTGCAGCATCTTTTTCTGAAACTTTACTTAATTTGGCATTTTTTGCTTTGATTTTTCTTTCAATTTCATATCTCTTTATCATTTGTGAGAAATTTTCTTTTGTAATATCTAATAACACATCTTGGTCTTGGTTGACTATTTGGTCAGGAGAGATTAATGGTAACGGGAATTGGCAATCCTTCCTCAAGAATCGCTGTATATGAATAATAGCATAAGAAGTTTCTTGCTTCTTACCAATCTCAGTTATGCTATCAATTCTAATTATTTTTCCAAGTTTCTTTCCATTTCTATCTACAACTGTTTTTGAAACTAACTCTGAATAATTCGTAGACATCCCTCAATGTAATCTTAGTAATTCTACTATATATATTGTTTTAATCGAAACTCGTCTTATAGTGTATAGTAGAGCAGTAAAGCAGGTGAAAAAGAAATGAAAGTGAAGAGGTATAAACATTATAGAAAAGTGTTTGAATCCTCTTTTTGTGAAGTAGTCATCGAATAAAATGCTCTGTTAAAGTATTCTTCCCTCAATTCTATCCCAAATTCATTGTAGTCTTCATCTGGTAAATGGTAGTAGGTTTTGTTTTCGAACTCATAGATAATTAAATCTCCATCTTTGCTAAGAAGATACTTGATAAGAGTCGTTATCATATAAGAAAGAAAAAAAACTAATATGATCCAATATCTGGATCATTGTGGAAAAATTCAAAATCATCTCTATCAAAATTAAAATTTCTGATACAACCTTAAGGAGAACTAGCAGACGGAACAAATGGTTTTATTACATTTCTCCAGAGATCTAAGTATTTGTTAAGATCTTCTTCAGTAATAGCATTTAATTCTATTTGTTTATATCTTACTCTACGACATTCTTCATATAATAGAACATAACCTGCTGAGATAGAAGGGAATTTCTCTGCTACATAATCATTCAAATCTTTATGCTTTTTGATATACCTGCTTTTAATTCCAATTGCGTGTAAACACGAATGCATTTTATGAAGAGATGTATAAAAAGTTACAGTTATTATCCAATCAAAATACTTAGATTTTTTTTCAAGAAGCCAATTAAGAAATTCTTCATTATAATTATATTGATTATCATGTTGGTGAATGTGCATGATTTAATTTCCCACTTTAAATATTATATATTCATCCTCTTCAGATTCCATAATCTTAATTTCCTCTTCGTTTAGAATTAGAAAATCAAAATATATTTTTTTGTATTCACGCATAAGATCTGTTATTAGCTTTGAAATTTTATATTTTATATTAAAATCAGGTAATTTTACAACAAATATTATATCAAACAAATCTTCTTTTCTACTTATATATAGATATGTAATCTCCTTAATCTGATTAAACTTAAAAATAATATAATCATAAATTGGATTCAAAATTTCAATTTCTTCTTCAATTTTTTCTTCAAAAATACGTAAATGACTGGATAATTTCTTCTTTATGTCTTCATATTTATTTAGAATTTTTATTTTATCTTTTCTTAGCTTGCTAATTTCTTCTTCTTGATCTACTATTAATTCATCTTTTCTGCATATTCCTTTTTGGGGACATAATAAACATGAACTTTCAGTAAGTCTTTCATTCATCTTTCCCTTTCTCCTTAATTATAGTATTAATGATCTCAAAACTAGTTCTACAATTATCATTAATTTGTGAAATCTTATTTGTTTCATAACGCATTCTTAGCTCAATATCTAATTTATTTTTTATTGTCCCAATACTCAAGCCAGAAACTCCAAGAGGAGATTTTTCTATTTCCCAGTCAATACTTCTTAATGAGAATTCTCCAATTTCTTCATCTATTTTCTGTAATTGTTTTGTTTTTGATATTGTTGAATAATTTGATAATAAAGAATATTTCTCAATATCAAATCGCGAAGAAACACAAATATGATACCAGAAATTATCAATAGATTCTTCAATAATCTTGAAAGTACTTTTTTCACGAAAACTATCTACAAGCTTTAATAATGATTGATATTCTATTTTTTCATTAATTGTAAACATTAATTTGATATATCCGGAAGTTTCTTTTTCAGTTTCAGCCAGTCTATCTCTTCTAATTTTAATACCTTCAATTTCACTTTTAATTAATTTTTCATCCATTTTTTGTTTCTTCATTTCTTTAGCGGTTTGTTTAATTTGTTTTTCATGGAAATCAATAAAACCCTGGTAATTTGAGGTTTTTAAGTAGAAAAAGACTTCCATATGTTCCATAAGGTAATGATTGGAATTTATCAGAAAATTTTTCAGTTCTTTTTGACTAATTTCTGATTCCCCTAATTCCTTAGCTAAAGTTCTATTTAAATGTTCTAATTTTTCATCTTTGATTTGAAAATTTATGCATATACAAATACTTGAATCTTGCTCTAAAATAAAATTCCTCATTTGCCTTTCCCAGTTCTGTAAGTACTAATTATAAGTTTTACAAATATATTAGGATTTAGATATATATAAACAAATTTTTGTTATTTCCTACATGAAATTAGAGTTCTCCGAACATTTCACCAGGTTTGTAAATATGCTGGTTTTTTTCTTTTAAATAAACTAACATAACTTTTAAGTTTATGAAACCTCTATTTCTAGAAATTAATTATTCAGATTTTATCTTTTCTAATTGTTTTTGAAATTTAGGCAATTCAACAATTTCTTGGATAAAATCATAAGACCAAACCTCAGCAATTCCAGTATTATATTCAGAAACAGCTCTTAAAGCTCCAGTTTGTTCACTGTAAGCTTTTTCAATGTAAGGAATATATGATCCAATAACTCCAATAAATTTATGTGAAAAATGCCCAAAACCAGGTGTTATTTACTTGCCTTTGAGTTTAAATGGCAATGTTTTGATAAATACGGGACTACCACTATTTCCTGGAAATGCAAAACCATCAATGTATATGATTCCATCATCAGGATTGATTAAACTAATTACTCCTGCTCTAACAAATGGTAAAATTTTGGTTAACATTGGAATACCAGGTTGAAATGACAAATAGAAAACATTAGACAATTCGTTTAATTCATCTTTCTTAGCAAAATATTCTTTTGTTATACACAGAATATCAGCTGTTTTAGGATCACTACCAAAAGGAATTATTGCATTATCAACATTTTCGTCTTTATGAAACATCCATTTAACTTTGAATTTTCTAATAATCTCTGATATAGGAAGAAATTCAGCACCTCCTCCCTTTTTATTAAAATAAACTTGAAGATTTTTGTTAATTCTATTGTTTGATTGGTTCATTACTACATGTTTTGCTGTAACGAGATGAGTGATTTCTTCAATATCTACTAGAAAACCAGTTGCAAAAAGAATATGATTTCTAAACCCACCATCTTCTTCATACACTTCTCCAAGAAAAATTATTGTTTTTTTCAATTGTTCAAGTATTGTAATACTCATTATTTCCAATTCTCCATAATATCAAATAAAATTATAAGAAATCTTACAATCACTATTTCTCTTTCAATATTTTATTTGTCTCTAGCAAATACTCTATTATTTCTTTCCTTTTTCCTAAATCCTTGCTTAAATACAATGCGATTTATGTTTATATGCTTTTCATTTCAATTTGTGTTTTTTCCTTCTAACTGTCCAGACAGAATTTCTGACACTTTTTTTAGTTATTTCATAAATTATATAAGGAAAAATAAGGAGTTAATATGGGGATTTAAGCAACTTGAGGGAAAAAAATCTTTACAGGAAAAAGGAAGAAGAGAAATTATTTTCCATAGGAGATAGATCTTTCCTGTGCGGGATTTCTAGATCAAGTTGTACAAGTATCCCAAGACTATCTAAAGGAAACTCAAATTTTAACCTGGAGATGCTCCCATAATCTTCATCCCCTATTAAACCGCAACGGGATTTTATTCTGAAGGGAGCTTCCAGGTATATATTCTTCTAGCCTTTTGTTTGTTATTAATCTTGAGCTTTAAAATCAAAAGACAGTTAGTTTACTCTAAAAGGAATAGTTATTGATTTTTTTCCTTCTAACTATTCCGACAGAATTTCTTACTCTTGTTTATAGTTATTTCATAAATTATTTAAAGTTAGTAAAGGAGATAAATTAGGATTCAGTATATCTTTGAAGAAAAAGGATATGCAAATAATCCCATCTCAAAACTTTGTTTGATTCCATATAAACAAAGAGTGTCCTTTCAGGGCTCCCAAACAATAGTCCTCTCCGGAACAAACTGCTGGGAGCCCTTCGGGGACAATAAAAGAATTTCTGTTTTCTATAATAAATTTTTAGCTAGAATTTGTATGCTTTGCTTGTTTTTTGAACTAAAATCCTAGAGCTCTTCCCTATTATCTTAGAGTAATCATTGCAATAGCTAGAAAAAAAATGAATATTAGTTTCGTTTTACTCTTGAGAATTTTTTAGGGGGAGTGTATTCATGGTACCTTTGGAAATGCTGTTGCTTCCCAGATTTTCTCTAGTCCACAGATATATCTTGTTAGTCTTTCTACTCCTAGACCAAATCCTGCAGAAGGTGGAACACCTCTTTGTAGCATGTCAAAATACCATTTATAACCTACTAATGGCACTCCTTGTTCCAACATTTTTCTTTTAACTTTATCATAAAGATATTCCCTTTCTGAGCCTGACATCGCTTCTCCAAATCCTCCGGGATACATTAGATCAAAATCTTTCAAGGAGCTTGGATTTTCTGGGTTTTGTCTGTCATAGAATCCTCTTGAGCCATATGGATAGTCAGTTATCCAGAAAGGGGCATCAAATAATTCGGAGAGTGCTTTCTCTGCGTTCCAAGGAATTTCTTGTCCATCTTGCAAATCGCCAAACTTCATCTCTCTTAATTGTTCCAAAACCTCTTTGTAGGTAAGTTTTTGAAAAGGTCTTGTAGGAATTATTAGATTTCTTTCTAATAAATTCAATTCTTTTTTACAATTTCTTTTTACTGCTTTGAAAATGGTGATAAGTAACTTTTCTCCAAGGTTCATTGCATCATGATAATCAGCAAAAGCTTGTTCAACATCTATTTGGTAAAATTCTGCTAGATGTCTTCCTGTCTCTTGAGTAGCATGATCTTCTAATCTAATGTTTGGAGAAAACGAATATATTTTCTCTAAGGAACAGATAGTCATTTGTTTGTAGAGAATCATACTCGTTGTTAGTTTGTATCTTTTCCCGTAGAAATCCAGTTCTCCTGCTTTAGCACCTCTAATTCCTGGATCGGTTGCTGGACCAATAATTGGTGGACGTATTTCATAGAATTTTTCCTTTTCGAAGAATTTCCTAACAGAAGAAAAAATACTATCTTGGATTTTTAAGATTGCTTTCATTCTTTCTGTTCGTAGAGCATAAGCTCTATTTATCACTAAGTCAATCGATGAATGGTCTGTTATTAAACAAGGGAGAATTGGTACAGGTTTTGCTTGAGAGATTATTTTCAAATCATTCACTTTTGTCCCAAGCGTTCTTATGGCAATAACTGATTCTCTCTCTAATATTGCAATTTTTTTTACAAGTTCTGGTTTTGTAATTTGGAATTCTTTTAATCCTGTACCATCTCTAAAAATTAGGAAAAGAACTTGAGTTCTATCTGAAAGATTTTGAATCTCAAAATCATGAATCCAACCCATCAAGCAAGATTCTCTTTGAACTTTTTCTGACAATTCATCAACAAAACAAGATTTCTGCCACTTAAATTCCTCATCCTGTATAGGATAAGAATCAATTAAATCTTTCACCTTTCATAAAATTCTACCACATAATGTTAATTTATGTAGTGGCATTTAAACATTATTGAAGATTTTTTAACAGAATGTCGACTTTTATACGTTTCTTGTCAATAAAATCGTCACTTTGTCTATAATTAATCAATTACCTTATCATAATTTTTATTAAATCAATAACTGATCAGTGATCTCTTACGAAAAGAGTATTTTAAAGTTTAATTAATAAAATTAATTTTCTTATCAAACTAATATTAATTCAAAATGCTTATGTAGTTCAATACATAGTTTAGCAATTAACCAACAATACTGGTGTGAGATATTTTGAATGCATATAATACACAAGAAGAAATAAGAGTAATAATCCTTTATTGAGGAATCATTTCTTGTATTCTGTAAATCTGGTAACAGCATTACTAATTTCTATACTAATAGTTTCGATAATCCATTTGTCATCTTTAGTGATTGTTCTCTTTTCTTTAAGAGCAAGGAATAATGCTCCAATAACATTGTCATCTAAAATGAGTGGAAAAGCAATAATTGATTGAACACCTGTTATTGTATGAGCAAAATTAACATTAGTGAAATCCTCTATGAGTAGCATTTCACCTTTGATAAATATTTTTTTGAAACGATGATCATTAATTTGTAAACTCTTTGCTTGTTCAACAAAATCCTTTGATAACCCAAGAGATTTTTGTAAAATAGCTTCTTCTTGTTGCTTATCTACTAAATAGATTGCTCCACCGGTGAAGTCTAGTGAGTTAAGAACAGTATAAAGTCTTGATTCCAGCATTTCATCAATATTTTTTGCTTTATCTCTTATATTCATAATATTTCTCAAAAGCTCGAAATTAAGCGAATGACTTTTTAATGAATCTTCTAGTTTCTTTACTTGAGAAATATCAACAGCAATAACATTGAATATTTGTTGTTTTTTCATTGAATCATAAAATGGTGTTATAGTAACAATCACAGGTATAGTAGTTCCGTTTTTATGTAACCAAATACTTTCAATAGTTTTCTTGTCTTGTTTTTTAGCATTTTCCATAATGTTATTTTGCATTAACTTCCATCCATGATGAGAAAAGAGAAAAAGGTTTTTTCCAAGAACATCCTCTACTGTCCAACCAAACACTTTTTTTACTGCTTTATTTGCATAAATTATCATACCATTTTTATCTATAGATAATATTACTTCGCTGCTATTTTCAATTATATTGGAAAGCATTTGTTAACGTTGTTCGATTTTCCAACGTTCAGTAATATCTTCACCTGAGCTTACTATAGCTTCTATATCACCATGAGAATCTTTCAGATAAGTATTATGCCATGAAATAATTCTCTCTTCTCCACTTTTAGTCAAAATAAAATTTATGAAATTATCTTTTTGTCTAATTCCCTCTTTGATAGCTCTTCTAAATGTATCTCTTACTCCATCACGAATTCGCTGGGGCAGGAAATTCTCTATCCAATTCTTACCGTTAATTTCCTCTTCTGTATAACCTAGTGTTTCACAACCTTTCATATTTATCAATATGACATTTTGGTTAATATCAATGACAACTATAATGCTACCAGCAATATCTATATATTTTTTCGTTTTATTCTTTTCAATTGTTAATTTTTCCTCTGCAAGTTTTCGTTTTGTAATATCGATTATAATTCCCTCAATATAACCATCCTTAGGGTATAATTTTGCCAAGAGACTTACCCAAACTGGAGTACCATCACTTTTTTTTAGTAGAAATTCATAATCCTCAATAATTCCTTTAGTTCTTAACTCATTCAAAACTACCTCTCGTTGTTCAGGATGGTAATAATAATCAATAGATCTTACTTTGTTTCTAACTTCTTCTTTGGATTTGTAACCCATTGTTTCAACCAATTTTTGATTTGCTTCAATAATGAGTCCTGTCTCAATATCTGTTCTAAA
>JAHLVW010000038.1 GCA_019058275.1 Candidatus Heimdallarchaeota archaeon
AAGCAAACATTGAAGCAAAAGTAGAACTTACAGGTTCATTCTCCAGAGATACTTGGATCTCGGGAAGCAGGGATATTGATATTTTTGTTATATTACCTTACAAAAGTGAGTTTACTCCAAATGATATACTGAAGGTAATTAAAAAGGGAATAGATTTCCAATGGATAAAAAAACATGCTAAACATCCTTATTTATTCGCAATTTCAGATGACATCAAAATTGAGATAGTTCCTTGTTATGAGTTTAAAGTAGGAAGGGAAATTCGAAGTGCTGTAGACCGTTCTCCTCTACATAAGCAATTTGTTATTGATAATCTTCCAATTGGTGCTATAGATGAAGTGAGATTACTAAAACAATTCATGAGGGGAGTTGGTACTTATGGTGCTGAAATCAAAGTACATGGATTCTCTGGATACCTAATTGAATTACTAATTATTAACTATAAGGGGCAATTTATCGAAGTACTGAAGAATGCTCAAAAATTACTAAATAATGTTATTACTTTTCAAGAAAAACTAATTGTGGATGAAAACAAATTTGAGAATGGACCATTAATTGTTGTAGATCCAACTGATAAAAATAGAAATGTAGCTGCAGCAGTTAAAGAACAAACTTTGGCAAATTTTATTGCTGCTGCAAAAAGCTATCTGAAAAATCCTTCAGAAGATTACTTGTTTCCTAAGAAAATAACCATTACAAAAGGCAGATTACAAGAAATAAAAAATAGTGTTTTACATTACTCAGCAATAATTCACAAAGAGTCTGATATCTCTGACGATATTTTGTGGGGACAAATTAGAAAGTTTGAAAAGAGTCTCTTAAATTATCTCAAAAATGAAGGAATAGAACCTATCAATATTGATTCAATGATTTCCAAGGAGGAGATAATGACTATTATTATTTCACAGAAAGGTACCACACCAGATTATAGATGGAAATTAGGTCCACCAGTTAACAACAACGGTCAGGATGAATTCTTAAAGAAATATAAGGACAATTCTCGAGTGGTTTTTGGTCCTGCTATTATTAAAAATAGATGGAAAATTCTACTGAAAGAAAAACAAAGAACCATTTATGAAATAGTTAAGAAAGGAATTAGCGAAAAGATCATTTCCTTGCCATCACATCTGCAAATGGATTTATCATCAATTGAAATTTTAAGCAAAGAGAAATTAATAACAAGAATAATGGATGATAAGGAAAAAATGACTTATCTTTACAGAATACTAACTGGGAAACCAAATTACTTGCTGAAATAATTATTTGCGACGTTTCTTCCTTTCAATATGGGGGTATTTTGGCTTTAACATTGATTTGATTCTTTTGTTAGTCCATTTAGTTCGAAGAGCATATTCTACTCCTTTTATGAATTGCTTTACATGGTTTTCCCAAGTTCGTCCATCAACCAATTTCTCGCCATTGATTGCTAGCTTCTTACGGAGTTCCTTATCTCGAGCCATGAGTAGAATGCTATCTTTTATCTCATCAGGATTCATTATATCTGAAACAAGAATGGTATTTTCCTTATGTTTCACATCTGGGTCGTGCCTATATTCTGAGGTAATAACCGGTAAACGGCAAGACATGGCTTCAAAAACAGTAAAGCAACTACTTTCGTTAAGCGATGGATTAGTAAAGAAATCAGCAGCAACATAATGACTAGGCAATTCTACATCTGGAACAAATCCAGTGAATATCATTCTATCTTTGTTTTTATAGGGATGATTTGCATAATAATCCCATTCTGGTCCTTTACCTACAAATAATCCGTAAAGATTAGGTTCTTCCTCTAAAGCTCGATCCATTCCTTCCAACATATTGGCAACATTTTTCTCTTTAGCTAATCTACCAACATAAATTGAAACTATAGCATCACTTGGGATATTGTGTCTTGTGCGAATATCAAATTGATTGTTTTTGGGATTAAATCTTGATTTGTCAATAGCAAATGGTGTGTGAAAGATTTTTTCCTCAGAAATGCCAAAATCGATGAGCTTACCTTTGAACCTTTCTGTAGCATGAAAGAAGACATCAATAAATAACTGGTAGTAGATTTGTGATAGAGCAATCATAGAGACATTATACCATACTTTAGGTGTTTGTAGGATTTTCCATAAAACAATTCTCTCATCTTGATGGATAAAAATACCAATCTTTTTTCTCAGGATTCTTGCTAGTAAGGCACCGAATACACCTAAGGTAGCAACAGAATGCACAAAAACAAAATCAGCATTTCTTACTGCTTTTAGTAATCTTTTATCAGGATAAGCAATCCAATAACCTTGAGTGTAAATACGAGTACTAGTGCATCGCACAACTTCAAACCCTTCAAAGGGATATTCATAATGCTCAGTACCGATAAACCAAGGACCAACTAGAGTTACTTCATGCCCAGCTTTAACTAATTCTGGAATTAAATAATCAAAGTAACGTACGACTCCATCATAAATTGGTTTGTATGAATCGCATACGAAGCAAATTTTCATCCCTTATCCTCCAGGAATAATTATTTTCGACACAATTTAACAATTAACAAATCGTAAACTGCCTTTTTTATAGTTTATCTTACATTCTCAATAATGTTTTTGGAAGAAAGAAAAAAGCTATTAGAGAATAATTAAATTACAAACCCACTGATTCTTGAGACCTACGTAAAATACGTTTCAATAGTCTCTTTCTTTTTGTTTCAACTTGCAATGTTTCATTTATCCCTACTAGGAATTTCTCTGCATGGTTTTGCCAGGTACGAGATGCAATCAGTTTCTGACCATTTAATGCAATGGTTTCACGTAATGCTTTATCATTAGCTAGACGAAGAATATTCTCTTTAATTTCATGATGATTAAGGACATCGTTAATAAGTAAAGCATTGGTTCCATGAATAATGTCTGGGTCATGGTCCTTTTCTGCAGTAATTACTGGTACTTGGCAAGTCATAGCTTCGAAAACTGTGAAACAACTGCTTTCGTTTAAAGTAGGAGTTACAAACATATCACAAACAGCATAGTGACTTTGGAGTTCTTTTTCAGGTACGAACCCAGTGAAGATAAAACGATCATTATTTTTCCTTGGATGATTAATGAAAAGTTCCTCATTGGGACCACCACCAACCATCAATCCGTAAAGATTTGGGTTTTGATCCATAGCATCATCCATAGCTGAGATAATATTATCAACATTTTTTTCAACTGATAAACGTCCAAGATAACAAGAAATGATGCCTTCTTCTGGAAGATTATAGCGTTTGCGTAAATCAAACTCCGGTTTGGGGTGGAAGGAGTTAGAATTAATGGCAAAAGGAGTATGATAGATTTTGTCTTCAGGTGCGTCAAACCAAACCAATTTGCGACGAAAACGCTCAGTTGCGTGGAAAAAGACATTGACAATCTTTGTATAGTATTTTCGGATAAGCCAAAACAGAAAGCGAACAAAGAATGGCCTGAGTTTAATAATATCTTGAAGGATTACCCGTTCATCGTGGTGGCAAAATAAGCCCACTTTTTTGCGGAAGAATTTAGCAACTAAACCGCCAACTGTCCCTAAGGGCATCAAAGAATGCAAAACAACAATATCCGACTTTCGTATAGCCCTTGTAAGTCGCCAGTCTGGAAGGGCAAAAACGTAGGCATTTACTTTAAAGCGAGTAGTAAAAGTTCGAATTATTTTCAAATTTTCTCTTGGGAAAGAAATGTGCTTCTCACCTTTAAAGTGGGGGCAGATAATAGACACTTTATGACCTTGTTTAAGTAACTCTGGAATTAAATAATCTAGGTAACGAACAATACCATCGAAGGTAGGATGATAGGTGTCAGTTATCATGCAGATTTTCATAACATTAATCCCCTTATGCCATAGTTCTAATTCTAACTCAAACAAATACTCAGAACTTTTATTTTATAAAGCTCTAAATGAACTGACGAAAAAACAAGTATCAATAAAAAGTGTAGAGTTTAAATGATAAAACAGTATATTTTTATATGGAGATTAAGTTCTTCAAAACAACAAACCTTAATTTTAACAACGTGAGTTGAGAAAAATAAAGGAGAAAAAATAACATGGAAAAATACGAATGTACCGTTTGTGGTTATATTTACGATCCTGACAAGGGTGATCCTGATTCTGGCATAGCTGCTGGAACATCTTTTAAAGATTTACCTGATGATTGGGTATGTCCAATTTGTGGTGCCGCTAAAGGCGATTTTGAGCCACTCTAATTGATTTCTCTTATCCCACATATTTTGTTTTTTTAACAAATTTTTTCTTTCTTTCAAACTCCAAATGAATAATGTTTTTGAATTGCTAAAGAAAGATGAAACAATGAAAGGAATTATTGAGAAAGAGGGTGAGATTGAACTTTCAAAAAGCACTGATTATTTTGTTTCATTAGGAGAAGCGATGATTTATCAACAGATAAGTTGGAAAGCTGCTAAAACCATTTATGAGAAATATAAGAAACTTTTCCCTAATGAAAGAATATCACCAGAAGAACATATAAAACTAAATGAGAATGACTTGCAAACTGCAGGTATCTCGAGGCAAAAAAGAACTTATTTAGATAGCCTAGCTGAGAAATTTATTGATAAAACCATCAAACCAGAAAAATTTGACCAAATGACCGATGAAGAGATTATTAGAGAACTAGTACAAATAAAGGGTATAGGACGTTGGACAGCTCAAATGTTTTTAATTTTCTCACTTGCTCGTGAAGATGTTTTTGCACCTGATGATTTAGGGTTAAGAAGAGCTATAATGCAAATATATGGATTCAATGAACTCCCTTCTCCTAAAGAGTTAGAACAATTCTCTACTCGCTGGCAAACTTACAGATCATATGCTTCTCTCTATCTTTGGAGATTTACGCGTAAACAATAGAAAATGTTGTTTTCAACGTTATAATATCACTATTTGATATCTCGAAGCAAAAAGGAACTTATTTAGACAGCCTTACTAAAAAATTCATTAATAAAACTATTAGACCATAGAAATTTGATTAAATGACCGATGAAGAGATTATTGCCGAACTAAAGCAAATAAAAAGTAATGTAGTCGGGTTTTTTTATGGACAATTAGGACATGGACTTGCTTTCAATCGGTGCGTTAGAAAGTAAAGAAGGAGTAAATGCTTCCCTCTACTTTTATAATTTACCCTTGCAATAGTTAAACCATTTGGATTTCGATAAGACTTTTTAGGTAGTATACATAGTCATGATAATTTAAAAACTATCTAAAACTAAAAAACAAAAGTAAATGCTTCAGTTGACAATATAATAGCCATCGAATTTCGTAAAAACTGGTTGCTGAACAGTCTTATCTCTTTTTTTAAAGAGAAAATTAAGTGGTTTTCCAATAAAGATTTATTAGCAATTAGGGCTATATTTTATTAGAGAGTGGTAGGCTAATTTGTTTGGTGATCTGTATGAATAGGAAATATCGATTACTGTCAGTTATTGCTATTATTATTGGATTGGTTATACTACCTCAAATTACTTCAATAATCGCTCCTCATTTGCCAAAAACCGAATGTGAAGGTGATGTAGCATGTATTGTTGATAACGAATTTGAGAAAATGGGCAAACAACCATCGATAGATATTATGTCTTTTAACAATAAAGTTTCTTCATCTCAAATAGAGCTTTATTTAAATGGCACTCCTATACTTGATCATTCTCATGGATATAGGATAATAATAAACTGGAATGGTCACCTTAATAGGGGATGGATAGGGAACTGGACTCATATATACTGGGATTTTGTTATACCCCCCTCATCCAATATTACTTTATGTTTTGCAGGAGGAATTAGTGGTTTTGGTGTGACAAATGGATCATACAATAGGATTTGCAATAGTTCAGGCATCCCCATTTTTACTGAAATGAATAATGATTCTGTAAGTATAGTTGGTAATTCAATTATCTTTCCTTTTAACCAAACATTGATAACCACATCTAAAAATCCTTACGATATTTTAGTTCTGACTACCTATAATACTACCAGATTGGAGATTAATGAGGATAATACTACTACGCTCTTAGCTATTACTTGGATGGATTCGATGAAAGACCACTTCATTATCAATTTGTTCACATTGGTAACATTAGACAACAAAATTAATTTTGCAGTCTTTATGACCACGTTAGTATTCATAGGTGTTAGCCAAGTAATTTATCTCAAGAGAAGAAGAAAGTGAACATTAAGAACTAGTTTTAATTAAGCTTAAAATAAAAAAGAAATAAATTTGAGAGTAAAAACTCTCAATTTACTTATTGTCTTTTATAGATAAATCTTCCCCAATTTTCTGGGGTAGGAATTTCTTCTGGTAAACCTTTGCGCTTACGAACATCTAAAATGATTTCAGTTTCAAGGCTTGAAGGTAATGGTTCAAATGCTTTGAATTGATAACCCCAAAAGCTTCGACCAGAAGTAGCACTTCGTAACTTGTCTGCAAAATCACCTATAGTTTCAGAAGTTGGTAGAACACCTTTAACTCTAACTTGATCATCTTCGTCAACTGTTTTTTCTACACGACCTCGGTGCTGACTAATAAGTCCCATAACTGAACCCATGAAATCCTTAGGAGTTTTTATGTCTACAGTTAACATTGGTTCATAAACATGAGGATCTGCGGTTAGAAATGAGATGTTCAAAGCTGAAGTTGTCATACCTAGAATTTCTGAAAAGCCTGTATGAGCAGGATCTGTGTGTATTGTAGCATCTGTGATGACAACCTTTAGACCAAGGGTTGGTTCTTTGGCAACAGCTGCAGAGTAAGTGAAGTCTTTAAAGATTTGAATGACATATTGCTTAATTCGATCCATTCGTTGGACACCAGAGCTAGCATTAATAATCATGTTGTGGCCTTCAATGTCCCAAATTTTTCGTGCGAATTTTGCATCCCAACCGGCTTTATCATGGAGAATACCTGCACGAACTTTTTCGTTTTGTTCCATTGTTATCTCCTTTGATCTTATAAGAGCGAGAGCTTTATCATCTAAAGGTTCAATGTATAATTTCAAACGATTATGACCGTTTGGAGATTTAGTGTGAATTTCCATTCCAGCTCTATTTATCCTTTCACGGTAAACAATGATTGGGTCAAAGATACGGATTTTTACTTGCTCATGAATTCTCTTTGTTAGGATTTCAATTTGCAATGGATCAATACCTGACAGAATATACTTGTTACTTTCTTTATCATGTCTGAAAGTAGCTGTTGGATCTGCCATAATCCACTTGCTAACAACTTCGCCAAGTTTGGCGATGTCTTGAGGATCAATAGCCTCAATAGCTCGACTAACAACCGGTTCAGCAGCATAGGAGATCTCTTCAAATCCTTTGGAACTTGATCCAGGTTCTCTGAAAGATTCACCGCTGGGAGCAATGAATCCGTAAACTGCGAATAAGTTTCCTGCAGGAATTTCATCACAGTCAAGGATATCAGTAATTTCCATAACACCAAGACGTTTAACTGGTACTTTCTTCTTCTGACCAATTAACTCGAGATCTTGACCGGCTCTAATTGTTCCAGAGAAAACTCGACCAATTAAAGTTGGACGTTTACTCTTAGGATCGATAAAGATTTTAGTAATCATACCAATAAGAGGACCATCACGATCACAGTTGACAAGTGATCGTCCTTCTTTGGATTCAAGGTCACCAGACCAGATGTGGGGAATCTTGTACTTCTGTGCATCAGCAGGATTAGGTAAATGATCAATGACCATACGTAATAAGGCATCTTCAAGATGAAGATTATCACGAAGCCATTGTTTGTCATCTTCAGCATACTTTTCGAAAACAATGCTGGGGTCCTTGTGACCAGCTGCCTTCAAAATATCAAGAGTGAAAGCCCAACCATCTTTAGCAGAACCTATAGCAACACTGTTCTTAGTAAATGAAACTTGCCATTTCTTGCCAAATTCAGGAGGAGCGAACTTTTTGATTTGCTCGTTAACCTGGCTGATAATGGTATCAATACGTTCGAAAACTTTGTTAGGAGGAAGCTTTAATTCACTAATCAAACGATCAACCTTGTTAATGAATAAAACAGGTTTACACAATTCAGAGCCAACAGCTAATTGGATATTGGTAATAGTCTGGGTCATTAAACCTTCAAGAGCATCAACAAGAATGATAGCACCATCACTACCACGAAGAGCACGACTAACCTCACCAGTAAAGGAAATGTGACCAGGAGTGTCGTTAATCTCAAACAAGTAAGTCTTGTCATCACGCTCGTAACTGAGAAGAACAACGCTGGTAAAGATAGTAATACCACGTTCTTGCTCTTCCTCATCAGAGTCAGTCATAAGCTTAAGACCAGCATCATGATCAGACATAAGACCAGCCCTGCGAAGAAGGTAATCGCTAGTAGTGGTCTTGCCATGATCAATATGAGCAGCAATGCTAAAGACACGACGCTGATCCATAGGATGGTTTTTAACCATGTCGCGAATCTCATCAGCGTTTTTAATACGAACCATGTTTTTACAACTCACTAAACTTTTATTCTTTTAATTTTTCGTCTATTTTATTAGACTTTTATTTAGTTATCCCTTCGCAAGTGGTTTTTTTCTGCGATTAGTGGATGGTTTTCATCCTTCGCAGACCGTTCCTGAAGAATAGCAGTTATTTTTTCTACCCCTTTTTTCGATGGGTTGATGCGTTTCAGCACCAATGACTTAGATAAGAATTTTTCGTTTTCTTCTTCTTTTTCTTTAGTCGGTAGTGAAACTATCTTTACTCTATTATTCTCGAGTGTTATTTTTCCCTTTTTAAAATCATTGATTAATAGGTTAACTGCAAGTAGTAGATGCGTTCTCAGTTTGTTGTTTGCATAAGTTATTGTTTCGTAGAATCTCGCGATTGTTTTATTGTAGTATATATAATTGTAGAGTGCATAAACTGAGTGTTGTTTTGTCGCTATTTCTTCTGCTACTGCTTTGCAGTCTATCTCTCCGTTTTCATAGTCGTATCTTTTTTCTTCTTTTCTTGGTATCCTTCTGTTTAGGAATGATGCTAAACCGTCATATTTCCTTATGATTGGTATGAGCCAGTTGTTGTTATTCTGCTCCGATCCATTTTCATGATGTTTCTTGCATGCTTCTCGAATGAAGCTGTTTGTTATCTCTACTTCGTGGTAGATCTTGCTGCTGTGTTTTTCTGTGTGTACGAAATCATGCAGGAGTAGTGCTTTGATCGCTGTTTGTAGTGGTTTTGGGTGTTTCCCTAATCCTTTTCTTATTGTTAGTTTCTTTTCTTGAGGAGTCTTTCTTACTGGAGTAATTTCTTGTTGTTCTCTCCACTTTATTTTTCCCATTCCGTTTTTTTGATGTGCTCCTAAACCTTCTAGTGATAAGAACCTTTGTAATTTCTCTCTTGCTTGGTTGTTGTTTCCTGGAAAATCTACTACCACAAACCCTTGGAAGCATTTTTTGATTGTTGGTGCTTTTCTTACTCCTTTGATGAGTTTTCCATAATATTTTTTTCTTGGATAGGGTAGGTATCCTTTTTCATTTTCTCGAGGTTCTTTTGTTACGGAAATCTTGCATCCCTTGATATAGAAAAAAGGAGTATTAATGACTATTGGTGTGATTAATTCTCCTATTAGTCTTGAGCGTTTGTTTTTGGCCATGCTTTCATCCCTTCCTCCATTTCTTTCCATAGGTTTCGAGTTTTTTCTTCTTCGATTACTTTTCCTTGTTTGTCAAATTCTCTGCTTCGAACTACTTCTTGGAGTGTTATTTGTTTCAACTGCACTCTTCCTCCTCCATTGTTCACACTAGCCCCTAGTCCTAGTTCTGGTGCATAGAGTATTGCTTTTAGTAAGAAGCCTAATTCCTCTTGAGTAAGTTCTCCTAGTAATTCTATCTTTATTGTCAGTTCTCCTGAGAAGTATCTCTCTCCAAAGTCTTGTATGCTGAACTTTGACTTACTCTTTAGTGCGTTTCTTCGTTCTGTAGCTATATGCACTGCCTGGGTGTCTGTTTCCCTCTTTCCTTTGCTGTTTGCTTCTGAGACAATTATTACTGGTTCAAATTTCAGCTTGGATTGTTTTACTATTGATCCCATTAGCCTGTGCTTGATGCACTCTTTTTCTGGATAGCATTTACCGTTAGCATGGAATCCTTCCGGTAGTAGGTTTTCACCTTTTTGGGTTTCCGTTTTATCTGATGTATGACAGATTTCTACTCCTTCTTCTTTTGCTATTGTCATCATTGCATGATTGATCCAACCACGAATGCCTTTTACTAAGTATCTTTTTCCATTTCCATTGTCTTTCTCTGAGCCATTTCCTAAAAGTAATAAATTATTTACTTTCCCTCCAACAGCTGGACCATTTCCCGTCTTACTGATGGGTGTTTGGGCGAGAATGACTAGACGTTTGAATTTTCTAGATATTTCAGTCATAATAATCACTTATTATATTTATTATTTCTATTAAATATGCTAAAATTAGCAAATATAAACCCCTCGCTAATAGCTTTAATAATACTTTATATATTATTTTTACAATACATAGAATAAGAACCAAAATCCTAAGAGGGAAACTTATGAAATTTATAGGTAGTTCAAAAGTCACAAGACAAGGGCAAGTATCAATACCAGCGGATATTAGGAGAAAATTAGCTATTTCGATAGGTGATCATATTGTCTTCGTGGAAGACAAAAATGGTCGCATTTTTATAACAAAGGAGATTTCTCTCCCTCCAGAATGAACACACTAGGTTATTTTGTGTGATGTTTATTATTTGAGATTATTAATTATCAGATGAAGATGAGGATAGTATGACACTTACTTGGACTAATGATCCCCAATTATTAGATAAACATCCAATTAACTATAACAATTGGGAAACCGCAAATACACTCATAGAACAGGAAGGACTAAAACGCGTTATTAATGAAGACCTTTCTTTCACAAATCTGTATGGTATTATGGTTCGAAAGATTGATTTTGTCCGGAAAAAAAAGAGTGATCGTATCATAGCAAGATTTTCTTTTCTCGTAATAACTGATGAACAGAAAGAACAGATTCAAGCAAAGATTCTCCTCATTGCTGAAGCTGCTCGAGATTATTTTTATCGATCGATCAATAAGTCAATTCTTACTTGGCGAGATGTACTTGCTGATTATCTTGAACGAGGAGCCATTCCTTTCCCACTATTTCGTTGTGCTCAAGCAGTTATCCCAGATTTACAATTACCTGTAAGAAATAGCCAAATCTCTTTCACCAGTGCTCGAGGGGAAGCATTCACTTTTCCGCTTTGCATAACGAAACCTTTAGCTTACCTTTGTGGTGTCTGCAACGGTGATGGTAATCTTCGGAACTACTGGGTAATTATTGTTGATGAAACAAAAAAACACATTATAAACTTGTCAAATATGCTTGGTGATTTATTTGGTAAAAAAGGACATATAATGCAAGATAAAGGAGCTTGGGTAGTAAAGCTAAATCTTTTATGGACTGCCAGGTTGTTTAATTTCATTACCGATCAAACAATCAATGCTCCAAAGTATGATTCCTTAAGAGAACCATTGCTATTTCAACAACTAGGAGCTCCCTACAGAAACTTATACTGGCGAGGAGTTTTTGACTCGGATGGGTCATTTAAAAACCAATTAACTTTTTGCTCTATTAGTGCACATTTATGTGAAGATTTTCAGAGCTTTCTTACAGATGTATCTATCACTAATAAATTAATAGAACAAAAAATTGGTGGTTACCAAGTTAAGATTCCAGCCAGAGAAAAGCTAAAATTTGCACAAGAAATAGGTTCATTACACAGTAAGAAAATAGTGGATTTCATTGCTTTTTTAGAGAAATCTCTTCCTTCAATTCAATTTCAAGGATTTAATAATCAAAATCTGACTTCTACTGGTTTCTTTAATTTTCATTTACTGCCAACAATGTCTGTGTTAGGATTGGAACAGTTTTTTAAAAATGCACAACCAACTTTACAAGAATTGCTTTCCACTAAAGAAATACGTCGTTACACAAATGGTAAAGGAATTACTATTAGAAAATTAGCTTCTTTATTATCGTCCCAAAAAACTGATTTAATGGAGTTTTTAAATAATTTTCATGAAAAACTATTCTTCCAATCTTCTATCTCATCAAAAATTAAACTTTATTTGAAGCCAACTAATGAATTTGCAAAAACCTTGAAGTTTATAGTTCCAACCACAAGAGGTGCAACACTATATGGAGAAACCCAAGTCATAACTATTATAATTGAAAAGCAATTTTCCATATCAATTCAAAATAACAAAATCCAAAATAAGTTACTAAGTAAATATTTCCGAACTTTTTGTGTTTATGCTCCATCGGAAAAGGAACTTGAAAATAAAGACGAATTCATCTTATCTTGGAAAAAAGACATAATTTCTCCAGAAAATTAGAAATACCAGAGCATAAAAAAAATAAGTCTATCAGAGGGGACTGTTCGAAGATTTTAGCAGTGAGAAACAAGTCTAACAGTTGTTTGGGTTTGATATATAGTTGTTTTGCTGAACTGGGCTTTAGGAATCGTTCTTTCCTTGAAAGAGGTTATCTCCTTCCTTATTCCAGTGTTCTTTTTAACCTTCGTTTTTCCTCTTGTTCGTTTTTTTGTGATTTGGTTCTTTTTCGTTCTTTTTCATCCGATTTTTTGTGATAGTATTTTGCTTTCTTGCTTAATTTTCTCCCCATTTTAAGCTCTTTTTTGTTCTAAAGGTTGTCGAGTGTTGGTACGTACTATTTAAAGTCTTTCCTTGACATGAGACCCGCCAGCTTTGAGTTGAAAAGAAACCTTCTCCTACCTTCTTTTTGTTATTCTTTCTTCAAAATCTGTCGAGTCTTTTTAAAGGGTGTACCACTTTGGGTACCCGACAAGATGGGTCATCGAAATCTTTTTCTAGATCCAGGAGAATAGCTTTTTCACCTCTTAGGCGCTTCTGGAGCGTCCGTTGCAAAAGTAAAAGCTCAATTATGAGTATTGAAATCCAGGTACATGGACTCCAGGAGTTTTAGAAGCTACTGAAGGTTGCAAAATAAAAAGCTCAATAATATGTAGTGATAGGAGG
>JAHLVW010000039.1 GCA_019058275.1 Candidatus Heimdallarchaeota archaeon
TCAGCAGAAGCACTCATCTTGCAACTAGACGAGCAAGAACTTTCCAAACAAACAAGAGCTAAGCAAAAGAAGGAAGCACTCGAATTATTAAAGACCGCAATTGAGCTAAATGCTGAGTGCAAGGATATGGCTCGAAAAGATCCTCCTTTTGATTCTTTAAGAGATAATGATGATTTCAAGGAGCTAGTAGGGCAAGATTAGAAAGAAAGAAACATCTGTCTTACTTCCGTTTTCTCTTGGGAAAAGAGGAAATAATGGGTTCTTTAATGAGTGTGTTAAACATTTATTAAAATCTATTCTTCCACTCAAAGTTCCATTACTTTTATTGATCTACAAATTTCTTCCTCGAAAAATTAGATATTTATAAAGAATTTTGCTGTAGGGAAAAAATGCTATTAGATTGCTGGGGAATGATAATTGATTAATGGTATATCTGATGAGAAAATCCTCTTTACTGTTCTAGAAGCATATGGTCAGAATATAGAGAAACAGTTGCCAACTGAAACTGATAATGACTATGCGAGTCCCGAAGAGAAATTAGCATTATTATTAGAACTGTTACCTAAAATAACCAAAAAAGCTTACTTGCTAAACACTATAGGAATTTCACTCTTCCAGATGAATCGCTTATCGGAAGCAATTGTCTACATGAAACAAGCAGTTAGTATTGACCCACACATAACTCAATACAAGTGCAATCTTGGCTTGTTCTATTATCGAATGGGAGATATTGAGAAAGCTATTAAGTCCATTAGTGATGTGGATATTCTTTGGTTGAAAGGAACTTCTCCAATGCAGGAATTATATGACCTCTATGATGCACAGGAAGCTTTTCATGAAGAGGTCCTAAAAATTCTACTAGATGAGGATCCTGAAAGTGTTTATGTTCTCAACAATTTAGCTTCTTTTTATTCAGAAACAGAAAAATATAGAGATGCAATTGATTGTTACAAACGAATTCTTGAATTAAATCCTGAAAACTTTAGTTCTCTAACTAATATCGCTTTACTTTCAATGCAATTAGGTGATAAATCAAGAGCAAGACTCTACTTTCTTAAAGCCCTGAAATTGGATTCATCTAATTATCTTATACTACGAATTCTAGTAAGGATGTATCTAGTAGATGAGGACTATCAACGAGCACTTACTATTCTAGATCAGTCATTAGTTCATTATCCTGACGAACCAGATGTTCTATTAGACTTGGCATATGTTACTGCAAATTTGAATCAAGATGATAAAGCAACTGATTTTCTCCAAAAATGCTTGAACATTGCTCCTGAATACTTTCTAAGAATTGATCGTGAATCCATTTTCCATCCATTACTCAAGAATCTGGATGTGAAAAGTTAACAACTGAAGCCAAGAAGGGTTTACAAGAATTTATCTCTAAATTAAAAAAGAGCTTAATGAAGAACAGAAATGGAGACTAGAGAATTTTTGGTTTCTATTTTAATCAGGAATCTCCATATATTCCAGCAAAAGTCTATTGAGCTTAAATTCAGGTGTAATATATTCTCCTTCTTCATTCATGGAATCTTTTACAACTGAACTTTTTAACAATCTATCAAAAGATTTGATATGAATCCTGGAACAGCTTCAACATCCTTAGCTATGACATAATTATATTGAACTACAATTATAATTAATTCTTTAAAAGGGAAATTGATTTGGGGAAATATACTAAAAAATAACCGGAAAAACATAGCAATATGTGATAATTGGAATAATGAAGATAATCATAAAAAAATCCAAAAAAAATATTGGTCTTTAAATAAATTTCAAGATGAAACACACATAAATTATTGTCATTTCTTAATTGTTCTGTGATTTAATATTTACATATAGTTAGTTTGATTTACATGAGATGGAGTTAGATTATTCAACTCTAATGAAGAATCGTTAGGTGGAGCTACAACTCGCCAGTTAAAAATGTCATTCCAATTAGTAAAATTCTTCTGGTCATAACCTGCAATCCAACTAGCTGTTGATCCGAACGATGTTTTCCATGTTGGTTCAAGTAAAAGCCATTCATATTCACCATCACCAAAACGCCATAAATCAGCCCATAAATATTCATAGTAAAAATTGATTTTAATCCAAAGAAAAGCATGATGAAAATCAGTTTCATTTTCATGCACTGTACCTAAAATAGTTTCATATCCAGAAGCTTCAAGATACGCTGCTGTCATAATAGATATGTCATCACAATCACCTATTCTTGAATAAATTGTTTCTATTACTGATTTACTATAATCATAATATTGTGTTGTGTTCATTGTGTATTCCGTATCATTATAATACTCAATTTTCCCAAAAATATTATTATAAATTCGAGAGGCATTCATATCTGCTTTCCAATAGCTTTTCCAAAAAGAAAACATTTGGATTGCAGCACTCACTTCTGTCATGGAATTTTCTGATTCCCAGATTTTATCAAATTCTCTTGTATAATCTTTGAAAAAATTATATTGACCTGTATCATGTAAAACTAAATATGTACATAAATCAATATTCTCATAACCTTTTGGGAAATTTTGACGAACATAATCGAAATAGTAGAATAGCTTGTTAGGCAAGGGCATATTAGCTATATCATTTCTAGTTTTGTCAATTTTAGTTATATAAACAGGTATTAAGATACCATTAAGCGTAACACTTACACAAAGAGCTATTACTAAAATAGTTTCTTTCCTTTTATTCATTGTAATTAATTTGTCATCCATAACCTATAACTCCATTTTCTACTTTAATGTTAATCATTCAATCCTTTTCCTTCTGCTTTTCAAGTAAAAAACTGAAACCAAGAAAACAACCGAAGCTAGAATTAGTAAAGAGAAGCTAATCATACCATTTGCAGATGGTGATTCTGAATCAATGTTAGGAATTGTAAGTATAGGAGTCAATGCATCAGATACCATGTAAAATCGGACATCAATTCTGAAATCAATATCTTCCTCAATCCAAACATGAACATTATATAATAGAATATTGTTATCGTTGAAACCTCTAGTAAAATCTATTGTGCTATTCCAAAGCTGATGATAATTTCCATGATAGTCATATATTTCCCAGAGGATGTTTTTAGCAGTAAGTGTCCGATTATCAGATAGTGCTGTGATGTTAGCAATGAATGGTTTAGTTGAAACTTCAATCTCACGAGCTTCTCGTTCTTGCCAACCTGAACCAATGTAATTTGTTCCCTCGAAATAGATTCCACTAAGATGTGGAATACCTCTTGTATTCCCTAAAATTATTACAAGTAGGATGGACACTATTATAACTTTCTTTCTCAATATATTATGCATCCTCTAAATTATTACTATACCAATAATGAGGAATTTAAACATATAAAATAGACCTCGAGAGTTAGGTGAAAGTAATCAACTATTTATTCTTATTTAGTTTTGTTCAATTTGTATCTATTCCACATCGTTTTCGAGGAATCTTAAGGACAGATTGACAATTAGGACAGGTTAGGTATATCCATTTAGAAGTCTTAGATTTGAAAAGAAACTTACGAAAATCTCCACATTCAACACAAAGATGCAAAATACTAGTAACTTCAGCTAGTTCTTTTCGCCACTCGAGAGGATCTTCCGCTTCCTGATAGCTAACACGAGTAACCAAACGCTTAGGCAAAAGAACACCTCAGGACTCCCACTTGGGTTTAGCCCACTTAGTCTCCATGCGGTTGCGCTTACGAGGAAGCTTGAGCTCTTTCTTGCATTTTGGACAGCTGAGAAAGATGTAGTAGGACTCTTTCTTGGAAAGCTGGAAGAAACTGAACTGTCCACAACAAGAGCAAAGACGCTGGGTACGCATCATTTCTTGGACTTCCTTTCGCCAAAGAGAAGCTTCTTCTTCCTTATCATTCTGAAACCATGGGATGTACGTATAGTGACTGCCTGCCATAAGAGTAAGTAATGCTGAAGGAAATAAAAAATAAGGGTAGGGAGATAGAAGAAAGTATTTGTTCTATGAAAAGCTAAACAATAAGATCTTTTTGAGTTGTTCAAAACTAATTATTTGAAAAATCTAATATTTTCTTACAGTTTAAGCAATAGTAAATAACTTTATCTGATTCTTTTTCATCTTTTTTCAAATTACTATGAAAATATTTTGGAATTGAAATTTATTGTTAATAAACGTTAAATATTAATTCAGCTCTTTTCTATTAAGAGAGGGATTGCTAATTAACAAGAAATCTTTACACTTTGAATATTCATTAGCATTTAACTATTATATAGCATCAAGTTATCATACTGCCTTTATAGCAAATCTACTCACAAATTATTTTTCAAATTTCCCAAATAATTTACCAAATGACATAGTTAAGATGTTTAAAATTGCTGATGATTATGCAAACAAAGTTCATGAGGTTATGAAAAAGCAACGAAAAGATGTATTTCTGCAATACAATAGTAAAGAGGAAGCTGCTATTGCAATGGATAATCAATATCCTGAAGAAATAAATGGTTTGCCTAAACATATAACAGATTTAGGTGAATTGCTTTACTTGGAGAAAACAACTCCGCAAGCATTAACAGGTATTAGTAATAACATTGACTATCTAGATTTTGTTTGGTATATTCAAGCTGAAAAGATAGTGTTATCACATGCATATCTTGAAGCTTTTTTAACCAAAACAATTGATATCGTTTGTAAATCTGATCATTCTGTAATTGAAAAATTTCTCAATGTACAAATAAAAGAGGAAGAATATCAAAGTAAAGGTGCTTACTTCAAGTCTGAGACTCGATTAAAAATTTCTGCAACCCTAGAAGGCAAACGTCCTACCCTCAACTGAAAGTATTTTTGTCGGAAGAAACACTGAAAAATAGAAAATTCAGTATAAAAATTCCTCTATTTTTCAATTTAGTAAAGAATTTTCAGGATTTATTAAATTTAAATAGAATTGTACAAGATTTCAAATTTTTCTTTATTCACCATTATTCATCAAATTACAATTGCAGATTATTTTCTATTTATTTATCCAAAGATTAGATTAGAACCAAAGTAGTATACCAGTAATTAAACTTATTATACCAATAATTAAACTTGCTATACCAATAATTAAACTTGCTATACTAATATGTTTTCCCCATTTCTCCATAAAAGATTTCTTTGTAGGAGCATTAATTGGAGAAGAACGGACTAATCTATCAACGACGCTCTTATCAAGGACAATATCTTTAATCAACTCGGTTTCCTTGACAGATTCACCTTTTTTTCCTTTTTCAAATTCCCAATGTCTGGTGAGATCGTTATAAAGAATTCTTTCACCATAATTTACCTTACTTTTTCGCTTCATTTTTAAAATTTGTTTATTTCCATCTGAATTTGGTCCTTCTAATTTAGCTAAAGACCAAGCGTATAGAAATTTATCACTTTCTTTATCCATTAGATTTCTTATTTGAGCAACTGCTTCTGGATAATTCTCATTATTAGTGTCAATAATTATCCCAAGAACATAAGCAATATATTTTTTTAAATAAAAACTTCTAGTATTTATCATCTCTTGAATTAAATCAGGAACTAGATTGTCACAGACATTAACTGCCTTTAAACCTATATCGCCAATAGACAAAACAGCTTTCGTTTGTACTACTTCATTTTCTCGTTTTTTAGTTGTTGTAAGCAATGCATCTATTACTTTCTTATCAGAAGCTCTTATTTTACCTAATGTTAAAGCTGCTCTTCTTTTTACAATATTTTTGCTTCCTATGAGTAGTTTCTCAATAATAACATCTATTAACATATCACCTCCCAATTCTTTAGCTTTTACGCCAATTTTTCCTATTGATTCAATTAATCTTTCACTAACCCAATGATTTTTTTCATTTTTTATTCTATCAGTTAAAGCATCTACTATCTTCTTTAATTTCCTATTAGCTTCGTCTTCATTTTCAATTCCCTCTAATGGTTTTTTTCCTATCAGTGATTTTTCATCAATAATTTTTACTCCTATTTCACCTAAAGTAATCCCAGCCATTCTACGAATTTCAAATATAAAACCATCATTTAGTGATTTTATTATTTCATTAATTATCCCTTCATCTAGAGGTTCTCTAATTCTGAAAAATCGTAAAGCAAAATAACGTTAAGAAAACGATTTTCCTTTAGTAAATACCTTTTAATTTCTTCATCATCTTTGGATTTCTCATCAAATTTTTTTCTATTAATTTTTATTCCCAAATAGAAAATAATTTTTGCACATTTTCTAAGAAATCTATATCTATTACTCAATTCCTTTTCACCATAATTTGGTATAATTATTGTTGTTATTTATATTTAAAAATAATGGTGCTATTTCCACTTTGGTTTTGCCCATTTTGTTACCATGCGATTACGTTGGCGAGGAAGCTTGAGAACAGTCTGACAGTTAGGACAGGAAAAGTGAATGTAGTAAGGCTCCTTCTGAGCGAAGAGAAAGAGATGGAACTGACCACAGTGAGAACAAAGTTTCTGGGTACGCATCATTTCAAGAGCTTCCTTTCTCCATAGGGAAGGATCTTCACCCTTATCATTTGGAAACCAAGGCATGTAGGTGTGATGAGAGGACATACTTGAGATAGACGATTCTAAAAACAAAGGAAGATGGTAGAGAAATAAAAGTATTTGGAGTTGAACTTAGCAATAGGTTCTTACATGTGAGCTGTTCCTAGTTACTTGCTTGAGAATCCTAGTATTTTCTTACAGTTCGAACAGTAATAAGCAACCTTGTTTGTTTTCTTATCATCCTTCTTCAGATTATTCCAGCAGATATCTTCGAACCCCAACTTTTCTTCACAGTGTAGGCTAATTACTTCGGTCATACTTTCCTATCACATTTTCAGTGTGAGTGCATTATTTTCATTTTGTTAGTTTTAAACCTTATTATTCTGTTATTTTGTTGTGAAAAAATTTATGAGAAGTGTAACCTCTCTTTCAAAAATCAGTTTTCATCATGAATTTATAAAAAGATTAACAAAACATATTAATTCAACTATCTCAGATAAACAATTGTTTGATTAAATTTCAGTTTATATTGATTCCTTCCTTTTCCCCTTGTCATAAAATTTAATTATATATGGACGAATATTTATTATTGGAGAGATGCATTCAATACTTGGGAAACTACACTCAGTGTTTTTCCTTGGGTTTCTCTCTAAAGTTATACATTTAGGAGATAGTCAATGAGTGGGAGGGTAAACAACTAACTTGCGATAGAACAAAGCTCTTTTAGTTCTTCAATCTCTCATGAACCTCCCGCTACTTTGATTTTCTACAGGTATTTTAAATGAAAAACTTGATATTCAAGGACTCAGAGCAATATGGACAAATTAATTCTTCAATAGTCTTCTTAATAGTACTAGCAAATAAGAAATATCAGTTGTTAGAAAAAGATATATAGTATCTTTCCATCTACATATAGTAAGGAAAGTTTAAAGCATTAATTCCTAAATGTACAATGAGAAGAATTTTGAGAGAAATAGATTTAGGGAGGAATAGTTTTGAGAGCAATCTTAACATTAAGATGTGAGAACTCATTTTTATATGAAGCTAATGTGTACCACAAACTTCAAGGTTTTATATATTCTTTAATAAGAGATACTGAATATTCATCGCTTCATAACAAAAAAGACTATAAATTTATTTCTTTTTCCAATGTTTTTCCACCAAAAAATGCTAAAATGGGTGATAAGAGAACTCTAATAATTTCTTCTCCTGAAAATAGATTAATAACAATCATGAAAAATAGTCTAGATGCTTTACAAGGAGAAATCATAAATATCGGTCACATGAGATTCTTCCTTGAAAGAACCACAATACTCAGACCAACAATTGAAAAGGATTTGTGTTTAATAACAGGAACTCCAGTTATTGTTAGAATCCCCAAAGAGAAATTTTCTGCTTATGAATCTCATTGGGATGTGAATTACGATTATATATATTGGCGTTCTAATTATCCATTAGAGTTATTTATAGAACAAATCGAACAGAATTTACGAAAAAAATTTCAAAGCTTCTATGGATATGAATTATCTCTAGAAAAAGCATTTGAGAATTTTAATTTTAAAAAGCAAGTATGTAACCACATAACCATTAATGGAAAGGAAGTAAAGGTTATAGGAACTTTATGGGAAATAATTTTTAAGAACCTTGATAAAAATCAACGGAAATTTGTATCTTTCATGTTGGATTGTGGTATTGGGGAATTAAATACACTAGGCTTTGGTTTTTTAAATAAAGTACGGAGTAAATCAAGTTGATTGAAAGTGTAAGACATATCGGTGTTTATCTTCGAGAAAAAGATGAGTTGAATCTGGTTTCTATTTTAACAGAAACATCATCTTTGAAAAATGTTGAAAAGGTTGTATGCTTGATTTTTTCATTGAATGAAAAAGCTATTCTTGATAAAATTACTATTGAAGATTTTGACATCAATAAATCTTTGAAATATCTATTCCGTTCTGGAACAACTCGTGGAACAAACATTACACCCATAGCTAAAATCACTGATGATATAAGGAAAACACTAGATAACAAAATAATCAATTGGTTTAAAGAAAATCATGATAAAGGCTCTGTCTCCGAGAAAATATGGCGATTTTTTGATGGTCTTAGTGAAAAATCAAAAGTTGAATTAGATCAAAAATTAATTTCTGAATGTTCAAAACTCAATACAAAAAAGCAACATTTACTAACAATCAAAATTGGTCTCAATAAAAGTAAAGAGAAGTATATTGGAGAAATAAAGGAATTTGAAGAGGTTATGATAGAACGTTCTATAAGAAGGTTTAGCTTTCATAAATCAAAAGGTGAATCTAAAGGAGATGGTTTTTGCCTTCTTTGTGGTGATGAGAAGAACGTTCTAGGGTTTGCTTCTCCTTTTGCGTTTTATACTCTTGATCAACCAGGTTTTGCGTATAATTTTAATCAAAAAGATTCTTGGAAGCAGCTACCAATATGTTTAGAATGCGCTTTGGATATGGATTTAGGCAAACAGTACTTAGATGAAAAACTAGTATTTCCCTTCTTTGGTTATCGTTATTACTTTATTCCTAAATTTGTTTTTACTGATATTGATGAGGGAATAATGGAAGATATTGATGAATTTTCTTATAGAAATAAACCGAATTATTTAGAAGGTCCTCTGATTGAAGAAGAAAACTGGCAATCAATAATTCAGAAAAAAGGAGATGTCATGCTTTTAGTTTTCTTGTTCTTTGAAACCCAACAAACAAGAGTCATTATCAAACAATATGTTGAAGATGTTTTACCTTCTTGGTTAAAGACAATTATTGACTCATTTAACAATGAAATAAAAGAAAAAACAATTTATCAAGAGGATATAATAAAAGATCTTTTTGGTTCCAAAGCAACCGGGAATTTTAAGCAGTTTCGAGGAAGCAAAAAAAGAAAGCTAACTATTTGGTCTATGGTTAGAGAATTTTATCCTTCATCTAAAATTGAGGGAATTTATGACAAGTACTTTATTGATATAGTTGGTGATATTCTAAAAGGAAAAACAATTAATGAAAGACTACTTGTTAAATCATTCGTTTTTCGAATTAGGAGTATATTTAGAAAAAGAGAGAATTGGAACCTTAATGATATTACACTGCAATCTTTACTATTACTATCTATTTTGAAAAAAATAGAATTGATAAAAGGAGAAAAGAATATGGAATATGACAAAATATTGGATAATATGGATAGTAAAAATGAAAGAGCAAGAAAAGTAAAAGAATTTCTTATTGAACACAAAAATTCATTGAATTCATCCGAGAAAAAAGCCTTGTTTTTACAAGGAGTTCTTACAAGATTTCTATTAGCGATTCAATATCAAAATCTGAGATCAGAACCTTTTAGAGAAAAGCTCTATGGGATGCAATTAGATAAACGTAAAATCAAGAAACTATTTCCACAAACAATTGAAAAACTTAGAGAATACAAAGTAAGTTACAAATGGTTAGAAGAAGCTATTGCAAATTATTTGCTCTTATCTGATAATAAGGGATGGTCTATAACGAATAACGAAATCAGTTATTATTTTAATCTGGGTTTGACCTTAGGTCAAACATTCAAATCTAAAAAAAAGGAGGAAACTTATGATGAGTAAATTATTAGAAAAAAGATCAGAATTAGTGTTTTTATATGATATTAGGGATGGAAACCCTAATGGCGATCCTATGGATGAGAATAAACCTAGGATAGATGAAGAATCAGGAATTAATATTGTAACAGATGTTCGGTTAAAAAGAACAATTCGTGATTACTTATATGATTCCTTAGGAGAAGAAATCCTCATACGAACAATACAACTAAAAGACAGCTTAGCTATCCAAGATGGCAAAACTCGTGCACTAGATTTTTGTGATACTAGTAAAAAAACTTTCCAAGAACAACTCAAGAGCATTGAAAATAATGTACTTGAACAATGTATAGATGTAAGGCTTTTTGGAGTAACATTACCTATTGAATTAAAAGATGGTTCTAAGAAAAAAACAACCTCCTTTAAAAGAACTGGTCCAGTTCAGTTCAATATGGGTCGTTCTCTACACCAAGTTGAAATAAAACATATTAAAGGAACTGGAGCATTTGCTTCAAAAGCAGGCGAAGGAGTAGAACGAGAACAACAAACATTTCGAGACGAATACATCCTTCATTATAGTTTGATCTCTTTCCATGGATTAATTAACGAAAATACTGCACAACATACCAGTCTTTCAGAGAATGATGTTCAATTACTTCTTGAAGGAATATGGAATGGAACTAAAGGGTTAATCTCTCGCTCAAAAATGGGCCAAATGCCACGATTATTGTTAAGAGTGGAATACAATACTAAAAATTTTCATATCGGTGATTTAGACAAAGGAATAAAACTTACTTCAGACCTTGAAGAAGTCTCTATTCGTAGTCCAACTGATTATTTCTTAGATGTTGATAAATTATTGCAAAATATAACAGCTCATAAAGATAAAATTGATAACATTTTTATCAAATTTGATGCTGATATTAATTTTCGAAAAGCTGGAAAAATAATCTCATTACATGAAGCTATTAAATTAGCAATAGGAAAAGAAGTAATTGAAATTAATTTCAAAAAATAATTGTGTTGGTTTCGGTGACGTCTTTGAACATTGATAAAGTACTTACATTCACATTATGGGGTGATTGGGCTCACTATCGGAGAGTCTATACTACTACATCTTCACTCACATACCCATTTCCAACAAGGACTGCTTTATCCGGTTTAATTGCAGGAATACTTGGTTTAGAAAGAGATACTTACCATGAAATATTTTCAAAAGAGACAAGTGCATTTGCATTAAATATTCTTAATCCTGTCAAAACCTTGCAAATAAATTTCAACTTAATACGAACAAAACTCGGTTTTATATTAAGAGACATTAAAGAAGAAGGAAAAAGGTCACAAATACCAATAGAATTCATTAAGGAACCAAAATGGAAAATCTACATTTGGTTAGAAGATAAAAGTCACTACCAAGTACTAAAAAGACACTTACGAGAGCACACTTCCATATACACACCATGTTTAGGATTAAGTGAGCTAATTGCTAATTATCATTATGAAGGAGAAAAAACTGTAAGTCACCCTTATATTGTGAAAAAGGGTGAAACAGCTCAAATAGATGCTATCGTTAAAAAAACATCTGAAACATCAATCAAAGTGGAAAAGGGTAAGAAGTATGGTCATGTTAAAGTTCCTGGATTCATGAATAGTGAACGTATAGTTACAAAATACCTAGAATTGTTCTATGAACAACAAGGCAAACCAATAACCATATCTAGAGGAGTCTATTACAGGATAGGAAAAGAAAATGTCATCTTCTTCTAACCTATTATCTCATCCAGAGATTCTACTGAAAGACCATTTAGAAACTGTTGGGAATATTGCAAAAGAAACAATGGCATCAAAGAAACTTGAAAATAGCGAGCTTTATACTAAGATTGCTTACTTTATTGGGATTTCACATGATTTTGCAAAAGCAACAACATTCTTTCAAGAGCTATTAAAACAAAAGAAACGCACAAGAAAAGCAAATCATAGTTTTTTGTCAGCTATTTTTGGTTATTATATTGTAGAGAAATACTTGGAAAAAATAGAGAAGCTAGAAGACAATGAATTCTTGCCACTAATTGCTTTTATTGTTATCAGAAGCCATCATGGAAATCTTCCAAATTTGCATGGAGAAAACAGTTTGTATAATAAATTTCTGCAAAAAGAGTTTGATACCAAGGAACTGAGAGAACAATTAGAAAATACTAATCAGCAAGAAGTAATTGACATTTATGACCATTTATTGAAAAGCGAATCAAATCTAAATAGCAAGCTGTTAATAAATGACTTTTATAATGAAATGATGAATTCAAGAAATTCAGATGAACCAGAAATCATTACCAAGATTATTGCTTTGCTAAAAAAGATTAGTCGGAAAAAAGATCTAGCTAATTATTTCATGATAATGCTGCATTATTCTGTACTAATTGATGCAGATAAAATCACTGCATCAGGAACAGAAATTCCTGAAAGAATCGAGAACATACCAAAAATGATTGTTGAGCACTACAAACAAACTAAATTTGGAAAACCAAAATTAGAAATTAACATCATACGAGAACAAGCTTTTTGTGAAGCGCTTAAATCAGCAACTAGTCTTGACTTGCATGAAAATAAGAGAATTCTCACATTAACACTACCAACAGGTTGTGGGAAAACGTTAACAGGATTAGCAAGTGCATTATTACTAAGAGATAGAATTAAAGAAACTAAGAAATTAGATTTCGTTCCAAAAATCATCTATTCATTACCTTTCTTAAGCATAATAGATCAAAACAGTCGAGTGTTTGATGAAATCTTAAATCTAGAGATGCCCAAAATTTCCAAAGAAGAAACAATACCATCTAATCTTATGTTAAAACACCATCATTTAGCAGAAATAGCTTACTTTGCAAAAACATTTGATGAAATTATTGAATTACCAATAAGCCAATCTTTACTTCTCACAGAAAGCTGGCATTCAGAAATAGTAATAACAACATTCGTGCAGTTCTTTCATAGTTTAATATCTTATAGGAATAGAACATCAAGAAAATTTCACAATATAACTAATTCTGTGATAATATTAGATGAAATACAATCAATACCACATAAGTACTGGTTGATTATTAAAGAAATGTTAGAATTTCTTGCAGAAAATTTTAACTGTTTGATAATTCTAATGACTCCAACAAACCCTTTAATTTTTAAAACTGAAGAAACAGTAAAATTAATTCGACAACCTGAAGAGTATTTTAAGAAATTCGATAGAATAAAAATTAACTATAATCATGAACCTTTGAAATTTAATGACTTTAAAGGGCAACTACTTGAGGAAATATTAGCAACAGATAACGATATAATGGTTATTTTAAATACAATCAATACATGCAAAGAATTATACCAATTTATACGAGATGAACTTGAACAAGAAAGAACAGAGACTTATATGGATAATTTTGGGATTTGGATTAGTGAAAAGGAAGAATTGTATTGTCTTTCAACACACATTATTCCAAAACATAGACTAGAGAAAATAAGAAAAATTGCTGGAATCGATGACAAAAAGAAGAAAAGAAGAATAATTATCACAACACAATTGGTAGAAGCAGGAGTGGATGTTTCAGTAGATAAAATTTATCGAGATTTTGCTCCCTTAGATTGCATAATTCAAGCTGCTGGAAGATGCAATAGAAATAATAGAGATCAAAAGGGGTTAGTAGAGATAATTCGTTTACAAACAGACAATAAAAAAGAATTTTGTGACTATATTTATGATAGAACCTTAACTGCTGCAACCGATGAAATATTGAGAGAAGCATTTGAAAAAAATAATTGGAATATAATTTCTGAACATGAATTCATATTTTCGACCAATAATTCATATTTTGATACGATAAATAATCGAAAATCAGATCAAAAATCGAGAGAATTATATGAAAAGGTAGCTAAATTGAGATTTAAAGATCTATCTGCATTTCAACTCATCGAAGATAGAGGGACTATTCCAATTTATATAGAAGTAAATCCTATTTCTAAAGAAATAAGAGAACGTTTTGAAGAAGAACTAGAAGATGCAAAAGGTTATGGAAAACGTGCTGTAAGAGTGAAGTATAAGGAAAAAATCAATGACTATACAACCTCAGCATTCATCAGAAAAAAGGATGTTAATTTGTTCAAAACTTTACCTGAAGTTGCTTCTAACTCTTATATGTTATATGTACCACAAGAAAACTTGGATGAATGGTATACATTAGATATTGGTTTATGGTTACAATTGGATTCTAGCATTAATATGAGAATGCTCTAAAAAAAATAATTCTTAGAGGAAAATGACTGTGAAAATAACAGGAGTTATGGTTCAATATTATGTTACATGTAAAAGAGAGTTATGGTTTTTTGCTAATGGTATTAATTTAAACTATGAAGATGAGAATATTTTACTTGGTAGATTACTACAAGAAAAGAGTTATGCAAAAGAAAACAAAGAAGTTCTTATTGATAATACCATTAACATTGATTTTGTAAAAAAAGGCAGGGAAATAATTATTCATGAAATAAAAAAGTCAAGCAAACTACCTTTTGCTGTGAAGGCTCAAACTCTATACTATTTATGGTATCTAAAGAAAAATAAAAACATTAATGCAAAAGGAGTAATTGTGTACCCAAATGAAAAGAAGAGAGATGATGTAGTATTAGAACCACAAGATGAACAATACATAAAGAAAATTACTGAATCAATACCTGTAATCGTTAATGCACAAAAACCTCCTGAAGCAATTAAAAAACCATATTGTAAAAAATGCAGTTATTTTGAATTTTGTTGGTGTTAAAAGTGAAAGAAGATTATTACATTATCCGGAGTGGAGACCTTGTTAGAAAAGGAAATACTATCTATTTTAAGACAGAGGATGAAAAGAGAGCATTACCAGTAGAAAACATTAATGCTCTGTATATATTCGGGGAAGTAACCATGAATAAAAGGTTCCTTGAATTCATAAATAAGAAAAAAATTCCAATGCATTTCTTTAACCATTATGATTTTTATGTTGGGACTTTCTTTCCAAGAGAATACTTGAATTCTGGATTGTTAATTGTAAAACAAGTTCAACATTTCTTGGATGAAGAAAAAAGGATGTTTCTTGCAAAAGAGATATTAAATGGAGCAAAACACAATATGCTTTCTGTTTTGAAATACTATCTAAGAAGAGGAAAAGAAGTGAAGAATTTTATTATAGAAATTGAAAACTACTCTAAGAACTTCGATAATATGAATGATATTTCCTCATTAATGGGCTTAGAAGGAAACATAAGAAAAACCTATTATCAGTCTTTCAATAAAATATTGAGAGAAGGTTTTGCCTTTGAAGAGAGGGTAAAAAGACCACCAGATAATATGATAAATTGCTTAATATCTTTTGGAAATTCCCTTTTATATAGAACAGTATTGACAGAACTATATCATACATATTTGAATCCAACAATAAGTTATCTTCATAAACCATCCGAAAGAAGATTTAGTTTATGCTTAGATATAGCAGAAATATATAAGCCAATAATTGTGGATCCAGTAATCTTTTCATTGGTAAATAAACAAAAAATAAATGAGAATTATTTTGATAAGAAACTCAAATACTGCTATTTAAACGAAAAAGGAAGAACATTATTTCTAAGGGAGTATGATCAAAAATTGCATACAACAATTAATTATGAAAAACTAAAAAGAAAAGTATCCTATAAAAGATTAATACGTTTAGAATGCTATCGATTAGTAAAACATCTTATTGAAGATAAAAAATACTGTAGCTACAAGAAAAGTTGGTGAATATGTATCTGATCATCGTATATGACATTGCCACAGAAAGAGTAAATAAAGTACATACTTTCCTAAAGCGATATCTTAATTGGGTGCAAAATTCTGTTTTTGAAGGTGAAATAACTGAAAGTCAATATAAAATCATTATAACTAGTATAAAAGCAATTGTAGAAGAAGCCAAAGATTCTATAATTATATATAGAATTAAAAGTAATAAATTTGTTGACAAAGTTCTAATTGGATTAGAAAAGGGCAAAGATGACCGTTTTATTTAAATTATGTCGATGTTTATAAAGTATAGTGTCTATTGCAGGTCGACTGGATGATAGTTCTAAAAGAAGGTAGAAGAATGCTTGAAATAGGCAAAAACGACCGCTATAATACGTGTTTGAATCGTACTATTGTAGTATTGAAATTAAGTAATGCCAACTATTAATTGTGGATATAAAGAAGTTTGAATCGTACTAATTTACTATTGAAATTCCATTCATCAATATCTTGAACTAATGCTTCTTTTGTGTTTGAATCGTACTATTGTAGTATTGAAATTACGTTCTTCCAGCCTTGAAAAGTTTAATTCCAAGTCGAATTTGAATCGTACTATTGTAGTATTGAAATTAAATTCCTTTAATTCTTCCATAAGGAAAATAAATAGTTTGAATCGTACTATTGTAGTATTGAAATTTGTTTCAACTGGTTGAGTAATTTTCTTAAATATAAAAGTTTGAATCGTACTATTGTAGTATTGAAATAAACTTTATCAAAAAATGCTCTGTAAAAGATGTGATAAAGTTTGAATCGTACTATTGTAGTATTGAAATAAAGTTAATATAAAATTTTTGTCATAAATATAACTGGTTTGAATCGTACTATTGTAGTATTGAAATAAATTGAAGAATACATGAATGAAAAAAATGATACAAGTTTGAATCGTACTATTGTAGTATTGAAATTCTGGTAGAATTGATATAATTGATAAAATTTTTGAAAGTTTGAATCGTACTATTGTAGTATTGAAATGAGAATTTTCACTAATAGCAACTAGAGGTTTAGCATAGTTTGAATCGTACTATTGTAGTATTGAAATTAA
>JAHLVW010000040.1 GCA_019058275.1 Candidatus Heimdallarchaeota archaeon
GAGAAGAACAATGATGTTTCTTTATTTATGTCCGCAATTGATTTCACTTCAACAGGAGAGAATTCGTATAGTATTTTGCTTAGCAATTCAGTTTGTTTATCATTCAACCCAAGATAATTTAGCATTTGGTTGCTTAAAAAGGCATTTCAGTGCTCGAGTGTCTTTCAGCCAGTTGAGCTTTCTTAGAATGGCTTGTAACTGTGCTGGAACTACTTTTCTTTGTCTTTGTGCCCAGAGTAAAAAATCTTCAATCGACAAATAGTTGTTTTTTTCTTTACTTGGTGGCTTCTGCACTTGGGTCATCTTCATCCACTCTAAGATCAAGTTGATCCTTGTTTCTGAGACCTTTCGAACTCATGTAATGAAACCACTTCTCTTCGCCAACATTCAAGAATACAGAGCAAAGTAATTTCACTCAATGGTAGTGGTTGTATTTCCGATTTCACAACCATTTTGAGAATCCTTTCTAATTGTCCAACAAAATAATTCGCATACTCATCTTTTACTTGGGATTGTTTTTCTCCTTGGAGAAGATAACTCGTACCAGTATAGGTTTTTGTATAAGCAATTTCAGTCATTTTCCCAATTAAAACTCTCAATAGCTCTGATGACTTTAAACTAACTGTTCTTTGTTGCTTTTCGAGAAATTCTAGTACTAATCGCACCAATTTCTCTGCTTGTTGACAAGAAATTCCCAACGCCAGTTCTAAGTTTTCATTATCTTTTGGCAACAATTTAAGCATAAGATATTCTTCGACTTGTTTGTAGGTTATTGCTTGTGGATGATGCTCTCCACAATCAAAAAGTGTTTCCTTATTTGCTGTGAGATATTTCCCATCCCACTGAAGAGTTTGGATGAAAACCAACGAATTATTCTCTATCAATTGATTTTTCTTCAAAAAATCTTGTGCTGAACAATAATGACTAGCGTCTTCAAAAAGGCAGAGAGTAAGTATTTTCCCATGGATGTCTCGCAGCTGCAGTTTTAGATACTTCTTTCTGTTCCTTGCAATAGAATCTGCTGCTGCTACTAAGAATCCCAAGAAATCGAAGAGTAATCCTCTGGTTGTCGCTTGATCTTTGTAGTCTTGTAACTTGTCAAACGAAAGTAGGAGTCCAATGTCTTCTTGTCGAGAAATAAACGAGTCATCTTCTGTTATATTTTGAACCTTTATAGAAGATGTTAGGAAAGAAGCTTTTACGAATATTGATTCTCCTCCCTTTTGCTGTTCATTATCCATTACTTTCATCAACTCACTAGTATCGATCACAATCGATAATTTCTTCTCACTATCCACTTGATTCGTTTTCTTTAAAAAGAGCTAAAGTTAGCTATACGTTCAAGTTTCTGATGATTTATTGCTTTGTTCTTTTTCCTTCTAAGTATCCCGAAGAATTTCTTACACTTGTTTTAGTTACTTCATAAATTATATAAGGAAAAATAAGGAGTTAGCATGGGGATTCGAGCAACTTGAGGGGAAAAAACCATTACAGGAAAAAGGAAAAAATAAATTATTTTCCCCTGGAGATAGATTTTTCTTGTGCATAATTTCTAGATCAAGTTGTACAAATATCCCAAGACTATCTTAAGGAAATTCAAATTTATACCTGGGGATGCTCCCATAATTTTCATCCCCTATTAAACCACAACGGGATTTTATTCTGAAGGGAGCTTCCAGGCATATATTCTTCTAGCCTTTTGTTTGTTATTAATCTTGAGCTCTAAAATCTAAAGAGAGTTTTTTTCTTTTTCCTCTTTTATCCTTTGTTTTGTCTTTTTATTATCTATAATGAGAAGAATAATTGGTAATATTAATATAAAATATAAAGGGCCACTTATTCTTCAATCATCTAATCTTAATTGAATCAATAAAGGTACTAAAGCTAACCAAAATTCAAAAAAGCATATAACAATAATACTTACCCATTTATTTATTGATTGTCTTTGTCCCCATTTAAGAAAGGCAATCAATTTTTCCGTCATTTTTTTATAACTATCTGGAATATTATCTGATTTGTTTTCAGTTAGGATTTGATAGGAAGAAGTGTGTGTTTTCAAAATCTGTTTTTTGTTCTTTTTTATATTTTGCTCAATATTCCTTGATAAATCAGTCCATATTCTTTTGACTTTCTGTGCCTTTATAAAGAAATGAAAAATCTATTTTATTAAAAGTATCGGTTAACACTGGAAACTAAAGGAATATATTTACCGCTTATATTCTCATAATTATCTATTAACAATCGAAATTATTGTAAAGATATGGAATGTATATATTGTTTATCAAAGAAAATTCATTATTAAAAGGCATATTATTACAAATTTTGTTTTCTCTTACAAAATTCCTTATAGTAGTCATTATAAGTTCTAGATCGTATTATCATTTAAAAGCAATTTATCTGTAACCTACATTAAGTTTATAAAATTATAAAATAAATAAGAAGCTGCTTAATTGGTGTAGATATATATGGGATGAGACACAAGCAATTTTTACATTCAATTTGGAGGATATGTTTGGAGCCCAATTTGATGTAATTAACAACTTAATTTCATATATTCCTGAGATTACTAAGAATCTTGGTTTTTTAGACAAGGTTAAGAAGGACTATACAATAGAAAATTTAAGTATTCGTAAAAGACAATTTAGGAGTACTCAACGCTTATTTAGAGCTGTTTTAAAAGGTTTTCCATTAATCCATATTGATGCAGGTATAAATGGTTCTTTACAAATTGCCACAACAGAGATTAATTTGTTAATTGGTAATTTTGCAGAAAGGCTTGCATTTATGGATGAAGATGAGGATGGAGATGAAGACGAAGAAATCAATGTTCCTCCCAAAAAATTATCCAAAGAAGGATTAAATAGAAAGGCAATTCAATTTATTAAGGACATTCAAAATCAACTTTCATTACTTATAACATATTTAGCTGGTTTGGCTAATGTTGATCCGATTATTAGCTATAAGATTGATATTAGGTTCCCATTAAAACTACTCATAGATGAAAAGGCAACCAAAATTTTCTCAGATATTAATCAAACATTAATGTCCAAATTTGAAAATTATAAATTTATAAAAGCAAATCTGTTGCGATTTGAATGTATTTCAGATGATTTAGAACACACATTTATGATTGATAACAAATCTAAAGTTATATCTTATAAAGCTGAACTTGAAAGCAATATGAGTAATTTTGATATCTTAGAGGGAATTAAAAACAGTTATAAAATCACAAAAGAAATGTTAGCTAATTTAATGAAATGAGGAAATAGGAAATGTATAGAGGATTATCTGAAAAAAATATTCATTTAATTATCGATGCAATTAGAAACTCTGAGGATCCTAAAGCATTAAGTGAAATTGTATTTGGTACACATGAAAAAAATTCTATACTTGATGCAATGAATATAGAACCACGATTTATTGGTAGTGATGAGATAAGTGTAAGAGAAACAACACGTATATTTCGTAAAGGTATCCAAAAAGAGCATGAATCTGAAATAGTGCGATTGTTAAAGGAATTGCTTAAAGAAATAAAAATTCAATCAGAAGGTTTTAAACGAATGCAACACATTCAGCAAGATCGAATTAGTTATTCAGCAGTTATTGATTTACAGAAATATATTCAAGAGACAATTGATGATTATCCCTCTATACTTGAAGTATTTGTTGAGGAAATATTTCCAGGTCGTTTGTTAATTTATCTTATTATACCAAATGATTTATCATATAAACTACATAAGCCAATTGCTAGATATCAAAGTATTTTATTCAAACCTTTTAAGGAAATTATAGATGATTTTAGAGTTGTTCAGCAAATTAATCGAGATACAATTATAAAAAGAAATCTAATGAAAATAGTTTAAATTGGTGAATTTCAATATGGTTGAATTAGATGAACACTTAAAAGCTGTTGTTCATAACAAAGATTTCTTAGACTATGTTGAAGATAAAATGCCACCATTTGAGGATTGGGGTGTAACAGTACTCTTTTATATTGCTCTTCATTGTCTCCAAGCGTATTTTGCTAAAGAAAAAAAACATCCTCCAACTCATCATAATATTTGAATTCTGTTAGATGAAGACTTATCAATTACTCAAGAAATAAAAGATGATTATTTTACTTTGAAAGATTTAAGTGAGATAGCTAGATATACACATTCCTTAATGGATAAAGAAGAGTTTAATGAAATGAAGGAAGATTGTACAAGAATTGTTACATACTTTCAAGAAAGAATTTGCTAATAGTAACTTTTTTTTTGCTTAATTCATTATTTGTTGTTAACCCCTACAGAAGTTAACTGTTAATTCATTGTTAATAGGTAAAATATTTGATGTAAAAAGACATTCAAAATATTATTTTATTCGGATTAATTTCTTTCAAAGAAGAATTCCCCGCTTTCTCTTTGCTCTCGATCCAATCGACTTCCTCCTTTGTTAATCCTCGCTCTACCTGTTTCCACATCACGTCTAAAAGTAATATCGAGTGTTTTCAAGAATTCATTCATTCCTTCTCGTTTTCCAACTGGTCCTACTGTGAATCCTCTTACTCCTGGTTCACCCAAGAATAACATGACACGATCACCAAGAATATCTGCTAATTGCATATCATGTTCTATAGCTATTACTGAAGCATTGTAGAGTTTAGCAGCATTTCGAATAATCCTAGCAACCTTAATTCGCTCTTCTACATCAAGAAAAGCTGCAGGTTCATCTATAAGATAAAGCTCAGCTCTTTTTGATAAGCAAGCAGCAACAAAAACCCTTTGAAGCTCTCCTCCACTGAGAGTTGAGATTGGTTTATCAAAGAGATGTTCAATACCCAAAGGTTGGTAGAAGGTCTGTTTTAGTATTTGTTCACCTGTATATCTTCCAGAATAATTAGTTATGAACTCATTTACTGTTCCCTCATAATCTCGAGTAATGAATTGAGGTTTGTAGGAAACACTAGCCATAACATCAGCTGAACCACGATTAGGTTTTAGAACACCTGCAAGCATTTTAACAAAAGTAGATTTTCCTGTTCCATTTTCACCAATTATCACCAATGTTTCTCCCTTATGCACTTGGCCTGGTGAAACCTTTAATCGAAATTTGTCAAAGCTTTTCCATAATGTAGTGAACTTAACATAAACTGGAACAGTGTCCCATTTACGTTCCCTTACGACGCGTAAGAAAGAAATAGCTTTACTTCGGAATGTGATGTTTTCTTCCTTCAAGAAACCAGTCAAATAAGCATTAATACCTCCCTTTACGCCTTTAACCCCAGAAACAACACCAAAAGCATGTGGTGTTCCCCATAAAGCTTGAATTTGATCACTAAGATAATCAAGAATGGCTATATCATGCTCTACTACTAGAACAGACTTGTTTTCTGCAGCTAGTTTATGAAAGAGCTTTGCTAATTTTAATCGCTGTTTAACATCTAGAAAATTACCAGGTTCATCAATAAGATAAACATCAGCCTTCTTCAGTAATGCTAATGCAATAGCAAATCTTTGCCTTTCTCCACCAGATAGTTGAGTGAATTGTTTTTCTAAAATATTTCCTAATTGTAATTCCTTTGTTAAGGTGCGCTTTTTTCCTAGCTCATCATTGTTCTCCAAAATCTCATCTATTGTTTCTTTTTCTTCTAAGAACTTTGTTAAAACTTGTTCTTTGTAGGAAATCTTCACTCTCTTTTGCATTAATAATCTGAAATATGCCTTATGAACAGAAAGATCAATATGCGAAAGAACATATTTCAAATCCAAATCTTTGCGTAAGTATTCTCCACCATTTGGTACAAATTTACCTGCAAGAATATCCATTACTGTAGTTTTTCCTATACCATTAGCACCAATCAATCCTGAAACCTTACCCTTAGCCATAAAGGGTAAATCATATAGACGAAATGAATTTTCATCAAATTGATGTATGGGTTGATCTTTTAGCTCTACGGGTAAACCAACCATTGCAATTGCATGTGTTGGACATTTATTAACGCAAATACCACAAGCGATACATTTCTTACTGTTAATTCGAGCTTTCTTAGTTACTTTATCCGGATAAACAACTTTCGTTTTTTTATTAAGTGGGCATATCTTAATGCACGCATATCCACAAGTTGCTGGTTGACAACGATCTAAATTAACAATAGGTATCCTTGTCTTTGTTTTTCTTTTGCTTAGAGCATCATCGGACATGTATAAAACCAAATGTGAGTTTCTAAAAATAGCAATTAAGTGCTTGTATGAATCTTTGAATGGTTACTTTTAATTCTTTGTCTGATGTGAATTGTTAAATTTCTGTATGTGAAATAGATGTTATGTCATTCTCATTAAGACTAGCAACCAAAGAGGATATCCCTCAATTAATTGAACTTCGAATAGAATTCTTGAAAGAAGTTCAAGAAGATGTCTCAAATGATAGTATGAATGTTTATCGAGAACATTTAGGTGGATACTTACAAAAACATATGAAAAATGAAACTTTTCTAGCTTGGTTAGCTGAAGATGAAAATAAAACTATCATTGCTACAAGTGGATTAGCAATTATAGAAAAACCACCTCATCTTAGCAACCTAACAGGCAAAGAGAGCTATATCATGGATATGTATACAAAACCTGAATGGCGTAGACAAGGAATTGGTTCTGCAATTTTAGAGAAATTGCTTGAAGAGTCTAAAAATAGAGATATATTCTATATGTATCTATATGCTACACCAATTGGGAGTGCATTATATGAAAAATATGGATTTAAGCAAAGTGAACATTCAATGTATCTTCGGTTGTAAAGAAAAGAAAGAAATTATTCATTCCTTGGGAAACCAAGGAATAAACATTGATACTCTTCTTTTATAATCAGCATAGTCAGGTCTTTTTGCTAATTGCTTTTTCTCGATTAATGGAATGCTGATGAATAAAAACAGTATAACCATTACTATTGGTCCAGCTATTGTCCACCACCAACTTGGATCTGCTGCAAGTGCAAAGAATAATAGCCCCCACCAAAAGCTGACTTCAGCAAAATAATTAGGATGACGACAGGCTGCCCAAAGACCTACATCCATAACTTTCTTGGAATCACCACTTACTTTACTAAATATCTTCATCTGTTCATCAGCAATGAACTCGTACCAAACTGCTCCAATGGTTATAATCATAGCAATTGAATCTAACCAGTTAATTGATGCTGAGCTTAAAACCATTGCAGGATATAATGCTACACATCCTAAATAGACAATTAATGTGGGCATCATTTCTAAACCAGTAAATGCAATTAACCAGAATGTCTTTGGATTATCTTCGCGGTATTTAACATAACGCCAATCTTCATGATGTAAACCTTTCCAACCTCTAACCCAGTTAAGAGTTAACCTTACACCGTTCCTTTTTTTATGGACAAATAGGACATAGCACTATTTAACCATTCCCAGTCACCGCTACAAGCAAGTTGTCGCAGTTCATCTCTGAGCCCCCACCAGGAACAGTTAGGTGAAGGATTCCCGAGTCCATGTAGGGCACGGGGCTGGTGTCTTTAAGACTTTTAATTTCTTTATAATCTATGAAGCTTGCTCGATAGATGTTTATTGCAGCGATGTAATCACGGTCTGCGGTGAAGCCACATTGGGGGCAGTGGAACCAGCGAGCTCTTTTATTTTCAATCAGGTTGTTTGGTCCGAGAACTTTCACTCCTTTAGCAGTGCAGCGAGGGCAGTGTGATGAGGTATTCCACGGGCAGACCTTTTGCAAGGTAAGCCCTTGCTCTTTGCACTTGTATTCTAAGAGAAAAGCTATTCTTCCTCTAAGCCATTGCGAGAGCCGGCGAGACCAGCTTCTCCTTCCACGAGGAGGTTTGTAATCTCTGAGGTCTTCTATGACTATTTTCGTGCAGTTCCAGTCGAGAGCAATTTGGATGAGGATGTTTGTTGTTGTGTGTGCTAGTTCTTCTCCTAAGCGGTTCCGTTTTTCATAGAGCCTTCTTCGCTCTTCTTGGTATGCTTCCACACCAATTTGCTTGCTCTCCCTTCTTTTCTTTTGACTTGCGATTTGATGTTGGTTTCCTGCGATATGATCGTAGATTCTTTCGATGTGCCTGTACTGTGAACCCACCAATTTGATAGTTATCGGTTTTGATATCTGCTTGCCATCCTCGAAAATCGCCATTGTCGCTACTTTTTTCAATCCTTTGTCGATTGCTAACACACGCTCCTTGCTATCGTTCCTTTTGGGTTGGTTTTTGAACTCCCACGGGAATAGGAGGAAAAAGCATTCCAACCCCCCTTTAAGTTTCTTTTTGTGCAAGGTCGGTTTGAGTGGTTGGCTGGATATAGCCCCAGCAACTTTCTCTTGTATTTTTTCCGGGATGGCTATTTCGTTTGTTACCCACTCCCAATCGTTTGTGCTTTTTGGCTCTGGTGTTGTTGGGAGTTTCAGTTCATATTGGATCTTCTCTCCGTCAGCAAAGTATCTTATTGCTTGGTTGTCGTCTGGGGAGTAGGGGAACGCGAAGTGTTGTATTTTTGGCTTCACAAAATCAGTGTACTTGAAGAACGTGATGCTGATGTCTAATGCTTCATGCAAGTTTTTGATCATTTTAATTGTTTGATCTATCAAGACTTTCTTATGAAGTGGAAAGCTCTTGCCATTCTTCCCTTCTTTTCTGTATTGCTTCATGATTGCAGTAAGGAGTGTGCTATCCTTTGTTTCGAACCCAAATCGAATCATTATTTCCAGGCAATCATAATAGCAGTTCTTGCGCTTGTATTGCCCCCTGATGATCCTTCCTGCCCATTCTGCAGTTCCTCGTCTGATTCGTGATGGAAGGTAGATTTTCTGCCTGTTCAGCTCTAGTTCTACTTGTGCTTCATTTATGACTTTGTAGGCTTTGAGGTTGCTTTTCCCTAACTGATTTATCCACTCTTCGCTCCAGAGTTTATCTAGCAATTGCTGAGCTGCTTTTGTTGTGAGTGCTTGGAACCACTGCAGACGCTCATCTCTTGGAAGCTTGAATTGGTAGCTTTTGGTGGGGATGTTTTTTTTCTTTCGGGGCATTTTCGTTCAGTAAAATATATATTAAGCTAGATATATAGCATTTCTTTAAAGAGCATGCCGAAAGTATTCGAAGTTTACTTAAAAGAATAATTAATCAATTAATAATTTGTACAGCTTTTCTAAGAGGTATTTAAGAAGTCAAGAACTAACAAATTATTAGGAGGAATTAATGATCACTATACGTCTCCACTGGTCAAAGGATCCTTTGCTAATTGATCCCGAACCATTTGAACAAAACAATTGGTTAACTGCTAATGATTTGTTTGAAAATGACCACAGAGACAAAATCTTCAATTCTATTGATCAATTCCAACTTTATTCGATTGTAGTTCGTAAAATTGATTTCATTACCGGAGAGCGATTATTACAATCTTTCCCCTATATTCTCTTGAATGATATGAGGATAAAAAATCTGCGAAAGAACACTTTGTCACTTGCAGAGCGAACCTACTATTATTTCGAAGGAACTAAAGCTGATCATTCTATTTGCTTCTGGCAGAAAAAGATCAATAATTATTTGGAAGAGCAAAAGCGTTTGCCTTTTCCCCTCTTTAGACTATATCCTGATTGGTTAGAAATTTATGAAGGTAATCAATTTCTCTCTTTCCAATCTGCACGGGGGGAGGGTTTTCAATTACCTCTCTATCTTACTGATGAGTTAACCTATCTTTCTGGTGTTATTATGGGTGATGGTCATCTTGCCAATTATTTTATCAATATTATTGATTCATCAAAAGAGCATATAGTAAGTCTCACAAAGATATTAGAAGAGATGTTTCACTCAAAAACAGAATTCTTCAAACAATCCAATGCAGAAGCTTGGAATGTCAACATACTTGGTAAATGGATCGTGAGGTTTTTCAATTTCCTCACAGGACAACCAATCAATAAGCGAAAATATCCTTCACTACGAGAACCCTTAATTTTCCAAAATAATGAGCTCTTTCGTAGGAAGTTTTGGCAGGGAGTGATGGACGCAGATGGTAGTTACAAAACAAATATCAGTTTTACTTCTGCATCTCAAAATTTATTTTTTGACTTTACAAATTTCTTAGAACAGAACAAATTAGACTTTAAAGTATATACTAATAGACTATATGGTGCTAAAACATATTCATTAAATCTTGATGGATTATCACGTAAGATATTTTCTACATTAATTGGTACAAATCATCCCCAAAAAAAGCAAGAGTTAGAGCAATTATTGAAAAGAAAAATCTATCCTTTTTCTCCTAGAGCATACACATTGATGAAACAGGGAACATGGGTAGGGAGAGTAGAGAGCTTTCAAGAAGAAAGTTTCATCGAAGGTTTCTTTGACTTTACTAAAGTCCCTTACTTTTGTGTTTCAAATTTAGGTCTCTTTCTAAAAGAATTACGTAGTAATCTGACTCAAAGAGAATTTGCTGAAAAGCTTTCAATAAACCATGGAAAGTTATCACAATATGAACGAAATGTTATAGCAGTTCCCACATCAATTCTGAAGGAAATCTTTCTTCAAACAAATCATTCAATTCCGAACTTTTTAAGAAATAATCCTAAATTAGCAATACAAGCTAGAAAGTCTAAATGTTTATTAGATACAAAACCAACTCCATACCTTTTAGAATTATTACAAGGAATACAAGTGAAAGAGAAAAAATATTTACAATTTATTGGTAGAAATAACCAAATATTTGAAGAATATAAGGAAGAATTTTGTATCTATTTCTCAATTGATATACCTCAAAAAAGATTCTTCCGCAATGCTGTTCTCTATGCTTTTATTAAAGAGTTCTGTATGCTCAAATGAGTAGTGTTGAAAATAGACTGTTCTCGCAATGTCTTTGCTAGTCGCAGATTCGCGGTCACTACAAGCCCACTTACAGTGGTCTTGCTTAACGTTCTATCGCGGGAAACTATTGAGAAGTAAGTATTTTTTCTAATAAAAAAGCAGATATTGAAGATTAGATAAATCAGAAAGGAACGTCTTTTTTTCTGGCGTTTATATAGTCTATATATTTTTGTCGGTGTTTTTTTAGTTCTTTATAAATAAAATTCCAGGAAGTAATAGTAGAAGTAAAAATTGAGTTAATTATGTGCTTTTTCTTGGAGAGATTCCATGAGTTCCACCGTTTATCCTAAAAAACGATTGCCAATCAGTGTATCGCTAGGTATCACCACGCAATTATCTGGTTCTGAGACATTTTTTGATGATAGATTTGCATCTCTCTCGGAAGAGGAACTGAAAACGATATTATTCAATAGTGGTTCTCTTGCGTTTATTTGCAAAGACCAAAAGAGACAAAAATCGAAGCTCAGTGAGTTCCTAATCTTCCTAACTATCAGACGTGCTCTAGCACTAAAGAGCCATACAAAAAAACCTGTGATGGTCGTTGTTTATTCTTGGCAAATTGGCAAGCAAGTTGCTACCGAGCTTGCAAGGCATACCACTGATTACAAACTCTACAATATGATCAGTAAAATAAAGGATAAAATCAACAAAGATTTGAAAGTAAAACTTCATACGCAAGCGGATTTCATCCTCTTAACCTACCACCAACTCCGAGACATTGTTTTTGATGTCAAGTGTCCAAAAGTCGAGCAGATTATCTTTGTTAACCCCCTTACAAAATACAACAGCCATCGTGAGGTTATTGCTTTAGATGACATTACTGCGGTTTTACACAAGCACAAACGAAGAAAGGTGCAATTCACCTACGTATTTGATGCCAATTACTTTCCTGTCATGCAGAAAAAGGATTACCAATATCTCCTTGATGTTGATGATTGCCTGTTCTTTGGTTGCAATGAAAAGCCTGTGAGCCTTTACAACAACATACTAAGCTCTGTTTTAGAGTACCTTGCAGATGAGCATATACAGTTTTTCATCTGGCGAGAGCTATACCGAAAAAGAGGACTATTTTCTGGATTAGTTCAGCAGTTCAAGAAGTCATTAACCTATAAATTGCATGTATTAAGTAATGGTCTTTACCCAAAGGACCTTGCAGACCAAGGAGAGACTGCTTTTATCAAATATGGTTTAAGAGAAAAAGCTGATATTGATAAAGAGATCAAAGGTAAAATAGGCAAAACCCTTCAACTTTTCACGAAAAAAACCACAAAAACGATCATAGGAGAGAAACAAGTTGATTTTGAACATCAGAAGATAACATATTCCTGGGAAGAACCGATTGAAACACCGCCATTTTTGCCTTTAGTTGAAAAAAAGAGAGAAAATCATTACTATTACCTTACAGAATTAGGAGAGACAGTATTTACTTCTGCATCGCATCATGCAGGCGCGAAAATAAGGTTTTCAACCTTTTTGCATGAGACATCAAACAGGCTTTTTAGAAAGAAAAAATCTCCCGCGAAGTTCACTCTTGAAGAGATCATAAACTTGTATAGAGTGCTTATTGGCATTGATCCCGAAGAGTTGCCAGATACAATCAAAGACTGTATAGCTGTTGATGCTGATCAAACAGACCAAGAATTAGCTTACACCTTCGATAGCTTCATTGAACGAGAATTTGGCTTCATAATAAAGGACTACTCAAACCATGCAGCGAAAACGTTGCTAAACTCATTTGAAGAATTTATGGATGAAAATGCGTTATTTTTTTTCAACAGACTAAAAAACTACAAGGAGAAAAAGAAACGAGCAAGAAAAGAAGACCTTCCAGAAGCAATCCTCAAGACAGTGAAATATAAACCGCTGCTGATCGGGAAAGTCAGCCAAAAACTCAATTTAGATTATAACCTGATAAGCAGAGAGCTGAAAAAGCTAGAAACTCAAGAACTTGTTGTTGCCATTAAAACAATGATTAATGACGGTAGCACCCGTTTGAAATATTGCCAACCAGAGGTGCTGAAGCAATACCCTTATCTCAAGAAGGAGTGCGGCATTTGTACGCTTTACAAAAAACGATTTAATAGCTGCCCTTTTCTTAAACTTATAGACATTTACAATCCAACTCAGTTCCCCACAGGCTTTCGTGAGTATGTGTGCAATGCTGTCAGAGAAACTGCTACACCATGTAAATACCTCGATGAACATTTGGATTTGGAAATTGAGGGAGAACAAGTCAGATATACTATAACCATAGAAGCACTTGCACAAAAGATGAGAATAGTTGAGGGGTCATTTCTTTTGGGACAAGAAGGGGTAAAATATTCCTGTGTAAATTGCCAAACAGTGATCGAGGAATTTGGCACAGGAGAGGAGCTCTTTTTCCCACGGAGACGAATTCTATGCCCAAATTGCGCGACAGGATACTACCGAAAAGATGAGCAGACTGTTCTGATTCAGACAGAGCACAGAGACGTTCTTCGTGGAAAATATTTTGAGCTCACAGGCTCGATACCAAAGATCCTGAAAGAAGGGGAACCATCGTATGCTTATGTCATCTATGACAATGAAGAAGCAGATCTACTTATGAATAAGGAAAATTCAATGGTGCTTGAAATATGCAAACATAAAGTTCCCCTTAAGAAAGTCCAGTACATCTACTTTGCAGGGAAAGAACATCAGAGGCTCGAGAGATTCCTAACACATCTCTCAAACATTAGACCTGAAAGGTTTAATTATTCAATTAATCGCTCTCCACAAAAAGAGGAAGAGGAACTAGCGCTAAGGGAGGGTTGTGAACCGTTCACTTCTGAACAGTACCATAAAGTCCATGAATTAATTGCTTTCATTTCCGAAGAAGAACTGTTAAACAATCCCTTTCTGAGAGGAAGGCACCTATCGAATATTGGTGCTTTGTTGAAATATCGACGAGAAGCTTCTGAGAAGAATGAATACCTAACCAGTATTAATAGGCAATTGTATGAAATGGTCGATCTCTTGCTCATCGTTCAAGCAGGTGTGAAGTCTAGCTACTATGGTCGACAGCTCGAAGGGCAAAGCCAAAATTGCCTCTATGATTTGTTGAAAGAAGAGGGAGAAAAAATGGGTCTCTGGACACATGGACGAGTGATCTCAAGGTTAGTAAAAGACTTGTTCTTATCTTCTACAGTAAAAGTTAGCAATGCTCGCGCTCCTCTAGATGCACTCCTCAACCAGGTGCTACGACAATTTCGGTCTATAATCAACAAGGTGTTTAGAAAGATCGGATTAAATCCCTACTCGCTAGGAGCGGGATTGATACATAAGAGAAAAACAAAATCGGACATCGACCAGAAAGGACTCTACTTTGACTTCATTGAACCTGTAGGCTCTCTAGCTTTGATCACATTGCTTAGAGCTATAACAGAAGGCTTGTTCTCTGATGATGACTGTTCTCTCGAACTGGCAGGCAGCGGTCAGCTGATTTACCGTGTAAAACAATCATCCCTCGAGAAGATTGAGGAAATGGTTGAGAAAGCATTAGCCGAGCTTGTGTATTATAGAGGAGAGAAGATAACTTTTCTAGCAGCTTTTGAGGAGAATCTATTATCCTTCAAACAAGCAATGCAACTCTGTTTTGACAAATGTGCTGATGGCAAGGAGCTATCTTCTAAAATTATCAGTCAAAGTTTGAAGATAGTTGGCTTCATTCCCTTTGTTTACTGCCCCGTAGGTTGTGAAGAAGAACTAGACATAATCAATAAATTTGCTGTTAAGTATTCATCCTTCTTTGAGGAGCGCGAGGAGCAAGTGTTAGAAGCAAGGGAAAAGCGGACGGTCTTTAGAATAGTAGCAAAGAAAAAATGGTGGCAAAGTAATGGGGAACGCGGAAAGAAGAAGCTACAATTAACAAAATACCAAGCAAGAGAACAGGAGCGAAGTTTGTTGGTAGCCTTAGTTTTACTTTATCTTGATTTTCAAATGCATGGCTTAGATAATTATTATTCAACAAGGGAACTCCGAGGAATGCTTCACTTAACTCAGAACCAAGCTCAAAGGATCCTAACTAAAATGGTTGCTCAAGGGCTATTGCAGAAAATGAGATACAAAAAACAAAGCTTCTACCAGTTTAATTTTGATAATAGAACGGTTCAAGAGCTGCTCTTCACTTTAGAACAAATTCCTTGTGAGGATAAGAAGATGCGGCTGAAATTTCTGAGAAATTCAGGCAATGTTATTGAAAGGATGAATTCTCTCTTGTTAAAAGTTCAGCAAATCAAAGAAGGGCTGTCTGTAAATGTTGGCTGGAAAAGCTGGAAATTGCCTCAAGGCATTGAACAAATCATCGAGCTGTATGGCGAAAAAACAGGATTATGTTTAAAAGCCGAGGGATAATAAGATGACCAAAAACTGGAAAGAAGAAAAAACAAACCACATTAAAGAGAAATTCCCCCTCAAACCAACCACCAGACCTGAATGGCTAAAAATAGCTAAACTACCTGCAACAAAGCCTGTTACTTCGAGTGGTGTTTGTTGGGAAAATCTATTTCAAAAAAAGCTTGAATCATTTGCAGCTGTTCTCGAGAGAATGGTGAATAATCCTCATCCTTTTGACCACCAGAAAGAAGCAATAGAGTATTTGTTAGAGCCACAAGAGAACAACAAAGACCTTATTATTAATGGTGGAACGTATTCCGGAAAATCGCTATCGTTTAGTGCTCCCGGGATTACCAAGCTGCTGAATGGAGAAACAGATTTCATTGTGCTGTTCTATCCATCCAAACAATTGCTAATGGATCAATTTGAGCGAATGAAGAATTTGGTCGTTGAAGTGAAGAAGGAAACAGGTGTTCGTTTAACCACTCGAATGTACAGTGGAGATGTTGGGAGGAGTTCGGTAACGGGTAAAACCGCTCAGAAGAAGGATCTTCTTGAAACAGAAAAGTACCCACCGAACATTCTCTTAGCCACTTTTGACAAGGTCTGGTATCAACTATTAGCCGGGAACAAAAACCCTCTACTCGAGAAAATAATGGACTGCCAATATGTTGTCTTCGATGAAATCCACGCATTCGATGGGTTCGCTGCAGCTATAATTAGAATGTTCATCCAGGTGCACAAGTTAAGAAATCCTACTAGTCAAATTGTCCTTTCATCAGCTACGATTGATAGAGTGACAGAATTTCGGGATGACTTCTTGCCTGGAGCAAAAGTAATCACTTGTCCTCCAGTTAGGGGAGAGCAAGAGTTTCTTGGTGTATCAAGAGAGCACACTATTCCCATTCTAGTTGACTTGTGGGAAAGATTGGAAACAATAC
>JAHLVW010000041.1 GCA_019058275.1 Candidatus Heimdallarchaeota archaeon
CATTAAGACAAAGTTACCCAAGCTACTTCTGGAATAAATCCTTCAAAATGCTCTGCTTCCCTCTCGAGATAGTCTTCTGGGATAAATAAGGGGAAGTAAGCGTTTTTATGACCAGTAGCTTTCAATTCATTATCCAGCTTATCAACAATAGATTCCCAAATGGAGTAACCATAAGGCATGATTACATTTGAACCTTTTACAGGGGATCTTTTATCAACTATGTTAGCATATTCAACGACAGCTGTATACCATTGCAAAAATTCTTTCTCTTTATCCGGAAGTTTCATCTGTTACAACCAACTGCATTCTAATTAGGGATTAAATTAAATCTTTTCGTTTATTTTAATGATAAATTTGATTAGTTTCAACTTATTTCCTTAAAGCTATTCTTGATTTTCACTCGAAAAAAGTCCTTTTCTCCCAACTATTATGAATGCTGTAAATCCTATCATTCGAGTAACTGGTCTAATAGCTCCTATTCGTGTTGTTAAATCTCTCCTAATAATCTCAAAAGCTTCAATTTGATAGAAGTTACTATTGACCATCTTCTCAATTGTTTTGTCTACCTGAACATAAGTGGGTACAAAAACCAATAAAATACCTCCACCCATTAAGGCTTCCTTAGCAGAATCAATAACATCCCAAGGGTTGGGTAAATCCAGAATTACTGAATCAATTTCCTTCTCATCAAAACCTGTCGTTGCATCTCTGATTTTAAATTTAACAAATTCTGACAATCCTAGTTTTTCAATATTTTTTCTAGCTACGGATTGGTGTTCTTCCTTAAAATCATACGAAAAAACCTTGCCATCAGGTTTGACATACCTAGCCATTGCTGATGTCAATCCTCCGCTACCAGTACCTGCCTCAATAACCTTAGAACCACTACATATACCAGCAGAAAAAATAATCTGAGCAATATCAGTTTGATAAATAACTTGTGTAGAATGAGTTACAGCGTCGAGAAAATCATATGGGATTGGTTTCCAAAGAAAGAAATTAGACCCTTTAGCATTTGTTATACCGGAACCAAATTCTAATCCTATAATGTCATTATGAGGTATAGTTCCTTTGTGAGTGTGAAATTCTTTATCCTTCACTACTTTTACCATCCATTTCTTAGTTGCTGAAGCTGAGATTAATACATAATCTCCTTCTTTAATCTTCATTGTGATTTTCTCCAATTCTTGTATCTGTGTAACAACACAACTATTTAGTGTTTTAAACCGTTACTATCCATTTCAAAGTAAACCATGCAAAAAATGTTTTCATGAAAACAAGTGAGTTTTAGAGGTTACTCTGTAATTAATCGAACATATTCATCAGCCATAATTGCCCTGATGATTTTTGTGTCTAGGTCACCAACAATAGTTTTAGAACCAATTATCGTTGTTGGCAAAGATTGAATACCATACTCTTTTGCTAATTTCTCATCTGTATTGATATTAACAACTCTAATGGTAAGTGGAAATTCATTTGATAGACTACTGATATTATCAAGTGCAGGTTTACACCAAGTACAGTCATCACTAAAGAAGAAAACAATGGGTAATTGTGCATCTGCTAATGCACCATTGAAATTAATTTTTTGCTTTTGTGGAACACCAAAGGATTCGTTCCAACCAGTAAGCATTTTTGCTATCATTGAAAAAATATCTATTACATTTTTACCTGTCTTAGCACTGGCAAAAACAATTCCATTGAACATTCTACGGATATCTAACTGATTAAGTCGATCAGAGATCTCATCTACATTATGTTCTAAATCTATTTTATTGAATAAAATAATCTTAGGTATTTTTCTATTGGAAATTTGGTCAAGTCTTTCATTCCACACACTTAAATCATCAATAGATTCAGGACGAGAAACATCTGCCACAAAAATTGCTGCATCAGCTTCTACCAGATATCTAAAAGCAAACTTCTTGAAAGCTTCCTGTCCACCAACATCCCAAATAGATAAACCTACTTTCTTTTCTCCAATGGTAATATATCTTGTATAAATATTAAAACCTAATGTTGCAGAATAACTTCCCTTAAATTGATTATGAACATACCTTTGAATGACACTTGTCTTTCCTACACTTGGATTGCCAAGAACAACAATTTTTCGACAATCAACTGAACTAAGCATGTTACATACCAAACTAAAATATTTTTACAGATAAATTTAGTTTCATTTGATTAAGTAAGAGAATATCTGAATTTAATCTTAAGTAACTTTGCCTTGGTGCAGTTCATCACTTTAAAAAAAGTCGCATTCAATTCTTCTGTATAATTTTTTTCTTTTTACCTTCTTTACAAATTTCACAGTAGTAAATAACAGAAGATTGTTTCCCTGATTTGATACGAACGTGAGCATTTATTCCTGGACGAATGAATCTTTTGCAATTATTACAGAATCTTATTCTCCAACGTTTTGGTAACCGGATTCTTGCTTTCATAGCTATTTTCCTTGCTAATTCACCATACCTTAATGCTAAATCAGGTTCTTCAGGATAAATTTCATCTGCTCTTGTTAAAAGTAAATCAATTCGCTCAATTGCTATTTGGTTGGTTTCGTTTTTTTCCCGTCTCGCTTTCATTATACTTAACACTCAACTATTCTTACTACTAGCTTTATGTTAATACCATCTTACAATTAAAAGTTCTGAAAAAATAGAAAAACTATTAAGAAAGAATTTAAATAGAAGGTAAATTTGCAATTTTATTCAAAAATAAAACCTTGATAAGCGATACAAACGAAAGTTTAATAATCTTGAACTTTATGAACGAAAATCATTCTAAGAGGAAAATAACTTTAAGAGATAAGAAATTCTATCTCTAACCTCGATGAATAAGAATTCATAAGTAGTGTTAATTAATATGCCAACGGTTTACGATGTTCCCGCAGAAGCTTTAATCAAAGCAGTTGCTCTTGAGATTAAGAAATTAAACAAGATTACTACTCCAGAATGGGCAAACTATGTAAAAACAGCTTCCTTTAAACAACACGCTCCACGAGACCAAGATTGGTGGTACGTCCGTTGTGCATCTTTGTTGAGAAAAGTATACATAAAAGGTCCAATAGGCACATCCCATCTAAGAAAAGAATATGGTGGGTTGAGAAGAGGTAGTAATCGTCCAGAAAAATCCACTAAAGCAAGTGGATCAATCATCAGAAAAGCTCTCAAACAGTTAGAAGGAGAGGGACTAATATCTTCATCCAGAAAAGGACGAATCATTTCTGCAAAAGGACGATCATTACTTGATAAAATCTCAACAAAAGTAATAAAAGAACAATTTCCTGAACTCAAAAAATATTAGTTGAATAATCAATTGTTATAATGTGGTTATAATGTCTGAGGATCGAGAATTAGAAGCATTGCGAAAAAAACGTGAAGCAGAATTACAGTCACAAGTAGGAGCACAAACAGAAGCTGCTGCACAAAAAGCTGAAATAGATGCTCAAAAAGCAATGATCTTAAGGCAAATATTGACCACTAAAGCAAGAGATCGATTGACTAACATTAAAATAGCAAGACCAGATTTTGCTGAAAGTTTGGAAAATCAATTAATTACCCTTGCATCAAGGAGTAATTTACAAGGTCCAGTTACTGAAGAGCAACTAATAGATATCTTGAAAAAACTTCAATCTGGAAAAAGAGAAAGTACAATTGAATTCAAAAGAAAATAAAAAGAAGGAATTCAAGATGGCAAGAAATAAACCACTTGGTAAAAAACTGAGAATGGCTAGTGCTGCTAGAAGAACAAGAGGAGTTCCTACTTGGGTTGTTATGAAAACTGGTGGAAAAGTTAGAAACCATCCTAAAAAAAGGCACTGGCAAAGAAACAACTTGAAAGTATAATCTAGTAAATAAGAGGTTGTAATGCAATGAGTGTAGAAGACGAAGTCGTTGAAGAAAGAATCTATACAATCCCCTTCTACCCGAAGTTAAAATTATCCACTCGTAATAAAAGAGTCCCAAGGGCAATTAGGATTATGAAGGAGTTCATTTACAGACATATGAAAGCTGACGATATTATTATCGACAACGAGTTAAATGAATACATCTGGGCTAGGGGCATTCAAAAACCTCCAAGGAAAGTACGTGTAAGAGCAATTAAAGATGAAGAAGGTATTGTTGAACTTTATCTTGTCGAAAAGAAAGTTGCTACAGAAGCACGCGTTCCTGAGGTCAGAAGAAGACCAGGTCGTGGCGAATTACGTCCACCTGAAGAAGACGATATCGAAGAAGAAGAGGATGAGTAAATTCCCCTTCTATTCTTTCCATTTTTTTTTATTTTTGATAATAAACAAAATTATTTTGAGAATTAATTTGTTTAATCAATCTTAGAGATACTTACTCAAATGCGAGTAATTGAATAATTATTATTTATATTCATCACTAGAATTTGATTACGAATATTGTTCTGATTAGCAGATAAAAAGGGTGACTTTAGTGGGCAAACCAATTCCCAATAATTTAGATTATGTTTCAGTAACAGAAAATGAAACTTCACTTGTTAATGAAAATAAAACTGAACAAACTACAAATGATAACAATGAAATGTCAGAAATACCTGAATTAAGAGAATATAAAGGCAGAACTTATACCATTGAAATTGCTGCAGGTGCTATACTTGGTGGTTTAAGTGTTTTAATAGGCTTCTTATGGGATGCTTATGTTGAAGGAATACTAGGTGGACCTCAATTTGCACCAGGAATGACTTGGTTGGATTTACTCGCTATTCCAATTTTAGTTGCTTTCTTCGTTTTTGGCATAAGAAGTGGTTTAATCGCATGTGTCATAGGTTGTGGAGCTATTGCAGGTTATCTTTCTGAAGGAGGATTTGGCTGGTTAGCAATGCTGCCTAAATTTGTTGCAACAATAACAATGTTTCTTGTTCCATGGACTATCCTTAAGATCAATAACAATAGAAAAGCGAAAAATAAATTTAGAATTCTAAAAACATTAGATTATTCTTCTGAAACTTTTAATTCAGTAGGTAATTATGCCTTTTTGATGGGAAATGCAATACTCTTTCGTATGATTTTTACTTTCATCTTCAATCTATTCGTTGTAATTCCACTTTATTTTTACTTAGTATATGGTGGAGAAACTTTCGAGACAGTTTTCACTGAACCAATATTATTTTTGACCTTTGTGGGAGGATATACTGCTTGGAATATCGTTCAAGGAGTATCTGATTCAATAATCTCTTATCTAATCGCCTATCCAACACATTTATACAAGGTATTTTCTACATGGTAAGTCATTTTACAGCTAGAAAACTACTTATTTCATCTTCTTATTTGTATGAAGAACTTGCACCAATCAAAAGTATATAATAAAGATAAAATTGTTACCTTCACTAAATTACGGAAAGAACTGAAAAATTCTTATACTTGAATACATAACACTTTTTAGATAGATGAGATTATCTATACAAACCTAATAATTATCTAAAGGCGCACAAGAAAACCTGAGATTTAAATTACAGCTCAAAACAAAAAATAATCCCTAGGTTATCAAGTATTTTGCACTTGAAGATAAATTGAAAATGCATGTGAGGTCACGTAATTGATAGCCATTATCAAAGAGTTCAAACAAATGCTCCAAGAAATGTTCAAATCACGTGGAGTTACAGAAATACTTGCGAATGACCTAGTGGAAATTCTAGCTGTTAGCTTCAAAGAACTCGAGATGATGTTAAAGGAAGAAAATCTGAGCAAGGAATTTAAACTTGTGACAGCCAAAGATGGAACCATTTACGTAAAGCGTTATATGCAACCATTATTGGATGGGGAATCCATGACAATTGCCTTTAAAATTCAATGGGATAATATCGGTGGATGTCCATGCTTTACTTGTTACGAATTAGAAAAGTGTGATGTAGGAAATCCGATTTCCTCCGTTGATTGTCCTCTGTTTTCAAAATGGTTATTCTCAGATTCGGACGAAGAAAAGAAGAAATGATAATAACTCTTATAGAAAAACTGATGAAATTCGTTTTCTAATTAATCTTTAAAGGTACAAAATTAGTAGAAATAGAGCAAAATAAGCAAAAAAAACTCTATTCTTTTATCTATCAATTGTTTATACCTAATACAAGAGGACGTACTAATGACTCATCGACGAAAGACAAGAAAAAGAGAATTCTATTACCGAGAAGCGATTAGGGAGGGATATCGTTCACGTGCCTCTTACAAATTGAAACAGTTACATGAAAAATTCGATATTTTCAAGGTCGGAAATCTTGTTCTTGATATTGGTGCAGCCCCTGGTGGATGGTCTCAAGTAGCAAGTACGTATGTTCAACCAGTAGGTAGGGTGTATGCTGTAGATTTAGAATATTTAGATCCAATAGATAATGTTATAGCTATCCAAGGGGATATGTCTGATCCTGAAACCCATAAACGGTTAAAAACTATCATAGGGAAACCGATAGATGTAGTTATTTCTGATATTAGCCCAAACATAACTGGAAATTGGAGTACAGATCACGCTAGGCAAATCTACCTAACTGAACAAGCTCTAAGGTTATGTGTTTCAGGACTATTGAAACAAGGTGGTAAATTTGTTTGTAAGCTGTTTATGGGAGATCTGCATGAGGATTTTATTAAGAATTTAAAGAAGCTATTCACAGTTGTTTATACATATAAACCCAAAGCCTCAAGAAAAGGCAGTGCTGAGTTTTATGTAGTTGCTAAAGGATTGAAAAAAGGACCAATAAAATGGAAAAAGAAACCAGAACAAGCAGGGGAAAAAAGTGATTGAGTATCCTTTAGTAACAGTGATAGAAGGGAAAACAAAGATTCATGTCCCTGATGTTGAATCATTCAAAAAATCTCCAGCAAGCTATCCACCATCAGATGCGCCGGTTTTTTACAATAAGGTGATGGAATTAAATAGAGACTTTGCTTTAGCAGCATTACGTGTGTATCAAAAGAAGTATGCTTCAAGGGAACAATTACACTATTGTGAACCAATGGCTGGCAGTGGTATTCGTTCTGTAAGAGTTGCTAATGAAATAGAAAACATTGCTGTTATAATTAATGATAGAAACCCTCAAGCAGTTGAATTAATCAATGAAAACGTAAAACAATTACAGTTGGAAAAGAAAACGCAAGTTTATACTGATGATGCCAATGAATTAATGCTTAGATTTGGCGCAGTTGGTAAAAAATTCGATATTCTTGATATTGATCCTTTTGGTTCTCCTTCAGCTTATATTGATTCTGCTGCACAAGTAGTAAGCGATAATAGTTTATTAGCCGTAACATCAACAGATATGGCAACAATGTGTGGGGTCTACTCAAAAGCTTGTATAAGGAAATATGCTTCAAAACCCATCCATACTTGGATTAGTCATGAACTTACAGTTCGAATGTTACTTGGTTTTATTGCAACGGCAATAGCTAGACATGGAAAAATGATAAGACCAGTATTTGCACATAGTACAGAACATTACATTAGAGTTTATGTCATAGTTGAGAAAGGAATCACAAAAGCAAAAGCAGCAATGGAAAAACTTGGTTTTATATCACATTGCAGGAATTGTTATTCAATTGATTATTCTTTTGGGTTAATTAACACATTAACTAGAGAATGTCCTCACTGTAAAGAAAAACGACAAATCGGTGGACCCTTTTGGCTAGAGAATATCTACGAGAAGGCATTTGTTGATGAACTAGTATTAGAGTTGCAACAGCTTGAGGATCTTTATGGAAAACAAAGACAAATGAGTAAAATTCTAGCATTAATAACAGAAGAACTTAAAGCAGCAGATTCACAGAAAGCCTCAATTTGCTACTATGATTTACATCAAATTTCTGATAAACTAAACAGTCCTTCACCTGCATTAGATGCAACTATCCAAGAGTTAATCAAAAAAGGATACATTGCAACAAGAACACATTTTCGGACAAATTCAATAAAAACAGATGCGTCAATTGATGAAATTATTAAAGCAATGAAGAAAGTTCTCAAGAAGAAATAATAATGTAAGAAAAGATTTTTGTGTTACGTTGCTGGTTTTTACATGAAATAAATGTATGTTGCTGGTATAGATGAAGCAGGACGTGGTCCTGTCCTTGGTCCCTTGGTCATTGCAGGTGTAGTTTTGTTAAAGGATGATATTGATCAATTAGTTGAGGATGGGTTGAAAGATTCAAAACTACTGTCAAAAACAAAAAGAGAGCAACTCTATAAACAAATATTGGTTGTAACCCCTGATTACCAAGTAACAATAATCAAAGCTTCTAAAATAGATGAACAGCGTGCAAATGGTATAAATTTGAATAAAATAGAAATAGCTGCTATTATTGAGCTTCTAAATTTAATGAAAAACTGGGATAAAGCATATGTAGATGCATGTGATACAAACGCTGAAAAATTCGAATTAATGCTCAGAAATACTGTTAAAAAAGACATTATAGCAGAACACTATGCTGATTTAACTTATCCTGTTGTATCAGCAGCTTCTGTTATAGCAAAAGTGATAAGAGATTCGCAAATAGAAAAAGCTCAAAGGAAATTTGAAGTTGATTTTGGGAGTGGTTACCCAAGTGATCCGAAAACAATACAATTTCTAAAAGACTATTACATGGAACATAAACAATTTCCAGGAATTGCTAGAAAAAGCTGGGAAACGATTAAAAACATAATTCGTGAACAAGAACAATCGAATTTGGATGAATTCTTTTCCAACTCTAAAAATAAAAAAAGCTAGTTTTCAGATTTCTTATCTTTCTTCTTTTTAATTAGTTCGTCAATTGACATTATTGGAACACCATCAATGTTTGTTTTTGGTGTTTCACTACCAACAATAATTAAAGGATCTGCTTCAGCTACTCTTGAGACGCTGTAAGTTATCTGGATTTTTTTTGCTATATCATCTTTAGAGGATTCTTCAGCTATTCCAGTGATAGTTGTAGGAATTTTATCCTTTTCATGTTGAGTGATAAGTGTTTTTGCTAGAACTCTTATTGGCAATTTTTTAGTCCATAATTGATCCTTTAAGCCGATAGCGTCAAAGTGTTTCTTAACCTCACGCTCAATATCGCTTTTAGGAACACTACTAAAAGAACTAGGAGTAGTAACAGAGCCAATTCGTTTCATTCCTTCAAAAAGATTAATAGCTAAAGTTAATGGTTCATCAAGTAATTCTTCAATTCTCATAGCAGTCTCTAAAGAGACATCAACTGTACTTCGCTCGTATTCGTAAATTGCTCTTTTTGAGATTCCAACCTCTCGAGCAAAATCACCCATGCTGTAATTCTTCTCAAGTCTTTTCTCTTTAAGCAAATGACCATCGAATTTTACTTTAAACCCACCACGGTGTGCATAAATGAGAGGGGGAAGGTGATTAACTAGCAAATTGTATAGAGTCTCTAATGAAACAGCAGGAATTTGATACCGGGTGTAAACAATACTATTTTCAATATCGGTTGTACTTCTAATCCTTTTACCAATAATAAGTGGAAAACCATCAAGCATTGATGCGAGTTTGCGAAGCTCAAAGGCTTGTTCCTCTCTAAAACTATCAATATTAGTAACTAATTTGAGGAGAAGTAGAATAGTTTGTTTTTTAGCAACTAAATCAAAACAACCACCACAACCAAGTAGGGGAGTAGATAAATCGAAATGAGATTTTTCAAGGATTTGAGCAACTCCTCGGTAAAATTGCTGGTATTCGTCTGCTATCATTAGCTCCTCCACCAATGGGTTGTGATTAGTTCTAAGCTATATATATGCTAAACTAACTGAAAAAGTCATTGACAACTTTAATAGTGTTACCATTCTTACGTAGCATAAAATGTTATCTAAAAAGAAGATTAGTCCTTGTGCTTCTGAATGATTAATTTTAATGGTTTAGCTAAACGATCATCCATAACGAAGAGTTTACTGCCATCTTTCAAGTTCTTCTTACTAATAACCATAGCACTATCGAGAATAATTCCTTTTAGCATAATTTTAGGTTCAGCTAAGCCAAAGGCATAAGCGATTCTTGTTAGAAGTTCAGCAACAGTTTCGCCATCTTCGACTGTTAAAGTAGCTTCATCTAAATCATAGTAACCGCCACATACTGGACAATTGAATTTTCTTTCGAGGTGAAGAACAGTGGTTGTGTTTGTCATACCATCATAGAAAAGGTAATTGTTTAGAGGAACACCTAAGTTCATAATATGCTTCAAAGCTTCTTGGCTTAAAATAGCACCAATAATCATAGAAATGGTGGCAACAGCAGGCATAGGTGCTTCCTTCTTCTTAGGAATGTGTTTTCGTTTTTCACCAATAGGACTACAAGCTTGACTTAATTTTTCTTGGGGAATTAATGGTTGACATTCAAAACAAGGTGTTTCATAAGGAATGATTCTTTGAACATGTCCCATTAGTCCATACATGCCACCTGAAAACAAAGGTTTTTTGAGATCAACTGCAAGAGAATTCAACCAACGGCGAGCATCAAAAGAGTCAAGACCAGCTATAATAACATCAGCCTTTTCATAATGCGAACGTTTAACATTCTCAAGTTTCATTGGAAGCGAAACAACATCAATATCAGGATTTATTCGACGTAATTTTTTAGCAGCAACTTCAGACTTGTATTTTCGAACTTCTCTTTTATGGAAAAGGAGCTGACGGTTTAAGTTAGAGACTTCAATAGTATCCATATCACAGAGAATCAAATTTCCAATACCGCTTAGAGCAAGATTTGTGCTAATGAATGATCCAAGGGCTCCTATACCAGCAATGAATGCTGTTGCATCTTGTAGCTTTTCTTGATCCCAACCATCGATTCTTATTTGGCGGTCGTATCTGGACAAGTCTCTCCACGCTCATAGTCATAGTACTAATGCTGTTTTACAGTTAAAGCAAATAACTTTTTCGATATAGCTAATGAGTCTTCCAAATTTCAAAAAGTTATTTCCCAAAGCAATAATTTTTATACTCAATTGATTTGCAATAACACAGACTTACCATTTATGGTAAAAAATTACATGTAATTTTACAGAAAATAGGTGCATAATTTATGCCAGAAGTTTATGAATGGATGGGCGCAAGGCCCGGAGACATAGTTTATCGACACCCAGATGATCGTATTCAATGGGGGTCACAAATCATCGTAAAGCAAAATCAAGCAGCAATCCTCTTCAAGGAAGGCAAAGCTTTCGATGTACTTACACCAGGAAGACACTTTATTAAAACAAAGAATCTTCCATTAATTACTAAATTCCTTTCAAGGATTGTAGGTTACGATCGTGAACCTTTCAATGCTGAAGTTATTTTTGTAAGCACAAGTGATTTCAAAGGAAAATTTGGTGGAAGAAGCCAAACACAAGATCTTGCTCCATTACAATTCCACGGTGAATATTATTGGGAAGTCAAAGATCCCAGTGCTTTTGTCCTGGAAATTGTTGGAAATCAAACAATTTACAATTCAACTGCTGCAATGGATTATCTAAGATCATTCTTCATTCAAACATCAATTTCCAATCTCGCGGGATTCAAACTAATCCAAGTCATGCAGCAATTAGATGTTGTTAGTGAAGAAATCGAGAAAGTAATCTTCCCACAATTGACCCGATGGGGAATCAATCTCATTGACCTCAAGTACATGGGTGTAGATACTACACAAGAATATCGTGACCGATTATTCTGGATGCAATCAGGTGTTTCTGCAGACAAGTTACTTACCTTAAAGACTGTAGAAAAATCATCAGAACATCTTGGCAAATCATCTGGTGCAGGATTCGGTGCTGGTATGGTCCTTTTGCCTGAGCTTATGAGACAAGCCGAAAAAGCAAAGTCTTCAGGAAAAGCAGATGAAAAAGCTATTGTTACCTGTCCAAAATGTGGTGGACACACTTCACCTGCAGCAAAATTCTGTCCAAAATGTGGAACTCAAATGGGTGTAAAAGCAAAGAAAGCCTTACAGTTCTGCACTAATTGTGGAGACAAAATCGATCCTGGAGAGAAATTCTGTTCTGCTTGTGGACAAAAATTTTAATTGAATTTTTTCCTCTTTGAGGAATTTCTTTCTTTTTTTATTATCAATTAGATGATTTGATATCGTTTTGTATCTCTGGAAAATGCTTCCGGTCATATTTTATCAATGAAGAGCTTATTACGGACATCAGTAACAAGTAGATAACCAAAAATGCAAAATTAGCTCCATAAAAATTCAAACCTATAAAGTAGTAATGGAATAAATAAGTGACAATGCTCCAAATAGTATGAAGGAGAATAGCAGTGATAACTCCAGGTGTGATTTTCTTTTCCATAAATTTATGCCTTGTAAAATAAACACCAACAAGACCTGTAAATAAAGCATGAGTCCCTGGAATTCTTATGGTTCGTATTAAGGCTATCTCAAAACCTTGTAACCAAGTAGTACTTAAGATTGCATAAGCAATAGCATCTACAACACCGGCACCAGTACCAATAGTTGCGCCATAAAAGAACCCATCAAATAATCCATCAATTTCCTCCATAGTTATAAAACATCTGCGCCATAACATTAGTCCCTTAATAGTTTCTTCAAAAATGGCTTGAATAAAAACGATAGCAAGCATAAAAAGAATAATTGACCAGTCAGAAGTCATGTTATCAGTAACTCTTTTAGCACCCATGAACAGAGGGATTGAAAAACCAATTAAAAATAAGCCTGTAAAAAACCCCCACAAAAAGGTTTTGGCAACTAAAATCCAGGGTTCTCTTTCCATAACATCTTTAATATAGAACATAATAACAGTAAATGCTCCGCCAAACAATGGCACAATGATAGTTAAGATAGCCAAAGTAATATCAATTGCAGAACCCAATTGAAGCTCACCTAATCCATATCAAAGAATCATGCACTTACCATAATTAGTTTTACGTTATGTGCTTTAAGATAAAATATAATAGAAAATGTTTTTCATCTGCTGAAAAAAGTAAATATCTTTTTAATTTCTTGAATTACTTATACATCTAAATCAAAAACATCAATGTTAGTGAAAAATATGAGTGAATCAAAAATACCTCGAGAACTACATCTAAAGATTGCTAAAGAGAAACATGAGCAATTACTAACAATTATGAAGGAACTGGATATTGATTGTTGGATTATTTTTGCGAGATCAACAATGTCAATACCTGATCCTATAATGGAATTAGTAGTTGTAGGTGATATTGTATGGAAATCAGCATTTATCTTTACATTAAAAGATAGCAAACTTACGAAAACAGCTTTAGTGGGTAATTATGATGTAATAAACGAAGAAGGGAAAGCGATATGGGATAAAGTCATAGGCTACAAGGAAGGAATAACAGAGCCATTCAAGAAATACATTGATGAGATAAATCCAAAGAAAATAGCCTTGAATTACTCAACAGATGATGTAACATCTGATGGATTAACTTATGGAATGTTTATGATAATTTCTGAAATCCTATCAGATCACAAAAAGAAATTTACCAGTGCAGAAAAGATAATCCAAAAATTAAGAGGGAGAAAATCAAAAGTAGAAATAGCACTGGTAACAAAGGCTTGCGAATTAACAAAGGAAATCTATGCAAATATAGGTTCACAAATAAAGGTAGGGATGACTGAAACAGAAATACAAAGAATGTTTCATGATGAAATGGATAAATTGAGAGTTGTGGAGTCATGGCAGAGAAATTCTTGCCCAACAGTAGATGCAGGACCAGATAAGGAAATTGGACACGCAGGACCTCGACCAGATGGTAAGGTCCAAAAAGGACACACACTCCATTATGATTTCGGAGTAAAATTACATGGTTATTGTTCAGATATTCAAAGAATGTTCTTTTTCGGTAAGGAGGAAGAGATTCCAGAGGAATTAATACATGCTTTTGAAACAGTGCATGGAGCAATAACAATAGCGGCAGAATTCATCAAACCAGGAGTAAAAGGATACGAGGTAGATAAAATCGCTCGAGATTATGTTCTAGAAAGAGGATACGAAGAATATGGTCATGCACTAGGACACCAAGTTGGAACAAAAGCACATGATGGAGGAGCACTGCTTGGACCACTCTGGGAAAAATACAGGGATATACCAAAAGGATTGGTAGAAGAGAACATGATCTTCACACTCGAGTTAAACGTCAAAACAAAAAACTACGGATATGTATCACTAGAAGAGGACATAGTTGTAACAAAAGAAGGATGCAAATTTCTCATACCAAGACAAGAAAAATTCATAACAATAGAATAAAAAATGAGAAAGAATCCCTAAAAAGGGATTTTTATTTTCTGAATCTTCGAGTAATAACTGCAATAGTTAAACCAACAACAACGGTTCCTACAGTAACACCAATTAAAATGCCACCTTCAACAGTAACAGTCTGGTTTTGGAAGAGAGTTTGATTTTGGGTAAATGTTTCAGGGGGAAGGGTAATAGTTTCAGGTGGAGGGGTAACAGTAATCTCTGGAGTATCACCATCATCAAGAGGGTCAGAACCAAGAGAAACCTCAACAAAATCACTGTAGGTGTCATCATCTGTGTCTGAGTCATTAGGATCAGTGCCATAATAAGCTTCATCTGCATCATTAAGTAAGTCATCATCCGAGTCTACATCCCAAGGATCAGTGATATAGGAATCAGTACCATCAGTTAACTCCTCAAGATCATCTAAACCATCATTATCAGAATCATCATCAGTTGGATCAGTTAAACTAGTACTTATTTCATAAGCATCAGTCAAACCATCTGAATCTGTGTCAGCATTGTTAGGATCAGTGACATACCCATCTACTCCAGCGATTACTTCTTCCCCATCTAGGATGGTATCGCCATCGCTATCGTTGTCATTTGGATTAGTTCCATGTAAATACTCCTCACCATCTAATAAACCATCATTATCTGAGTCAGAATCATTTGGAACAGTTATATAACCATCGACACCAGCAATCAACTCTTCTTGGTCGTCCAAACCATCATTATCAGAATCATCGTCATTAGGATCAGTTAAGCTAGTAAGTATTTCATAATCATCAGTTAACCCATCCGCATCTGAATCATTATTATTAGGATCGGTGATGTAACCGTCTGCTCCTGCTACAACTTCTTCCCCGTCAAGAATATTATCATTATCTGAATCAGTGTCATTAGGATTAGTATTGTAAACAGCCTCTTCACCATCCAAAAGTCCATCATCATCAGAATCGGAATCATTGGGGTCTGTAATATAACCATCTGAACCCAAAACTACTTCTTCTTGATCATTCAAACCATCTCTATCAGTATCATTATCATTTGGATTAGTACCATTAGCTATTTCATAATCATCAGTCAAACCATCTGAATCTGTGTCATTATTAAGTGGATCAGTAACATACCCATCAACTCCTGCGATTACTTCTTCTCCATCAAGAATAGTATCATTATCACTATCGTCGTCATTTGGATCAGTACTATGTAGCACTTCCTCACTATCTGAAAGCCCATCATGATCTGAATCTGTATCATTAGGGTCAGTGATATAGCTATCAGAACCAAAAGTGACTTCTTCTTGGTCGTCCAAACCATCGCCATCCGTGTCATCGTCAGTTGGATCAGTTAAACTAGTACCAATTTCATAATCGTCAGTTAAACCATCCGCATCTGAATCAGCATTATTGGGATCGGTGACATAGCCATCTACTCCTGCGATTACTTCTTCTCCATCTAAGATAGTATCGTCATCGCTATCCGTATCATTAGGATTAGTATTGTAAACAGCCTCTTCTCCATCTAGAAGTCCATCATCATCTGAATCGGAATCATTAGGGTTAGTAATATAATTATCACTTCCAAGGGTAACCTCTTCTTGATCATCTAAACCATCATGATCAGTATCGTTATCATTTGGATTAGTACCATTAGTCACTTCATAATCATCAGTCAAGCCATCTGAATCTGTATCATCATTATTGGGATCAGTAACATACCCATCTACTCCTGCAATTACTTCTTCTCCATCTAGAATAGTATCATTATCACTATCGTCGTCATTTGGATCAGTTCCATGTAAATACTCTTCACCATCTGATAGACCATCATCATCTGAATCAGAGTCATTTGGATTAGTTATATAACCATCATTGCCAGCTATGCTCTCTTCCTGATCATCTAAACCATCACCATCCGAGTCATCTGAGTTAGGATTAGTTCCAGCAGCAATTTCCTCATCATCATCTATTCCATCATTATCGCTATCTGCATCCAATGGATCAGTTCCATGTGTGAAAACCTCATCACCATCTTGAAGATTGTCATTATCACTATCATCATCCAATATTCCTGTTCCTAATGTTAATTCATCTCCATCCAATAACCCGTCACTATCTGTATCTGTGTCAGTTGGATCGGATGAATATGTTCCGATTTCTACATTGTCGTTTATACCATCCCCGTCTGTGTCAGCATTGAGAGGATCTGTTATAAAACCATCAACGCCAGATGATACTTCTTCAGTGTCTAATATAGTATCACCATCACCATCATCACTATTAGGATCAGAGACATACCCATCGGACCCTATGGTTAATTCCTCGAGGTCATCTATTCCATCTGAATCTGAGTCTGTTAACAATGGATCTGTATTGTAAGTTAGTACTTCTGCTCCATCAGACAACCCATCATTATCTGTATCAGGATCATTTGGATCAGTAGTATTTTGATACTCACCTAGATTTGTTAGAGTGTCTGCGTCTGCATCATTTCCACTATCATCTACTAAAGGATTCAATGAATAGAGGATTTCCCAACCATCTGGCATAATATCATTATCAGTATCACTATCAGTGGGATCAGTAAGATGATAATAGATTTCATCCCAATCTTCCAGATTATCTGTATCTGAATCTACATTATCAGTAAGTGTGCCATAATAATCTTCCATTTCATCATCTATGTAATCACTATCGCTATCCATATTTCCATTATTAAAAACAGATCCTCGATATGAAGACCATGGGATTTCGCCATAACTAGTAACACCAGTTACTGTTAGACAATGTAACTTGGTATCAAAGGAACCAACTAC
>JAHLVW010000042.1 GCA_019058275.1 Candidatus Heimdallarchaeota archaeon
GAATTTTCGAACATGGTTTTGCAACAATTGAAACTCTTTAACAGTCAAGGAAGATCGATTGTTCGTTTCCTGTAATTTCCTCCAGATAGTTTTCTCTTGTCCATTGTTTCTGTTCCCAATAAATAGTTCAACTGAAGAATTAGAAAGTTGATTTAATAATTGTTTGAGTTGGTCAGCTGACTTGTTTGTCATTTGTTTAGTTGTTAATTCAAAACCTGTTGTTAAGGAACATCTTGTTTGAAGGATTTGTTTACTGACACGTTTTACTACTTCGTGTGCATGGGAATTCGGTTTAATGTAATAGTATTTCTCATACCTTTTCCCACGTTCTGTCTTAAAATCACTAGGAGTAATCTCTTCATTTCTAATTGCTTCATTTATCCATAATGGTGCTATTGCTCTACTTGGTTCTATGTAGTCTAGAAAGAGTCCAAACGAGTATTTTCGATGGCACCACCCTCGTAAGTCATCCCAGGGGACAGATAGAACATTATAGATTTCTTTCTTTATGTAATTATCAGTTATTTTGTTTACACCATTTTCAAAACAAGCTTTGGGTGTTCGGGCTGTATATAACCCATAACGCATAAACGGTTCCCATCGAGCCATCCTAGCTTTTTCTCGAGAAATGTTCTCAAAGCCATATTTTTCAGCTTCTTTTTTGAAAGGCTCAAGCATTATACTAGCAAATCCTCCCTCTTTTTGCTGCCATTCTTTGTAAGGGATATTCCAAGGAGTAGAGTATTTCTTGATATCACGTTCAAACAGTGTAAGAGCCCTTTTGAAATCATTTCGAAACTCAGCATCAGTCATATCAGATGCTTTCTTTTCAAGAACAGCTCTTCGGTCGAGTATGTTAGAGAAAAACATTGGAAAGAAAGTCGCCCTAGTAACGATAAGGATTTCATTTCCACCAATTTCCTTTAGTGTTGGTTCAGTGCTTTCGATGGGATTGTTGGAATGCAGTAAATCTATTTTGTAGTATAATGGTTTTCCTGTTGCAGGATCAATGTCATGCAACTTATCTTTGAGATAGAGATAGTCTTCTTCATACTTCACTGCAATGTACTTCAACTGTCTAAGGGAAAAACAAGCAAGGTCTTTTGAATCTCGAAACTCAATAGGAGTTAAATCATTTCCCACATAGATAGCTTCTATGTTAAAATCTAGATGAGAACTTTCTTCTTTCACAATAGAAAAGCCATAAGAACGTTCTGGATCATACCTACTATCTAGCTCCATCCCAGTCAGTCGTTCGTAATCCCTTTGTAAAATATCAAATCGACTATCCCAGTATTGAACATTATATCGTCCCAACCCATGATTGAACGTAAAATTAATCGGTGACCCACAATGAGGACAGTACAAAGTGTTTGCCCCAATGTTTTTTAATTGCATAGAAAGTCTGAGTTCATCAATGACTCTCTCGCACCTATCTATTGGGCATCGAAATTCAAAGGTAATAGTATCGGTATTCTTTTTGATAAAATCCTTCATCGTTTTCCGTTTGCATTGACCTTTTTGTCTGGGATCATGATAAGCACACCCTTTGACACCTTTCAAACTGATTGCGTTTGCTCGAGCCATCAAGTCACCTCGTAAAGCCCAAGCAGCAGTTTCTTTTACTAGTGCAAGCAAAATACACTTCTCTAAACCTGAATATCTTTGACAATTGTTACATAGCTGATCTAGATCCTCCTCATTAGTTTCTTCAGATGGCAATGTATACATAAAGGCTTTTTGATTAACGCCTTGCTTAGTTTTTACTCGAGTTAATTTTCCAGAATCAGCTAGCCCCTTCAATATTTGATTAATATCCTTGGGTTCCTTGCTAATAATTGTCGAAACTTCAGTACAAGAAAGCCCATCTACACCAAACTCTCCTTGGGAAAAAAGTGAATAGATTCGTTCTTTAAGCTCATTCTTTACATAACTCACTCCAATTCCTCCTCTAAGATAACCCAAGGATTATACCCACCAATAACTGCAGCATCTGACCAGGGGGGAATCTCTTCAAACTCAGAGACAACCTCAGTGATGATATCTGCTATTTGCTGAACAGACAAATCCGAAGATTGAATTGATTGTTGAAAATTCATTCCACTAACAATTCTATCAATAAACAACAAAATAGGATTGCCATCAACCGGGTCATCAATAGAGTGAGTCATTTTCGCAAGTCTTTCTAATTCTGCAATACTTTTTACCCAATCAAACAAGTAATTATACTCATCTATCAGTAGATCCAAACGCTTTGTTTCACTCTGGAACAATGACATTGTTTGCTCAAAATCACGGATTGGGTAAAAACCATAGAGAACTCGCTTTAATTTCTTACATTTCATTTTCGTAAAGTCAGTTATGCCAAAAAAGCGTGCTATAACACTCTTCAAGAAAGTGTTCTCAAGTTCTAGCTCAATCGTTTTATATCTACTATCTTGGTAGTAAGTTATTAAGCCTAGCTGATCAAGAGAGTTTAAGGTTGAACCAGTGGTTTTGGAAGTGTGACCAAGCACTCTAATTAAATCATTCACCACATTGGTGAACTTTGAGTCACCACTTAAGAAAAAGAACGATAAGAGTGTGTATAACACCTCTTCCATAACAGCAGTGAATTTGATCTTGGAGTTAAATTCAGGGAAGGTATGGTCCAAACCGGGTTTTAGAATCAATAAGTTCGGATCTGACATAGACATCTCCTAGTCTTTTACTCGACAAAATAGCTATTTAAAGAGCTAACTGGTAAGAAAATCCTAAAAGTAAATGAATTGCTGGTAACAAAATCCAAAAACCAACACAAGAATCTTTGAAATTGATGAAAAACTCTCTACTAGTAAAAAAGTCTGAAAGTAAAAATCTAAGGTTGATTCTAAACGATTTAAAATAGCAAAAAATCCATTTTAATCTTCAGAAATGCCTCGAAATACCCCTCTTGTACATTAGTGTTACGTTAACGATTCAAAGAAATCTACTTTTCATGAAAAATTATGTTGGAATCTATTGTTTTAGTTCAATAAATGTTTTAATGAATTTAAGAAGAACTTTACTTGTTATTTTATCTATTTGTAAATCAATACCAAAATGATTTTCTATTTCTTGTTTGAGTTGTAAATGTGTTTTTGGAATAGTCACTCTATGTTTATGGAATGTAAGAGGTTGTAGAAGTGAAGCTAGCTGCTCATTTGGTTGAGTATCTAGTTTAACTCGTTTAGAGGCTCGAATGTGGTAGCGAATTGATTTCTCTTGAGAGAGATAAGGCATCAGAAGCAAACCATTAGTCTCTAGAATTTCATATAAATGTGAGATGTTTATGCTCATTTTTCCATCTTCAATTGCTTGAAGAGTTTTCTCATTAAGTGTTAGATTCCCCACAAATGCTCTTCTTGATAAATTTCCTCTAAAATTACGAAGTGATTGACCTAGACCAGTTACACTTAGGTTATCAATTAGTCTAAAATCAAAATACCCATCAATTAAAGCGGATTTTCTAAATCCATTAAAGAAAGCAATCATCTGGGTCTGTGAATGAGTTAGCATAGCAAATTCTTCACTTTTTACAGGATGTAAACAAATTAGTAATTGCTTAAGTTTATCTTTATATAAACTAGGGATATAAACAACATTTGTTTTATCTTCCCTTTCAGTATAGGTTGCTTTAATGTTATTTGAATTTAAGAAATGTAGAAAATCTTGTGCAAATTCCTTTGATGCACTGACAAAATTCACTTGATTATTCTTATAACTCCCATCTGCATCCATCACACCAGACCAGTAGTAAGAACGAAAGGGATTTTGAGTAAATATCAGAGGTTCCCTTAAAGAATCATATTTCTTAGTTCCAATAGGTTGACTTGTTAGAAATGAGAAAAACCTTACTACCCAGAGATTTGTTATCACTACTTCCGGAGAGTTTGGTGTTTTGTAAAGTATGTTGCCTGTTTGATCAAAATATACTTGGAACATTGTTTGAAGCTGTTTAATGTTTTTGATTGAGTAGTCGACTATTCGAAGAGTGTATTTTTGGAGGTTGCCATCACCATTAACCATACCAGCTAGATAAGCTAACTCATTGGTTAAAGTAGTTGGCATCTTGAATTTTTCACCCCGAGCACTAGTGAAGTGAGAAACACTATCATTACAAGGAGGAAAAGTTGGCATCAATTCGAAGCAACATCTAACTATAGGATAAGGCAAAGAACCTTTCTCTAGATATTTTAGAATGGTGTCTTTCCATTGAAGGATGGATTTATTGATTGATTGGTAAAAGTAATTGCGAACAAACTCAGAAAGAAGGAGGATTTTAGCTCTAATTAGTTCTTGTTCAGATTTGCCTAGAACAACGAAGGGAAACCTAGCCATAATACGATCAGATGTTTTCACTCTAACAAAATCACTTTTACGAACCATAATAGAATAAAGATTAAGCATTTCAGTATCAGAGAGAAAAATCTGCTTTGCTTGTCCTTTCTCTATAAGCTCATTAGCATTTAGCCATTGATTAACAGGTAAAGGTTCTGAATCAAAGAAGATTGGATCATTTTTCCAAGTAAGTGGTTCAGACACGGTTTCTCTCTCTATCAATGCGTTCCATTATACTATTAGAAATTTCTTTCTTAAATGCACCTTTGAAAAGCTGTACATCATACTAATTATTCAATTAATTGTTTAATCATAACTTTATTACTTTCGGTAATCACTATAAATAATAGCTATATATTAAGCTTAATATTATAGTACATGATAAAAAATGTTTCTGGAAGAAAAACAAAGAAATGGAATAGGAAGAAAAGTAGCAAATCAAAGTATACACAAATCAAGAATGCTATTAACTAACAATAATAGAAAGATTATCTTTGAAAATCATAAAAGAGTACAAAAAGTAGGTTTTACAATTTTTACAGACTTAACAATCAAAGGATACAAGAAAACTGTTTCTAGTAAAGGAATAAATTTTCAAAAGGAAATTGGAAAATATTTCTACATCCCGAAAAGAGAAAATGAGCAGCAAACAATAAAGGTTGATTATGTCTTTAACACACCAATTGGAGTTAAAGAATTCTTATCAATTCCATCAATTATTTATTCAGAAAATGGAATCTTTACAACTCGAAAAAATAAAAAGAAAATCAGAAGTGTTGTGTTTCTCAAACCAAAAAATGAATTCATCCTGAGAGAATTGCGAGAATTAACAAAAAAATATCAAAAAATAACTTATATTATCCACAAACAATTAACTCCAACAAAAATGTGTATGAGATTAAAATCAATCAGAGAGAGGACTGCTGAGAGATTAGATATAAACTTTTCAAAGTTAGAATTAATAATTGCAGGTGGACGGCAAAGCGCTCAATTTGAGATCTATCGTGATAAATACAATCAAGTGTTTATTAAATCATCAGCGAAAATTAACAGATGGGGAAAAGTAACACTATCTTCAGAGTTAAATAACCATATTATTGATTTTTTCAAGTATAAGGAATTTGTTTGTAAAAAAGATGAGGATTCACCCATTATTATACCTACAGTTACTAGAGAAATAAATTCAATGACGAAAATAGAAGTTAATTTTCCTCATTATTCAAATAAAAAAGAGCAAATCAGTCTTATAGTCACTCATCCAGATTTCAAATTAACAGTAGAAACATTAGCCGATTTTAGAATGAAAAATCAATTACTTGAAATTGGTTATCCAATTAAATCATTTTATTCTAGATATTTCAATGGATACCACACAGAAAGAAAGATAGAAGAAAATATGCGATTAATTATACGAAATGCTTTTTCCTCTTCGAAATTTAAGATTTTTTCAGATGCTCAAATTGTAGTTGATTATCCATTTGAAAACGAATTTGGTAATAAACACGCTTTTGATGATTTCATAATAAACAAAGATGAAAATTCACTCATATTAGTTGAGTATAAAACAATTTTCGGAAAAACATCGATTTACAGAGAAACTGATTACGCAATAGCGAGATTACAACACTTTCAGAGAAAATTAGGAGAAAGAGTTTATCTGGTATTATTGATTAATGGAGAGCTTTATAGTAATAACAAAAAGATTACAAAGGAATTTGGAAAAGCAATTAATATAGTGCTTATAGGTAAAAACGATTTAGAGGAAATACTAGAAAATCCGACCTTACTTATTGATAGAGTAAATCTTCTAAAGGATAATAAAAAAGTTCAATTGAAAACAGAGAAAGATTTTCAAATTTCTACTCTCTATAAATCGAAACAAAACCTTTCTAAGGTAACACAAAACGTTCTGGAAAAAAACGAAAAACAACTATTCAATAAAGTACCTAATAATTTCGAATTTTACACTACAATGAATATTAATAATTCAGGGAGAGAGTTTGAACAAGAAGTTCAAGAATTACTTGAATCGGATGGATTTAATGTATCATCAAATCTAATTATTAGATATTACAAACGTAGAATGGAAATAGATATGTTAGCATTCAAAGATGACAGAATGATGGTTGTCAGCTGTAGAAATGCTTTGAATGTCAATTGTATAATGAGTTTTAGATTAGATATAAAATTAAAAGCCTATAAAATAGAACAAAGAATGCGATTATTAAATGCTAATTCCGCTCGATTATATATCAAAGTAACAAATGAGAATTATACTAAACTTGTTGAATTTGAAGGAAAATGGGTAGACAATGTAGAAATAATCTTTATAACTACCTAAAGTGCTTCTTTTGATTTGTATTTAATTTGCATGAAAAAAACTTTAAATATTCATTGAACTTCAGCAGATTATACCAAGGGCCGTTAGCTCAGCTTGGTAGAGCATCAGGCTCATAACCTGAGTGTCATTGGTTCAAATCCGATACGGCCCACCAATTTCTTATTTCTATATCATTTAAAACTAATCTATTTTTCTACTATATCTTTAAAACCAGTTGGTTTACAGTTTTATGTAAAGGATTATTGTGGTGAGTTATTTGGGATTTTTTGAAGAACTCTTTTGGCAAAGTTTAGTTTCAGAATTATTTGCTACATTTATTGGTGCATTGTTGGGCA
>JAHLVW010000043.1 GCA_019058275.1 Candidatus Heimdallarchaeota archaeon
ATTCAATGATGTCTTTCAAAGATTTAGAAGAATGCGATCAATGGGAATTATTTCTATGAGGTATGTCGGTAAGAAGAAGACAAGATCAGCACTCACATTCGCAATTTTTGGTGTTATTTTGACGACGAACGTTTTTCTATCAGTCTTCACTGGAAGCTTCACTTTAGGTTTTGATGATTTCGCTACAAAAGAAGAAGGAGGAGTTGATATAATTGCTTACTCACCTTTTGGTAGTGTTTTATTTGAAGAGGATCCTATTGATATTATAAAGGATGCAGATACTAATGTACAACGAGTTGTGGGATTGAAATTCAAATTTTCATTATCTGGTGCATATACTTACCTTAATTTTATTGCTACAAATGAAACGCACGAAACAGTTGAAGAAATTCCTGTGCCAACAGACATGTGGGGAATAAATGAGGACTTTCTAGATATGACTGAGTATAAGTTTACAGAGGTTTGGGAAGATCTGGAAGAAAATCCATGGGATGCAGCAAAAAATGGAGCCAATAGATATATTATATTACCAAATTTGTTACAGCAAGTTGGTTTTGATGAGGGAGGAAAAGTATACTGGTTAGATCTAGAATTAGGAGATACAGTTACAATTCCAGAATATGACCCTGTTAACGAAACTACTGTTTTAGGAAATTATACATTAATTGCTTTTATAGAAACTACTTCATATTCAATGTTATTTTCAAGTTTTCTCTTCACTGGTGAGGATTCACCGATTTTTGGTGATGTACTCAATAATTCTGCTTATTTAATTCAAACAGATCCAAGTTTAACTACAGAAGAAAATGTTGAAGTAAGTCGAAACATTGAAGCAGAATTATTTGGTTTCGATACACTTTGTTTAAGAGACAGAATGGAGAGTTTAATGGAATTCATAATTCAATCAGTGAGTTTTATGCAAGCTTTTGTATCTCTAGGTCTTGTTGTTGGGGTATTGGGTTTAATAGTTGTATCCCTACGTGGGATCACAGAACGAACTCGTGAGATTGGTATGATGCGTGCTTTAGGATTCCATAGAGCTGAAGTTATAACTACTGTTGTAGTGGAAATATTTATGGTAGCATTTGTTGGATTGGTTATAGGTTTAGTCAATGGATTTATTTTGGGTTATGGTATGTATTCTCAATACTTAATTGAATATGATTTTAAATTTATTATACCCTGGACTATGCTAGGAATTTTCACTGCGATTACTATTGCTTTATCAATTATTGCAGCAGTTATTCCTGCAAGAAGAGCTTCAAAAATACCACCTAGTGAAGCTTTGCGATACACAGGTTAAAGCTTCTAGGCGTTCCATTCCTTTAGAATTGAGCTTGAAACTATTACATCTAAGCAAGGTAAGCTCGCCATTTGATCAACTATTGGTTGATACCCTCGTCCTATTGTTCGAGAACGTAAGATAATCATCAAGTCATATTTTCCAGTAATTGCAGACACCTTTTCCACACTAGATATACCCTTAATTTTAGCTATATCACAGACTTCACCAGCTTTGATTTTTGCTAAAATCATTATCTTTACTTCACTTAGTGAAAGTCCAACAATTCCACTGAACACCAGTATTACACCAATTCCCCTAAGCATCCAAATTAGCCAAGCTAACTCTCCTGTGACAGCAAGGAAATATTCAGGCCAAATTAGACTGCATATAACTGTTATAGGAATACCTACAATAACAGAAACGGATGATAAGGAATTAACAATTGACATTTTCCCCATGGATAATGCTCTTACATAAAAAATCCTAGAAATAAAGACCAAAAGCATCGATAAAGCAATTGGAAATAAGGCTTTCTGAAATGTTTGTTTGAATAGCAACCAACCAGCTCCATCCATGAATGGTAGAGAGAAAATTATCGTAAATACAGCCATAAATAGTAAAGTCCAGAGTCTAACATTCGTGGAGTCAAGGGTTCTTCCTTTTTGATCTTTAGTGCTTATCGCTTTCTTTTGGAAAATTACATAGATCGCTGCACTGACATTTAAAACTAGAAATACTAGTATCAAATTAAGCCAATTCAATGAACCAGTATTTGTAAAATCAATAGCTGCTAATATTACCCCTAAAACAATCATAATAATTGATTGAATTTCTACTGCAGCTGGTGCTGATTTCTCAATAATCAAATCGCCAATTAATAGATAAACAACAACAAATTGAGATATAGGAAGAAAGACAGAGATGTCCATTCTTTTTATGAGGATAAAATAAACAACAGTGTTTATTCCTGAAAATAATCCAGAGAAACCTAACCAGAGAAACATCTTTTTTGATGGAATACGTATACCATTAAATTGTGGATCGATCCACTGCCCAAGAAATGAATACTTTCGCTTTGTTTTCTTAGTTTCTGACTTCGTTAAAGATAGCTGAGCATTATCACCATCTTGACTGTCTATTCGTTTTTTCCTAATTTTTTCCAAATATTGCTCAAATGGTTTTTTGCTAATGGGAATCCATAAAATTAGTACAAATAAAATACTTACAATAATACCAATAATCATTGATTGAATAGCAAAAGCATATTCATTTGATATTATAGCTTCACTTGTGTAAGTATCTATAGCTATCCATATTGAGCCTACAATACCAGAGAGAACTGCAAGTATTATGAAAGTATATTTTCTGCTGATTTTGCTTATTGGTCTTGTAGTTCGATCTCCCATCAGATTGTTACTCTCCAGAATATTATATATCAGAATTCCTTTTGTATTATAGATGTAGTTGTTTCTAAAATGCCTTCAATCAGATGAATTTCTTGAGTGCGATTATACATTTCATCCATTGTATCAGTTTCCACACGAACTATTATATCATACTCACCTGTGATTACTGCCACAGAAGTTACGTTAGGAATCTGTTTCAGCTTAGCTAATACTTCATTTGTTTTTCCAAGTTCAACTGACACGAGGATGTAAGCCTTATTTTTATCTGAGTTTTCATCTGTCAATTTGACATCCCTCATTTTGCTTTTCTCAACATACTAACTTTATGAATACTTCGATTACGTCTAAATCTGGCAACCTTAGATTTTCTAATTTTGTAATTTAATAGCTGTATTAAAATTTCCATTGATACTCTACTAACCCTTGTTGAGCATTATACGCATTTTTAGAGTTCGAGAAATACTTATTATTAAAGAGGATATTCTCATTGTGATTATTTGGAAGGGTGTGTCGACTCCAAATTGGCATTAGAAACAGTTGAAGAACTAATAATATTCATTGATTTAGATAACTTCAAGGAAATATCAGAAAAGCAAGGTTGGGCTACGTATAAGCCAAATGAAGTAACTGGTGCATTAACGCATTTAGTTTCTGACTTTGTTCGCAAGCACTTAGGTGAAGTTATTTATGGTTTAGATGAAAAGAGAGGTACAGAGGAATGTATGCTAAGGTTGACTGGTGCGTTATCACATAATGTAATAGTCAATGATTTGGAATTTATTCTAAGTAAAATTCAAAACATTGGATTAGAATGTGGTTGTGACGTTTCTGTTAGCATTGGAGTGGCACGAGGACCATATACTCCTATCAGACCTACAGGACCTTATCAATGGTCGAAAAGATTATTTAAAGGACAAGCACAAAGACTTGCTCATAAAGCTCTAAAACGAGCTAAAAGACAAGGTGGAAATAAAATAATCTTCTTATAATTTTGAAGATAACTAAGGTCTGTATAATTATGGATCAATCAGTTGTTAAGAGAAGATCAAATCAAAAATCAGAAAATGAATTTCTTGTTGATATGCATATACATACCAATTATTCTTTTGATAGTAATTTAATGGTTGAAGAAACACTATCAGAACTTGTTGACGTTGTTGATGCAATCGTAATAACTGATCATAATATTATTCCTGATTTACTAAGTGTAACTTTACAAAGCTATGAAGAGAAATTTCAAATTAGAGTATTTACTTCTTCTGTTGAAATCTCAACTAGACAAGGGGATATTTTAGCTTATGGTATTTCCGCAGTTCCTTCCACTAATCTTACTCCTGAAGAAATCATAGAAATTATTCATAAAGATGGTGGAATAGCTATTGCTGCACATCCATTTACAATGCTGGGCTTAGGAGAAGAAATCTACAACTTGAATCTAGATGCAATCGAAGTAAATGGTTCTAGATCAAAAAGAGCTAATGACCAAGCTAAGGAAGCAGCTGAGTCTATGGGATTGCCTTGTATAGGTGGTAGTGATTCCCATACCATACATGCAATTGGAAGTTATGCAACTAAATTCAAATTACAAATCAAAACTTTAGATGATATTATCGAACAAATAAAGAAGAAAAACTGTTTGCCAATATTCCTACGTTGAATTGTGCTTTAGTTGTCATTCTTTTATTATCATCTTAGTAATCATTTCATCTGTAAATTTACTTCTTTTTTCTTGATGATCCGATACAAATTGCTTGACTTTCTCAGCTAGAATTTTTTTACATTGACCACATAGTAATTTTCCAGCAAGACAGTTTGAACGCATTTCATTGACTTTATTATCATCTGGTTCAAATAGATAATATTCATACCAATAAATATTGCACTTATCTGGTTCTCCACCTAATTCGCTTTGCTCTTCAACAGTAGCTCTTCCTCCAGTATATGAACGCATTACTTTCTTCTTTGCATTGTTTGGAGTATCAGTTGTAAATATACAAGAATCAGGTTCAGAAGCTGACATTTTGCCTCCTTCAGCAAGTCCAGGGAAGAATTTACAATGTATAGCAGCTGGTTTGTAATAACCTAATTTTGGGGCAACATCTCGAGTGATTCGCCAGTAGGGATCTTGATCAATCGCTGCTGGAATAAGTATAGGGACATTAGATCCTTTTAATTCCGAAGGGAGAAAGCAAGGCATAGCTTGAATTGAAGGATAAAAAATCATACCAATATTCGATTCATTTACAAATCCAAATACAGCTTTAGCTATTGAAAAGGTAACTCGATTTGCTACTTCGACAGCAATTTTGTACATTGTTGATGTTAATTGTGAATCGAAAATAAAGTGAGTTTTTTTTGGATCAAAACCCACAGCCATAACATCTTTGGCATTTTCATATGCGAAATCTCTTGTTTCTTGAAATGATAGTTTCTGACTAAACAGGAATTTTTCATCATCTGTCATTTGGAAATATAATTCTACATCAAAAATATCTTGCAACCATTTTGTGAATATCCAAGGAACTAAATGACCTAAATGAGTATGTCCTGAGGGTCCTCTTCCGGTATAAAGTGAAAATTTAACTCCTTTCTCAAGCATTTTTAGAATCCAATCAAAATCACGATGACTAAAGAATAGACCTCTTCTAAGTAAGAGATGTAGATTACCTTCACTATATTTGTCTAATGCGCTTATTTCTTTCTCTGAAAGTAGTGTTGTACCAAATTTTTTTACTAGTTTTTTATAATCAATAGTTCCACTAACTTCCCAAGGAGTTACGACCATTTCATTTGATTTTCGGTCTTTTTTTTCTTTGAACATATAATAACCTTCTAACAATGAATAGATAACTAGATTAGATATCATTCAAAGATTTATCTGATTTTAAAAAACCTTTTATCTTCTGGAAAACTTCGATTTTTGAATGAAAGAAAAGCGAAAAAGAACTGAATTAGTAAGACTATGAAGAATCCTCTTCTATTGATTCTATTTCTAGATTTTCTGGTTCGCTACTACTGGATTCTGCAGAAATATCTGAAATTTCTTCAATTTCTCCTAAAACGATAGTCGCATCATCGGTTTCAGATGATGCTTTCATTTCAGGATCACCATCTTCTCCGAACCATTCACCTCTTAGATTATATTGTTGTTCGTCCTTTAGTCGTTCCCTAGATTCATAAACCCTATCCATACTACCGTACCATTCTTCCATTTTACGTGATCGTGCGATTTTTTCTGTTCTTCGTTTCTTAATTTCAGTTGGTGAGAATTTCCATCTCAACCATTCACCAAATGTCATTTTATGTGGTTCAAGAACATATTTTCGAACAAAGAATTGCATTCCCAAAATTTGGAAGAATACGATCAGGACACCAAAACTTATCAAGATATACAAACTTGCAGACTCACTCCCGCCACCTCGAGTAATAACCAGAAACATTGCTACTGGAATCACTCCGAATGCTAAAATCAAGAAAGGTATTCCTATAAATATAAACAAACCTTCCATAATGTAGAACATTAAAACATATACCAAGTCGCCAAAGCCACTAGTGCCGCCCTTTTGCTTCTTCTTTGGTGGTACGTAAGTCAATTCAATCACTGATAGATTTTCTATATCAATCTTATTTCGGTTATTTATAAGCTTGTGTTTAATTACAAAAATTTACCAATAATGGTAAAACAACCTAGGAAATTATTTTTTACCACCAAACATCTTTCCAACCCATAATATAACTTACAGCATTTGCTGCAAAGTGAACTACTGCTGCTAATGGTAGCATAATAATCCAATAAATCCATGGATATAGAGGATTTACTCCTATTAAACCAAATAATAAACCAAAGAACATAAAACCAGTTTGATCGACAACCATTAGCGAACCACCTGATGGAATGTTTCTTCTTCTTTTGATAAACGAACCTACAACATCACCTATTACGGCACCCATACCTTGGAAGAAGCCATTTGCCAGAGTAAGTGTGAATCCAGCATCTACAATGTTGTTAAACCACCACATAGTCAATATACCCATTAAAAAACCGCCCACACAGCCTGCAATGAATCCTCTTATTGTTTTATTATTACCTAGAATTCGCCTCTCATCAAACCAATTTTTGCGGAAATCCATTGGTAAACCCCCACCAAAAAGCATAGGTGTGACATTTGCAAACATCGCTGGTAAAACGAAAAATATAGCATTTAGTACTTCTGATTCCACCAAAGATTCAAACCAAGTTGGGAGCATCTCTATCCACTTTTCAGTTCATTTTTAGTAAAACAACATTTCCGGATTTTTCCAATTGAACGAGAATTATATCCTATTAAAATCTTCTCATGACAAATTCTATATAGATAAATTGTAGGAGTAAAAATAGACTAAAGCTAATTATATTAAGAACAATTCAATTATCTGAGAACTATGGAGATTTGTTTCACTATTGAATATCTTTTGTAAAAACCGAGTATATTTAAAATTCACTAAATCTGAGTTATTACTGGATCCTAAAATTGTTGATCCTACAGCTAATTGCATGTTTATTTCTCATGGTCACACAGACCATCTACCTAATAGTAGAAAACGACCAACAATTATTCCTCCTGCTGTATGCTCAATAGCTACTGCAAGGATTTTCTTGGAACGGAAGGGTTATTCAATTTCGCAACATGATTCATGGGAAAATGATGAATTTTCCATTACAACCGTACCTGGGGGACATACTTTTGATTCAACTGTTGCAGTGATTAATGCAAAAGATAGTGGACAAAAAATAGTTTACACTGGGGATATTAATATCGAAGATAGAGGTTATTTAAAAGGATACAAACCTCAAAAATGTAACATATTAATATTGGAAGCAACATGGGGTAATCGTGACTACAAATTTCCAGCCTTTGAAAAGCAGATATCTCAAGCAAGAGAATATGTGCAAAATGAATTAGCAAAAGGATATCCTGTAGCTCTTCTTGGTTATCCACTTGGAAAATCACAGCTTTTGAATTATTGTTTAGGTGATTTGTGCGATTCTAGAGTTTCCAGTAATTCTATATGGAAAATGGAACAACTTCATAGAGAATTAGGCTTGAATTTATACGAAACAAATCAACTACCTAAGAATTTGCACAGTATATCTTTTGATAAAACTAATCCATGGATTCTTTTCTATAATCATACAAGAGCTAGAGATCCTGTACTAAGTAGTCTAAAAAAGAAATACAACTTAAAAATAGTAGGATTTTCAGGTTGGGCAAAGGATGAAACAAGTTATAAGTATCGTTTAGGTGCGGATGCAGCTTTTACAATAAGCGACCATTCCGACTATGGAAGTTTGTTGGAAATAGTTAAACAAAGTCAACCTGAGAAAATCTTTACAATATTTGGTAATGCAGCTGATCTTGCTAGAGATTTACAAAAAGAAGGATTTAATGCGGTTCCTTTAAGGGAAGGTCAATCAACACTCGAATCTTTCTTTTAAGTTCTAATCTTGTGGTATCTGTAGATGATCTCTTTCGTATATAATCAGACCACACCTTTTAGCAAATTTTACCGCAGAATCACTAAAACAGTTGGCAATAATCATTCCTTTCTTATCACTTAAATCATTTAAAACTCTCTCAAATCTTATCAATCTATCAACACCAACTGCTCTCTTCCAATCAACAATTTTAACGAGTATTTCACGAATTTCTAAATCAGAGTCAGTTTTAACGACTAAATCAAAATGATGCTTTTTACCACTTGTACCAACTAATATAATTTCTTTCTCAATTTTAAAAGCCATATTATGAAAGAATTTTACAGCCTTTTGATACAATTCTTGATTTTTTTCTCCATTATCCGGTAGCAAGTACTTTATGTGCCTCCTGTCTCACCTGCGTTTTTATTGACATTTAGTTACTATCTTTTTTCTTGATCCTTTATTTTCTCGCTTGAAATTCTAGCTATATTCACTAATTCTTCTGAATTATGTAGTCCGATTTTACGTTTACCTCGTTCGAGTTCATGAACAACTTTAACAAGAAAACTATTCAATGGTGTCTCTAATTTTGATTCTTTACCTTTTTTTACAATATAACCATTAATGAATTCTATTTCAGTTTTTCTGCTTTGTTGTAGATCCCATAACAAAGAAGATCGAATTTTACCATGCCTTTTCGCTCCTGCTTTGGCTATGATAAAACTCATTATTCGACCTTTTGTTCTTGTAAACAAATTATCATTAGGTTTAGGTTTATAAAAAAAGTTCCGTATTTTTAAGCCATCAACTGGCTCTAATTTAACATTATGTGATTCTGCTACTTGTATCCCTTCCTCTTTTACTGCAGACATAATTTTACATACCCTTTCATCAGCAAACATTTCTCCTATACTTATATCTAATAATGCACTTATTGGTGAAGTAACAGAATTTACAACTAGTTTTGACCAACGATATCCTAGTATATTGTCAGTAACGATTGTTGGTCTCCATAGAGATAGAAGATCCTTTACTTCCTTAAGTCTTGGATCATCAGTATTTTGTCCATCTTCAAAACCAATAACAAAATCTCCAGTTTTAGAAGTAATTCTTATTTTTCCAGGTGCTATTTTATTTGCACCCCAACCTACTACAGCAGCAACTATTTGGTTTTTTGGAATATGTTTTTCCATAATTTCTGTATTACCAAAACCATTTTGCATACTATAAACTAAACTTTCTGAGGAAATGTAGCGCTTTAGATCTTTCATAACACTATCTGTATCAAGGTTCTTAACAGTAACAAGCACATGTTTGAACTGTCTATCAAGTTCCTTTACACTTGATTTTATAGGAACAAAGAAAGGTTCACTGTATCCTTCAATTATCAAACCGTTTTTGTTCACTTCTTTATAATGCAGACTCTTTCTATTAACTAAACAAACATCTTTTTTTGCAGCATGTAGAATTGCACCTGTTACTCCACCAATCGCACCAGCACCAACAATCAGAACGTCTCCAACAGAATGGGATTCTGCTTTATTCATATCTAATACCCAAGTTCACTTAACTAAACTAGATATTATTTTTTATGTTGAAAACTGCAGTAATGATGCAAATCAACTGGAGTAATGTAATTTATTTGAAATTGTTTTTTAGAAATAACATCCTAAATATTCAAAAAGAAGATAAAGTAGTACTGAAATATTTTAGAGAGAAGGTATATGTATGACTTTTGAAAAGACTGAAAGTACAACGACTCGAGCTATTTTCGACAAGAATATTCAAATTGAAAATTTCTTTACCAAAGAGTACATTCGTTTTTTATTAAAGATACATAAGGATAAAATTGCTGCTTCAAAAATTGATGGAGAAATAGATAATTTAAGAATCTTTAGCAAAACAATTGCAGAAAATTCTTGGATGAAAACACTTCAAGAAATTAACAATAAAGAATTATCTTGTCCTATACATCTTCAGATTGCTTTTGTTGAATCAATCGAAAAGATACTTAGGAGTAAAATTACAGTGCCTGATAGAGCGATTTATTTTCGTACTATCATTTTAGAGTTTGAAAGAATACAAAACCACTTATTCTTTATTGCGACATTAGCTAAGGGAGTATCAAATGCTATTTTACATTCAAAAGCTATGAAAATGCGTAACAAAATTACTGGTCTATTGGATGATTTAGTGTTTAAAAATAATCAACATTCATTAATTACTGTTGGCGGAATTTGGAATGATATTGATCAAAAGTCAATTTCCTTCATTGTAAATGAACTGAAAAAATTAACCAAAGTTACTGATAAACTTAGAAAGCAATTAAGGAATAATATTTTCTTCAAAGGTATGTTGAAAGATGCTGGTTTTCTCTCTAGAGATACAGCAAAGAAGCTTGCATTAGTTGGACCTATGGCACGTAGCTCAGGTATAACTGATGACATTCGTAAAAATGATCCATATGCGGGTTATGGTTTAGTCTCATTTTCAGTACCAGTTTATGATTCATGTGATTTGTATGGTGAGCTTATGGTTCGCTGTGATGAAATTTTAGAATCTTTAAGTATTATCAAGCAATTAGTTTTCACTTTACCTGAAGGAGAAATAAGACAAGATGTTAAGAACCTTAATGTTCCTTCGGGAAGTGCTATAATGAGAGTTGAAACTCCAGAAGGTGAATTATTCAGTTTTGCATTAAGTAAAAAAGGTAACCTTGATGATAAACCAAGAATGTATGATATTATCTCACCAATGAAAGTGAATAAACAGGGTTTACTTGCAAGACTTACTGGAGAAAATTATGAAAATATACAAGTAATTATCTTATCCATAGGAAGTGGTTGGGGTTACTGATATAAGGAGATTACTGTCAAAAGGTTTTTAGCAAATTTAGATAAAACAATAAAATATTTAGTACGAGAAATAAATGGAATAATGGAGAAAAAACAAATGGCATTTCTTTGGTTTGAATTACTAATTTTTCCGGGATTTGTATTTGTAATTATTCTTACTCTCCTAAGTGAACAAATAAACAGCAGACTCTATAATCGATTGTCTTACAATACTGATACTAATCCAATATTCATTCCAATTGTAGAACATTTCAAGTTAGTTTTCAAAGGAGAAAAAGAAAAAGTATCTCTAAAATCAATAGTTCAGATTATCATGTTAATTCTGATGGTAGCTTTACCTTTACTTGGCTCTTTAGTGCTTCCTATAAATCTGTACGAAACATTACCAAGTATTGCTGGGAGATATGGTGATTTTAGAGGAACAGAAACGGGTATTGTTGGGGTTTTAACTTTCGAAGGAGATATTCTTTTACTTCTAGGATTGATTCTTTTATTTGGTGTCTTGACTTTCCTTATTCAGTATTTGGAAAGAAATAACACAACTCAAGATTCAGTGAAGAGTGTTACTAAATTTATGCTCTTAGATATTCCATTAATTGCTGCATTAGCAGGTCCAATTTTAACGAAAAAATCTCTTTGTTTAGCTCTAATAGCAGAAGATATTCGCAGAATTGTTCAATTTAATCCTGTATTTGGTTTTGTACTACTTTTACCTCTTGCAACAAGTATCTCTATTTTTTCATTTGCATTAAAATTTAATCAACCTTATTTTGATAAAGTAAAAAGTCAAAAAGATCCTATTCTAAATCCACCAACAAAAATGAATGGTAAATATCAGTTATGGAATTTATCCATGAGATTAATGGAATTTCTAATTGGAGGAATTATAATTTCAATATGTTTAGGTGGTGCATATCTGCCAATTCCTTTTATGTATGAATATCGTTTACTATCAACAACTGGGAATTTTATTTTTAAGACTATTCTTGTTTTAATGATAGGAACAATCATAAGAGCAGCGATTCCCCGACTGAAAACTAATCAAACATTCAATATATCCATTAAAGTATTAACTTCTTTGGGGCTTTTCTCAGTTCTCTTAATCGGTGGATATATTGGACTTCTTGGTTTAAACTAGTTATTCAGAATGATTACGTTAATAAAACTGTATGTCATATTCTTTCTTGTAATAGGTGAAGTTTGTTATGGTAAGCGACACATTTCAATTAGTAATGTTCATCATTTCACCAATTGTACTTATACTTGATGCTATAGTAATAACAGCAGGACTATTTAGAAAATTCGCTCGAATTGAAAAGCAAGATGAAAGTGAACGAACAAGGCTTTTCTCTATGGTAGATATTATGGAAAAAATAGGAATAGCCATGGGAATTTTAACCTTATTACTTGCTGGATTCTTAGCAGTAAATAGACCTGACGCAGGTGATTGGTTAATCTGGTTTAATCCATTCACAATAATATTTTTGGTTGTCATTGGGTGTTTACTTACACTACGAACCCTTGAAGATACACCAGTTGCAGCATTAATTGCACTTCTTGCAGGATTACTCGGAGCAGCTTTATTTGCAGCGATTTTCGGTGAACCAAATACTGGGAAATGGATCTATTTTGCTATATTTTTAACAATTGATATCATAGTATTTGTACTGGTACGAACACTTACACAGCAAATGGCAATGATTGGAAAAATATTAAATTGGTTCCCAATTGCTATTATTGTATCATTTGCCTGTATAGCGTGGGGCGTATTCCAAATCGTCTTATTAGTTATTCATGGTGTAAACTTGATAATATTACCATAGATTAATTGATCGAGTTCCTCGATCTCATTTTTTTCTTTTTTCAATTAAGGAAACAAAGTTATAAAAAATAGGTTAAAAAAAATAAAAAAAGAAGATTAATAGTCTTCTTCTGATTTATCGTCTTCTTCGAATTCTTCTTCTAATGCATCCATTTCAGCAATTTCGTCTGCTATGGCTTCACCAGCTCCACCGTATTCTTCTTCAATTGCTAGTTCAACTTCATCAACCTCATCAACTTCTTCAACATCTTCAAACAAGTCTTCAGATACTTCTTCAATTAATTCAGCTGGTTCAGTTTTCAATGAAATCATGAATCTTCTTGCAAGTAAATCATAGAATTTAGTTAGTTCGCCTAGATCTGTGGCTTCATACATTTCTCCACGACCTATATCTGCTAATCGTTTCAATAAACGGGAATCAGCTTCTCCTAATGAGATTGTGTATAGAACTGTATTTGGGTAATCTCTAGCACATTTTCTTGCGATTGGTACAGGATTTATTCCTAGACCATTGCCTTTGTTTGGTTGACCGTCAGTTAAAAGAACAATCATACATGGATTCATTTTACCGGTAATTGAATTTGGTTCAAACCTTGATGTCATTTCATATGCTTGTTGTAAAGCTCCACTCATGAAGGTTAAACCACCACCCTTTGAACATCTCTTTGAGACATAATCAGCGATGATTTCTAAACCTGCGGATTTTGCTTCGCCAGTACAAGCAATTACTGGTGTTGCTCCACTTCCTCCATATTCAACTTCGAACACATCTACATCACCAGCGAAACTGATTATAGATAGTTGTTCACCCCATCCACGGCTGACTTTTTGGGATAAGAATAATAAAGTGGCTAATGCTGCTCCCTTGATTCTTGAAACTTTCTTTTGATCAAATTCATCGAGAAGAGTCTCTAAATCTCGTCCTCCTTTCAAACCTCTTCGTAAACCTTCGACTGCTGTTCCTGTTCCTCTAACAACCATATCTTCTTTACCCATTGAACCTGAAACGTCAAGTACCAATACAGCGTTAAATGACATTTCACTAGCTGGTACCAACTGTACTTCGATTTCTTTTCCAGATGGGTCTATAATTCCAACTTCATCTCCTTCCAGTTCAGGATCTGATTCTAAAAAGCTGATTTTAACATGACCACAACCAGCATCTGGCCAATCTACTTGTAGGTTTCTGTAAATTGGTCTATTTCTTAAAACAGAAGTCATTTCATCAAAGTTTTCTAAAATGTATGAAATGCATTCTTCAACTGGTTGACCTTCTAATGGTTCAATACCAAATTTCACTCTGGTTATAGGCTCCTTCTTTAAGTGAGCTTTTCTAACCTTAACTCGATCTCCGTCGCTAATGTTTGCAGAATCTAGAATTCCATTGTCTACTGCAACTGTGTCAACTTCCACTTCGTCGTTTTCAAGTAACTGTACTGCACAACTGTCTTCAAATTCGTTTATAAGTTGTATAATATCGAAATCATCTACACCGATTCGATCCATATCTCTCTTATTCATATAAGCTCTGCCGTCTATTTCACCGACATTTATGACTGAAATATCAATTATTTTTTCTACCATACTTCATCATCACTGTTCTTCTTCATGTATGTATATATATAATTACATACATTTACATAGTTTCATTAGCTTTTAAAATGTTTGTATTTGGAAATAACTCAGACAAAAAACTCTAGGTTGTTAAGAGAACTTGGAATTTTATGATAAAAATTCCATTTAAATAGAAAAAATAGGTGAAAAATGGTAATAGAATTCCCAAAAAACTAGTCATATATAAATTCGTAATCTAGCGGATCAAATCTATTTCCGTTGACATCTTCATAAAAGATTCTTAATTTGTAGGTATCATCATTGATGAATAGCAAATGATTAGTTCCTTCTTCAATTTGATCTGCAGGAGTCACTCCAACATTTGCATATAAGTATTCAAGTGTTATGTATTTCTCAACATTCTTTGTTAATAGGTAGTTAACTACACGGTATCCAATTTGCTCATTTCCCCTAACTATTTCAATTCTTTTTAGGTAACCATCATCATAATCACAAATGACTTTAAATGATAATGCTTTATTGTCAGTAGAATTAGCTTGAATACTTCCTTCCCTTACAGAAACATAAACTTCTTTCTTGTAGAGAGGTACTGTTGCAACCATAATAACGAAGAATACTGCAACTACAGATGCTGCTACAATTACTCCAATCATCAGAGGAGTCATTGCTTTTCTATTTTTAATGATTCTTGAGAGCTTCATTGAACCAACACTATCCGTTTTTGGTGATATTCAGATATTGATTTTCCAACCATCTAGTTATTAATATTCCTTAAAAGTTTTTTTGGTAATTAATAATTTTTCCTTGGAAACGCTAAATATACACTATTGTGAAGACTATTTGATTTAAAAAACTTCGTTTATGTTAAATTACTAGAAAAAATTGACCTAAAATATGACTATACCTAAATATTATTATCAGAGTGAAGAGAAAATTATTTTCAAGAAGAAATACTAAATTGATAAAAATTTAGTGGAATTACAAAATTTGTCGAAGACTAGTACGTATCGAAAACTTAAATAGGCAATTTTTGTAGGGAATATGTTAAGTTCACTTTGAATAATTAACAAAATTTGAATAATACAAAATCTATCGGAGATAACCATCAGTTGGCAACATTTTTCAAAGTAGTAGTCCTTGGTGACGGTGGCATTGGAAAAACATCTATATGTAATTATCTAACCACCGGTGAATTCTTTGGAAGCTACAAACTATCTATAGGTGCAGATTTCTTTAGCAAAAAATTAGTAGTCGACGGTGAAAGCGTTGCCTTACAAATTTGCGACATCGGTGGACAAGATCAATTTGCTGAAATTAGCAACATTTTTACCAAAGGAGCTCATGGAGCAATTTTATGCTATGATACAACTAGAAGAGATACTTTAGATTCTCTTGATAGATGGATTGGTAAATTAGAAGATGCAGGTATCCCTAAAGTTTTAGTAAGTACTAAAAATGATGTTGAAGATCTCCGAGAGGTCTTGGATTCTGAAGGTATTGATACTGCAAAAAGATTAAAAATACCTTATTATATTCAAACAACAAGTTTGAAAGGAATTGGTATCAATGAAACTTTTGAAGCAATTAGTCGTCTAATGTTGTTCACCAAGAAAGGAATGGACTTACCTCAAACTGAAATGGTGGATGTTACTCACCCAACAGAACCAGTTGTACCTACAATTTCTGGATCACAGCATATTTCTGCTCAACCTTTAGGAATTGGCAGAGTACCCACAGCCTTTGATAAGGAAGAAGTTGAAGCACCTGTTGCACCCATAGCACCTGAAACACCAGCCATTCAACCAGAATATGCTCCACCCGTTGTTGAAGCTAGTGAAGCTGAACCTTCATTCAAAGAACCTATCTCATTAGCTCCACCAATTACTCCTCAAGAAGAATCAGTAGTTCCTACTCCCGAGGAAGTTAGCGGTATAGAACCACCAACTGAACCAGAAAAAACAGCCACACAACCAATTAGCACTATAACACCACCTATCTCTGAGAAAAAAGTAAAACCTGAGAAAGAAGATTCTAGTTTTTCATTTCTTGATAAATTAAGAAAAGAAAGAAAGAAAATCAGAGAAAAGAATGAGTGATTCTTAGGATTTAAAAAGACATATTCATTTTAACTCTATTAAACATCATTCCAAATTTTTGAATCGTTAGCTAATAGACTAAGCTCGTTTTCTATTCTTTTATATTGACGTACTAGTTTACTTCCATATTCAGTCAGTTTTGTTTTTCCTCCGCCCCCTTTACCTCCACGCTCACTAACTATAACTGGTTGTTCTAACTGCTCATTTATTTCATTTATAAGCTTCCAACCTTTCCTAAATGATATCTGGCATTCCTTTGTTGCTTCAGTTAAGGAACCAGTACTCTCTATTGCCTCCAATATTGCAATTCGTCCCGGACCAAGTATTGAAACTCCCTTTTTTTCTATCCAGAATTTAATGCGAATTGAAAAATCTCTAGCCATACTACTCAACTCATTAGAGTTATATTGAACACAATACAATAATATGAATTTGTTGTTATCAAATTTATAGATAAATGAATAAGCTTCATCAAAGCAAAACTTAAAAATGGCAAAGAGTAGAGATTTGATATATTCATCAAAAAAATTAAAAACGATTAACATACCTTTACTACTGTTGGAGGAAAAAACATTTGGGTTACGAAATGACAAGACCAGCTCAGAAATGGATTGGCATAGGTGTAATTTTTGCTACATTCTTACTTATGCTATTTACAATGGCGGTACCATATGTAAATCACTTTGGAGACGAAACTAATAAATATACTTACTTTACTAGATGGAATGGTAAATGGAAAGAAGGACAACAAACTGTTTTCAATGACGCTAACGAGTTATTTAACTTTCCAAAAGCAGCTCCATGGTTAATGGGTCTAGGTCTCTTATCTGCCTTTGCAGGAGCTATCTATTTATTCTGGTTAACTTATATCAATAAACCTTGTTACTTTTTACGAGAAAGACCAGGTCCTATTGGTGGTGGAGTAGTAATTCTAGGAATGATCTTCTATCTCATTGGTAGTCTAATCTATGAGCGTTGGGCAACTGGTTCACCAAGACCTGAATATGGTTGGCCAGCAGACAATGACTTTTTAGTAAGTACCGTGAAATTATCACCAACATTTTGGTTTGGTTTAGTTATTGCTTTTATAGCTTTAGCATTGTCAACAATGAGTATTGTTTATTACCTTGATACTGTTTCAAAACGTCCAGTTAAATAAAAAAAGCATCCTCAATTTTTAGAGGATACTATTTTTACTTTTTATATTTTGAATTTCAATTGATAATTAGCCTTTATCACGAATTATTGATCCATATATTTTGGGAAATGTTAATCCGCATTTATCACAAGACTCCCATACAAGACCCTCAACTATATCACCTGTATTGAATCGGATAAAGGCAGTACCTCTCCAATCTATATGACTGAAGCATAGATAACCTTTCTCACCCTCTTCGACAGGTTCCAATGTTTTTGTATCCAGAACTTCCCAGTAGAAATACCTTGGATTTAGATGAATTCCTGTTCCTTCATCACATTCATAAAAAGAAACTTTTGTTCTATTACTTGAATAACTTTCTATAATTGAGGGAGAGGAACCAAGTTTATCAAACAGACTTTTTATTTCTTTTTTATTTTTTGGAGTTAGAGATTCACCAGTTAGTAAACAAAGCTTAAAGCTACTTATTTTGTTGATTTCTTTTTTCTTTAATTTGCTATTTGCTACTTTTAACCAAGCTATTGTATAAGATGGTGTTCCTAGGAAGGCTTCAAATGTAATGTTGTTTGCAATTTTTAGTTGTTGTTCAATTGCTGTTTGTTCCTCACCACAGGTAAAGAATGTACCTCCACCAACAAATAATGGAGCCCATACACTTTGGAAGAACGTTATCGAAGGTGAAGCTGGCATTACATTAAATACTTCCCAATTTGCTTTAAATCCAGTCATATATAGATGAGCAATTATTTCAGGAACATTAATCTGCAGATCCCTTTTAGTATAAGCGATTAACGCTGGATCAGCAGAACCCCTTGTACTATGAAAGTGTATTGGCAACCATTCATTAGCTGCCTCCATAATAATTCGTTCTTCTTCTCCAGTTTGTTCTTTTCCAAAAATACTTCGAAGGTATGTTTTATTCAATGATTTTATCCAATACTTAAATGATTGAAAGTTTGTTATAGGTTCAGTGTCAAAATCACATTCCCACCAATCTGGTTGATTTGGATTTAATGTGAAAGCTTTAGGATTTTCCATATGTTCCCTTTTCGTTATTGGTGGAATCTTCTGAAATTCCTCAATTGTTTCAATTTTATGTGGATTTATATTGTGCTTTTCAAACCACTCTCTGTAAAATGGGCTATATCTTGCGATAACTCTTGAGAGATATGCTGTAAGACGATTTTCAGATTTTCTCTTTTGTTTTGCTATACTCCAAAGATAATTATAAGATGTCAATACATTCACCTTTTATTAGTTTAAAATTCAATGTATTCCATAATTTATTTACAGCAATAAATATTTTCTGAGTAAAGATGTTATTAATTTGAAGTTAAATTATATGAGAAAGAGTTAAAAAAAAGAGAAAATGCTTTGTTCATAAGAATAAGTTAATCTTGGAAGGCAAACTAAACATGGCAAAAAAGATTGGAATTCTAACGAGTGGCGGGGATGCCCCTGGATTAAATCCAGTAATCGCTGGATTTACCCGAACAGCAATTAAAAATGGTTATGAAGTTATAGGGTTTCTCGATGGATGGAAAGGACTTATTGAGGGTGAATATGAAAAGCTTTCATTAGATAAAGTAAAGGAAATTGTTCAAGAAGGTGGAACAATTTTAGGTTCATCAAGAATTAATCCGCGAAAAGTAGAAAATGGGTTTGAAAAAATACTAAAGACTCTAAAGAATTTAGATGTTTATGCATTTGCTGCTTGTGGTGGGGATGATACATTAGGCGTTGCAAAAATTCTGAATGAAAAAGGAGCTAATGTTGTGGGAGTACCCAAAACAATTGATAATGATCTAGAAGCTACAGATCAAACATTTGGTTTTGACACATCAATAAATATTGCAATGGATGCAATTGATAGACTACGTACCACAGCCAAATCTCATCACAGAGTATTTGTTTTGGAACTAATGGGAAGACACTCTGGTTGGATTGCACTTGAAGCAGGGATGGCTGGTAATGCCAATGCAATAATTATTCCTGAATTTGAATATTCTTTAGATGAGTTATGTAGGTTGCTAAAGAAAAGACATGATGGAAGAAGAACCTACAGTATTGTTGTTGTAGCTGAAGGAGTTATTTTCCCTGAAATGAAAGAAAAAGTGGAGAAGGTAGGAAAAGATTCATTTGGTAATGTAATACTGGCAGACCTTAAAGTAGGTGAATTTTTAGCTGATGAAATTAAGGAACGAACTGGATTACCTGTAAGAGCAGTAACTCTTGGTCATATACAAAGAGGTGGACCACCAAGTGCTTACGACCGCTATTTGGGTTTAAGATACGGAGCTAAAGCAGCTGAATTGATTCATGAAAGTAAATTTGGACGAATGGCTAGTTTACAAGGCATGAAAATTATAGATGAACCCATTGAAAAAGCCATTGCTGAAAGAAAAGTTGTTTCTAAAGATCTTTGGTTATTAGCGAAATCATTCTTCGGTTAGCAACACTTTTTCTCTCATCTCTTTTTTCTTTCAGTATATTTTTTAGAAATTATTTTTTATTGCTTATTTATTGATCATTGTTAAAACTACTAAATTTGGTCCATATGATGCAGTAATACCTTAAGTAGAAGGAATTGCTCACATAACAGGACGATGTGAATTAATGTTTGATCCAGATGACCCTCTGAAGAATGGGTTTATTCTACGATAGTAAATGAGCTTAATAAATAATTTATCAGGTGATTGTATGTCTAAACAGCAAATCAGGTTCTAATTTCAGCTAAAAAAACTGAATTTAGGCATTGAAGTCACTTTGTAGTTACAGACAGAATTTTCAGTGCAAGTCATTAGCATGTATGAAAGGGTTTTTAGATAAGATTGTAGTTTCATGTAATTGTATGTAAATTAGTCTTTATTTAATAAGAAGAACATACTTTAGTAGAAGGTTAAATAGAGCGCAACTATAATTTGAGGATAAGTTAAATGATAATCTTACATGATAATGAAAACAATAAAGCTGTTAAACTAAATTTGGTTGATACTCATACACATCTCGGTAAAGAGGAAGTTGTTGGAGGGAAAGGAAAAGACTTTCGTATAATCAGACCAAAAGATCATCTAGATTTCTATGAAAAGCTGAAATATGATATTCACAAACGAATGACTAGTTATAGTGAGGATTATGCGTTTACGCCACCTGAGGATCCTAAAAAACTAAATAAAACTGCCACTAAATTACAAGAGATTATTTTCAAGGAAAAAAGAACTACGCAAAATATTGGTTGGTTAGCAGATAAGATAGTAACTTTCCCATTGCATGATATTCTATCATCAAAAACAGACCCGCGTTTTGTGAAGTCAAACAATTATATTCTCACAAGAGCCCAAACCTTTGAATATGGTTCAAGACTAGTGCCTTTTTGTCGTGTAGATCCTACTGATGGTGAAAAGGCAATAGAGGAAATAAAAAGATGCATTGATTATGGAGCACGAGGATTAAAGCTTCATCCTCTATCAGAAAAATGGATAAAGGATATTGTTACTGATAATGTCATTTCTGTAGTTAAGACTGCTGCGGATTACAAGCTTCCAGTAATTTTTGATTGTCAGAATTATAAAACTGCTCAAGATATTCATCAAGTTGTGATGGAAGTGAAATCTCAAACAATAAGTGAAGACTTTACTGTCATTATAGGTCATTTCGGATTTGATTATCAAACTCCTGGAATGTTTGAATTATTACAACATCCTAACATAAAGACAGAAACCTCAGGGATGAGAGGTGATGACTGCGAAGTGTTTTACAAAAACTGCATTAATAATGTAGAAGATTGGCATTATTCGACTATGTATGGTTCAGATCATAGTTACTTTAGTGTCCCACAAGCAAGCGATCATTTAACCTATCTCGTCTCCAATAAGGCAAAAGACCTAGGAATAAATTTTGAACATATCAGATACGTATTAGGAATCAATGCTTTACGAATTTTGAAAATCTATTGGCCTACTAAAGTAATTAAAAGAAAAGGTATTAGTGACTCAAAAGTCACTTGGAGTGATTTTGATAAAATCTTAAAATGCAAGAATCAACAGCAATTAGCTGATGTTGTTTCAGAATTAAGTTCAATTTCAGGAGTTTACTTCAACACAGATTCTCTATTTGATCCTTCGGGTGAGAATGTCTATGAGGAACTTTTCATTCTGAATATCTTTGCAGATATTATCAATTTACGAAGAAGTTTTGTTGTACAACAAATAAATGAAAATAAAACTAAAGTTTCAGAAGTAACTAAATTAATGGATTTTGCTTCAGAAATAACTAGAATTCTTGAAGAATCTGAAGACACCTATCCATTCACTCAACAATATCTATTTGATTATTTACTTCATCAAAAACCAAAATGATTTGAGATTAAATTAAACGTAAAAGTGATCTAAATGAGCCAAGTACCCCCAACAAGTGGAAATTCAAAAACTCAACCAACAACTTCCTTATGTAAGTTGCTTTTTACACATGGTATTGAGGTTGAGAATTTCATTACAAACAAAAGTGGGGATATACTTGAAGATGGCAAAGAATTAGTTGCTGTTTGGGATCAGATGTTCAATGGTGCGTTTAATTTCCTAAAATCCCTTACAAGCAGCACTAAAAAAGTACCTGAATACATTCGTAAGAAAATCAAGAGAGTAGTTCGAAAAGACGTCAAAAGACATGGCAAAATTATTCACTATGTCCAGATGCATTATCAGTTTAATGGTAAAACCATCGAGATTAATGTTTTTGGTCCAGATCCAAATATCTCTCAAATAACTTGGTTATTGGAATTAGTTACTCCACCTTGTGAATATTTGGAAGAGTTAGAATGGTGGATAAATACTCTTTATATTGCAGCTTCAAGATCTATTACTAAAGGATATAACATCCAACCTATAGGATTTAACCCATTCCAAACAGAATATAGAGCTGGAGTAACTTGTGGTGAACACCATCACCTCGGAGGATTTAAGAGTGAAAAGGAAAAGAAAACTGTTTATAATATGATACGAGCATACATTCCTCATCTAATTGCTCTTTCAAACACTTCTCCTTTTCTTGATGGAAAAACATCAGGTCGAACGCTTCTGAAAAGAAGTAATGATGGCAGAACTATGATTCTTGCTCCTGATTGTGTTAGGAGTTACAGATTAAAAGAGAATTCAGGACAATTGGGTCCTAATATTCCAGAATATTTACCTCATGCAAGTCCTACCTTTACTCGTAATCAATTTTCAAGATATGTTAGAAAAGAAGTTCCAGATGATCGTTATGTGGATGCATTTCCATTTACAAGTTATGGAACTATTGAATTTCGATTTTTTGATGCACAATATGATCAGAATATTAGAAATTCGATAATTATTTTGTTACAAGCTCTTGCATTGAAAGCTAGAAAACTTCATCAAACAGGTACTTTGTTACCTGAAGTTAAGGGGAATACATTATATGAACATCGCAAAAGAGCTGTTAATTTTGGCATGTTTGCAAAATTCCAAGGTGATCCAAGTATAGAATCTGCTGGAGGGGAATTTGTCAAGCATTATAATCATAATCCCGAATCAGGTGGTCCTCCTGGTAAAATCTATGAATCTTTGAGATCATTGTTAATTTGGTTGAAACCCGAGCTAAAAGAGCTAAAAGTAACTGATAGAGATGTTTCATCACTACTAATTATGTTATGGGGAACACCAAGAATCGCTCCACCAATTTCAGCAGCTACTTATATGATTTATCTATATGAACAAAATCACAAAAATATTGCTAATGTTGTAAGAAGTTTAGCATTAATTAATGGGAAACCACGAAGAACATTTTCTGAAAGTTTAGGCAGATCTGAATATTCACTTGGTAATGTCTTTACAGCAGAGGTTGCAAAACCAAAGAGAACTGTAGATAGCACAAGAAGTTCATTAGCAAGAAAATTGCAACAAGATTCAAGACATAGACGTAAAAAAGTAATGGTTAAAGAACGTGCACGTCTTAAAACCAAGCAAATTTTGAAAACAAAAATGATTAGGGAGAAATTGAAGAAAGATAAAGAATTGGAAAGAAAGAGACAAGCAAGGCTTGCTCAACTTCAAAAAGCTAAAAAAACCTCTCCCAAACCTACTGCTACTCGTTCAACTAAACCCTTTCTACGAACATCTAGTAGTGTTTACAAAACAAAGATTCCTGTTAGTCGAGTGCCTGCTAAGCGATCAAGTACAACAAGAGCATCTAGTACATCATATAGAAAATTACCAATAAGCAGTAAAGCAAGAACTACAATAGCTAGAAAAAGTACTATTAAGAAACCTCCAGTTACAACAACTAGAAAACCAACGAAGAAAACACGTACCAGATATAAGAAACCCAGAAAACCACCAGCTAAAAAGAAAGTAATCACAAAAACTGCTATTAAAAGCAGAGCAAGAACTCCTCAAACAACAAGTAGAAGACCTGCACAAGCATATGCTTCTACAGTATCAAGGAATTCCTATAATAGACAGCAAATAACCTTACCAAGACCGCAAATTAGCAAACGAACATCTACTAAAACAACAGCAAGAAGGAAGACCACTCCTAAAAAATCATCAGCACCTACAAAAACAGTAGCTACACAAGCAATTCTTCAATATGAATCCTATAAAGATACAAAATACGTCAGAAATGTTTCAGTTACTAATTTACCTGCAAGAATTGATTATGGAGCAATAATGCCTGCAATCAAGATTAAATGGAAAAGATCAATTATTCAATCAATGTTAACTTACCCCGTTATTATAGAAGCAGAAGTATCATCATTAAATAAAGGTAGTAGATTTAGGAAAAAAGCATTTCTTGAGAAAATTAATCTGGTTAAAGCTTCTTTAAGAGGCACATGTTATTTACCAATCCCAATTAATATCAATGACAATACTGGAGAATTCCAGGTAAAATTCATTGTTAAGGATGGAAAGAATAGAAGAATTCTTGCTACAGAATATCGAACTTTTTACCGATCCAGAGTTGCTAGAGATAAAATTCATCAAATTAGCAAATTGTATATTCCACCCAATCAAGTTGGTGATTCAAAAATAAGCATTAAAGTGAAAGCATCAAAGAAAAACTCCAGAGGTAAAATAAGCATTTGGGGAATCTCACAAAGTGGAATAATGAAACTTTATGAGAAAAAAGCGAAATTTAAACCAGCTACTTTTTCCCTTGATTTACCTGTTTTAATACCTGCAAGCATGTGTTCTTCAAAGTGGTATATTTATGCTGTATTTAATGCCCGCGGTGCAAGTATAGCGTCCTTTGCAAAAACTTCTCCACCATTATCAAAGATTATCAATCTAAGTTTCAGTGGGAATCCCCCATTAAGACAACGAGTGAATTCTGATTTTCGTTCAGCTATAACACCAAAATTTGTGTTCAAGACCCGATGTGAAATTCACGAAGTTGATATTTTACTAATAGATAATTTGAATGTTAAAGTTTTGAAAAGATATCGACTAAGAACACGTATCAAAAAAGGAGAAAAATTCGTACTTGAACCATTTGAATGGAAATCACCATCAATGAGAAAAGGAATATTCAGCTCTTACAAGCAGAAATCAGTGAGATTAAGTTGTCGAATAATTGATAATCTAGGAGAAATCAATGAATCACTGATTGGTATTGTAGAAACACCAACGATTACTGTTTATAAAAAGTAATTATTTTGGTATTTTTAGGTAAAAGCTCTTTTCATCTATTGTTTCTTTTACTTTTATTCAAAAAAGTTAAATATCATCTGACTGCCAGAAAACCCATAGCTATTTGCTCTAAAAATTTTTCTCAATTATTCTTGAGAAAATAAGGAGTGTGGTGATAGTGTTAGAAGACAAGAAAAGATACCTCATTACTAGTGCCTTGCCTTATGTCAACACTGTGAAGCATCTCGGGAATTTAGTTTCTTCTCTCCTTCCAGCAGATATCTTAGCACGATATTTACGACAAAGAGGAGAAGAAGTTCTAGCAGTATGTGGAACAGATGATCATGGTACTCCATCAGAAGTCTCTGCATTGGAAGCCGGAATCCCAGTAGATAAATTCGTAGAGCAAATGTACATGAAGCAAAAAGACATTTACGAACGATTTGGTTTATCTTATGATTTATTCAGCAGAACACATACAACTGAAAATACTAAAATGACTCAACATCTATTCCTGAAGTTACATGAAAATGGTTTCATTAAAGAAAAAGAGATTCAAACATTATACTGTAACAATTGCAAAAGGGATTTACCAGATAGATATGTAATTGGAACATGCCCAAATTGCAAATATGAACATGCTCGTGGAGATCAATGTGAGAATTGCTCTAAAATTCTTGATGGAATTGATTTGCTTAATCCAAAGTGCATTGTGTGTGGTGAAAGTAACACTAAAATTAGATCAGCAAACCATCTATTCTTAGATTTAGATGGATTAGAAGGTGATCTCAAGAAATGGGTCGATTCACATAAAAATTGGCCTAAAACTACCCTCTCAATAGCAAACAGCTGGCTTAAAGAAGGTTTAAGACCTCGTTGCATATCTCGAGACCTTGAATGGGGCATTCCTATCCCATTGGAAGGTTATACTGACAAAGTCTTTTACGTTTGGTTTGATGCACCAATTGGGTATATTTCGATATCCATGGAATGGGCAAAACAACAAGGAAACCCAGATCTTTGGAAAGAATATTGGAAAAGTTCAGACACCTATATTATCAACTTTATTGGAAAAGATAATGTTCCTTACCACGCAATAACCTTTCCGGCAACACTGGTAGGTGCAAATGATGGTTTTCATTTGGCTGATTACATAAAAGCATTCCAATGGCTAAACTATGAGAAACTAAAATTCTCTTCAAGCCAAGGAATCGGTATTTTCACAGATACTGCATTGGAATTGTATCCAGCTGATTACTGGCGTTATTATATTATGAAAATAGCTCCAGAAAGACATGATACTGATTTCCTTTGGACAGAATTTAGGGATAGCATAAATGGTGATCTTGCTGATACCCTAGGAAACTTTGTACACCGCACTCTAACTTTTATTAACAGGTATTTTGATGGAAAAGTACCAAAAGTAAAGAAGTTAGAAAAGATAGATCATGAAATATTAAAATCACTAAAAGATACTGCTGAAAAAGCAGATAAGGAACTTAGGAAAATAGAATTCCAACGAGCACTATTATCAATCTTTGATTTTGCTAGAGAATGTAACAAATATTTCCAAACAAAGAAGCCATGGGATGATTTAAAGAAAGATGCTAAAGATAGAGCTGCAACGACATTAAACACTTGTATACAATGTTGCAGAGGATTAGCAATACTCCTTGCACCATATATTCCATTTTCAGCAGAGGAAATCTTCAAACTTCTTAATTTGAAAGAAAGTGTTCATAAACAATCTTGGGATTCTGTATCTGAAAGAATAGCTGAAGGACATAAAATACCTAAAGATATCCAAACAATCTTCAAAAAAATCGAATTAGAAGATATAATCAAACTTGGATTAAAATGGGGCAGTGAATCAATTAAGGAATTATTGGTTACTAATCCACAGCTTGATCCTAGAAAAGAAGATAAACCTAAAAAAGTAAAAAAATAGCCTAAGAAAGAAGAAAAAACAACGAAGGTAAAGAAAGTGACCAAAGAATTATTATCATTTAAGGAATTTCAAAAATTAGAACTAAAAGTAGGTACAATTAAGTCAGTTGATCCTGTTAAAGATGCTAAAAAACTACTGAAAATAATTGTTGATATTGGTAATGAAGAAAGACAAATTGTTGCAGGAATTGCTGAACGGTACAAACCTGATGAATTAATAGGTAAGCAAATTGTTGTTGTAACAAATCTTGAACCTGCTAAAATAAGGGGTGTTGAATCCAACGGTATGCTACTAGCAGCAGATGCGGACCCAGAAATCTCTATTTTAGTTCCTTATAGAGAAGTTCCTAATGGTTCAAAAGTTCGATAAATAAAAATGTGAAATTCTTTGACTTTTACAATTACTTATTTTTAATCTATTGACAAAAGTATCAATGCAGCAATTATACCTCTTCGTGGGAGTTCAGTTTTGAAGGGATCTCTTTCTAAAACGTCACATAATGCTTTCCAACGTACGATTGTATCATAAGTTGCAGGATACTTACTTAAACAGAAAATTACCGCAACAATTCCCTTATCTCTTTCCTCTTTGAATGCTTTTTGAGTTAGTAAATCATAAAATGTTTTCCAGCGGATTGCAGCATCTAATTCAGGTATTCTTTTTGAAGCCATTTCCATCAACGTAATCTTTTAGTAAAACAAAATATATGTTCAATATTTAGTATCATGATTCAAAAAGTCTTTCGGAAAATGAAAATTCATACGAAAAATAGGACTTAGAAAAAATAAAAATATTTCAATCATTTCGAAAGACTTTCAAACTTGAATTAACTTCATAAATATTGAGTATCACAATACATAATTCTATTAAGGAACAAATAACTAAGAATTAAAGGTAGAGGGTTATACAAATGGAACTTAGTGAGGACGATTTCTGGGCAAGATTAGCAATTGAAGCAGGAGAAATGAAAAAAGAAGAACCGAATTTTACTCCTGTGAACGGTGATACTAGAGTTTGGAAAGGTTTTATCATTGGAACAGGATTGTACTCTGGTGGTGTGTTTCAATTCCAAATACAAATTCCAAGATCATATCCATTTAAACCACCTAAAGTTAAAACTTTGACACCTATCTGGCATCCAAATATTTTCAAAGATCGTATCTGTCTTGGAATATTAGGAAAAGATTGGACACCAGCTAGCAATTTAGTTGATATAGTAGAGTCATTACGTTTCTTATTATCCAACCCAAATCCTGATGACCCTCTGAACACGACTGCTGCTAAAGAATTCAAAAACAACAATAAAGAGTTTGAACGAAAAGCAAAATTATATATAGAAAAATATGCTACTTGGGATGCTCTTGGATAGCAAATAACCAAATTTGTTGTTTATTTTGCCTCTTTCTAAATGCTATTTATAGTGTTATGCTGCAGTTAAATTGGGAAATCACACTCCAGTAGATACAGTAAGTCAGCTAGTATCTCCCATCCGCAGAACAAGAGATAATCGCTTTTAGGACCTCATCATGCAGTTTTGGAGTGACGTTTCCCTCTTTTTAGTAATCAATTTTTTATATAAAATGGTCTTAAGCTTATCATTTTTTGCCTTATTCACCACATAATATTTTTGAATAACTAAATACTAAAGAGTTCATTGGTAGAAAGAAATGAATTCGGAAAATTCCAACCATAAATTCTTTTTTGAAAATAACTGGTGATTAATTTATACTCCTGGACCTACAATGGTTCCACCAAAAGTACTGAAGGCAATGAGCAAACAGATTATTAATCCAGATTTAGATCCTGACTTTCCTGATTGGTTTTTAGAAACCTCACAGCTTACAGGAAAAGCCATTAAGACAAAAAATGAAGTATTAATTCTTCCTAGAGAAGGCATGTTAGCTCTTGATGCAGCATTAAACAGTGTTGTGAAACCACACGACAAAGTCTTGGTTTTTGCTACTGGTATTTTTAGGCATGGTTTTGCAGGTATGGTTAAAGATTGCAAGGCTGAATCTATTGTTGTAGCTACTGAGGGTTATAATAAAGTTTTATCAGTGGAACAAGTAAAAGAAGCAATAGATAATCATCCAGATGTCTCAGCTATCACTGTAATTCATTGTGAAACACGAAGTGGAACTTTAAATCCTTTAAAGGAAATTGGTAAGGTATGTAAGAAAAGCAATGCTGTGTTTATTGTTGATGCAGTAAGTAGTATAGCTGGAACAGATGTGAGAACTGACGAATAGGGAATTGACATAAATCTAGGAGCAAGTCAGAAATGTTTCTCAGCACCTCCTGGAATAGCTTTTATGAGTCTAAGTGAAAAAGCTCTCGAGGTTATAAATAATAGAGAATCAATCCCAACATTTTACTCCGATTTATCTATATGGACAAAATCTTGGATTAAGAATCGAAGTTTACCTTTTACCCACTCAATTTCAGATTTATTTGTATTCAGAAAAAGTGTTGAATTGGTTTTGAACGAAGGATTAGAAACTGTTTTTAGTCGTTATACGAATGTGTCAAATGCATTAATTACAGCAATTGAAAGCATAGGACTTGAAATGTACCCAGTAAGTAAGAAAATTGTTTCACCAACAGTGACTGCATTTAAAGTACCTGAAGGTATCGATAGTGAGAAATTAATTTTACATTTATGGAGAAAATATGGAGTTCTTATTGCTAATGCATGGGGACCAGTTTTATGTGGAAAAGTATTGCGACTTGGAAATATGGAATATGGTGCCAATAACCATTTCGCCACAATTGCTTTAGGAGCTCTAGAAAAAGGTCTCGCGGATTTGGGATACAAAATAGAAATTGGTACCGCTGTAAGAACTTACCTGAATGAAATCTAAGGATATGGATTGAAATACATCCTTATCCATTCATTATTTCAATTAACTCGAAAACATTTATTTGTAATAGGTAAAAATCCTTAGTAAAAGGTGAAAAAAATGACAAATCTTTGGACTGATGTTGCACCAGGACCTAACCCCCCAGAAGTTGTTTATGCAGTTATAGAAACTCCACAAGGTTCGAAAAACAAATTTGAATTTGATAAGGAGATTATGGCTATATATCTAGATAGAGTTCTTTATTCCTCTGTAGTGTTTCCAATATCCTATGGTTTCATTCCTAGAACTTTAGGTGATGATCATGATCCTTTGGATATAATGGTGCTAATTACTGAACCAACTTTTCCAGGATGTATAGTAGCAGCTCGTCCAATTGGTGTACTAAGAATGAAAGATGAAAAAGGCAATGATGATAAAATTATTGCTGCTGCAAACAATGATCCAAGATTAGACGAAGCAGAAGGTTTGGATTGGGTTCCTAAACACCAGCTAATTGAAGTTGAAGAATTCTTTAGAGATTATAAGAAATTGGAAAAAGGGAAAAAAACAGAAGTAAAAGGATGGGAAAATAAGGAATCAGCTTTTCAAATCATCAATAAATCAATTGAGTACTTTAAAGAAAATTACTTCCCTATTATGGAAAAAAAATGGTAAAATTAACTTAAAATCTCTTAGTGAATAAAATGAACTTTCTATTAGACAAACTACAGTATTCAATCCTTTATTTGTCTAAATATCCGAAAATTGGTAAATTCATATCAACGATTTTAGGAGTTTTTGAAGCCTTCTTTTTGGATATGATTTATTTTATTGATAGACGCATTTCACCTGGTTCCTATAGCAGTTTAATGAAAATCTATACTTTGTTTTATGGTAGTAAAGTTATACCACTTAATGTTAAAATAGAAGGCATTCCATCAGTTGCTCCAATAGATGAAATCATGAGTATAATTAGACGGATGCCTGCTTTAAGTATTGGATATTGTTATTGCCGTGTTAAACATAAGAATTGCGACAATCCAATTTGGTCTTGTATTCACATAGGAACTGCTAAACATCTTAATGAGTTAAAAAATAAAATACCTTTAAAATCAGCATCTATCGAAGAAGTAGAGAAATTATTATTGAAAGCTAATAAACTTGGTTTAGTACATCAATTGTTAACTGCACCAAGTCCTGATTATGTCTATGTAATATGCAATTGTTGTCCATGTTGCTGTGTAATGTTAAATAGCGCGATAGAATACAACCTGAGGGGTGTAGCAATCCCAAGTAACTATATTGTGAAATATGACAAGAAAAAATGTATTGGGTGTTTTTCATGTGTTGAAAGATGTCATTTTGGTTCACTAGCAAATAAAGATAATAAACTGGTTTTTGATTCATCTAAGTGTGTTGGTTGTGGTTTATGTATAGATTATTGTTCTTCTGATGCAATTCAATTAATCAGAAGAGATTCAATCCTTAATGATCTTTAGAATCCCAAGATAATCTGCTGTCAATATGAAAATAACCATAATATGCTGTAGCGTAAAATCTCCGCTTTAATAAGATTAAATAAGAACTACGTTTTGTTTAGAGGTGGTTATAATGATTGAAGCAGAAAATCTTACGAAGTTCTACGGTGAATTCTTAGCTGTTGATCATATCAGTTTCAACATTAAAAAAGGTGAAATATTTGGTTTTCTCGGACCTAATGGTGCAGGGAAAACTACTACAATAAGAATGTTAGCTGCTATTTTTCCTCCATCAGAAGGTACTGCAACCATAAATGGAAATGATGTTGTCCATAATTCAATGGAAGTTCGAAAACAAGTTGGCATTTTATCTGAAAATCCTGGTCTGTATGAAAGATTATCTGCTCGAGCTAATTTGGATTTTTTTGCTAGGTTATATGATGTTCCAAAGGATCAAATAGACACTCGTATCGACTTTTTGGGTGATTTATTTGATTTAAGAACTAGGTTGGATGAAAGGGTTGGAACGTATTCAAAGGGTATGAAACAAAAGCTAGCAATTGCTAGAGCTCTAATTCATGATCCAACGGTTCTTTTCTTAGATGAACCTACTTCAGCACTTTCACCTGAAGCTGCCAAATCTATTAGAGACTTGTTAGTTGATTTAGCAAAGGATCGTTCAAGAACTATTTGTATTTGCACTCATAATTTATTTGATGCTGAAAGATTATGTGATCGTGTAGCAATTATTAGAAATGGTAAGATTCTAACAGTTGGCACACCAGGTGAAATAAGTAGCAAATTCTCTGGTCCGCCAACTATTAGGGTTAGTTTTACAAAATTAGATACTAATATTACTCAACTGCTCAACAATATAGAGGGTGTATTTTCTGTTGAACAACACCCAGTAAAGAAAGAAGTTTTCATTAAAGTTGAAAATCATGAGATAAATACTCCTAAGATTGTAAAGGAAATTGTAGCTAATAATGGCGAAATACTCGAGATAGAACCGATTCATGCTTCATTAGAAGAAGCTTATTTGAAGCTTATAATGGAGGTTAGTTTGAATGACACTAAGATTTAGAAAGACTTTTCTAATTACTCGCAAGGAATTGAAGGAGTCCTTTAGAAGTAGAGAAGTGATTCTTGTAATTACTTTGATGCCCCTTATGTTTGCTGTTCTAATGCCTTTAACAATACCCCTAGTTAGCATGACTATTCCAAGTGAAGCATTTGATGATTCTGATTTTGAAAATTTCCCTCCTTTAGTTTCATATTGGGATGAACTTGATTCAAAAGCACGATTCCTAGTTTTTTATAGCATGATGTTTTTTGAAACATTTCTTTTATTGCCAATGATTTTGCCAATGGTAATTGCAACAGACTCAATTGCAGGTGAACGTGAAAGAAAAACAATAGAATCCTTGATTGCAACACCACTTAGCACTGGGGAAATCGTTCTCGGAAAACTAATGACAACTATGATACCATCAGTTTTGGTTACATGGCTCTCTGGCATTGTTTTCATGGTTATTACAGATCTTTTTCTATACAATGATGTTGGAAGATTAATATTTCCAAATTTAATGTCTATGGTATTGTTATTTGGTTTATCACCATTTTTCTCATTAATTACAACTCAAACTATGATAATTGTTTCAACAAGAGCTACAGGTATGAGAGAAGCACAACAACTAGGCAGCTTAGTTGTTTTACCACTTTATTCATTTGTACTGGGAGAATCAGCAATTTTGATTTTACTTAGTCCTTATTGGACTTTGGTATCTTCAGCTGTTTTGTTGATATGTACTGTTATTTTACATGTGATAAATCTGAAGGTATTCGATCGTGAATATATGATTACATCCATAAGGGGGTAAAGAAATGACAAATAGATTATTCAAAAGAGTTAGAAAAAATAAAATAACAACTATCTTCAGAAAAGAGATTCGAGAAATTCTGAAAAATAAAGAGATTCTTATTACAATAATAATTATGCCAATTGTTTTTTCCTTACTTGTTCCAGCTAGCATGATTGCTTTAAGTCTAACTGATCAAAGTGATATAAGCGAAACTGATCAAGCACCAGATATTTTTAGAAACATGACTCCTTACTGGGATGAACTTAATGATTTACAAAAAATAACAATTTTACAAGCCAATTTCTATTTGGCTTTTCTTATTATGATTCCCATGATTGTTCCAATGGCGATTTCAAGTGATAGTATAGCAGGTGAAAAGGAAAGAAAAACTATTGAGGTTTTGCTAGCTTCACCTGTTAGCGAAGAAGAGATTCTTTTAGGAAAAGCTTTAGCAGCAGCTGTGCCATCAATTATTATTTCATGGGTTGCAGAGATTATTTACATTATTTTTACAAACATAGTTGTCTTTGGAATTATGGGAAGAATTGTACTGCCAAACATATTTGTAGGGATTATGTTTTTATTTTTGATCCCAACACAGACTTTTCTTTCAACATTACTAATGACATCAATATCAAGCAGATCTAGAGGTGCGAGAGAAGCTTTACAAAAAAGTGGGTTAATAGTTACTCCTTATCTATTAATTATTTCTGCGATTATTTTCGTACCTTTGCTAGTACATCCACTCCTTACATTGGCTTCATGGTTTGTTTTAGTATTACTAACATTTTTAACATTGAAAATAACAACAAAGACTTTTAAGAGAGATAAATTGCTGTCTCTATGAAGTTGAAATTAAGACAATAGATTTAAGAATAAAAAAAATTCACAAATGATTAGCTTGTGTTTGATAATCAATTCGGTGATACTAAATGAAAGTTGAATTATTAAATCATCCTGATGAAAAATTAGCAGAAATAGCAATTAGAATGTGTAGAGGTAAAAGAAAGGTTTCTCTAAACGAACCTATAAATCAAGATTTAATAAAAAAAGTTGTAGACTCAGGACATGAATCTATAGCAGAACATGTAAATTTCACCTTTAGAATCACTGGATTAAGTCGAGTTACAACCCATCAGCTTGTAAGACACCGTATTGCTTCTTATTCCCAAGAAAGTCAAAGATACGCGGATCCATTAGAAACAAAAGGTAAAGATTGGGCTGTTATTCCTGATTCAATATTAGAAAATCCTGAAGCGAGAAAAATAGCAGAGGATTTCTTAGAAGAATCAACAAAAGTTAGAAAACAACTTGATGATTTAGGAATTAAGCTAGAGGATTCAAGATACTTCCTTCCTAATGCAACTAGGACAGCAATTGTTGTTACCATGAATGCTAGATCTCTTTGGAATTTTTTCAATTTTAGAATTTGCAGCAAAGCACAATGGGAAATAAGACGTTTGTCTTTAATGATGTTTTATCTTGTAAATGATATAGCACCAGCTCTCTTTAATTGGTGGACGCCAAGATGTGAAAGAGGATGTCCTGAAAAATGTGACGACCCAGTTTCTTTAGAATTAGAGGAAGGAACTAGTATTACAGGCAAAACAATCGAGTACTTGCCTAAATCAAAGAGAGATCAGAAGTAGTTATATATCGAAATCTTCTTTGTAAAAAATCCAACTACCATCATCCCATCTATTTAAAACAAATTGCCTCGCATACTTCTGATGCGTTGATTTACCTAAAATTATTTGATTATTTACATTTTCAGGAAGAAACCAAGTAAAGAAATCAGCCATTGAAAGTGCAGCTGAATGTGGTAAATAAGCCCTTATCATCAAACCATTAAAATGTCCTTCTATTTCACCTAAGTAAACATTTGGTAGAAAATTACAAAAACGAGTCAATCGTTCTTTTAAACTTCGAGTATTCTTATTTTTTCTAGTAGTAATATCATTCTCGATATAGAGATTTATATCAACAGTATTGGGAAGAATCACCCAAATGCCCTCATATAGAATCCCTGAAGCCAGCAGCTTTCTGATTCTTTGAACAGTTTCATTCATATCCTTCTTAATATTTTTTTGAATAACCCTTCTTGTGTTATTACCGACTAGATATTGATTGAGAATTTTCAAATCAATCAGATCGATTTCTTGTGGTTCGATATCTACTATTCTTGATGGTACAATGATATTCTTAAGAGAACCTTTTTCTAGAGTCTTTGATTCAATTTTGTCTATTTCAAATAAATCGCTTTCTATTGCTATATCATTAAAATTAATTTTTTGCATTTTTGTTTTGGGATTGAAATACCTAAAAGTGTAATTATTACTTGATTTCGTAATTTCAAAAGCATAATATTTTGTTATCAAATTTTCAGCCATCAATCTTTCACAATATGAAACCAAGTTATCATAAAATGTTTTAGTTCTAGGTGCTACGTAGTATTGAGTGATAACACAAGCATTTAAACAATTAAATTTGTGTGAAAATAGAAAAGGATTTTTTGGCAGAGATTTGAATTTAAAGCTTTGATCCTTCAAACATATCAAAAGTACTATATATTGTGTCAATCCTAAAGCAAAATAATTGACATCATAAGCATGGACAATTATTTGCATGTCTAGTAATCTTTTAATGGTTTTTGAAATTGTACTTTTATGGGAATTTGTATGTTTTTTAATTATAGTTGGTTTAATTGTTTGATTAATCAAGATTTTTTCGAGTATATCAACTGCATTCTCCGAAATACTTACGGAATTTAAATAGATTTCAGATAATAATAACTCAAATTCCTTTGAGCTTAGATCAGAGATTTTTCTACTTTTTTGTCCAAGTTTTAATTTTTCTTCATGTTTATAGTACGTTTCATAGAGCCCATGTTTCAGAACATCGATAATTCCTTCAGAACCTGCTGAAGCTATTAGTTGTTTGCAATTATTAATTAGATCCGATTTTCCGGGTGTAACTTTTCGCCATAACTTTTCCCATTTATTGGATTTTATTTGACTCATTCTAATAGATAATGGAAAAGCATTTGCTAGAAACTTTATCCACCAGAGATCCCGACAGGTTTTTGGAGCGAATAATAAGAAGGCTTCGCGCCAAAAGATAGAGCTTTGATAAACATTATCCTGCAGGAAACTCTGATTAATAAATAATGTCTCACCACTGTACTTACTCCACCTATTTTGATCATTTATTTCCATATCTATGCTAGGCTCAACACGTTTCGGAGTGTATTTTGTTTGAATAAGGAATTTTTCGATTGTCTTTATTTTACTATATAGTTCATTTTCTAGTTGTGTGAGTTCTTTGAAGGTAGTTTCAGTCAAATTTCCATCACTTTTTAGATTATTTGTTATAAATAGGTGATTTTTCCGAAAAAAGACGGAATAACAATGATGTCTTTTTTTCATTCATATATACGAATATTGTTATTATTTAATATTTTTGTCGCAGTATTTAAATCAAAAGAACTGATTAAATTCCTCGAAACACGAAAAGAAGGTCTAAGAAGTCTTGATTCAAAAAAATCTTCTTACACAGAAATTCATATATTCGATACAATCAAATATTTAGTAACTTGAAAGATGAACAATCACGCTTATATCTAAAACAAACCAATCATCATTTATTGTAAAATCAACCGTCAAATCTCTCGGGGAAAATGTGGAATTTACAATTTGGGGACTAACTCCCTGATTGATATCCATCCATGGTATCAGTCAGGAACCATTTTTCTTAAATTATTATAATATACATAAGAAACTATTCTTTGTTTATTTTTTTCCAACTTTTGCTTTAATTTATAAAGAATAAGTTTTTATTATTAAATTAATTGAACATTAATTAGTGATTTACTATGGCTTGTATATTGTGCAACAAAGATATTAATGATGGTGATAATACACTTGAGGTTTATACAACAGACAATCAGACAATGACTGTTCACAAAGAGTGCTATGAGGATTATGTAAAAAGCATGTCAATGTGCAGTTCTTGCGACAGTTGTGCAGGTTGTGGATAAGCTAGTCTGCTTTACTGCTTAGAACTTATGGGATTTATCATTAAAAAAACTCAGTTTATTTGTTTTTCTTTATTTTTTATTCATTCAGTTTTTCTTTTTATATTCAAATCCTCAAATGGATACATGGTAAAAGTAATATACGTTAAACCTTTTGTTATGATTGTAGAACTCTTCATTTGAAGAATAGAATGGATTACACAAAAACTATAGAATTTGAGGAATTTGTCTTGAGCCAATCTATTGACGTTCGATTTGAAAAAGAATGCAACGTATTACACGCTTTGAACCCAGGAGTCGAATCTGTAATTGTAATTGAAATTTCTGGATTATTGGTTTTAAAATGGTCTGCAACAGAAGTAGATAGCGAGTTTACAAGCTCTTACGTTAGAGAATTTCTATCGCTAGTAAAGATGACTACAAACCATTATGACATTGGTAATCCAATTGGTGTTATGTTGGAAGGTAATGGAGGATTCTTCTTAGTTTTCAGGACAAAATCTGGTAATTCAATTGTAATCCTCATCAAGGAAGAAACAAATCGTTCCACACTTCGTTATCGATTAATGAAGGATTTTGCTGGTCGAGTAGAGGACATTCTAGATTCATTTTAAACCACAATTCTTTGTTTTTCTTTTAATATCATTTCTTAAGAAAAGATAGCTATTTAAATTAGACATGATGTTCCTATATAATCATTGAACAAAGAAGGTTATCAAATTGAACATTAAATCTCGCAAATATGCAAATGGTGCTGTTTCATTGGTACCTGAAACTGTCAATGATTTATATGTTCTATACAATATTATTTTACCAAACGATCAGGTAAAAGCTCGTACTTTCAGAAGAATAAGATTAGGTAACAAGGAAGGACGTGCAGACAAAGGTGATAGAGTTTCCATGATACTTACGCTTGCAGTTGAAGATGTAAGTTTTCATGAATTTGCAAATAGATTAAGGATAAAGGGTAAGATATTAGCGGGTCCAGAGGATCTGATTTCTTTTGGGACATATCACACATTCAACATTGAAGTAGGATCATTGTTAACAATTATGAAAGAAACATGGTCCAAAGTTGATGTAAATCGTATAGAGGAAGCAGTTAAGAAAACAGCAAGTGCGAAAGTGCTAATTGTTGCTATAGATGATAGTGAAGCAACTCTAGCAGCTATAAGCGCTTTTTCCAGCAGTATTATAGCTACCTTCAAAGAACGCATTCCTAAAAAAAGTGGAAGTAAAGAGAAAACACGAATTGAAATGATTAACAAATTCTATGCGAAAACAGCATTTGCTATAGAAGAAGCTTTTACGACTCAATTTCCTGATGCAACAGCATTGGTTTTAGCAGGACCAGGTTTTACAAAAGATAATTTTTATCGTTATTTAAAGAACAAAAAGAATATTACGAAAATTCCTTTGGAAAAAATAATTATTGAAACAGCTAGTTGTGGAGGACCAAGTGCAATTAGTGAAATTATCAGCAAAAATATTCTAGGCAAACTAATTGAGGAAGAACAAGCAAGTTTAGAAGCTGTTTATTTAGAAGACATTATGAGCAGGCTTGGAAGAAATACTAGAACAGTAGCATATGGCAAAGAAATGATCGATCAAGCCATTCAATTTGGTGCTGTTGAAACGCTCCTAATAGTAGACAATCAATTACGTTTACGTGATAAAGAAAAAAGAAAACAACTAGATAGTCTTTTGAAAGCTGTCCAAAGTTCTGGCGGAAAGATTGTTATAATGAGTGAAAAACATCAATCTGGAAAGCAAGTTGATAAATTTGGTGGAAAGATAGCTTTACTTCGATTTCCAATTGGTTGAGAAAGAATCAGTGTGTTACTAAACTGGTTTTGCAAAGAAAATATTATGACGATTTCGTATGATACGTACTTTGATCCTTTTGCCAATTGATGCATTATCAGCATTTATGACATGTATTAAGCGATTTTTCGCTATTGCAAAAATTTCGTTTTCTTTTCGACCAAAAAGTACAACCTTAGCATCTATTATTTCATTTACTTTCATTGGATTCTGTATCATTTCAGTTTTATAGTTATTAAACATGTAAGGTTTCAAAACCAAATCTTTTCCTCCCAACCTTTTCTCGAATTCACGGAGTTGTTTATTGAAATCAGAAAAACTCTTTTGCTTTATTCCTTTCATATTTCTTCCTTGATTATGCAACAAGTAGTTTTGTATGCCTAAAGTAGGATATTTATCACCATTAGAATTAATCTTCAAAGAGAATTTAATTATCTCTTCAATATCATCATCATTTACACCTGGTATCCATAAAGGCGCAAGCAATAATGAGATATTAGAATTAGCAATATATTCTGCTAACTCAAGAATTTTTTCTAATGGATAATCGCCCCTCCCAGAAAGCTTCTTACCCATTTGAGTATTCAAGGTATTTATAGACAAATTTATTCTGGATAAATTAACTTCTGCCAATTCATCAATTAATTTCTCTTCTAAAAACCAACCATTTGTCTGTATTGATACAACATTCGTTGCTGGATTATCATTTAATTTTTGTACTAACTCCACAAGATAGGGATAAGACATTGGTTCACCTTGACCATCAAGATGAGCTTCAGTATTTTTTAATAGCTTTTCAGAAACAACTTGATTGTAAGTATCAACTAAGTAGTCAGTATCAACTATGAAATCACGTATTTTTGTTTGTGAAGCAGGACCTTCGTCAACAGAACAAAAGGGGCAGTTGAGAGGACATCCAGTTATTGCTCTAATTTGTAAAAGATTTGTTCCTCTATCGATTACTCCAAAATATAAAGAGCCAATTAAAGGAATACCCAACAAATTCCTTGTGATATAAGTCATTGGTTTTTTAGTAGATCGATTGAACAATGTCAAAGGAAGCTCTTTAGAAATAACCTCTTGAACTAATATTTCAACATCTTTAGTGCTAACATGTGCATTCGCTGAATACTCGAGAGTTACTTTCTGAGAATTATCAATCATGAAAATAACATCTTCCTCTAAAATTGGAAAGAATTTTTCTATTTCTAGCTTTATACTATCAAGGTTTATCTTTCCGCTCATAACACCTCTAATTAATTCTAGTGAGTTTTCTTTTTCAGAAAGTAAAATTTTAAATGGGAGTAATGAAGTTAAATCAAGAGTATAACTATTCTTTTTCTTAATCGATTTATCAGATGTCAAAACAATCCCATTCTTTGTCTTACTAACTTTGGAGGTTTTTTTCACTATATTCTATTAAAGTTATGTATCAAAAGAAAAGGAATAACTTTCATAACATTTTTTTGAAAGTTTTAAAATTAGATTCTTGGCCTTGACTTTAACCAGAAAAAGCGAACGTATTTCAAAATTTTGAAAAAGTCTTCTTTCTGACTGACTGATACTAAGCTAATATCATGTTCTTCAGGATCGTAAGTGATTATTATATCCATAGGTTCTCCCTTGTAATCTATGTTAATTACTACTTGTATCTCCTGAATGGTAACCATTTTAGCAACATTATACATTTTTCGAATAGCATTAAGAATACGCATAAATGAATCACCAGTATCCATTTGTTCTAAAACAATCGTTTGATTCACGTATAAGCCATCTTCTAAAGCAGAATCAAATTGTTTTGCATATTCTTCCTTTAAGGTTTCAGGAATTGGAGGTAAATCAATTTGTATAAATTGTACTGTGCCAATACTGTTTAATCGTTGTAATCCTTCTGTAATTCGATAAACTATAATTTCAGTTTCTGCATCTATTTCCTCATTTGGTAAAATCTTTTCGACTTCTGCCAATTACACATTTCCTCCAAAGAATAGTATATTTTTATCTTTTTTTACCTGTCTTTAGCTTGCTTATTTCTAATTTGCTTTTTTTTGGGAAACCAAATAGTTATATGATTATATAGCATGAAGGGTTATTTCAAGCTATCTAAAGAGTCTCTCTAAAAGTGTATAGTGTTGGTAATTATATTAAATAACTGTTTATACATTAAACATATTTTTTGCTAATTATCAACAATTATTTTTGGAAAAAACAAGATTTCTTTCAATTAGAGCAAAATAAACATCTGTGCAGTTTATTGATTCTCACCAAAAATAATAAAAAACATATGTCAATATTCGTTCGCTTAATTCAAGTGTGATGAGTAATATCCTAATTTGAGAGTAGATAAAATGACGAAAAAATATAAGATTGCATTCATGCCTGGGGATGGTATTGGAAATGATGTTTTAGAAGCAGCTAAAATTGTTATGGATGAAGGAACTGATTTTAATGCAGAATTTATCCATGGTGATATTGGTTGGGTTTTTTGGGAAAAGGAAGGTGATGCTTTACCAGATAGAACCGTGGAAATGTTGAAGGAAACAGATGCAGCTCTTTTTGGGGCTATTACTTCAAAACCTAATGTTCCAGGTTATAGCTCACCAATTGTAAGATTAAGACAAAAATTTGATCTTTATAGCAACATGCGCCCTTGCAAAGCTTATGAGGGAAATCCCCTTAATTATCGAGATGATATTAATTTAATTGTCTTTAGAGAAAACACTCAAGGTCTCTATTCAGGCATTGAATTTTATGATACAAATGATTTACAAGATATTGAAGTTTTCAAAAAGTATGATCCCAAGAAAACAACAGTTTCTTGCAGAGTCTTTACTGAGGAAGGATGCAGAAAGATTATCAAGAAAGGATTTGATTATGCTAAGAAAAACAATTATCCAACTGTTACATTGGTACACAAAGCTAATGTTATTCGTGCAACTGATGGCATGTTCTTGAAAGTTGCAGATGAGGTAGCTAAAGATTATCCAGACATAGAGGTATGGAAACAAAATATTGATGCAATGTGCATGCAGTTAGTAAAGAATCCTCAGAATTTTGGTGTAATTACTACAACAAATATGTTTGGTGATATTGTTTCTGACCTTACTGCCCAACTTGTTGGAGGATTAGGATTTGCAGCATCAGCATCAACTTCTGATGATTATGGGTTATTTGAACCAACTCATGGAAGTGCTCCTAAATATGCAGGACAATATAAAGTGAATCCAATCGCAGCTATTCTTTCAGTTAAATTAATGTTTGAGTGGTTGGGAGAAACTGAAATGGCTAATAAACTTGAAGGAGTAATTGAAGCCAATCTCAAAGAAGGAAAAGTAAAAACTTATGATCTTGGCGGAAGTTCATCAACTATTGATGTTGCTAAAGATATTGTCAAGAAATTGAACAAGTAAAGCTATGTGCTTTACTTTCATCATTTTTATTTTTTCAAGATTTATGTTTCAAGCTGGTATTTAAGCTAGAACCGAGTTAAAGTAAAGATTTTTATATTCTATCTAAATCCAAAAAAACTACAAAACTCAACAAGTGATGCAAAATGCCTAAATCCAAAGGATACAGACACAGCACAAGAAGATTATTCAAGAAATCATCACGAGACAGAGGAATGCAATCATTAGGAAGACTACTTACTAAACACAAAGTTGGAGACCAAGTTGTAATTAAAATTGATCCAGCAATACAAAAAGGCATGCCACATAGACGATATCATGGGAAATTCGGTATAGTCTCTGAAGTTCGTGGAAGAGCATATGTAGTAAAGATTAAGGCTGGAAATAAAACCAAGAGTATTATTGCAAGACCAGAACATGTCTACCCAGCTTAAATAGAGAAATAGTAAAAAATGAACAAGATTATTTGTTCATAGGTGTGAAGAAAATGCCAAAAGAAACTATTGATAAGAACCCAGTCTCATTTCCAGAAGTTGTTACAATATTTAACAAAAGGAAGAAAGCTGGTGAACTTAATTATTTACAAAGGATTGCCCTAGAACATGCACAAAGATCTTCTAAAATTACCAGAAGACAAGCTAAAACACTAATTAAGAAACTAATGGCAGAATTTGAGCTAAGTGAAATGATTGCTATTCATATTGTAAACTTCATGCCTGAAACAATAGATGAACTTCGTGTTTTTATACAAGATGCATCGAGAGTTTATTCTACTGAAGAAGTACATTCAATGCTTGACCTATTAAGAGAATAATTGGATAAATCCTTATTCATGTTTTACCAATTAGCTATTCTAACGATTTACTGAATTTGTGTAGCATTTTTGGGTTTAATCCAAACCTCTAATTTCATCACATCCTTATTATATCTCTAAACGTGAGAATACTTTTAATTGGATAAATTTTAAAAGTAAAATGAAATAATATACAATCAAAAGGAAAAGTGAGGGTATTATGCCCGAAAGACCATCAAATAACAGAGATCGCTCTTACAGTTACAAGAAAAGAAATAACCAACCTAGATCAAATTATGGTAGGTCTGAAGGTATGAGTGGTACAGAGAAACCCAGAAAATATGAGGAATATGCTTGGACTTTAGCATATTTACAAGAAGGAAGTCCAACAGATCCAAATCCATTTTCACAAAGGGAACCTGTTATTCAAGCTTTAGGTGAAATTTGGTTCACACTTTTAGAACTAACTCCAAGAAAGGGAGTTGATGTTAAGCCTCTTGCTCGTATTGGTATTGGTAAAGATAATCGTAAAGTCATTAATAGAATTAAAAGACGAATCAGTTTTGATGATTTAGCATCGTCTTCCGAAAAAGTTCTTGAAGAATGTATAATTGAAATAGTTAACAAACAAGAGTTTAGATTTGTTAATTGGTTTAACAAGGCCTCACTTGTAACATCTAGAATGCATTCCTTCAAATTATTGCCAGGTATTGGCACAACTCATCTCGAAAATTTACTTTCAGAACGTAATAAGGTTAATTTTACTTCGTTTGAAGACATTGCTTCACGCACCAAGGTTTCAGATTCAAAGAAGCTTATTGTTGCAAGAATTATGAAGGAATTATCAAATCCTGATGAGAAGTATAGATTATTTACAAGAAAACCTTAACTTCTCTCTTTATTTTTCATACTTATCCAGGATAATGTTAATTATACTGACCAATTTTGGACAATTCAGATTCCTTGAAATGGAAACATAATTGAAAGTGTAATTATTTTCCTTTGCGATGGATTGTAAGTCAAAAGAAAGAGAACTACTGAAATCGAAATAATAGATTAGTATCTTATCTTTATCTAGATAGTTTCTGATCATATTTTCGAAATCATTTATGGTTGGACAGGTAAGTACATTATTCTCCTCTTCTGATAGATGAGAAAAAGAAAGTACATCTACTAAGGGACTATTGCTTTTAATTAAATCTTCAAAAGGGTTGCTAGTTGGTTTAAGAAATAAACCAGGATTTGGTTCATACCATTGCTCTATTAATGTAGATGTTTCAATTTTCTCTAAGAGAAATTTCCTTACTTTTAACATTAAGGATGCAAAGCTCCTCAGTCCAGGACCCAAATATCTTATTTTTTCACTTTCAATTTGTATAAAGTGTGGTTTAGGTGTTCCTACAAATAATCGTATAGTGATTTCTTTTCGTAAAGAATGAGATAGAAAAATTGCATTCGTTATCATCCGTGAGATTCTACCAATAATCGTTCTTCTCATTGAAACAGGAACATTGAGATCTTTCTTCTCATATGTTAACTCAGGAATTACAAATAGGAAATATCTTCTCATCATTCTACCCTCATATAATCTACTCATCTGTTTCTGGTTTGTTTCAAAAAAATCGAAGATGGAAGGATTAGTTAAAATCTACTTATCGCTTCCTACCACGAGTTATCTTAGTTCCTTTCCCACCTTGTTGCATAGCAGCTAAATCACCCATACTTGGTATTTTTCCTCCTCGTCTACCCATTCCCTTTTTCATACCTTTCATCATCTTCTTCATTTGATTAAACTGATTCAAAAGCTGCTTAACTTCTTTAACATCTGTTCCTGAACCTCTAGCTATTCTCTGTACTCTAGTACTTTTAATGAGTGTTGGATTTTCTAATTCATCTGCGGTCATTGATTCCATCATACACATGAATTTCTTCATATTTTCTTCTGAAGTATCTTGTAAACCATCAGGCAATCCTTGAGAAAAACCAGGTAAGAAAGATAGAATTTTAGAAAGGGATCCCATTTTACCAATATTTTCCATTTGGGAATACATATCTCTAAGAGTAAATTTACCTGAGAGAAATGCTTTAGTCATTTCCTCATCTGGCGCTATTTGAGCAGTTTTAACACTTTCTATGAGGGATTCAAGATCACCCATATTTAATAATCTTCCAACAAAACCTGTTGGATCAAATCTCTCAAGATCGTTTACTTTTTCACCAACACCAAGATATTTTATTGGAGCTTTTGTTGCAGCACAAGCACTTAGTGCGCCACCACCTTTTGCTGAACCATCAAGTTTAGTAACAATAATACTACCAACAGGGGTTGCAGTTGTAAATGCTAGTGCTTGATCATATGCTTGTTGGCCAAGTGTACCATCTAAAACAAGCACAATTTCATCTGGTTTAATCTGTTTGGCAATTTTTTGCATCTCCCTTAGCATAGCCTTTTCTTCTTTATGACGACCAGCAGTATCCACTAAAATTACTTCATGAGTTTTTTGGAATTCTATTATGCCATCTCGAGCTAATTTTATTGAGCTCTTTTCTTTTGGATTGCCATAAACAGGAACATTAATTTGATCACCTAACTGCTTTAATTGCTCATAGGCACCAGGTCGGTTAGTATCAGTACAAACTAAAGCAGGTTTCATTCCTCTTTTACTCAACCAATTTCCCAATTTTGCGACACATGTAGTTTTACCTGAACCTTGTATACCAACAAATAATAGAACATTCAGTTTACCAGGAGTGATTTTTAATTTTTGTGCTTTTCCTCCCAAGATTTTCACTAATTCATTATGAACAATGGAGACAACATGTTTTTGTCTAGGAATACCAGGAGGTAAATCTTCCTTTAAGGCTCTTTTCTCAACGCGTTCTGTCACTTCTAAAGCAATCTCTAATTTAACATCTGCTTCTAATAATGCTTTTAATAAATCATTTTTTAATTCACGAACTAAAGAAGCATCAACAGTTCCAGCACCAACTAGCTTCTTTAAAGCATTCGTTATTGAAGAGCCTAATTTACCTAATACCAAATCTTACACCAACTTGTAATTTCAAATAGATTAGATATTCATTTTCTATTACTAATAAATAATATTTGTTTATTTCTTAATGATGACTGAGTTTATTAACTAAAAAAACCTTCTTATTTTTAAGATTATTCAAAAACTATATTTTAAATAAAAATAGTTATTAAAAGCATTAATTTGATAAAAACTTTAATAATCTGAACTAAAATATTAGTTTGATTAAAAAAGAGAAGAGAAGTTTTTAAAGGCAAAGTTACTTTTGCGCAATTGGTTGTGAGAAATCCAACGATTTGCACCAACATTAACTACTTTAATCAATCATGGCAACCTACTGCTTTTGCTAAAGATTTTTGCCCTTCAGAGAAAACAGTAGTCTTATCTACAAATAGCTTATTCATGAAAAAACAATAGATCTTATATTCAACCCTAGAAAGTGAATAAACTTCCATTTCTTTGTTTTCCATTAAGACCCCATCTCCAGCAATGTCATAAAAAATGGGAGATTTTTGTCGTTGTGTTACCTACTAGTCAAAAGCCAAATTTACTATATAAAGAGCTAAAAATTAGCTGCTTAAATGGAATATTATTGAAAGTTAAGCATGGTAGCATTCAATCTTAGCAAAACAGAATTTATCGCTTATCTGGAATGTCCGTTAAAATTCTACATTATAAAAAGCATGAATCAAGGAATGCCTTATGGACCAAGAGGAGAAAGGAATTAATCTGATTTTCCAGAAGACTCTAAAGATGGAATAAAATGGCATGCTTGGTTTGAAGTTTTTCATGACAATTGTTTTGATGATATCAGAAATAACAAACCAGCGCCTACAGGAAAAACATCAAGAGAAACAAAAATAATGAAGATGTTCTTTGAAAAAGAACTGGATAGATACCAAAAACATCCAGATTTCTGGCATCCAGTAGCTACCGAACATTACCTTGAAAGTGATTCTTTTAGAGGTGAAATTGACTGCATAGATCAGCTTAATGAGCAAGTGGATTGTTTGTTAATAGAGTATAAGAGGAATAAAAACCATCACGATGAGCAAGAATTACTTTTCTATGCTTGTTTACTAAAGCAAATAGGTGGTTTTGTTCAAAAGACTGATTATCCTATTAATATAAAGGAAATAGAAATTTACTATTATGAAACTGGTGAGATAATTAGAAGAAAAATACAAGAGAGTGAATTAGATAGCTTTGAGGAGTATATGAAATCAATAATAAACGAGATTTTCATGCCTAATTGGATAAGAAAAGAAAATTGTCACATACTCAATTCCACATGCAAATTTAGACGTGTATGCAATTGTATTCCAGATGGTTTGTTATATTCTGGTAAACCACAAAAAACCGAAGAATAATTAACATTCAATCACAAAAAAGTGTTCAAAATAACCACTTTTACAAACAATCACAAAAAACCGATAGTTTGTTACATTAGCTTCGTTTCTAGAAGAGTTTTTTCTCACTTAGAACTGTCTAAATGCCTTTTTTCCTCTGGAACTACCCCCCTCATATATCTATCAAGACTAGGAACTGTAATTGAATTGTTTTTGTTGTGTTTCTAGTAATAAGTAGATGAAATTCTTGATGTAATAGATGCAAATAAAATGTTGAGAGTAAGTAGTCATATTCTCAAAAGTGCTCGCGTTGGAGCGTAAGCAAGACCACTGTAAGTGGGCTTGTAGCGACCGCGAGTTTGCGTTCAGCAAAACTTTGAGTTATTTCCTTTTTTTCATTACATTACAATGAGTTGAGTATTTACTCCAAATCTTTGTCCCAAGTTTTTTTCATATATAATAGTTCATCTTTTTTCATTTGCGAGTTGGTAAGGTTATAATTATAAAAAGTTGATCTAGTTCCTTTGAAGGTTTTAATGGTAATTTAATTGCTTTGGAAGTTGAATATTTGAAATAGATTTTTGAATAATTATTCTCTAATTGCTCCATTAAGCTTGTCGAATGTTTATACTTCATTGTTA
>JAHLVW010000044.1 GCA_019058275.1 Candidatus Heimdallarchaeota archaeon
GGTCTTTACTTCTTCGCCCAATTTCCTTATTTCTATTCTTGCAGCATCGAGTTGTTCTGCTGCGATTCTTTCTCTTTCTTTAAAGTCTTCTTCAGTTGGTCGAAATCCTTCTGAAAGAAATCTTTCTTCACCATACTTTTGATAGCATAAGTAATCATCGAATCTATCTCCAATAGCTTCCATATGTTTTTTGATAATATTTCTAATTTCATCTTTTTGTTCTTTTTCATTCAATAAATATAACTCCAAACATAATATTCATTTTATTCATCATTAAATCGATAATTTATTCTTGTTTGTAAACGAACCAATCTTCCCTGATCATTCATTAATTTCTACCTTATTTTAATGATTATTTTTCAAGTTTTTCAAGTAATTTTTGCCAACCGCTTTTCCTATTAGTATAATCAATCTAATGAAGATCTCGGAGATAAGTAGTTACTGCTTTCATTTCTGGTACCTTACATTTTTCAAATTTCAAAGGAATGAGAAATGACTTGCTTGGAGCTTTTGTATCAAGAATTTCCAATGCTTTTCGAATTTCAGTGTTAAAATAACCATCTTTACTTTCAGATCTCTTAGAAAATGTAGCAATTACAAAATCACAAGAAGACATAATTCTATGGATGTTTTCTTTCCATCTTGTTCCAGGTTCAGCATCTTTTGTATAAATCCAAGGGTTATGACCTGCTTCCTTTAATTTCTTGTAAAGGTTCTCAGCTCTTATTTTATCCTCTAGTACAAAAGCTATGAATATCCTTTTTGCATTTTCTTTTATACTATAGAAAATACCTCTTTCTTTCAGCATTAATCTCAACATCTCTTTTTGTCTTGTTAATACATACTCCTTTTTCAAAAGCTGTTCAGCTTTAATGGGGCTAAAGGAAGATTCACCCAATTTAAGTAAAGAGATTAACATCTCATATTTTTCTTCATCCCAACCATGAGGATGGCTTCTATATTTGCGTAATAATTCTTCTATGATATCTTTATTATTAAATTCTCCAAGAGACCAAATTGCTGCATTTCTGACTAATTGCTCTTTATGGGTGAAAGCTAAATCACCTAATTTTGCATAATATTTCATAACATGATTTTTACCTAAAGAATAAATTGCTCTCAACTAGATTTCAAAAAAATCTTCTTCAAGAGCATATCCTATATATTTTTCATATTGTTGATTCAGATCAGATAAGAGAATTTTAAATATCTGTTTTGATAGATTTTTCAAATTTTCTCCAGTTTTTATACTAGTAAATATAATATCTATTGGTTGATAAGAACTTTCTAATTGGTCAATTATTTGCTCATTAGTAAATGGAAAGTCCTTATTTTTTATATCTTTTTTATTTAAGACCAATATTCCATTAAACTTTAACCAATCATCAAATATTCTTTTTTCTCTTTCAATGCAGCGTAGAATTCTTCGAAATTTATCAAAATCTCTTAGAAGGATAAATTCATTTATTTCTTTAATTGTCTCATCTAGTGCATTTGCCCATCTCCGCTGATTTAAATCTATAACAATCAAGACTAAATTGCATTTTGCTAAAAACAATTGTTTCTGTGTTCTGTCTAGATTACTGTAAAATCGCTCCTAAAATTCAACTAAAATCTTCCTATTTTTAATTTTGAAAACTTTAAAATGTGTTTCATTTGATATAGATTCAGATTTTGCTTCATCTTGTATAAGGTGCTTGATTATTGAGCTTTTACCTGCACCATTTGAACCTACAACTAGAACTCTATAACGATCTAGTTCTTCATCATCCCTTACTTTTACTTCCCCACACATGGAAATCACTCATTGTGTTCTGCTTAAATCATCTATCTCCTTCAATTTTCTTGATAATTCTAATTCATTTTTTAATTGTCTGAATATCTAATATTTTTCCACATTTATCACAATATATAGCAATTACATAAAAATCATTTGAGGTTAATCCTATGTATCCTTCAATTTCCTTCCAGTAAATTCGATTCTTTTTTAACAATGAGGAAAGAATACTGGAAGAAACGAGCTCGAAAACTCTATCCAATCAAGGTAAATGGCAGGTAAGCAATTAACCTGCCTTTTTCGTTTCTTATGATTTAAACTTCTCTCTAATCTCTTTTTTGATTTTAGTTACTTTATTATATTTACAAAGAGAAGGTATAATAAGAAAGCCTAAAACCAAAGCAAAGAAAATAAGTGCGAAAATAACTGTGGAGATACCTATACTTCTTATTTGGATTTCTGTATAGTAGCTTGATATTAAACTAGCTATGGTTAATCCTAATGTAATTATACCTGAAATACTTGTAAAAATTTTTATTAAAATTTGTTTGATATTTGTTGGCTGTCGAACAAAAACATCGATAAGCTTCTCCTTTTTATAAGTTAATCTCTCAGAAAAATTATCTAATCCTTCATCAGCTTTATCTTGAAATATTCCTCCCTTTTCTTTAATAGATGATAAACGAACTATCGAATCTTCACTTCCTATACCTCCAATAGAAGCTAATGCTTCTTTTCTAACTCTCAAATCTTCATTTCCATCTTGTATTAATTTGGTGAGAAATTCTTCGTGTAAAGGATTTTCTCCCCCAAAAACCAGAGTCTTGATAAAACAGCTTTTTATATCATATTCTTTTCTTGAGAAGACCTTAACAAGAAACTCCTCTGTAAAATATCCCGCTATTTTTGACCATTGATATTCTTTTCTAAGATTTTCTCTGAGACAATTTGTATGCTATATCGTAATCTATCATTTGGTTCATCGATAATGTATTTGAAAAGAATTTCTATAGCTTTAATAGAATCAATAGAATTAATGCCATAGATTAACACCTCTCGAATCCGTTCATTTTTTTCAGTAACCATTTCATTAACAAAAACCTCAAAAACTACTTCATCTTTTTTCCCAGTTATTGTTAAACATTCAATAATTTTTATTCGAAATCGATAAAAGTCCTTTTCTAGTTTACTATCAAAATCACCAACTTTGAGATTTAAGAGTTTTAGTCCTAGTCTATTTATTTCATCCTTAATTGTAACAGTTTTATCTTGCCCATACATTTGAAATAACTTAGTAATTTGCTCTATGGCTTCTCCCCTAACATTGATTTCAAGCTTATCATCAGACGGCACAGAAATTAATAAATCAAATTTCTCTTTATCAAAATCTGTATCGCTAGATCGTTTCAATTGAACTATAGTATTTATCTTTTCATTATATTCCATTTTCCTTAATTCTTTTAGAAAAGAATCTATTTTCTTCTTTTTACTACTCATTTTCACCTTTTCCTTTTCTTATACAAATTGAATTATTTCATCTAGCTTTCTTATTATTGATTTTCCCTTCTCTGTCAAAACTAAAAACTTCTTTCTCCCTTCTCTTTCAAAAATAATTAAACCTATTTCATGCAAGGCTTCACTAGCTTGTTTTGCAGTATCTCAGTGCATACGATATTTCCTTGAAAAATCTCCTATCTTTATTTTCCCTTCTTTGTTAAGTCTATATAGCATTTCAATTGAACCTGTTTTAACTATTGGTCTCAAAATCGATAGTTTTTCAAACAATTTTTTCTCAAAGTCCATGTCTATATCAATCATCGCTA
>JAHLVW010000002.1 GCA_019058275.1 Candidatus Heimdallarchaeota archaeon
CACTAATCTCCAGAGCTGGTAGCATATCTGCTTGTCCTTCAGTTAATCTCATAGAACGTTGCAAAAACGAGATATCATCACCATCAATGATTTTGTGAACAATTTTAGTATTACAGTTAATCATAATCTCTAGAGGTAATTTACTTTGACTCTGAGTAGCTATACCAATACCTAATCCATACGCTCGGGATTGTGCTACCATTTCAATAAGTTTCTTTGTTGCTGCTTTTCCTGCTGCAGCTTTTTCATAATCGTCATAGAGAATTAATTGGTCTACACCAAAGTAGTGTTCTGCTTCATCAATGATGAGATAATGTAGGAGCTGATCTGTAACTGATTTTTTCTTAAAATATTCAAACATCCTAGCAAGAAAGGTTAAAACCACAACTTTTTCAGCGTAATTATTTGCATGTTCAAGAGAGATAATCGTCGTTTTCTCAAGCAAGTCTTCTATTGGAATGCTTCTCAAGCAGTTAATTTGAGTGCCTATCTGTCCCTGCATAAAGTAATCTAATCGCATTTCCATAGCAGAAGTAATATCGGTGTGTGTTTCTTGAGAATAGCCCATTTTCCTAGTTATGTTTCGGATTTCCTTTTGTAAATCTACAAGAGTACGATTTACACCATGCTTGTTATGTCTAACACTCCAACCATCAGTATTATATAATCTTGATAATGCTCTATGTAGAATCATGTTCATTGGAGGAAATATCTGCCAAACTGAAAGGAGAGTATTCTCAACAAGGTTCAAATGTGTTTGTACATCCATCCAATTTGGGCATTCAAGAATATTGCATCTACCCGGAGCAACTGATTCTTTACCGAAATTGAAAACTTGAATATCTGGAATAAATTTCTGTAAAATAGGAAAAATTGTTCTTTTAGGGTCAATTATCAAACTCTTAGTACCAAGTCTTTCTAAGGTAATTGCTTGTGAACAAATAGTACTTGTTTTACCACTACCTGTAGTTCCTGTAATTAATGTTTGATAAACAAAATCATTTGGATGTTGCAAGTATTCATTCTGTTGTTTTCCATCTGAACCAATAATTTTACCTAATAAGATACCTTGAGAATTTGATTTAGGTAATTTTACTTGTGAGAAAGTTTTTTGTTCACGAGCGATTGGTAAGGTATCTGTAGATGGTAAGCGACAAAGCATAGCAGCTTCATCAGGAAGAAGAGTGAGGAAATCAGATGGAAGGAAATTATGGGTAGTGAAAATCTTTTAATGAGTATCCTCAATTTCCTTTGCTGAGAGATTATATAGTTTCATAGGGAATTGACTATTTGATTGAAGGAAAGGAAAAAGAGCTGCTTTAACAATAGAGAATGTATTTTCAGCTTCTATTGATGCACTTCTTTGTGTTTTCTCATATCCAATAACATTAAAAATAAGACTCAAGTTGCTAACTTTTTTAGCTTTTAAACGTTTAAGCGAAACTTCACTTTTTTTCAAATCAAGCTGTTTCTTCCAATTGATTTTCTTACTGCTGCTTGATTTTTTACCATCTCCTGAAGAAATATTACTCGTAACTTGCATAGAAAGATTTGAGAATTTTCTATTCTCATAATTGCTTTCTAACCAGTGAAAAAATCCCTTTTGAGTTTGAGGGATATTAGAGAAAATTACAAACCCACTTTTTTCTTTCAAGCGAAATAATGAATTTAATTGATCAATAAATGGTTGAGTTATCTCTAATTCCTTTACAAAATCACCTGTTATATAAGATCCTCTAATAGTAGTGACTGGTTTGTTGTGATTACTGCATAATTCAAGTATGGGATTAATTTCTTTTGAAACAATTTTTGTTACAATACTTTTGAATGAAATTTGAAGAAATTGATTGATTTTTTCTAATTGTTTTAATTGCCTATCAATAGTTTCAGCTGTAGTCCAATAATAGATTCTTAGTTTTCCTTTATCATAAAACAATCCTTGGTAAACTGGCACCATTCCTTCATTACAACAAGCAATGAAGTTATAGTAGGTATTTATTTGACGTTCAAAATTTTCTTTTCGTTGGATTTCATTTTCAGTAGCTGAAACATCCATCCTGGTAGTCTAATTATTTTTATTATGTTTAAAGATGTGATTTCTTTGTTACTTTGTCCAGTTTTAAACAAGTGATTTAGTGTTTCAAAGCTATTGATTTGTTTGTCATGATTGATTGTATATATCTTATTTTTGACTTGCTTTCTTGTTTTACTTCTTTTATTAATGAAATTTAGTAATGAAAAATCTGTTTTTTTCCAGAGAATGAGAAGTAATAAGACAATTCCAAATATAACTACTGAAATAACCATTAGTGTATAGATTTTAGCGAAATCAAAATTTTGGATATTTATTGTAGAACATATTTGTATAAAGCATTTGATGTTCAAATTATGAACTCCTGCAAGTTCAATTTTTGTAATAATTTCCCTTTCTTCGACAAATATATATACAAAAAGAAGCTTTTAAACACCACAAAAAGCGTGGAGTTTTAAAATGCAGAAAATTTGGAATATAAAAAACAATTAAATAGCAGAAAAAAATTAAAATTTGTTAGAAATAGTCTAGTAGTTATATATGGGTTCAAATCCCCTCACGCTTGCCAATTTTTATCTGATTGTTGTCACTCTTCAATATAATCAATTATCTCTGAATTAATATTCATATAAAGTTCTGCACTAGCTGCATTTAATGAACCCATTCGAAAATCAATCTTACAGGAAGTATTAGAGAAGATTTTCAATGCTTTGAAATAAAAAACATTTTATAATCAATTGACATACCTTAACATGTGGAGAAGTCATTAATAATTAATGAAAGCTTTCTCTTAAATTTGAATTAATTTCAGATTATTGGGTGGGATTACGTTTTCAGATAGTAGCGATGTTTCTGTCATAAAGAGTGACGAAAGATTACAAACAAAATTAATGAATAAAGCAACTTTTGATTTCGAACTTCTTTATGACAGAAAGAAATTTTTACGAAATGATTTTTTGTTGCTGCTTCTTAGTACTTTATTTGGTGTGGGATTGGGAGCAGTTATTGATTTGATATATCTTTATTCTGGAATTACCAATGAATATGCTGTTTTAGGAATTGGTGCAGTTTTTGGTTTAATTTTAGGATCTATTCTTTTAGTTGCTTTAAAATCTCGAATGATAGAGGATTCTGGAGTTAGTTATGGTGTTGGCATTGGAACAAATATTTTCATTGGTGCTATAATAGGTACATTTTTCGGTGCTCTTATTGGCTCATTATTTGGATTAATACTGAAGGTTATTGATTTAACAATTATTAGCAATTATATTGATGTCACTGGTTTTAGCTATCCAGTTTTTGGAATGTTGGTTTGGATCTCTTTAGGTCTAAATATTGGTGTTCTTGTTGGTTTAATTGCTAGTTTTGGATTTATTGGCATCATATTCGGAGGTGCTTTATCTGGTGTTATTGTTGGTGCTATAGGTATGCTAGCCATTTTTGGTCCAAGTATTGTTATATTTTATGGCTCATTAGCAGGTATTGTTGCTGGAAGTTTGATTGCATTACTGGTTAGATATAGCATTAATGCTAGTACAGGAAAGCCTGATAGTGTAACATTTAGATGCTTTGGATCAAAAAAAGAAGCTGCAGCTACTGCTGCTACCGCACCACCTCTGCAACAGTTACAACAACTAGTACACAGAAGAAAAAAGTCAAATCTTCTGGTTCCTGCGATTGTGGAAGTGGGTGGGGTAGTTGTAATGGAGGTGGTGGAAGCTGTGATGGTGGTGGTGAAGTAATAGCATTTGTAGTTGTTTTTGCTCTTATTATCATATTTGTAGTATTAATCATTTCTTTCATATCATGGGTATCTGCTAAAGCAAGTGTAAGATTAGGTGATACTGTTAAAAGAGGAGCTTTAACTGCTATTGGAGCTAGTTTTTCAATTTTCCTAATTATTGGTGCTAATGTTGGATTAACTGAATCATTTCACAACATGCTATTTGAACACAATGTGCTTATCGGTGCTGGAATAGGTTTTATTTTTGCTGCATTAAGACTATCACTAAGTGGCAGTTATATCAGAGTAACTCCCTATAAAATAATATGGAAAGATAGATATACTAATGCAGAAATTAGCTTGATGGATATTGTGGATTTTGAATTCGCAAGGGAGCAAGTAAGTGAAGAAACTCCAATAACTAGCTATGAGGATTATTTCAAATTTACAACTAAAGCAGGTAATTCTTACAAAATTGTCATCGACTGCTGGGAAACCCCAGATGAGTCTAATTCGACTGACTATATTCAATCCATATTACATCATTATGTTGAGGAAGAGCAAAAAAGAGCTGAACAAATAAGAGAACAATCTTATGATGTAGAACAAAGCAGAATTCCTACAAGGCAAGAAAGTTTTGCTGATGAATCTGAATTTATTGAATCAACGGAAGAATCTAGTTATTTAATTTCTGAAACAGCTAGAATAACAGATGATATGATTAAGAAAGTAGATCGTTTGTTAGGAAATCAAACGAAAGTTTCTATCTTTTGGTTGAGTTCTGTTACAAATATACCTGAGAATATTGTTGAGGAAATTATTTTAATTCACTTAGGTTATCCTATAGAAAATGGCTATGTTTTACTATAATAAATAAAAGGGAGATTCATTTTTAACAAAGGATACTATTTGATATTATACTAATAGAAACAAATCCCCTCACGCCTGCCAGTTCTTATTCTTTTATTTATTCTTGGTATAATTGTGGAATTTCTGACCGATTTTTTTTGTTCGTACTTTTTTTCCTTTATACCTATGCCAATCTGCTTTCTTCTTTGCTTCTCCTTTCGTTGCAAAACTTTCTGCTAATTTAAATCGTTCATTTCCAATTTTAATCGTTTTTGGCACTTCAATTTTCTTTGATATAAAATAACCACCGTTATTCCTAATATTAAGAACCCGTAACTAATAAATAAAATCTTTCCAGAAAATGACTAAAAGTAATGTTAGTAAGAACCCACATTATAGATACTTTCGTTTATCCCTCTGAGACAAGCTTCTTCTAATTAGTCTGGTTATTTACAGATAAAGTCAATTAGTAATTGTAGAGGTTAGAAAGAACATGTCTACAGAAATGCAAAGAGCAGCGGCTGAGGAAATTAAGAAACTTCGGTTCTGTCATATTTGTGGTAATTTGGTTAAACTTCAGGTATATTCTTTCAAATATCCAAAGATTTACTTTAGCTGTCCTGTATGTGGTGAGATAATTCTATTCAAAGAAAGGAAGATTGTTCCTCGAGACAATTACTATTAGAATTTGGTTTCATATACACTCTTTTGCCTCTTGGGAATGATTTAATTGTAGTTTATAATTATAGTAATTCATCTGCGAGTGGAATGAAGTATTTGAAAATAAGCTGACTAGTGGTTCTATTAATGTCCAACGCTGAATTATTTGATGTCTTGAAG
>JAHLVW010000045.1 GCA_019058275.1 Candidatus Heimdallarchaeota archaeon
CATTTGCACTCCGGCTGTTCCAGCTTTACATGCAAATTCTAAATCAGCTGCTGTAGTGATAGGAGTTGCTCCAACTGCTTCAGAAACTATCGTGGCTGTAGGTTTGACAGCATAAGGATGACTTTCAGAACCAACATATACAGCTTCAATATCCTCCGGCAAAATTCCAGCCATCTTAACTGCATTTCTTGCGGCCTCAACAGAAATTGTAATTGTATCTTCATCCATATCAGGAATGCTTTTTTCTTCCACTCCCAAACCTTTTCTAACTGCTTCGCCAGGTTGACCCCATATCCGAGCTATTTCTTCTACCTTAATTCTAAAACGAGGTATGTAGACACCAAAACCTACAATACCAACTTTGTTTGTATCAGTCAATATTAATCACTTTCTTAAATTTGAAACTGGACGTGATATAGCTATCTTTGGATTTTATATCCTTTGGGAACAAAAATCTTTGGACGCAGAAGTTTAGAAAAGGGTTCTATTTTAGTTTTACTTTCAAATATTATAATTAGGTTGGATATTTCTTGCTAATTTTTTTTACTTTATATATAAACTCAAAAACTGTTTGTCAGTTGCGTCATTAAAATACTTTTAATAGCTGATGTATTAATAATTCCTTTAGCAAATTATTTAGTGTGATAAGTTTCATCGCATGTTACAATAATTAAATTTGTTACACTAAAAGTCCGAACAAGGAATTATTAAACAATAATACTCTATGAGGATTCTTTTATGAGAAAAAGCAAGTTATATTCATTAATATTTTTCAGTTTCTTACTTCTTCCGCTAGTAATGAACAATTATACAGTTGCGCAAATTCCAATTACCCCTATTGAATACGATACCTTTAATCCAGTTTCAAAACCTAATCCTTCAACTGATTTGAATAAAAACAAAATTCATGATCACTTGGATAGTTTAATTGATGGAGGGTTCTTAGGAAGTTATTACACAACCATTGTTACATTCGATCAACCAATAACCAATGATTTAGTAAACCAAATCAAAGCTATTGGTGGTGAAGTTGTAGGATCTTGGTCATTAATATATGGAGCTGCAATTAGAATTGAAGGTTCTAATATTAATTCTTTAGCAGCTATTCCAGGGATTAATTTTATTACAGAAAATTATGAATCTAGAGCATTATTAAGCACAAGTGTTCCCCAAATTAATGTTCGACCTTATGTCTGGGATACTCTTGGATACGAGGGAGATTCAAGTATGGCAATCGCAATTATTGATACTGGAATTGATGATAGCCATCCAGATTTATCAACCAATGTTGATTTATTTGTCGATTTTGCAGGTCATGATGCATTAGTTGGTGGTGATGAATATATGTTTGCTACTGACTGGAATGGTCATGGAACTCATTGTGCCAGTATAGCTGTAGGAACTGGAGCAGAAGCTGGTACATCTTCATCCATGGAAATATCAGGAACTATTGGTTTACCAGACTTAGATGGTGGTTGGGGAATTATTGATCATGTCGAAGTTGAGTCATCTGGTACTGTAACAATATCAGTACAATGGGATGAGAAATCTGGTACAAATAACCCAAAAGATGATATGTTCATAGCATTAGATGTAAATAATGATGGTGATCTTTCAGACGCTGAAGACATAAGTGTCACAGGTTTTTACGGTGACATTCCTATTGTTTTAACGTCATCAACACTTGCACCAGGTAAATACTTGTATGCAATAGGTCCAGTAGATACAGGTGAACTTGACAGAGCTGCTGTTCAATATAAAATAACTCGTCCTGCATCATCAACCTCTGACGGAAATAACAAATATCGAGGTGTAGCTCCTAATTGTAAGGTTATTAGCCTAAAAGCATTAGATGATTCAGGGGTTGGCACTCAACAAGATTTTATGGATGCTTTACAGTGGGTTTATGATAATGGTCAAGTAAATGATGTTGCTGTTGTAAGTATGTCATTAGGTTTTGATTCTGTAATTTCAGCAGTAGATAATTTAGTCAATAATTTGGTTTCACAAGGTTATGTTTGTGTTGCTGCAGCTGGTAATGGTCATACAGATGGAACTTACATTTATTCTCCAGGTATTGCATCTAAAGCTATTACAGTAGGAGCAATAGATGATGTCGATAAGGTGGCAATTTATTCATCCAATGGAGATCCACTTGACGATAAACCAGATGTTGTAGCTCCAGGTGGTGCTTATAAACACCCAATTGGCGCTGCAGAAAACACCCATCCAATAGTTGCAGCAGATACGAATGATAAGGATGCAGTTGCATTCAACTTAGGAACACCAGACATTTACTGGGAAAGTGAAATGAATGTTAACGATTACACAACCTATCAAGGAACAAGTATGGCAACACCACATGTTGCTGGATTAGCTGCTTTAATGATAGAAGCTATGGGTACTGATTGGACACATTCTGAAGCTGATGTTCTCAAAATTAAAAACTTGTTATGTGGAACAGCAACAGAAGTAATTAATGGTGAAACATTTGATGTCTATTCCAATATACCTGCATTAAACCGAGGTGATCGTGATAATGTTGAAGGATTTGGAAAGGTTCATGGAGATGCAGCAATAGAAGCATTCCTATCAACCTATATAGCAGGAGATGTTGTAGCAGATTCATTAAGCGATTCTCCAGCTGGTGTTCAATGCTGGGCTCGTAAAGTCGAATTAAAAGGATACATAGAATTCACTGCAGGGATTGAATTAGATGCAAGTGCAGATTATGACCTTTATCTATATGACCCTTCAGCAGATGTTACAACTGAAACAGGTATACTTGATAGTAGTACAACTAGCGGTGGAGGTCTTCCTGAAAATATTCTTTATACACCAGCTGATGATATGACCGCGTATCTAGTAATTAAACGAGTTACAGGTTCAGGAAACTTTACATTACAAGCAGAAGCAACTAGAACAGGTAATCCTACTGGTCTTTTTAATATCCCAATAGTTGTTTGGACCATAATAGGTTTACTAGGATTCACAAGCGTTGTTTTCTTGATGAGAAAAAAGAGAACATAATCGAATTAAATACTCAAGTCTGTTTGAATTCATCTCACAGACTTTCTCATTTTTCTTTTCTTTCTTTCCAGAGTAAAGAAAGAGCTTTTTATCTCTGATGTTACCAACTTTAATTAGCTATTTATGACTCTATTTCGTTAACCAAAGTTAGATAATTCAATTTACTTCTTAAACAATTAAAAACTAGTAAATTTTCTTTAAAAAGCACTAAAAATACCGACAAAAGCCTTTCATTTATAAACAGCAAAAAAAATGACATTCCTTTTTGATTAGATAATCTTATGTCCAATTTTACATTTTCAATTAAAACTTCAATAGTTTCTCGCTCAGATGCGTGATGAATCGCTGTAAGCGATAAGTAGCGTCGATACGAGCACGCCCCAAAGCGTGAGCTATTGATTTTCTTTATTATTGAATCAAAAATATTAAATTAATCTTTTAAAACAAAAAATTCTCGAACGTATTTATTTAATGTTGAATTGTATATTTTGTCTGAATCAACTTTTATTGAAAAATAATCGCTTAGGTTTTCCTTATATTGCTGTAACGTTTGATTGGGTAAACCAATTATCATAATTATCCCACTTTCCTTGAATTGTAATCCCTTCAGCAATTTTAGTTGTGAATCATTTGGTTGAGTATCCAAGAAACAAGAAGAAATACCTGAATGCAATTGCAATTTTTTATGAGAGGATAATAAGTCAATAAGAGTTAGTTTGTTATGTGTAAGAAATCGAAGAAGAATTGAAATGGGAATAGCAGTGAAATTCCTCTCATAATTTGATAGATTTTCTCGAGATGTTTTTAATATTAAAGCTAATTCTTGCTGAGTATAATTGTTTTGTTTTCTGATGGTGTAAAGATATTCACCAAGTTGTGATGCTCTTAAGGTGTCAAGTTTGGAAAAGTCAAAATATCCTCGCTTTATTTTCTCATCCTTAAAATTAACAATTTGACCAGTCCAAGATCCTTTTTTTCTAATGGTAGAAAGTCGAGGTGAATAATTATAGGTTTTTTTTTGTAAAAGCAAATGTAATTCTTGTTGTTTTTGTGGATGATTTGAACCTATAAGAGATGCAAACTGCTTTCTTGAATGACCAGCAACAGTTAAATTAAAAGTAGTACCGCCAAAAAACCGTATACTCATAAAAGCGATGTTTTATATTATAATCATTTAAGTAATGAGAAAAGTCAGAACGAAGCTGTTTCGATGCTGTACCAAATCCTATAACGTTTTTATAACTTCCATCAGCATCCATTAATCCAGCCCAAAAATTTCTCCGTAAAAGATCATTACTTTGAAAAATAAGTGGTTCACGTAATGCGGGATATTTTCGCTCATTAATCGGTTGTCCGGTTAAGAAATTAAAGAAACGAACAAGCCATTTCCCAAGGATATTTACATTCCATGCATTAGCATTTGATTGCTCAAAAAATTCAGTTTTGGAGTTGAATAACATTACTAACATCTGCGCTAAATTTTCTATATGTTCTTTAGAAGAATCAATGATATTAATGAAATACTCTGCAATATGACCATCACCCATAATCACTCCCGTGAGATAAGCCAACTTTTCACTCAAATAAAGTGGTAGCTGGAAATTTTCACCTCGAGCAGATTGAAATTGTATAAACTCCTTGTCTGTAAAATAATCCAACCAATCATCAACCAATCGAAAAAGTGGAAATGGTAACCATTGTTGATCAATTAAATAATTAATAATTTTTTTTTGCCAATCAAGAATAGATCTAATATAATTAGAATTCTGAAAATAATGTTGGATTTTTTCTGCCAAAGCAAGAGATTGCTTTCTAATTTTTGTAATATGCTCATTATCTAGAAGGATGTAGGGAAATGATTGTAAGATGCGTTCTCCGGTTAGAAAATCTATTTTACGAATCATTATAGAATATAGGAGCAGCTGCTTTCCTTGTGTTGTGTATGAATCTCTTCTACCCAACTCCAACAATTCATTAGCAGTAAACCAAGTGTTTTGTGCAAGCGGTTCAGGATCCATTAGTAAAGGATCAGTTCGCCAGTGAAGAAACTCTTGCATAGCATTCTCCTACAAAATTATAGTGTCCTCACTTTTTAAATACCTCTTGGAAAAGCTGTACGAATAACTAATTAGTCAGTTATTCTTTTAAACAAACATCGAATACTTTCGGCAATCTCCTTATAAAAACAATATAAATCTAGCTAAACATAAATAATAACGAAGAAAAAATACTCTCAAAAGGATACCGACTAACAAAGAAAGCTTACAGAACACTCATAGCTGATTTGCCAAAAAACGAATTAGAGAAAGCATTGGAACAAGTAAGACAAATAACGAAACCTCAAATAAAGAAAAGACCACTGCAACTAACCACAAAAGTAAAGATCGTTCCCACAAAAGAACAAGAAGAAATCTTGTGGGTATTATCAGAAAACTGTCGGTTAATTCATTACTTTGCAAATAAAGAACGAAAAGAATGGTGGGACAAAAACAAACACTTGCCAAAGAAGAAAAGAGACAAAGAAAACAAATCAACCTATAACAAACAATCAGCACAATTACCAAAACTAAAAGAAAAATACTCTCGCTATAAACAAAATTACTCCAAAACACTACAAGACATTCTTAAACAATTAGAAGCTGATTACAAATCGTTTCATGCTCTCAGAAAAAGTGGCGATAATAACGCACAACCACCAAAATACAAATCGAAGGAATATTTCACAACAATGCATTATAATCAAAGCGGTTTCAAAATAGAAGGAACAAAAATAACCTTGAGTCATTTCTATCCTACAAGAGAAACAAAAGAGGTAGACCTTACTTTTGAAATGCAAGGAAAATTCACTTTCACCGGTAAGAAAGTGAAACAAGTAACAATCTATCGAGTACACAAAACAAAAGAATTCTACTTGTCGATCATTTACGAACAAAACACACCAGAGTATTTCGACAATGGTATTTATCAGACAATAGACCTCGGACTAATAAATCTCGTTGCAGCAGTGAACAGTCATGAAGGTAAAACAATAACCATCAAGAACAAACGAGTAGATAAATACTGGCAACCAAAAATAGAGGAAGTGCAAAAGAAAAGAGATCATTACAAAAAATATTCTAATCGTTGGAAATGGTACAATGATAAAATGTGGAAAATGATCAGGAAACAAGCAAACCAAAGAAAAGATTTCCAACACAAAGTAAGCAAAAAAGTCGTCGAGAACACCAGAGCAAACATCATAATCATTGGTGATTTGAATGTTAAAGAAATGAGTAAAAGCAAGAAAAATGATAAGAAGAAAGATAAAAGTCTTCACCGAAACATGCAAAGTAGTGGCTCATTAGGTCGCTTTGCTAGATTCTTAACCTACAAAGCTCAACTTGCAGGTAAAAAAGTAATAAGGATCAGTGAACGAGGAACAAGTAAAAGATGCTGCTACTGTATGAAGAAGGAGAACAGAAAACTCTCCGAAAGAACTATTCAGTGTGATTGTGGGTTTGTAATAGATCGAGATACAAGTGGTACAGCTAATCTCATGCAAAGACTCCTCGCTCTCCTAGCACTATCACAAAAACGCCTTGTGGTCAGGCAACGACTCTTGAAAGATTTTCGAGAGAAGTTTTTTAGCGACACACAGCCAAACGTAAAACGAAAGTTCCTCCTCAACAGGAGTTGTGCGGACTCGCAGGGAATCACAAGTTAACGCAAACTCTATTAGAGTCCGTTAACCAAGATAGACCATAATCAATTATACCATTAATTATAGAGTAATTAGTAACAAATAGCAGGTGAAAGAACGAAGAATACTTTCGACTAACTCCTTTGAAACCATTTATTTAAACAGACAAACTAGAACAAATAATTAGACTAGTGTATTGAGGTCGTGAAAAGAGGAACAGAGAGGAGAAGTCGGAAAAACAGAAGATAGGTTAAACTTCTCTACTATCTGACCTTTGCGCTTGGTCTTATGGTAGCTATCGGAGTTTGGATTGTATGGATGGAAAAGCAAAATTATTCCAGAAAATTACCTTAGAAAACCTAATGCTTCATGAAAATACTAAGGTAGATTTAGCAAAAGAAGCAATCACACTAATCACTGGAGCAAATGGGTCAGGTAAAACACAAGTGTTAGATGGGATTGTTATCTGTTTAGGTTACATACCAACAAGAGCAAAAGCAAAGGGGGTAGGAAGCTTAGTTGGTAAAATGGGTGAATTTGCTAAGGTAACACTAGAAGTAGCTAATCCAATAGTTAATGGAAAAAGATCTATCTACACAATGGATCAAGATTTAAATTCAGTAATTAATTTTAATTCGTTTAATATAACAGCAAAAATATCTCAACAAGATAGTTCAATTACCTTCTACATCAATAATTCAAGAAGAATTGTACGTGGAAGATTGGTTACAAGAAGAGATATTAGAAGAATTTTTGATACAATTGGTGTCCGTGGAGATAATAAATTAGCATTTACAGGTGAGGGAACAGTAGATGAATTTGCTTCTAAAAGTCCAAAAAGAAAACTAGATGTTTTGTTAGAAGTAACAGGTTTGAAGCAGTACCGTGAAGAAGTCATTGCTGCACAGGAAACTCTTAAAGCTAGTATCCAAGAAATCGAACCACTAAAACGCAAGTTTGAAACAGAGAGTAAGCTTTTGAATATATGGAACGATGCTATGAAAATCTTGAACCAAAAGAAGAAACTAATGATACTGAAGATCAAACTAGAAACAGAACTTGCTTGGTCATTTGTGAAGCGTTATGAAAAACAATTGGAAGGGATCAATAAACAACGATTGACAATATTAAAACAAAAGAACGAAAATGAAGAAAATATAAGCAGGAAGGAAGATGAAATATCTTTAACAAAACGAAAGCTTCGAGCTCTTAATGAAGAATTACAATTAATTGAAGAACATGAACGAGTAAAAAATAGGCAGTTAATAACAGCAGAAACTCAACTAAGTTATGAAGGAGAGAATATTAAGAATTTTAGAAAGGAAATTGATCGCTATCTCAAGCAAAAGGAAAGCATGGAGAGAATAATAGCAACTAAAGATTTGAGTGAAAAAGATAGAAAACTGCAAGACAAGCAAGAAGCTCTAGCAGTGAAAACAAAGAAACTATCAATGATGCAAGAGAAATATTCCAAAGCAGAAAAGGAACTAGAAATCTTAAGAAGGAAGATAGTAGTTGAACCAAATTTTGACTCCTTTGTATCTGATGAGGATGTATATTCAGGTAAACGTTTAACTAAATATGAAGAGGATTTAGCAAATTCAGCAAAGATATTTTATCAAAAAATTAGAAGACAATCTTTTGATAAGGAAATTATTGGTCCAATTATATCACTTATTGATGTTAAAGAAGGAAAAGAAGGTTGGGCAAAAGCTGTAAAGAATCTTATTGGTCGTAACCTCTATGCCTTCTTAGCTAAAACAAATGAATCTTATAGGTTTGCAAAACGATTGTATGATGAAACTTGGCCAAGATGGAAACCACCATTAACTGTTTACAGAGTATCAACAGAAGATGCGAAAACAGCAAATGAAAACAAGAAAACCCCCCCTTACAAGGAAATCCATGATTTGGTAAGTAATCTTATAACAGGAAATCCATATGCAGTTGGATTTCTAAAAAGAGTTGTTAAAGGGGGAGTTACTGAGGATAAATATGATCCAAATATCTTAACGAACATTGCTAAAGATAGCAAGATAAACATACTAACAAAATCTGGAAAAAGCTTCTATTTATCTCAAGGTGGTTTTGGTCGACCACCAGCACCAATGAAGAATTCATTTGGGTGGAAAATTAAAATAATAGATGAAAAAGCGTTATCGACCAGTTTTGATGAAAGAAAAACCAGAGTAGCTATTGCTAGATTAGAAAGAGACACTCGTGACTTAAAAGTTGATGAAATAAAAACGCTAACAGAAATCTCTAAGTTACATCAAGAGATACAATCACTGGGAATGCCTGATGAGAAGATTATAGGGAAGATTGAAACCATAAATGAAATTATAGCAGTTATTGAAGCAAAAGCCAAAGAGTGCAAAATACATCAAAATGCGTTAAAACTTGAATTAGATGAAGTTTCAGATCGTTTCAGTGAGTATGTTATAAAGAAGGGAGACGTTAAAAACAGAATCAATGAAGTCCAAGAAACCTCTGATTTACTGAAATTAGAACTACATAGTTTACGTGAAAAATCAACAAGACTGCTAACTCTCGAGATTAATTATGATTCTGAATACGAAAACGTCTTACAAGAAATGAAGGAAAGAGAGGAAATTGCTAAGCAAAAAGGAGAGCGTCCAGAAGAAATTCGTAGCTATTCAGAAATTAGAGATGAATTAAGCAGAATTGAAGGGCATTTGGAATCTATAGGAATAAGCAATGTTGACGAAGAAAAAATCCAAGCTCAGAAAGTAAAGGTTGAATCACTACAAACATACATGGAAGAAAGAGAAGAACATATTACTAATTTAAGAGCTGATTTAGAAGCAAGATTAGCATTTTGGAATGGCGAATTACAAGAAGTAATAACAAACATTTCTAAATCAATGAAATTGCTTCTTGGCGGAATTTTTGAAAAGACAAGGCTAAAAGTAACTAACATAAACAAACCAGATGAAGCTGGTTTGTATATTGAAGCAATCACGAAAGGAAAAGCTTATCGTGATTTCCGTGAGTTAAGTGGGGGCGAGAAAGTTCTTGCCATAGAAGGATTAATTCTAGCAATGCACACTTTAACTGATTCTCCAATACATGCAATAGATGAATTTACACAAAGATTAGATGAGAAAAATAAAGCTCTAGCTTTTAGCATTGCTATAAGAACACAAAAACTTACAAGTGAAAATTCACGATTTTTACCTCAATTCATACTTTTATGTCCTGATGCTTTAGATGTTGAATTATCAAATAATATCCATCATATGGTTGTTTCAGAAATGATGGTGGTGAAAGCAGAATATGTTAGACGATAATAATGATATTGAAATCGAAATAACTTCAACAGATCTAATTATTGATAATAAAAAAGATGAGTCTATAGATAAGCAAAAACCACCAAAAAAACCGGAAAAGAAGAAACAATCACAAAAAGATAGTGTTGAGAAATTATTGTGGAATGTTGCAAAGAAATACAAAACACTTTTGGATAAAGGAATTGTACCACAGATTTCTGAAAGTGAAGAAGATAGAATAGAGGTTTCGGATGCATATCAAGAAATTGAAAACAAGAGACATAGACAACTCGATGCTAGAGTCTATCAATCTCTTACGAAAATGCAAAAAACAAGAGATTCAAAAATCGCTCTAGAAGGAACAACTGAAAGAGACCGATTAAGAATGATTGCTTGGGAGGTTAAGATCAGAACGCAAGCAATTGTATTCTTTCCAGGTGATAGTACTCTTGATATGAACATGTTTAATGCTTATGATCACACTGGAATTCAGATAATTGAAGGTGATGAGAAGGAAATTCTCATTGAAGATGATATAATAGAAAATAAGGGAATTGCAATTCTAGAATCATTACCATTACGAAAACTAACAAAAGAACAGAAGGGAAAATTGAAGCAAGAATTCTTGAAGAAATTTCGTGGAAAACGATTTAAAATTACTGAATTGGAAAACAAAATTGACAGCATATCTGCTGATTTAATTTCATTACTAGTTAGAGAAAAACAGATACTGCTTCTAAAGAGAGAACAAAATATTGTAGAAATAATGGCTTATCCAGACAAGCTAACTGAATTTAAAGAATCAGATCTTTTAAGTCGATCTATAGTACTAACTCCTAAAAAAACAAAAAATTAGCACATGATTGGGGTGAAAATTGTGATAGAAAATCATATGGATAATAAAGAGCAAAACGAGAAAAAACCAAGTGATATCGTTAAAGAACGATTAGAGGAGGATTTCGGAGATGTTGATCCTCAACTATTTATTGCATTAACATCTCGATGGCGTAGAGAAAACAGGTCACTAGCATTTGGAGTATCAAAAAGACAATTGAGAAACAAAACGGGATTGACTTTACTTGAACTTGAAATGTATTTAGAAGAGTTTGGGAAGAAAGCAAAAAGGCTAGGTTTAGAGCTAATATCTTATATCGTTGACAATGAAGTTTGGTATTGTTTAAGATCAATTTATGTTGTTCCTAATGAATTGACACTAGATGAGCAAGCAGTACTAGGAACGATTATTTTTTTGATAGAAAGGTCGAGGGATAATCGAAGAAGGGAAGAAACACCTGTTACTTCAACAATTCTTTTTGATCGTTTAGTAAAACGTGGTTATTATTCTGAATATTCATTAACAAAAATAGTGCGAACATTAGATACAGCTGGTTATATAAGAAGAAGTGGCAATAAAATTAGATATGGATCTAGAACAAAAATAGAGATTTCACCAGAGAGAAGAAAGGAGATAGCTGATAGAACTGAAGGAATGCTTCTGTGAACAAGAACTAAGGATGGAAAGAAATGGCAGTTATAACCACATCAACAGTATCAGTCCGATGCGCAGGACATAATGGTAGAGCTACTTTGAGAGAAGCTGTTGATGGTGGGTGGAGAATGTGTCGAATATGTCGAACATTCATCTGCCCCAAATGTATACAAGAATTTGATCTAAAAATGATGGGAGCTTGTCCCTCCTTTATCTTTGGTATAGATAAACACCAATTAAGTCCTGGTCCTATTCCTGTAGAAGAGGTTATTTTGTATGTGGAATCCAACAAACCTGATGGAATAACAGGGGGATTATTGGAATCATTATTTTTTGAGGATGAACAAATGGGATTTATGCCATTTTATGCTGCAGTAGAAACGAAAGAAGAAGAAGATGATGATGAGGATGAATTAACTCTCGAACCTCCAAAAATACAAGAAGAAATATGGTCTTCATTTGGGTTTGTAATGACCAAACGAAGACGTGGTAAATTCATTACTTGGGAGAAAATTGGTTAGCTTTACATTTGAGTGATGAAAGATGAACAGCAAAAACAATCTTGCAGGGAAAAAGAAGCCGAAGAAAAATCTAGCTGAGATATATGGTGAATCCAAAGAACAAACAAATGCTGAAACAGAAGATGAAATCACTAAAGAAAAAATTTATCTAGTATATATCCTTCATAGAGTCGTTTATGAGACTTTGTTATTATGCAAAAAAGCTGACCCAAATGAAGCTATAGGTGTCCTATTAGGATACAAGTATCAATACGAAGATCAAAAATATGTTAAGGTTGTAGATTGGGTAACAGGTAAAGCATACCAAAGTCATGCATTTGCGGAATTTACTCCAGATGGAGTAAGACAATATACAAGTATAATTGAAGAAAAGTATGGAGACAGTGAGAATCGTCCAAAAATTGTTGGAATATTTCATTCCCATCCATTTGGTTCAAACCCACATTTTTCAGCAACAGATTACAATACCTTCCTAAATTTCCCTTATGATACTGAAAATAATGTCTTTGTTTTAATCGATCCCCGTTCAAATTATTATAAATCGTATATTGTGGTCATTGATGAAAAAGGCATGAAGGATTTAAAGGAAGTAGATTGGGTAGAATACAATCCAAAATAGCTAGACGTGATCTAAAATGACTGATGAGAAACCAGCAACAAAAGGAAATCCATCAATAGATGCGAAATATGGAGCAAATGCATCTGCAAAGAGCAATGAGTTGCTAAGTATTGGTTTCTTTGAGGAAGACATTGAAGATAGAACTAGAAGATATTTTGGAATAGAAAATCTACAGAAAATAAAAGAAAGTACAATACTTTGTGTTGGAGCTGGAGCAGTAGGAAATGAAATCTGTAAGAATCTGGGTATGCTTGGTGTAGGACATATTAGATTAGTAGATTTTGATATTGTGAGTAAATCAAACATAAACAGGTGTATCTTTTTTAGACCAGGAGATCACAAAGAAATTTCCAAAGTTAATGCATTAGCAGAAAGACTGCCAGAGGTTGCTCCAAATACGAAAATAACTCCATATGAATGTCGAATTGAAGAAGCTCCACTAGAAGTCTATCAAGCTGACCTAATTATAATGGCATTAGATAATGATTATGCAAGATATATGCTGAATTATGGAAACTTAATGCAAGAACAACCCATTCCAATAATTAATGGTGCTATGGGTAGATCATTTCTGGAAGTCCAAGTATACCATCCAGGTAAATCTGCCTGTCCGGTTTGCTTGTGGAGTGAAGATTATTATCGAGCGATAATGAACCATCAAGTTGCCTTGAATTGTGATGAATTCTTTATTGAAACGTTACCAAAATTCCCAATGATAAGTACCCTAACCTCTATTGTAGGGGGAATAATGTCCGTCGAAGCAACTAAAGTGCTAATAAGTAGAGATGAAAAGGGTACGTACTCGGATGTTACCAAAGGTCAAGAACCTAACTTCGGTAAAATGATTAGATATGATCTAAGGAATCATGAATTTATATTCGGAGATATATTAGCAAATCCAAAATGCGTAGATGTAACTTGCAGAGCAAGAAGAAGAAATAAAGTATAATCTCACATCGGTAACCACATCAGAAGTCTGATGTAGTACTAATGATGCAGAGATAGCATCAACTATACAACTAAGCTAAAGATGTGAACAAACAATGAGCGAAGAAATATGGCGTGAAATTATAATCGACGTTGAGCCAAGACAAAAAGAGTTTAGAGTAGCAGTTGAAGAAGAATCAACAATTGACGAAGTAGTGAAAACCCTAGTACAACGATGTGTTGATGAAGGGGTTGACATAAACAAATGGGCTAAAGAAAAGGTAGGACAACCAAATGTTAGCTTTATACTCATGCGTAAAATGACAGGAAATACAGCCTTACCACCAGCCACAACATTTGGTTCATTGGAACCAACACTAGAATCAAATGAACGATTCAAATTAGATGCTTGTGCTCAAGTAGGATAAGAATCTTGAATTTGAGTGGGATGGAAGAATACAAAGTAAAATTATGTATTTAACCTCATCCCCCGCTTATTATTTCCAAATAAAGAGAAGAAAAGGTGAAAAAAAATTTCCAGGACAAACTTTCCTGCAACGGTAGTAAATGCAAGAATTGCTGAATCTATTTCAGTATTTTATGATTCAATGGAGGAATTCTTCAAGAAAAAAGAATGGAAATGGACTCCAATTAGAAGAACAGGTGACAAATGGATTCAGGAAGACTATTCAGTTGAAATAAGGGGTAGATACAAAGACGGTGCATATAGAGACATATTATTCTCAATAAGAAGAACACCGGGCTTAACTGGACAATCAAACAATAGAAATCATCTAAATGTGGGATTTGAACATAAATTCTCAATATACTTACCAAGGGAATACCCCGCAAACCTTTCTCATATCAAAATGAGAGCTGTGACTAATTTATGGCATCCTAGGATTTCTATGGGAAGACATGGTGAAGCTTGCATTACAGTTAATGGTGAAGTAGATAGAATACTAGTTGACATTTTATATCATATACTAATGGATCCTAAAAGAATACGACCACCAAAACTGTATCCTAAAGAGGATTCAGGAATGAATACTATGGCTATGCGTTGGTTTGAAAAGGATGCAAATAACGTCCATAATATGATGCAAGCAAAATGGGATTCAGTTCATGATAAAGCTTCTATTAAAGAAAGTGGTGGAATAAAAATCATTGATGGCGAAAAGCAAGAGAAAATGAAAACAGAAGACGAAAGAAGAACAATTCGAATAATGCCTCGAGAAGAGAAGAAAGAAGACAAAAAGGAAAAGAAAGGAGGTGTTAGAATCATATGAAACAAAAGAAGACTGAGCTAAGTAAAGAGGAATCATTGGATTTTGCATATGAGGTTAGCTCCTTAAGTAATGATGAGGAAACAATTGATGAAATATTCCGAGAGAATGATTTAATGGAGGAATTTGAAGAGGAAGTTGAAAAACCAAGTACAATAAAAATCATCTCTGAACGAGCTATGGAAATAAAAAAAGTTCCTCCACCAAACTATTCACCTTATTTTAGATGTATTCTACATTTCAGAGGAAAGAATATCACAAAAAGAAAATTGCTGAAAACTGAAGGACAACATTAGGCATCTAATTCTTATTTTTGTTGAATTTTTATCTTATACTTTCCAAAGATTCAAAAATCAATTGTTTTCATCATTTATATCTGAGTAAAGATAAAAGAGATTTAAACCGATATAAGAACGTGAAAATCGATTATTATAGGAAGTTGATAATTTTGCCAAATGAAGTAATACTTGATGAAGCTGGTCTATCATTTGAAGATGTATACAATATCGTGAAAAAGAATTACCACTTGAAGTTATCTGATGCTGTGAAAAAGAAAGTAAAACTAGCAAGAAAAGCAATAGAAAAAGCAGTTGAATCAGGTCAGAAAATTTATGGTATTACTACTGGTTTTGGCGCATTAAGAAATATAATCATTCCTGAAAAGGATGCTGCAAAATTACAAACAAACCTAATACGAAGTCATTCTGTTGGAGTTGGGAATCCTGCTCGAGACGATTATGTAAAAGCAATGATGGTACTAAGAGTTACAGCTCTTGCTCGAGGGCATTCTGGATGTCAGTTAAAAACGTTAAACAATCTTATTCAAATGATTAACAAAAACACATTGCCAATTATCCCCTTAAAGGGCTCAGTTGGTGCTAGTGGTGATCTTGCACAATTGTCTCATATGGCACTTGCAATGATTGGCGAGGGTAAAGAGAATCTAAAAATTAATGGTAAGATATTTGACGCTAAAGATGGTTTGGAAAAAGCTGGTATCCCAATAACAAAACTATCATACAAGGAAGGATTAGCATTGAATAATGGTGCTCAATTCTCTGCTGGAATAGCTTGTATGGTTTTACATGACGCTCATAATTTATTTAAGAATGCCGAAGTTGCTACTGCTTTGTCTATGGAAGCTTTGAAAGCAGCTTATCAGCAGTTTGATGATAGAATTCATCAAGCGAGAAATCATCCGGGACAAATTGATGTAGCAAAAAAAGTTCGCGAACTTACAGAAGATAGTATTTTTGTAAAGTTGCATGAGAGTCTTTTCACATGTAAAACTGAAAACTGCGGATATTATTATGATAAACAACAAGGAGATTCCACACAGAACATTCCACCAAACACTGAGTTTGTCAATATATCAACTGGTTGGACATGCCCAAACTGTGGAGGTCTCAAAAATAATTTTGAGAAACAATGGCCGAAAATACAAGATGATTATTCAATAAGATGCACTCCACAAGTATTAGGTCCTGCAAAAGAGACCTTGGAATTCGTTAAAAGTATTATTAGTCGAGAAATTAACGCTGCTACTGATAATCCATTGATCTTCATTATTAAAGAAGACCCCTTAGAGTTTGACATTTATTCTGGAGGGAATTTCCATGGAGAACCAATAGCAATGACAATGGATTATTTGTCTATAGCAATGGCTGAAGTAGGTAACATTGCTGAGAGAAGATGTGCGAAGCTAATTGATGATAAAAGAAATGATGGTTTGAGCCTCTTTTTAATTCCAAGGAGTGAACTGGGACTAAACAGTGGTTATATGATGCCACAATATACTGCTGCTGCTCTAGTGTCAGAGAATAAAGTAATGGCAACCCCAGCATCAGTTGACTCTATACCAACATCAGATGAAGCAGAGGATCATGTCAGTATGAGCCCAATAGCTGCAAGAAAAACTGCCACAATACTAGAAAATCTCCAATACATCTTAGCAATTGAAATGATGCTAGCTGTTCAAGCAATTGATTTACGATGTGAAATACAGAAAATCCCTCCAGAAAAAGCTTTAGGAAAACAAACATACAAGGCATATAAAACCATTAGGTCAGCTGTACCAAAATTGGTTCAAGATAGGATAATCTATCCAGATATCAATAAAATTGCTGAACTAATAAGATCTGGAAGTATTGTTTCAAAACTTAAACATTGATATAATTTTTCTCTAGCAAGAAAGTAGAATTATCATCTGGCCCATAGTGTTATAGCTACTGCAGCATCTTTATCAGATACTTCCATTAATTTGGCGGATTTAGCTTTGATTTTCCTTTCCGTTTGATATAATTTAAACAGATTAGTGAATTCTTTCTTTGTAATATTTAATTGTACAATATTCTCCTTTACATTAAATTGAGTAGGTGAAGCAATTGGCATAGGGAAAATTCTATTTCTAAAAAATAGATGTTTAATCAAAATAACTGCAAAAGGTTTTGTTTTCTCCAAATTTTTGATCATTATATCATCTATTCTTATTATCTTACCTAGTTTTTGCCCATCTCTATCAATAACTGTCTTTGAAATCAAATTCTTATAGCTAATAGAAATTCCTCAAATTACTATAGGACATTATACTTTATATTTAATTACTAATACAGAGAGATTTTTATTCCCAAAGAATAACAAATAATATATCTTCAAAAAATTTTATTAAGCTCTGTTCTGCAGAAAGAACAAGAAAAGCCGGGATGGTGTAACGGTAACATTTGGCACTGTGGATGCTAAGCCGAGAGTTCAACTCTCTCTCCCGGCACCAATTCCAAATTTATTTCTTGAATATTAATTTCTCACTAAATTATTCAATCAATATTTTTATTATTGGATAAGAGTAATATCACTCATGAAATCTGATTCATTAATTGATAAAATCGCAGAGGTTCCTTTTTTTAGAATTCCCAAAAGAACCAAATTTATGAGCAATATTAACTTCTTTTATAATAAAACAGGTAAGATGGAACTCTATAACATAGATCCGTTAACTAAGAAATATGAACAATTATCAGATGGTGAATTTACAGGAACCTGGAGAGTAAGAGGTAGAGATGGTAGTAAAAGTTACACAAGTATCGATGAGGGTGGAAATGAACACTATGCAATCTACGAATTTAATCTAAAGACAAAAGAGTTAACTCAGCTCACAAGTCCTCCAACTTTTCATGAAGGACCTCTGGATATTAGTCCAGATGGTAAGTATTTACTTTTTAATTCGAGTAGAACAGGTCAACCAAACTTGTTCAAAATGGATTTAACAACAAAGATAATTAAACAATTGACAGATCACAAAAATCCATTCCATGGTTACGCTCTTTGGGCTTATAGTGATTGGATCTATTATCAAGCAAATGAAACTGATAATCGAAGAAATTCTGACATCTGGGGTGTGAAAGAAGATGGGAGTGATAATAGGCTTATTTACAGTTACTCAACTAATTCAAGAGAATCGATCATTGACATATCAAATAATGGCAAATCCTTGCTTTTGAGCATAGAGGGTAATGATGCCAGACAAGTTGCGATTTTGAATGTTGAAACAAAGCAAATCCAATTTATTAGTGACGGAACCTATGATGAACGACCTATGGAATTCAGTAATGATAGTAAGAAAGTTCTTACAATTCGTTTTAAAGAAATTAAGCGAATTCCTGTTATATATGATTTAGAAACAAAAGAAGAAAAAGTTCTAAAAATTAGAGGAACGGTTCTTTCAGCAGTCTTTTGCTTAGATGATGACTTTGTTATATATTCCCGTAGTGACCCTAAAACTCCATGGTGTCTTGCAAAGTATAATCTAACTAATGATGAAGAAGAAATTATTATTCAACCTAAATTGGATATCCAAACGGATTTTATTGATGGAGAGTATATCAAATATCCTTCATTTGATGGTTTAGAAATACCAGCAATCATCTATAAACCGCATTTAACAATAGGTCAAAAATCTCCAGCAGTAATTCATGTTCCAGGTGGACCAGGAGGACAATTTAGTTTACTCTTTGAACCATTCTCACAAATTTTTGCTCAAAGAGGTTTTGTGGTCTTATGTCCTACTGTTCGAGGATCTATAGGATTTGGTAAAGATTACTTTGAAAAGAATATTATGGATTTGGGGGGAGGAGATGCTCAAGATGTAGTTTTCGGAAAGAAATTTCTAGAATCCCTTAATTTTGTTGATTGTAACCGAATTGGAGTTTTTGGTGGTTCATATGGAGGTTATATGACTTACTTATTGTTAACAAAGTATGCAGATAGTAATTGGCAAGGGGGAGCTGCTTGGATTGGAATCACTCATTGGAAAACAATGTATGACAAATCTTCCCCAAGTTACCAGCATTTCTTGGAAGGATTGATTGGAAAGTATGAAGAAAACAAAGAATTATGGGAGGATCGAAGTCCTTTAAATCATGTAAAAAACATACAAGCACCAATTTTGATGATACAAGGAGTAAATGATCCGCGTTGTCCAATTGAAGAAAGTAGACAATTCCGTGATAAGCTTTTAGAATTAGGTAAACAAGAAGGAAATGACTATGAGTATCATGAATTAGGAGTGCAAGGTCATGGCTCAAGAGAAATAATGCAGTTTAAAGATATTGTTAAAACACATTTAGCCTTCTTTGAAAAAAGATTGATGTAATGTGAGTAAATTACCAAAAAAACAGTATTACTTATTCTGAATCTTATTAGATACTTTGTATAAAAATTTTAAGCTGATACGTTATTGAATAGTTACCTAAAGCAGTTCCAGTGGTGTAATAATCTCTTATCATAAAATTAAGATTATCTGATATAAAAACATAAAACAGCAATTTAGTTTTTTCTATTATTGGTAAAAAAAGTTGTTCTTTTGTTAATTCAAGGATTTCCATAAACATGATCTATAAGATTGTATTTCTCATCTCCATCAACAATAGTTTTTTGATCAAAACAATCATCAGCTAATCAAATATCAATACATATGAAAAATTTTTTATATGAATTTTTTTTCATATATATTGAGGTTTCAATAATGACAATAAAAGAAACTGCAAAAGGAAATTGCCCTTCAAAATTGGCAGGTATCAGTTCTAAGAATTTTTTAGCTAAACAATTAGAGGAAACAGCACAAATTCTTGATTGGGCAATGAAATTAGTACCAGAAGAACGGCTATTAGAAATCCCACCTCATAGTTCTCATTCTAAAGCGTCCGATGATGTAAAAAGATATTTCGGATCTTGGTCTGCTTATCGTATCTTTTTTCATCTGATTCATTATGAGGAAAATGCTGCATTACCAAATATGTTATTATGGTTAGATAAATCACAACATATAGAACGAAAATGCGGTGGAGAAACTAAAGCCTATCAAGAAGCTTTAGAAAAAAGAATTGATTTGGAAACATTACTTGATAGGTTTCATAAAGTACGAAAAAAACAAATTGATGTTATAAACAATATTCCAGATAAACTATGGATAGAAAAAAAACCAAATACAAATTGGGGAAATGTAACTGTTGAATTCATTGTTACTAAATCTATTCAACATACATTAGAACATGGTAATAAGATCTTACGTAACGTCTTATTTTGGGATAGTCATTTAAGACAGTTAGATAGTAAGTAATTTCCTACTAGTTTTTTTTCTATAATTTTTCTTTATTTTCTTTAACAAAATTAGTCACAAAGGATCAAAATGTATTCAATAGTGAAGAATTTTGTAGGTAAGAATTGTATCAAACCCACACTTTTCCCTATATTTGAAATAGCTTGGATAAAAATTTTAAACTGATATGTGATTGAAACTAGCTATTCATTTAAGGTGCTAAATTATGACATATACTATAACTGGATCAGGATTAACAATTGAAAATATTGTTAAAGTCGCTCGTCATTACGAGAAAGTCGAATTGCATCCAGATGCAATTGAACGTATGAAAAAATGTCGAGCTATGCTCGAGGAAAAAATTGAAGCAAAAGAAATTATGTATGGAGTAAATACAGGGATTGGGGAATTTTCTGAAGTTGTCCTCACTGATGAGCAAGTAGGTCAGTTTCAAAAATATTTAATTTACAATCATGCTGCTGGTATTGGTAAAGCTGCACCAATCGAACATGTCAGAGCTGCAATACTAAGCAGAATTAATGTCCTAGCACATGGAAATTCAGGTAACAGACCAATAATCGCTGAGACTATGGTTGAAATGTTAAATAAAGGAGTAACTCCTGAGGTTTGCGAAAAAGGATCTGTTGGTGCATCAGGTGATTTATGTTCTATGTCTCAAATAGCATTGTTGCTAATGGGAGAAGGACGAGCATACTATAAAGGTAAATTACTCCCCGGAAAAGAAGTCATGGAAAAAGCAGGTATTAAACTTCCGGGATTACTAGCTAGAGATGGTTTAGCTGCTATTAATGGTTCTAATTTTCTAACAGCAATGAGTGCTCTCTGGCTTTACGATGCTATGCAATTTATGAAGCATGCTGAGATTGCATGTGCTATGTCTATTGAAGCATTAATGGGAAATATGAAACCTTATACACCAATGCTACATGAAATACGTGGTTTTCCAGGAGCAGTTAGAGTTTCAAAATCATTATCAAAGTTATTCAAAGGCGGAGATTTATATGAAGCACGATTAAAAGTTAAAGTGCAAGATGCTTATTCAATGCGCTCCGCTCCTCAAGTGTTAGGTGCTGCTCATGACGCTTTAGCTTGGGCTCGATCACAAGTGGAAATCGAATTAAATGGTGTGGGTGATAATCCAGTTTTCTTCCCTGATAAAAACCTTCAATTAACAGGTGCTAATTTCCAAGGTACTCCCGTTTGTCTACCTATGGATATGACGGGAGCAGCAATCACCATGGTTTGTGTGATGTCTGAACGTCGTATGAACAGATTAAATCATCCAGCTCTAAGTGTTGGTTTACCACCATTCTTAACAAAAGGTGCTGGTTTGATGTCTGGTTTAATGTTAAGCCAATATACTGCTGGCATGCAAATCGTTGAAATGCGAATTCTTTCCATGCCTGCTAGCATTCAATCAATTCCTGCTGCTGCAGATCAAGAGGATTTTGTTTCAATGGGTATGAACACTGCTTTGAAAAACAATCAAATTCTAGACAATGCATATGGTGTTCTTGGCATTGAGTTTATGGCTGCTGCACAAGCATTAGATTTCAGAGAATTCAAATTTGGAAAAGGTGTAACCAAAGCCAAAGAAGTAATTCGTAAATATGTTGATTTCCTTGATGAAGATCGACCATTATTCGATGATCATAATGCTATGAAAGCATTAGTCAAATCATGTGAAATTCTTGAAGAAGCCGAAAAAGAAATCGGAAGCTTAGATTAGGAATATATTCCTAGTCTTTATTTTTTCTTTTTATCTTGTATTTTACAGAAAATATTATATAATAATCACCTAGATTTTTTGTTGGTGAAAATTTAATGTGGGATAATGTTCACTAAAACAAAAATAGGAATACAACTATTCTATACTAAGTTTAATCCCACTTCAACAGTAATTCTTTTGGATAAGATAATTAAAGATAATCAAGTGCAAATGAATTACATACAATCTGAAATTTTGAGGTGTTTCAATTGACAAATGAAGAAGGAAAAAAAGTGACTATTGGTAGAGCTGCTGGTTTTAGAGACTACTATCCAGAGGAATTCAACAAAGTGAATTTCGTTTTACAAACAATGAGACGTGTTTCTCGAGAATTTGGCTATGTTGAATATGAAACTCCAGCAGTAGAGCTGCTTAAATTATATGAAATAAAATCTGGCGATGCACTTGTAGGTGAAACCTTCAAAATTCAAAGTAGAAGTGGTCAGAAATTAGTTCTTATACCTGAACTAACACCAAGCCTTACTCGAATACTCGCAGAGCGACAACAGAACTACACTAAACCAATTCGGTGGTTTTCAATACCAAGATGCTATCGTGACGAAACCTTACAAAGAGGTAGGGTTAAGGAGTTTTGGCAATATAATTGTGATATTCTTGGAATGGATGATATTTATGCAGATGCTGAAATAATTACTATGCTTATAAAAATCATTGTTGAATGTGGTTTAACGAAAAATCAATTTGTAGTTCGTATAAATGATCGCAGTTTCATGCAACGATATATGGAATCCATAGGAGTAACAAACTTTCAATCAGTTATTCGTGTTTTTGATAAAAAAGATAAGCTATTGCAAGAACTAATTCAAAAAGAGCTAAAAGTTAAATTTTCAGGTGAGGAAGCTATGGATATAGCCCTTAAGATTAGACAAGTGAAGAAACTTGATGATAGTATTTTTGAGATAATTCCTCAAAATCAAGCAACTAAAAAGATAATAGCAAATTATCAATCTCTACGTAAAGAATCGTTTAAGGTTGCATTACTTCCTCTAAAGGTGAAGGAAGACCAAATAGAACTTCTTTATGAGCTATCTGAGTTAAAAAACACACCAAGTAATTTCCTAAGTAGCGCTGAAAAATTGTATCAAGGCGATGAACTTGATGCCATGTTGAAGAATCTTAGAGAACTTACAAAACTAATGGAAAGTTTCGGTGTTATTGATTATGTTCTCTATGATGGAAGCTTAGCACGTGGTTTGGATTACTATACTGGAATAATTTACGAAGCTTGGAGTCGAGAAGGTGTGCTACCAAGAGCAATAGCTGGCGGAGGTCGATATGCAGATTTAGTTGCTATTTTTGGTGGTCAGCCATTAACAGGAACAGGTTTTGGTTTCGGGGAAACAGTTCTAATGGAACTTATGGATGAATTTGGTGTTGAATATCCAGAAGTGAATGCATGTGATGTCTACATTGCAACAATCCAACTTGAGGACTATTCCAAGGTAATAGAAATATCAGATAAGCTACGAGAAAAAGGATTGAAAACTATACTTAATCCATTCAAATGGAAAATAAAGAGACACTTTGAAAATGCTGAGAAACAAGGTGTAAAGTGGATGTTGCTGATAGGAAAGAAGGACTTAGCAAATGAAGCAGTAACTCTAAGAAATATAATTACTGGAGAACAAGAAGCGATTCCAATCAAAAAAGTAGTTTCCACCCTTCTAAAACGTATGAGCAAGAAATAATAGTTTAGGGTAACTCTCTAATCTATCACCTTTTATTTAAAAGATTAATTAGAGAGATAATACGATTTAATGTTACCAAGATTATTAAACAAAGTTGTAGATGCTTCTTACTACAAACTATGCGGTGAAAAAATGGTTAATTTACGAACTGAAAATATCCGATGTATACTTTGCAATAAACAGCTAAGCTTATTCTTGAATAGTAATAATGAACTATTCATCTGCTCAGTATGTCAAGCCTATTTTTGCCCTGAATGTTTGGATGCAATTAAGAACTACCAGCTTTGTCCAGCTGCAAGATTATTAGGAGCCAATGAACACGAGCTAAAATTCCTAAAAATGCTTCCATCAAGACCTTTGGAAACGAGAAGACAAATTGTTCAAAATAATCAGAGTGAAACTGTAAAGATTCTACCTAAGAAAACAGTTAGGATTTTGGACACGAAAAAGAAAACAGACAAAAAGTAAAGGAATGGTAACAGAGGAACAGGAAAGTGCGGATAAATCCTTTTATTTCTACAGAAGTCGGAGATATTCCATTAAAGAATCATAATGCAATAAAAACAAAAGAAAAATTACGTTTGGTTATTACACCTCAAGATCTAGACGATGAAAAATCAAGCGTAGCCTCTGTAGAAGTTCTTAATCCTTTACAGAGAAGAGTTGTTATTAGTAAATTACCAGAAATGGATCTTTCTAAGCTAGTATATTTTGATGTAGTTATTCCTGATAATTGGATAAATGGTAACTACACTGCGAATGTTTTAGATATAAGTAATCGAGTGGTTTGCAAATGCTACTTCACTCTTTTTGTTAATGATTCTTTACAGACATATATTACTGAAAGAACACTAACTCCTAAATGGAGAATACACTATCGACTGAAAGTTAAGAATCCAACTACGAAACCAATTGGGAATTTCTCTGCTTTTGTAGCACTACCAATTACAATTGCCCCACAACAGATAACAAAAGAGTTAGTTATACAACCCGAAAACCAGAAAATATCTACAGATGTAGAAGGAAACAAATGGACCCACTTTGAGTTTAAAGCAATCAATCCACTAGTAGAAAAAGAAATGGGATTCTCAGCTCTTGTCGAATGTCGACCACTTGTATTCTCAAAAGAAAGTACTAAGAATTATAAAACAAATCCTTACAGTAAGAAATTTCTGAAAAAATACTTGGATCCTGAACCACACATAGAAAGTGATCATCCAAAAATAAGAGAGCTTGCAGCAAAAATCTCGAACAAAGATCCAATAGCTTTTGCGAAGAAAGCAGCAAACATTGTTAATAGAACTATAAAATACCAAATACAACCAGGAGAATATGGAGCGGCTTTTGCTGTAGAAAAAGGAGTTGGGGATTGCACAGAGTTTGCTGCACTGTTTGTAGCCCTTTGCAGAGCAGAAGGAATTCCAGCGCGAACGAATGGAGGATTCACATTAGCACAGCAATGGGAAAGGCATGCTACAGCTGAATTTCTTGTCAGTGGTAGATGGATACCTATAGATGTTACAGGGCATAGTGGAAGTGACTTATTCATAGGTATTTTGCCAACAAATATTATTATTACAAGAGGTAATTGGATGGGTGGCACATTAGCTAAGGAAGTCTCATATAGATATCAGATTATTGAGCAAACACAAAAACTGGATGTAAACATAGAATGGAAAATTAATTTCGAATATGGTACTGCGGTTAAGAGAACACACAAAAAATCAACACCAGATGTTAAAACAATTAAAATTCTTGAACCAAAAATTTCTGAAACTTCGAAAATAAAAATCCTAAATGAAGAATCAATTGAGAAGAGATTAACGAGTGATAAACAAGACAGAATATCCCTACAAAAAGAAACTATTAGGTTAAAGAAGTCTGACATTATAAAAATACAAAACAAGGGAACAAGCAAAGCAATAACTATCGATATAACATTTCCAGATGTAGTTAAAGCTGGTCACATACAAAATCAGCCTGTTACAATTCGGAATAAGACTGAATCAGTTCAAACAGGGAGTTTCGAGATTAGGTTATTGGAAAATGGTATAGTCAAATTACTATCCATTAAAGGTGTAAAAATACCTTCTAATAGTTCTCTCAAGTTTAAACCAAATATCATTATTGATAAAACTGGTTCACACATACTGGAATTTGTACTATTGAATAGAATAGGTAGAACTTTGGTAAAAGTAGAGAAAACTGTCAGTGTATACTAAAGAAGCATTTATTTTAGTAGGTAGCACAATTATTTTAATGAAAGTTATTAACAAAACTGTCAATCAATACATATCAAAAAAGTATTTGAATTTAATAGAATTAATTCATTTAGTTAAAATAAAAAGATGTTAAATGTGGATGAATGATACATATGCTTTTCGTAGTTAGCGCACCCATAATAGGGATAATCTTTGGGGTTCTTGCAACGTTAGTAGTTTGGGTTGCTAAGTGGGAATTAAGCCCTGTCATGGGTATCGTTGGTGGTGCTGGATTTCTAGCTGGTTTTCTCATATCATTAATTCAATTTTGGTATTTTATTCCAACGTAGGGAACGATAGTACTAGTTAGGACTATTGCTTCCTAGTATTCGTGTCATAGCAATTTTACGATTATTTTCCAGTAACTTTGGTCGCTTAGGACGTTCTCCCGAGAAGATAGTTGTTCTTATTTTAGGTGCTCTCTTACTCTGCGGACCTATTTACTTTAGTCTAAGTTCAATGATTTGGAGAGGATATGATCAAGCTAAATATTTCGATTCGATCATTGAGTTTCCAGATGACAAAATGCCTTTTAACACTATAATTGATGGTGAAAACTTACGAGTAGTTGATAGTGATTTAGCAGAAAAGTTGATCTTACAATCATCGCCTTTTGGTAGTAATACTTTGATTCAAGAGCTCCATGTTGGCAAAGTAAATGGTACATTAATGTGGATAGGAGTGATAGGAACGGATTCTATAATGATTGGCAGTGATAATCTTGACCGGAAGCGGAATTCCATTTTCGGATTTGCAGGTGTAGATTTAACTGATCCTTCACAACCAGTTGTTGAAATACGTCAATCTTTCAAAATAGGTCATTATCTTACAAGGCAAAAAATGCTTAATCGAATAATTTGGAAACTTAATCCTAACTATCGAGCTGGAATGAACAGCTACTTCTCCATGAATGACGAAGGACAAATGCGCTTACTTGTTCCTTATTCAATTTCCAATAGCTGGCGAATAGAGAAAACAAGCAATTTAGCAATGATGACATATTTAGAAAGATTAGGTGGCGTTCTTGAGTTTGATTCTGAAGGCAATTTGATAAAGGATTATACTGAACTTACAACCTTGCCTGATTATGCTCGAATACAATGCTATTCTGAGGATTGGTTAGAGTATAATATAAACAAATGGGGAAGACATAGAAAAGGTGATCATGAATTTGCTTACTGGTTTACAACGACAGAACAACTTGGTATCTCTTCGTATGATGATGTGCGAGTAATCTATGATGCTAATACTGGAGAAACATCTCAGTATGTTATGCTTACTCAACCAGAATCTGAGAGTGAATTATTACGAGGAGCTATTAAAGCAAATGCTACAGGAATTTACTTCTTTGATTGGGCAGATCTAACACCAAAACCTAAAGACACACTAAATGCTATTAACCACTGTGGTTCTGCTCTTGATAAATTACTGACTACTGCTCATGAGTACATACCAATTTTACCACTATTATTCCCTATTATGGACGCTTATGGAAGTATGAGAGATTACGCATACATAGTTCCTATCCAATATGAACGACAAAGTTTTGGTGGAATAGCAATAACGAATCCGTATGATCCAACGAATACCTATACCTGGGTTGAGCTAGCTGAGACGTATGATACTGTAGATTCAGTGTTAGAACGGGCTATTGAGAACTATTTAGTGATGTTAGGAGAAGAAGATCCTACGATAGTCGATTACACAGAAACATTAGTTATTAATGAAGTTACATCATTCGAAAAAGATGGAAATACAATATTTGTAGCAAATGGGAACTTAACATACATACCGGATAATGAAACAGATCCAATAAGCGAAAATAACACAGTTTGGTTTACTCAAGACTTCCTGAATTTAACTCAATGGCAGCAAGTAATTTTCTTAGAACCAGGTGATGTAGTACTGCTAGATGTGGTTTACATTAACGAACTATTCTACTGTAAAGTAATCTATTCAGTAAACTAGAAAAGAACAGCTTTCCTAATTGGAAAGCTCATTTTCTCATTTTTTTGAGTATAGCAATCATTTCTGAGCTTTTGCTTTCTTTCTCTCAATTTTACGGATGATTGAATCCGCCACTTTTACCAAAGGATAAATTGTCTCAGAAACAGCTGGAGCATAACAAAAATCAATATCCATGAGATCGTAAGCTGTTAATCCAGTATGAATAGCCATTGCAATATAGTTTACATTTACATCTACTTTCTCTTCGCCTATTGCTTCTAATCCCAGAATTTTGCCATCATCAGCTTTTGCGATTAATTTCAAGGTAATATCCTTGGAAGTAGGCATGTAATGTGGTCTAATAGGTGCAGATAGTTTTGCAGTTACTGTTTCAATTTCAAGCTCTTTTGCATGTTCCTCGTTAATTCCTGCTAAACCAATGTAAAATGTTCTCGAAGAAACAATAAAAGAATTAACATTCCCTGGATAAGATGCATTACCACCTGCAGCATTTATTCCTGCAACACGTCCTTGTCTTGTAGCAGGTCCTGCAAGTTGAGCAAGATTAGCAGAATTAGTAATTAAGTTATTTGTAACAATACAGTCACCAGCAGCATAAACACCATTGATACTTGTTTCCATTTTGTCATTGACTTCAATTGCTCTATATTTTTCTGAAATCTTTAAATCTATTTTACTCGCTAATTCAATATTAGCTCTAACACCAGTTGCTAAAACAACTAGTTCAGTATCAATTGCTTCATCTAATGAATCATTTCCAAATTTAACAGATTGAACAGCATCTTTACCGATTATTTCTTTAACTAACACACCGGTTTCTACAATAATTCCAGTTCCTTCAAGATTCTTCTTTACAGTAACAGCAAATCCCTTAGAAATCTTGAAAGGCATTAATTGTGGTTGCATTTCTATAATGGTGACTTTTTTACCCAAGTGTGCTAATTCGGAAGCTACTTCAATACCAATAGCACTACCACCTACAACAACGGTATTTTTAACATCCTTGTTATCAGCTGCTTTCTTAATTGCATCAGCGTCTTCAGCAAATTTTAGTCGAAAAACATTACCAAGATTACGACCTGGAATTGGTGGAACAAAAACACTAGATCCTGTACAAAGTATCAATTTATCATATTCTAAAGTGAATTCTTCACCAGTTTCTGGTTTAACTTTAACAATCTTCTCTTTCAGATCTACATCTTCAACTACGGAGCTTTTATGAAGCTTAATTTTCATCATTTCGTATCTAATATTCTCAATTATGGAATCAACTGAAGGTAAATAACCTCCAATAACGAATGGCATTGCACAAGGATGAAAAGTGTCATAAGCTTTTGTATCTATAACTGTAATATCTGCTACTCGATTTTTAATACGAGCTGCACCAGCTGCACTTAATCCAGCAGGACCATTGCCTATGATTACAATTTTTTCTGTCATTTTAGTCCTAACCAAAAATTCTCTTAAATTTCTAATTGAAATGCCATATCTGCAGAATTTTTAACAGCGACACTAAAACCAGGTTGAAATCCAACAATAGCAGTATCCAAACCATTTGCTTTAGCAGCACGAAGAATTGGTGCACATCTTGCATGTCTACTTGCAACTATCACCATGCTGACATTCTTTTGGAAAACACAATCCATAATTTCTATTGCCATCCGAATGTAAATATCCGAGGTAGCAACAATTGGTTCATAACCACTATTTTCAATAGCTCTCAACAAGGTTTTTGGAGCATGACGATTTAAGATAACTTTGGCAATCTTAATCTGACCAAGTTTATTAGCAATTTTCTCAATATCTTCAAGTCGGATTTGTCTATTGTTTATCCTTCGCAAAATATTAGGAGCGTCAATGATTAAAGCTATTTTTTTTTGTTTTGCGAAAATATTCTTCACTGTTTTGAAGCCAATTCCCTTTTGCTCACTTAATGAGCTACTTAAAGCATCTTGAGCAACTAAATCCTCATCTGATGTCATATTCTGATCACAAGTGTTTGTCACTGGAATGTCAACCCCATTAATTAAAGAAGCTTTTTATGTTCTTTTTAATGTATTCTTTATTTTAAGAATACAAAAAAACCATTTAATAAAAATTATTAGCAAAAATAAAGATAAAACCAGGGTAAAAGGATTAGACCCTGGAAACAAAGGTTTTGTTCTCTTTCTTAGAGACTTTAATTAAACCATCATCTTTTAAATCAGATACGATATGTTTAACAACATCTGGAGTTTGACCAACAATCTTAGCTAAATCTCCAATAGCAATGTCTCCTCCAATATCTTGAATTGCTAGGAAAACACGGAACTTAGGAACTCCTTGTAGGGATTTAGTCAAATTTTTTACAAGAACATCTTTCTGTTCAACAGATCCTTCAAGTTCTGTTATTTGTGCTTTCATGTTCTCAAATTGAACCAAAATCTTATCGCGTTCTTCTTGTAATGCATCTCGGTCTTTCTCTATAACATCTTGAGTTTTGCTTACTTCTGAAACAGTTTTCTCCTTTTCATCTATAGCACTCTTTAAGTCTCGAATCTCTTTCTTCAAGTCATTGATTTCAGCTTCGTTTTTAGTTTTCTCTTTAAGTAATTCTTGTAGCTTACTTTCTTGGCCAGCTTTTTCAGATGAAATGCTTTCTTTAGCATCAGTAAGTTGACTCTTCAATTCTCTAATTTCATCGTCACGTTCATCAATGGTTTTTTCTTTGCTATCCAAATTTTGAGTTGTTGTCTCAATTTTCTTTTCAACACGATCAAGAGAATCTTTTGTATCTGTTAATTGGTGTTCAGTTGCTTTCAAATCGTCTTGTAACTTCTTGATTTGAGCATCCTTTTCAGATTCAGCAGAAGCAACCGTTGCTTTAGAATCAGTAACTGTCTTTCTAAGTCTGTCAATTTCATCATTTTTTTGTTCTACTGCAGTTTTATAATTAGTAATGGCAGTCATAGTCTCTTTCAGACGAATTTCGAGATCATCTGCTCTTTCTCGCTCTCGGTTAAGAGTATCTTCTAAACGACTTGTTTCAGACTCGAATTTTTCAGTACTTACAGACTTCATTTGTTCAATACGTTTATCCATTGAAGCCATTTGCTCTTTCATAGCCTTAATGTTTCTTTCCTGTTCCTGGATTACATCATCCTTTTCTTGTAATTGTTTTTCAAAATGATCTTTTTCTTGGGATGAATCACCAACTTGACTTTGTAATTCTTCAATCTCAATACGTTGTTGAGCAAGTGTTTCACCATGTTCCATTACTTGCTTTTCGTACATTTCAATTGTTCGTTTTTGTTCATCCACTTTTCCTTGAAGTCTATTTAGCTCATCAATTTGACCTTCTCCTCTTTCAGCAATTCGGACTTTTTCATCCTCAAATATTTTTTCCTTTTCAAGGAGATTAGCTTTTAATCTGTTGTTTTCTTGTTCCAATTCAGCAATCCTTTGAGTAGCTTCACCACTAAAACTCAAATTACCGGACAAGGCACTACTTAAAGTATTTCCTAGGATTTTACTACCATTCCCTGAAGTTGAAGTCAGAACTTGCTTAATATATTCCATTTCAAGACTTTTTATCGTATCAAAAATCGTACCAATCTCAGTTGGTGAGTAACTGGCTTTCGATGTTGCTAGAAAATTATTTTTTTGTTCGTTAAATCTTGAGGAAAACTCCAATTCAATTGTTTGCTTCATATCTTGCATTTCAGCAAGAAAACGTACGACTGACTGTCTCTTTATTTCATCGACATTTGGTGGTTGCATTTCCGACATTTTTGAGCCTCTTTTATCTAAATTATTAATACGAAATTACTTTTTAGCTCACTATTTGGTATAGGCAATAGTGATAATATTCTTTGTCCTTTATTAATCATTTAGGTGTGTCTATAGTAAGACAAATATTCTTAATAAAAGTTAAAAACATTTACAGAATATTATTTTTTTCCTTTAAGCAATCTCATTTATCAATTTTGATTTGGAGAATGTCCTCAAAATAGAGATAAAAGTTCTGGAAGAAGGATCGGAGTTTTGTAAAGGGTATTACAGGAACTCTTTCATGAAAGAAAATCTCATCATCTAGCCAAGTAACTACCATAGGAATTAAATTAACTTTTTTCCACCCCTTAATGTTCATCTTCTCTTTTAGATTATCAAATGAATTACTTACTGCTTCTACCCTCATAATTTGCTCTTCAGCTGCTTTTTTCAATGCTGCTTTCTTCCCTATTCCACCATAGTGTTTGCAATCAATAAGAATTACATAAGGACTGTTTTTCAAAATGACATCAATTTGGTATTTTCGATCATTTGTCGAAAAATTTAATCCTGTTTTCGCTTCGTAACCAAACTCATCACCTACAATGGTTGTTAGTAATTCGAATTCTTGCCAAGATAGCTCCTTAATGATTTTTTCAAAATCAATTCCATCCATAGCTCCAAATATAGCTATCTTTGCTCTCTGTTCTTGAGTGATTTGATAGTTCTCGTCAATTGTTTTTTGAAAAATAATTCCTTTCTGGTTAAGATCCTTCAGAAAAGCAATGACTCGACCTTTACTTGTACTTTCTATAAGTTCTGTGGTAATGAGAAAAGATTCTTCCTTTGATTGTTTTAGAGCTAATAGGAGCAATTCTTTGTCCATGTCGCAAATCACCGAATAATGAAAAAGTGTTAATTGTAATTAAAAACCCTTTTGGTCAAACTGCGAAGTTTTTAATAGAAATATTAGGAAAAGACTTTTACTATCAAATAAATTAGTACTAATTAGAAAATCTGCAAGAATTCATGGTGATCAAACTGAGCGATAGGATATTGGTAACAGGTGGATGCGGTTTTATAGGTAGTAATATTGTTCAAAGATTAGTAAACGAAGGTTACAAAATAATTGTTCTAGATGATTTATCATCAGGGAAAAAGGAGTACATTAACGATTGTTTGGTTGAGAAGAAATGCGAATTCATTGAAGGTAGTATAACTGATGCCACTTTATTAGCAAAAATCATGCCTAAAATAGATTTAGTTATTCATGAAGCAGCAAAACCTGATGTACGAGCAAGTAAAAAAAATCTCTTCAGAGATTTTAACACAAATGTTACCGGAACTTTGCATATCCTACAAGCTATGGCTCAAAACCAAGTACAGAAGATAGTTTTTGCTTCATCGGGAGGAACAGTTTATGGAGAAACAGAAAAAACCCCTACTCCTGAAAATGAGCCTTTTGCACCAATAAGCCATTATGGTGCATCCAAAGCAGCTTGTGAGCAATATCTGTCTAGCTTTTCTAGTCTTTATAATATTGAAGTAATCTCATTGAGATTAGGCAATATTTATGGACTTCCTTCAAATCATGGAGTAATGTATGATTTCTTCTGGAAATTAGAAAAGAACCCGTCAACTATGGAGATATTAGGGGATGGAAACCAAATCAAATCCTATCTCTATGTAGATGATTGCGTTGATGCTCACATGTGTGCATTACAAAAAACACTAAAGGGACATACTGCATTCAACATTGCTTCCATAGAGGGAGCTTCAGTTAATGAAGTTGCAAGAGAAGTAGTTGAAGCTATGAACTTATCAAATGTTGAATTCACTTATACTGGAGGAAAAAGAGGTTGGGCTGGAGATGTCAGAAAAGCTGTTGTAGACATTTCAAAAGCAAATAAGCTCTTATCTTGGAAACCAAAGGTATCATTAAAGGAAGGTGTAAAGAGCTATATTTCCTGGTTGGAAACTGAACAAAATAAGTAAAGTGTTTCAGCAGCTTTTTCTTAGTAACTCAGTTAGCTCTTTTATCGATTTAACATGCTTCCAGATTTTAATGTTATATTTATCTGGGTCAAGAGCGTTTTTACGAATAAGAACAAATCTTAAGTTTGCATTTGTTGCTGTAACTCCATCAACCCATGAGTCGCCAATAAATAAGACATCATCAGGATTTAGTGAAAGTTTATTTATAATTGTAATTAATCCTTCTTTATCAGGTTTCATTTTTTCAATATCTTCTCTAGCTAAAACAATATCAAAATAATTAGTGATATTATATCGTTCTAAAACCTCAATAGTAGGTTTTTTTGAGTTATTAGTTAAAATTGATGTAGAAATTCCTTTCTCTTTAAGGAATTCCAACATTGGATAAATATCTTGATCTATTGTGATACTTTCCATACCCAATCTTTCAAATTTCTCAACCATTTTCCAAAGCTCTTCTGCAAGATTGGTATTGTTTTTCTTATCATATTTCTTTACTTCATCAATAATATTCCCAGCAGTATATTTACGAGGTACTTCCTCATCTTTACCAAAATCAATACCATATTTCTTGGCATGTCGTGCCATACTAATTTTCATAGCAGGAAAATTAATGCTGGATTTTACAAGTGTGTTATCAAAATCAAAGATTATTGCTAATTTACTCTTTTTCATGAGGTTACCTCAGATTTAAACTTCATAGATCAGACCTAATTCAATCATCTTTCCTAACTTCTGAATGAGCTTTTATTTTAATTCCCTCATTAATACTAACGTTAGATGTAATAATTGTTTTTCCACCTACAATTACAAAATCCATTGGATTCTGTTCATCAGATGTAGAGACTCTTTTTGGTTTTACTCGAGTATTTTGCCCAATAACTATTTCTTCAGCAGCTATAAGATAGCTTAATTCACAATTATTGCCAACTTTACAATTGTCCATAAGTAAAATATTATCTAATACAGCTTCAGAACCTATTTCACAATCTCTTCCAATATAAACATCTGGTCCTATTTTAGATCCTGTTTCAATTAGTGTACCTTTTCCAACAAGAACTGGACCTTTAAAGTAAACACTTGAGAATTCTATCTCTGATTCTTCATCAAAGAAAATTTCTTCAGCAGCTTTAAATCCTATCTCTCCTCCAGAATGAAATTGCATGCTAATTTCATTATTACTTGGTGGAAAGAATCGCTGAGCAGTGAATAAATCAGCAGGATTCTCAATACTCATCCATGAATCAGTTATTAGTGCTCCAAGTAAACCCCTTTTACCTAGTAAAGCAATGGCTTCGGTTAATTCGTACTCTCCTCTTTTAGATAAAGGTGTTTCACGAATTGCATCGAATATCTCTCTTTGGAATAAATAAATTCCTGCATTAATATAACCAATATTATCCTTAATCTCTTCAGTTAGGATTTTTTCTTTAATATCCAAAACTCTTCCATCAGGTGTTACTTGTAACAATCCATACCTTTCACTCTTACCAGGATAAACTACTATCGTACATTGAGCTTCTAATTTTTCATGATGAGCAATGAGCTCTGGTAAAATGTCTTCAATATGAGCTATAATATCACCGTTAAGAACAAGACATCTATCATAATTACCTATAAATTGCTCAGCTTGAGCAAGTGCATCACCGGTACCTTTTGGTGGATCTTGAATTGCAAACTTAATTTTATTAACATATGGTTCTTTTGAGAAAAGTTCCTCCATTGCTCGTTTCTGCCAAGGTGAGATGACTAGAATTAACTCATCCATTAAACCAGAGTTTTCAATCATTTCAGCAAGTTTGATCAAAAGTGATTTGTTCCTAATGGGTAGGGATCCCTTTAGTCTCGTTTCAGTTAAAGGTTGCATTCGTTTACCTTTACCTGCTGCTAAGATTATTACAATCATTAAGGATGCTCCAAAACTCTCTATGGATAATCAATAATTGAATAGTGTTATTGTTTTTTAATTCTGTTATCGAATATAGATAAAAAGCTGAAAGGAATCAAAATTTCTCGCTAAAAATAAAAGAAATTATCAGCAAAATTGCTGAATACATCTTAATCTACAAGAGCAATAAGCTGTAGTTGAGTTCGAACTCTGAGATAGTCCTTAGCAAAATCAATAGATGACATATCTGCCCAATGGAATCGTTCTTCGATATCAAATATCTCTTCTTCAAGTTCTAATTTATGTCTCTCAGTATATTTCTCTCTTTCAGATCCACGATCTATTTTTGAACGACCAGCCAAAGCTCCTTTAATTCGAGCAATTTCATCTATTTTTTGATTGAGGACTGCTTCCAACTGTTCCTTTTGTCGATTGTAAATAGCAATTGCATTTTCGGGTTTTGTTTTTGGTTTTACACCTTTTTCTAACAAGTGTCTTGCTGGTCTTAGAGGTTCACGAGCAAATAATCCTTTAATGGAATTAGCTATTTGAAAGAGGTGGTATTCAGGATTCCAACGTTTAATAATCCATAAATCAATAATTTTACCTTTGCCAACTCGTGGGTGCTCAACTTCTGAAATCATTTTAACTAAAGGTGGAGTAGCTGGAAAACCTCCGAGCATCTCAAGTTCCACAGTAAAGAAACGATTCTTAAATTCACCTCTACCAGGAACTAAACCACGCCAACGAGTCATATCACCCTTTATAGGCTCAAAACCGCGACCTTTTTCATACATCCAATTAGCTTCGCGTGCTAAGACAATATCAGGAATGTTTTTTATCATCTTAAAAATTCCAACCATTACTTTCTTCTAAGAGTTAATGGTAGCTTTTACATTATTAAACGTTTTATTTTGACTAAGAAAAAAATAGGGTGAAATGGAGTCGTTATAATTCCATATCAACACCTTGTTTTGGGATACGAACGGTAACTCCAGAGTGAGTTTTCTCAACATTTTCCTTAAAATCTTCAGGACTTTGATCACGCCAATGCATAGGGACAACATTTTTCGGTTTTATAGCTCCAACAGCATCTAATGCTTCTTTAGGATCCATAGTATATTTGCCATCTATAGGTAGAAGAGCATAGTCAATATTTTCCAAATCGTTCATTTCTTTAATGAAGTCAGTATCTCCTGCAAAGTAAATTCTCTTACCTTTAGCTTCAATAACAAAAGCTGTTTGAATCTCCTTAGGGTGGAAAGGTTCACCAGGATTTCTAAAACGATGTACATTATAACCTGGTACTCCATGTATGATAATTCCCTCAAAATCATGCTTTTGACCAGGATCTAAAGCAATAACATTTCCTTCTATGTTCCCAGAATTATCAGTGGAAGTTATTATTACAGTCGAATCCTTCCTTGCTAGCTTGATTTTATTTGAATCTGAATGATCCATGTGCTTATGAGTGGAGAGGATTAAATCTGCTTTATCAGAATATTCAGATTCATCACCGCCATAGGGATCAATATAGATCACTTTATCATCGACTTTTAGCTTAAAAGATGCATGTCCGAGTAAACGTAAAACTAATGCCATGTTTTTACCTCCTACAGAAAATTACACTAATGAAGATAAATTTGTTGTGCTTCGATTTAGTCAATTTCAAGATAAACCTATTAATTGGAGGAAGGTATGAAATATGGATTTAACCAAAAAAAAGAGAAATTTGTGATAAAGATGAATGGTATTTCTAGAGATGAACTTATTGAGTTACTTGGAAAATTAGTGAGTTTTAATACTGTAAACATCCCAACTGAAGATATTAAATCTCCAAAAGATTGTCCTGAATATATTGTAAAATACTTAATAGAGAGTGGTATAGATGCCAAATTATTCGAAGATAATGGATACTATTCAGTATATGGGAAGGTGGGGAAAGGAGACTTTCACTTATTATTAATGGCTCATTTCGATGTTGTTCCAGTAAGTGATGGCTGGGATACAAATCCATTTGAAATGGTAATTAAAGAAAATATTGCTTATGGAAGAGGTGTGATTGATAATAAGAATAATGTAGCTTCCATCATGACAATTCTTCAAGAAATAAAGAAACTAGATTTAGGAAATAAGATGACTGTCTGTTTTGAACTCTCAGGAGATGAGGAAATTGGAGGAGTTCATAGTGCTGGAAATTATCTAAAGAAATTCGATCGAATGCCTGATGCTGTTATGAATTTTGATGGAGCTGGAGAAGTTATAATCTCAAGACGTAGAAATGCTATGGGTGCAACACTAAAAATACCCAAGAAGAAAGCTAAAGCAACTGGTATCTTGGCAGAGAAGAAATTCACTTCAGAACAGAACGGAAGGCATACAGCCTATCAACATCGAGGAGCAGATGTTCATTCCATGATAAAGGCATCAGTAGTTTCATCATGGGAATACTACAAAGTAATAGACTGTCAAGGCAAATTCATTAAGGGTAATGTTGTGCCGGATGAATGCACTCTAAATGTAATAGTTCCATCAGAGGAAAAGAAAGCAGAAGAGTATGAATATGATGCAGGATTGACTTCCTTATTCGAGAATTTACGGTATTTGGTTAATGTACAATTCCCAACCGAATTTTCTACTTATGGTATAACAATTGGACCCAATATGCTATTTGATAGAGGTGATCATTGGGAACTTGGTTTGGACATAAGAGCAATGACACAGAATTACACAGAAGTTGAGAGTGCTTTAAGAGAAATCTGTACTGAGCTTTTTGGTGAAAACCAATATGAGCTTGCATTTAAACCAGGGCAAGGTATGGTTAACACCTCTAAAGACTCCATGCTAATATCCATAGTTCTTGAAGTGTCAAAGGAGCTTGAATTACCATCCAAAATTGTTGAGATGGGTGGAGCATCAGATGCTAGGTATTTCTCTAGAGAAGGCATTCCAACATTTGATTTTGGTCCTGATGGTGGAGGTATCCACGCAAATAATGAATGGCTAAATCTTGATTCATTTTACAAGATAACTGGTTTCTATCTAGAGGTTGTAAAAAGGATACTCGAGAAAGTTTAGATAAGTACATTAAATGCTAAAAATAGGTAATTTGAAATAAACTCCCTTTGTCAATAATGCTTCGATCAGAGGTTTGAAAATAGCTTCAATGCCAGGATAGTCATGTAATAGGATAATATCATTTGATCTACTATAGTTTAGACCACGACATCCTTCTGGTTCATCTTCATCCATTCTTGCTAAAATAGATCTCAGATTATTATACCCTAAAGGGTGTTCTGTTCCAGTAGAACGGTATTCAGCAACAGCACAATCAAAGGTATAGTAAGTCCAGTAAATATCAAGATCAAGATGCAATCCTGCATTCTTATACCATTTATAGGAAATGTTCTCAAATATTGGCTGCTCATAGCCATGTTTTTTAAGATAGTTTTGAATTCCCCGCATGAATAATTTCTTCTCTTTATCATCTGGCCAACCTAATTCAGCATCTGTTCCTGACCCCTTATCTCCATAAGGAAAACGGAATAATTTAGCTGGTCTAGTTACTTCTGCATCCCGATAGATTTTATCGATGATTTCATCTGTCTGCTTAATCTCTTGAAAACATTCATTAAGGGACAATTCTGAAAAACGAGGGTGACTATAGGAATGATTGCCAAGAACAAATCCTTTCTTTATTGCATAAATTCCATCATCTGGTCTTTCTTCAAGATACTGTCCTCTACAGAAGAATAGTGCTGGAATTTCTTTAGATGTAAGTAATTTCACCTTATTAAGAAAATCTGCAGAAGGAGCATCATCTATAGTCAGATAACCAACTTGTTTCATGATTTGGTTTATAATTTGGTTTAATTTAATTCTTTCGTGAAAAATCCAGAAAAAAAGTAATTAGTCTTTTTATATTTTCAAATGATATAATAAGGAAATCTTTAAAACAATAACTTGAAACGACCTAATTATTAACACTTAAATTTGCGGGGGTTGCCCAGTCTGGTCAAAGGTGCAAGACTCAGACTCTTGTCTCGTAGGAGTTCGCGCGTTCAAATCGCGCCCCCCGCACCAGTTCTTTCTTTTGTTGAGAATGTTAAATTACCAGATTGAATTATATTAGTTATGTTTTTTCAAAAAGGAGTGGTAGATATATTTAGATAAACTAAAAAAAATAACATATTAGATTTCACAAAAGGGGTTTATTGTATTGAATAAGAGAAAAATCTTCATTCTTGTATCGATATTGGTTTTTGTTATAGTAACACCAATTTTTTACTCTCAAGCACATCGCATTTTTAAAAGAAATTCTCTACAATTGCGATACTATACTATAGAATCAGTAAATTGTACAGATAAATTTGGAGATTCAATAACACTTATGGTTAAACCTTCACTTAATATTCGATATGAAATATTTCCAGAAGTGATAAATCCTTGGGATAATATCACTTACTATGATAATATAACACATTATAGCTGCTTTGGAAAAAGAGAAAATGAAGATTCATTTTCTACATTCATATTTAGTTTAGATATAAAGGTAAAGCAAAATAGGGAATCACAAAAAATTAGCTATACAGCAATAGCAATATTGGGTGCTGACAGATGGTGTGAGAGTTTCTGGTTTGGTAAACTCGGTGGAGAATTACTTATCACTTTCCGTTTCTTATTGATACAACCCCGTACCAGTTAATTTATTATCTTTTTATGCTTATTTTATTTATATTCTTGAATGAGTTTTTGTGAATCCACTTTTCCCATTTTTTTTGCAAACTCCAATGATGGTTGCTTAGCATTTGGATATACGACATTGTTCCAGTAAAGTTCATCGCAAAAATCACCATGATGTAGTGTTTGTGTTCTTCTCATATGAATTGTATATCCCTCATTATTACTTGGATGGTCTCTACTATAACAAGAGCTAAGATAAGCGATGTCAGGATCATTAAGATCTTTAAGAACTTCATGAACGACACATCTATCAAATTTGTAGAATTCTTTGTAATCATCAAAAATAACAATTGTAAAGTCTCCTACTCCTAACTCTCGATATTGCTTCATAATACGTTCTCTTGAATTAATTCTCGTAACTTTTCTGGGATCTTCGGGCATTTCCGGGGGATTTTGTTCTTTCCGTTCTTTAATTAAATATTTGACAATTTTTTTGTATAAATTGGTAGCTTCTTCTTTTCCCAAGATATCTTCAATTGCTTTGACTCTATAATAAGAGAGATGACTTGATGCTTTACGGATATTAAAATATCGAAGATCTATTTCTTCCTCTGTAGTATTCAGACCTTTTGGAAGTTCAAGTAACTTGCATAAAAAATTACTAATTACTTTTTCAAGTTCAGGATATTTATTCAGTATTGATTGATTTTGTTCTATTTTTTCAATATCAAATTGATCAAAATCGATTTGGAATTCTTTTATCTCATCATTTAGTCTTTTTTCAAAAGCAAGTAAGTATTTTCCTAATTTGTTTGGTTTAAGTTTGTAGAAATACTTAATTACTGAATCAGTTTGTTCAAAATTACTTTTCATAAAATTAAAAAGGTTAATTTTGCTTTTTGCTTCTGTATTAAAAAACTGGCATGGTTTTATTTTCATTCTTTACCCTCATTTTTTTCTAATCAATCTAGAGACATGCTCTATTTTGATTGATTTACATAAATATATAAGACTTATTACCTTTTATTAAGAATACTCTCTCTCTTATTTAAGAAAAACAGTCTTTAATTTTACTCACTCTATATGACTTCAAATCGCGCCCCCCGCACCAATTCTTCTGTTTTTGTTCTGAATGCTAAACTTACCTTTTCCTTTCTTTTCCCTTTCGGGATAAACGATATGGTTCATAAGCAAAACCCAGATTGCCTTTTACTTTATGAAAGCCAGTATCGCCAGTATAGGTTTCTCGTACAGTTTGTACCAATACAGCAGTTTTAACTTCAGCATCAAATTCTTCTTTTAGAATGTCAAACCAAACATACTGTCCTCCCACTTTGACTATCTTTTCAACGTCTATCGGAACGACAACAGTTTTTTTGAAACGTTTTCTCACCAAAATCATTGCATGTGGTTTATATTTCTTGATTGTTTTTCCAAGAAGTTTTTCAATCTTGACAATTTTTCCTAATTTATTGCTGTTTTCATCAACTGCAATTTTGCTAATTAATCGTGAAAAATCCATTATTCTCATAATAATATGTACGAAGACACTAATAATACTACTGTAATCTCAACACTTCTTAGCAGGAACCATGTCGGAAAATAACTGAATTTATCGATGACAAAATAGAATAACTATAAATGAAGTATTCCTTCCAAGTCTCTCTAAGTGTATGTGAGACATCTTGTCTTGTAGGTGTTCGCGCGTTCAATTCGCGTCCCCTGCACTACTCTTCTTTTTTATCCTTCATTGATTTCTTTACCAAATTTAGAGGATTTTTTCACTCCTAGATAGAATAATCTTCTGAACTTGGCTTTGTTGACAACTTGTGCTCCTACTTCTTCAATCTTTGTTTTCATGTACTCAAGTGCTTTTCCACCACTGAAGCGAGCCGTAGTAAAAACAATAGCCCTTTTTCCACTAAGATTTTTCATTCTGCTTATAATTTCATTAAAAGCATTAGGTGGTTTTGAACCATAAGTTGGCATACCAATTATGATTAAATCATAGTCTTTAACATCAAGAGCATTCAACTCAGTTTCTATCGCTGAGAAATCTCCATTCTCGTATTTATCAAGCATTTTTATCTTTTCAATAAATTTTCCAGTTAATTCAATTAGAAAGAAGGTCACTTCATAGTTGGTCAGAGAATTTGCGATAGCTTTCGCGGTTTTCTTCGTTCGTCCTCCCATCGTAAAATATGCAATTAGAGTTTTCATAGACGATTAGTAGTATTCCTCATTAATGAACTTTTATTTTTAAAAATCTCTCCAAGCAGTTTTACTTGTTAAACTTAATCTGAGCGGGAAAAGTAATGAGAGTCGGATTAGCCCCGCTCAGGTCGAAAAGGGGTTCAATTGTCTTTATGGGGATAAGCTTCTTTTCTGGTCTCCGTCGCTTAACCAATCAACCAATTGTATGAAATTTAGTATTTAAAAGAGTTTCAAAGGAAAGATGTTGCCAGAAAATGACTCTTTAGTATCTTAATTTATAATTGATGAAAGGAACAGTAACTCATCATTAGAAGACCTGTTAAATCAAAAAAAAAAAAAAATAAATATGCTCTATTACTATTATTTGTACAAATATTGTATAATTCTGAAAATGTGTTTTGTAGAGAAGCAAGTGGTTATAATCTTGAACGGGAAAGAAAAAGCCAAATGGAAGCAATCATGCTTAATTTCTATTCTATTGTTAGTTGCATCTTTAAGCTTAGGGTACATTATATTAAAACCAACTCATGTTAATGGTAGTGAACCTACAATAGATTCTACTTTGAGTAGCAATTTTGTACTTGCTAATGCAAACTTTTCCAAGGTCAGCGAGTATGATAATAATTTTGACAACTTTGATACAAATGATTTATTTATTTCAAATAATTGAGCTTTTCTTGCAGCTGGATATGCAGGGTTAATTATTTTTGATGTAAGTGAAATAACCTCTCCCAAGATAATTGGGCAGTATGCGGATGGAAATTCTATAGTTAGTGCTTATGCTGTAGATGATTAGTTTATTTAGCAGCAAAAAATAATGGTCTAATTGTTGTTAATTGTTCAAATATAAATAATATAATAAAAGTAGGTCGATATGATCATTATAACATTCATGCTGTCTTTTTGACGGTAACTGTTCAAAATAATCTAGCATTTTGTGGTGCTACTTTTGAATCAGGTGAATCTGGTCTTCTTATTCTTGATTGTAGTAATTTGTATGATATAAAATTGATATACGAAAATATTGATTATTTTCGCAATTATGTTGGGTAGCTTCACATTCGAGGAAATCAGCTCTTTTTTGTTGCTGTACAAGGAATATTAATTTTTGATATAACAAACCCACAAGAAACAACTCTGATTGATACAATTAGAGGTTATACACAAATCGAGAGCATTTCCCTCGTTGAAAACATCATGTATACCTGTTCAAACTTCTATGGATTTCTTATTTATGATATAACCAATATCTCTGATCCAATTTTACTTGGCAGATACCAAGAGGGAATAAGACCTTATGATGTCACAGTTGAAGATGATATCGCTTATATTGCCTGTAGAACTTATGGACTGATTTTGTTAGATGTTACTGATAACATGAACCCTACAAGATTATCCTACAATGATAGAGGTGGTTCTAAAAGCAGTCTGTGGTATCTGAATGATCATGTAATAATAAATGATGGTGAAAATCTACTCCAAGTATTTGATGTCACCAATTCTTTAAACCCAATCAATATCTATAATCAAAGTCAAAGTGGTTATTCAACAGCTGTTGCATACTCAAATGATGAAATTTACATTGCAGATGGATTTGAAGGTTTGGAAATAATAGATACTACTAATGTTCTTCATCCAACAAAGATTGCTACTTTTAACGAGGTTGGGTACAATACTACAGATGTTTGCATTGTGAATGACGTTGCTTTTCTTGCTGATGTGGTGTTTGGGTTAGTATCCATTGATATTTCTGTTAGTTCAAACCCTATAAAAATTGCCAATTGGACCGATGGGGGGCTACCCATTAGGGTTGCTGAGCAAAATGATGTTGTCCTTTTAGTTGATTATTCAGATGGGTTAGAAATCTTCAATGTTAGTGACCTAGCAAATCCTGTGAAAACTTTTACGTATAGTATTGTTGGTGCAAAAGATGTGTTAATTGATAGTACTACTGCTTACTTAGCTGTTGAGAATTCAGGTATCGTAGTCCTTAACATTACAGACATTTATGCCCCAACTGTTATAGATACAGTCTTAGATAGTGGACCAGCTAATGAATTAGAAAAGGAAGGTAATTTCCTCTACTTGGCAGATGGAACTAATGGCATTGAGATTTATAATGTAACAGATGTTTTCAGTATCTCAAAAATTACTCCTACAGGGAATGTGAACTTTGCAAAAGGAGTAACATATAGTGACAGTATGCTTTATGTAGCAAATGGTTTTGATGGGGTAACAATCCTTGAAGTCTCACAATACACAGATTTGGTAATTGTTGGGCAATTCGATGATGGTGAAAAGACTCACTCTATTGCTATTTATCAAGAGTTCATATTTATAGCAGATGGTTATGATAATTTAGATGTTATAAGTAAATACAACGATAATGATGGTCTTGTAGATTATGTTGAAAACAACATCTATAATACTGATCCTAATGATCCCGATTCTGATCAAGATGGTTTGTCGGATTTTGAAGAACTGCTGATGTATAATACTAATCCTAACAATTCAGATACAGATTCTGATCAACTACCTGATTTATTTGAATTAGAGAATTCATTGAATCCTTTTGAAGATGATGCTACAGAAGACCCCGATGAGGATGGTCTAACGAATTTAGAAGAGTATGGGTACTTGACTGACCCTCAAGATGAAGATACAGATGATGATTTTCTTACAGATTATGAAGAGGTAATTGACTACAATAGTGATCCAAACAACCCGGACACAGACGGAGATGGTTGGTCAGATAGTTGGGAAGTATATTACGAAACTGATCCACTTGACCCTACTGATTATCCAGATTTAGAAACAACCCCACCATTTACTGAACCCCCTCCTGATTCGCTGTTCAGAGGACCTTTCAGCTACTATTACCTTCTTGTGATTATAGGAGGACCATTATTAATAGCAGGTATTGTATATTTAGCAATTAAATTGTTTAAGAAACCAGATATTGTCTAATCTCACAATAAAAATTATATTATCTTTTTCCATTTTCTCTTAGAAAGTTCTGTGGACAGGAATCATATGGTTGACATGGAGAGGATTACTTCAGTAATAACAGCATTTGAAGAATGCATTCAAGAATTACAGGTTGAAGGATTAAAATCACACTTAGACTTGCAAAACGACAATATTTTTTGTGAGCTTGCTTCGTATTTGGTACAGCAATGCAATACCTCAAAGCAATGTTTAGATATTCTTATGCGAATTGCAGAACTTTACTCCAATATAATGGTAAAGGATATTTCACTCATCGATAAAGTCGTTCAAATTTGCAAACAAGAAGAATTAACCATTACTCCTTATGTGATAGGAATTTGGGAGCACGTGAATCTAATAGATAGTATAAACTTGATTGTTGAGCAAATTAACGAATTACATCCATTTGCTAATGATTTTTCATTAGTTCAATCTTTTGAGGAGAAAAGTTGTTGGTCTATTGAAAGAATAAAAGAAACAATTCAAGCTTTTGCTCATTGGGTAGATGAGGAGTTAGTACCTTTAGCACAAACAGAAAATTATTACTTGGAACTAGCTGAATTACTCTCTCCTTTAATACACAATCCTTCTCGAAAAGTAGCTAATGAACCTTTCTCTAATCAAGTCAAGTGGTTCTGGGATTTAACTCAGCACAAGTATGATGAATCACCTACTAGTTGTTACAAAAAAATCTGCTATACTTTAGCTGAACTTAATATTGAACTTGCAGCTTCCAAAGAATGGATTCCATATCCTAACAAAGAATTTCACACTATGTTTTTGATTACAACATACCTTGAAGGAATAGATGTATAATTCATCCATTTAGGGTATTAATCACTCATAATTATCAGTAATTTTTTTATAGATGTATTTTAAGTAACAACTAAGGTTGCAATCATGTTTACCTTGAAAATTCATCTAGATATCACTTGGCGTGATTGGTTTTAATCCCTCTAGATGATGTTAGGTAAAGCAAGCAGCTGTTTTTAACATTCTTTGGAGGTTTTTTAAATTACAAAAGAGTTGATAATAGATGGCATTTGATGGGAAAATTACTGATACACAGAAAGCAATATCTGAATTTGGAATACAAGACATTGGTGAGATAGTTGACTCTCTCAAGGGGGATTTGTTACATCCTTACCTTGAAAGAGGATTGATGTTCGGGCATACAGATGCTACAAAGATTTTTGATGCTATTAAAAAGAAAATCAGTTTTGCAGTTATGACCGGTATAAAACCAACAGGGCAGTATCATATCGGTTCGCTTATTACATGCAATGAGGTTTTGTACTTTCAATCATTAGGAGGAAAAGTCTACTTCTGTGTAGCAGACATGGAATCTTATTTGCATAGCGGTACTTCACTAGAAGAAGGACACAACACTGCAATAGACAATGTTGCTGATATTCTAGCGTTAGGGTTGGATTACAAGAATTCCTATATCTATAAGCAATCTGAGCAAAAGGACGTACTAAAACTTGCTGTGCTATTTACAAAAAACATTACTTACAACATGATAAAAGCAATCTATGGAGAGCAAGCATTTGGAGCATATCAAAGTGCTTTGATTCAAGCAGGCGATATCCTTTTACCACAGCTAAAGCAGTATGAAGGTCCTTGCTTAACAGTCACTCCTGTCGGATTAGAGCAAGCACCACATGCAAGATTAACAAGAGATCTAGCAAGGAAACAGCTATTTCGTGAACATTATGGTTTCAAGATGCCTTCATTTACATTTCATCAAATATTGGGTTCTCTTGATGGTGGAGATAAAATGTCTAAGAGTGCTGGACATAGTTTTATGTTAACTCTTTCTGAAACGTCAAAATCACTGAAGAAAAAGATTGCTCTTGTCTTTACAGGTGGAAGAGAAACTAAACAGGAACAATTAGAGCTTGGTGGTAGACCAGATATTTGCCGAGTGTTTGACCTTTACAGATTCTTCTTCATGAATAGGGAAGATGAACTCAAGAAACGACAAAAGGAATGCAAAACTGGTAAAATTCTCTGTGGTGAATGTAAACAGGATTTATTCTCAAGAGCATGTAAATTTATTGAGAAGCATCAAACGAAGAAAGAATCCAAATTCGACTTAGCTAAACAAATTCTAGAGGAATAATTTATGCATAAAGAAAATCTATCTGTGAAATATTATCTAAAAAACAAAATACTAAATTGTTTTATGAACCATGCTAAACTTGGTATTTGGCATAGCTGAAAATTCTATCTCTTTCTTTCTTTACGTGTATGACCTAGATTATAAGGATCGAAACTTCTTACAGCTCCTTTTGAAGGTTCTGTAGAAAGCTGTCCATGATAGATTTCTCGTTCAATTTTTGTCTCCTTAATTCGTTTTAATTCTGCATCAAAATCCTCTTTTAAAATATCAAACCATGCATATGTACCTTCGATTTTGATAACTTTATCAGCTTCAATAGGTACGATGATACTCTTTCTAAATCTCTTATTAACAAGTATCATTGCATATGGTTTGTATCTTTTAATGGTCTTGCCAGGTAATTTATCGATTCTAATAATTTTTCCCAGTTTATTGTTTTCTTTATCAGCTGCTATTTTTGCTATTAATCTTTTATAGTTCACATCCTCTCACCAGAATTCTACCTAGCATAAAAACGGATTATCTGTTATTTAAAGATTAATGTTCTTAATTCCCTAAGAACCATTTATATGTTGTCCATTTGATGAACCATTCTTAATCTGCTCTTTAATAGCCTTATTTTCAAAAATTACAGTTATTATTATTCCAATTGCAACAAGAGTCATGCCAAGAAAGGTTGTCCAAAATGGCACTTCTCTGAAAAATCCGTATGCTAGCAGTGTTGCTCCAAACATTTCTCCTAGTGCTGTAACAGTAATAACTGGTGCTTTGATGTACCCTAAGCTATAATTATAAAGTGAATGCCCAAGACAAGAAGGTCCAAGCGCAAGCAACCCAAAAAACATGAAGTGTTGCCATTTTAGGCCACTAATTATACTACCACGAGTTATTGGATTTGCTAAAACATAAATTAACAAAAATAGTGTACAGAAAGCATAAACTATTGTTGCATAAGAAAAAACATCTAATTTTTCTCTCTTCTTTCTACCAATAACAAAATAACCTGCACCAGTAATTGCTCCAGCAAGAGCTAATAAGTCTCCATAAAAATAGCCGGTTTCGTCACTTACAATGAAATCTGACACACCAACCATAATAGCTCCAACCAAAGCTAAAATAATAGCTATAAATTGAGACCACGAAACTCTCTCCTTAAGAAAAATGAGTGATAAAATGAGAGCAAAAAAAGGCATCAAATAGATAATAGTAATTGAATTTGCTACACTCGTCATTTGTAAAGACATATTCCATGTGGTAAAATGAATTGCAAGTAATAGACCTGATAGAGAAAGTAATGGTATATCATCTTTAAGACTAACTTTCTTGAATTCTTTCAGATTCCTTGTTAGTAAAGTACCAATAAACATTCCAATAGTTGCAAAGAATAACCGCCAAAAAGCAATCACTGAAGCATCTGCTGGTTCTAAACCCAAATCTACTGCATCCTTGCCTGCATAACGAATTAGGATAGATGCAAAAGAAGTCATTATCATAGCAACAACTATGAGAATGTAAACATGCTTAGGTATTCCTTGTTTTTTTTCTTTCTGTATAGGAACCTCTTCAGGTATTTCTTTCTTCTCAGAAGGTCCTTGGTTATTATTCACAGTCAATGGAATCTAAAGAATATGGTCTGCTTGTTTATTAAATAAATTCCCTTTATGTTTAATAATAAAATAAAACCCAGTAAAAACTAGAATGAAAAAAGAAAAAAATGAAAGCTAATTGCCTACAATTATTATTCATTTATTTCTTTGAAGCTATCTGTCATTTCTTTAATGTGATCATTTATGACAACAGATAGGTTATTATTTCTATCAATGGATGAAATAGTCCTTTTTGTAAAGCTTTCAATCTGCTTCAGCATAACCTCTTCCAAATCATCTACTGATTTAAGGAAAACCTCAGCAATTTCCTCATTGCTTCTATTTGAAAGTACAAATTGTTTTCTTGCGAATAAAGCTACTTCTCTCTTTACCTTCTGTAGCACTCGATTAAAGCCATCTAGTAGTTCTTTCGTTAGTCTTTCAGTGCTCAAACCAACTCTATCCCCCATAGCATTGACTTCAACATCTAATTCTTTCAAAAATCTACAAGAAAAACTTTCACAAGTAGAAATGGTCTTCAATGCAGCCTTTTCTGCTTCTTTCAAATCCTGTTTCAAGGATTCATTCAGATTACTAATCGCTTGACCATAGGTTCTCAAGTGATTTCTGCCAATGTCTCTAAAACCAATCTTGTATTCCTCAATTCGCCTTGATTCATTTTCAATACGAGTAATAACTTCATCTGTAAGGTTTTGTCTAATGCTCTCAAGGCTTTCAGTGTATCTTTCTTCTATTCCAAGAACAGCTTGTTCACCAATTACGACTACTCCTTCGGTTTTTCGAGCTGCTTCAGCAGTAATATTTCCAACTGTACTGAAGATTGCTCCTTCTATACCAGAAGTTTTCGTTTCAAGTTCTTGAACTGATCTGTTAATATCAGTCTCTATAATGTTCATTAGTTCAGTAGCAACATTCTCATTAAATTGCTTCAATTCATTATTTGATTGTGATAGAGTTGCTAGTTTATTCTCGAGATTTTCCTGAATTGCTAGTGTAAATTTATTCTTAAATTCGTAAACATTCCCGATTTGACTTTCTTGTAAAACACTTAATTTTTGCTCAAAAGTCCTAATTTGGTTACTAATTAATCTTGCTAATTCGTTGTTGTTAGCTATTAAATCGTTTTTAAGTTTTTCATCTAAAGCATTTAACTCAATTTCCTGCTTGTTAATCTCAGCAGCAGCTTGTCCAAAAATCTTTTCAGATCCTTCCCATAAATTAGTTCGAAGAACTTCAGCTGTGGAATTCACACCATTAGCTAAATCTGAAACGACCTTTTCTGTAAGATTAGTAATTGTCGTTCTAGTGTTTTTCTCTTGATTAAGTAGAGATGCGACGTCTCTTGCAATAGTCTTCTCAATATCCTCAAAACTATCTTTTGTTTTTTTGACATAATTCTCTCGAGCTTTTTCAAAAACTTCTTTCAAAGATTCAATTTCTTTAGAAGTTCGACTTCCCCTTCTATTGACTGCATTTTCAAGCGATTTGCCAACTTCCCTTCTATTTCTATTGAAGGATTCAAGCTCTTCGGAGAAGAAACGCTCAATTCTTCTAATGAGCTTTTCATACAAGTCTTTATAGTCATCAGAGATTTCATCTATGAGTTTTATTGATGGACGTTTGGTTTCATCGATCAGTTTATCTTGAACTTTCTTAAATTGTACCAATCGATTATTAATTGTCAAACTATCTTTTTTCAAAGTGTTTCCAATTTCATCAAGTGATTTTCTCAATAAATTATTAATATTATCTCCAAAACCCTTGAAGCTCTTCGAAATATCATTGTAAGATTGTTGGACTACATTAACAATTTCTCTCTCCGATACTTGCTCACTGCTTTGTATTTTATCAATAATCTCATCAATTTCGTTTGAAAGAACCTCCATACTCTCATCTACTTTATTATTAACTTGTTGTGTCAATAAGTTAACACTTTCACCTCTCCATCGTTCCAGCTTTCGAGTTAAATTTGCTACCTCTTTGCTTGTATTTTTAAGCTCCTTGTCATGTGTATTAGAGAAATCTTTGAAGATTGCTTGGAGTCTCTTTTGACTTGAATTAAGTCTATTTTTTAGCAAATCATGATTGCTATCAATTTCCTTATCAAATTTATCTATTAATCGGTCAATATCTTTCTCAAAATTTTCCTCTTTCTTTATAGTTTCATTATCAAATCCTTTGCTAATACGCATAAGATCTCCTGTTAGTACCTTGTCGAATTTCTCCAAAAATGCTGATTCATCATTCTCAATTCTATCTTGTAGTTGTTCTAGGTTTGCCATCAAAGTGTTAATGGGTTCTGTCAAGGACATATTTATGAAACTGACAAGGTTTTGTACACCAGCTCCATGATTTTCAACTGCATAAAGGAAGTCAGTTTCTAATCGAGCAACAAGATCACTAAGATCCATTTGGTATTGAGCAACAGAATGGTTTAGAATAATGATGAATAGCTCCATCATTTCGTTTAAAACTTCTCGAGTCTTGTTAGCAGTTCTATGTGTTAAATTGGTTTTCTCTTCCTGGTTATTTTCAGCTGATTGTTCATATTTTGAGCTTAAACCTTCTAGTTCTACCTTTGCTCCAGCAATATTCCCTTTGGTTTGTTCAAGTAATGTATTTACTTTACCATTAAATTCCAATGTGAGTTGTTCAATAGCATCACCAAAGATTGAAGTATGGGTTTCCATTAACCTTGCTAATTCTTGGAATTGAGTATCTAAACTTTCATTGAGCTTTTGGGTTGATTCATTAGCAATTTTGGCTGTTTTAGGTCGTAATCCTTCAATACAGGAAATCATAGGACGTTTTTGTTCGGTTAAAACTCGTAAAATCTCTGTTTGGAAATTGTTAGAAGCTTCTTGTATTGCTTCTTTAAGAGAATTAATTGCCTGTTCAATTTGGTCATTAATGGGTCTTGTAACCTTCTCTAAATCCTCAATACCTGAATCTAATACAGTGAAAATAATATCCTCAAAGGCATCTTGGGATTTACTAAATGCATCTTGAACTTCATCAAAGGCTTTGTTTGCATTTGTTTCAAAATCAATAACATTACTTACTCGAGCATCAACGGTTGTTTCCATCTTATTTCTTACACTTTCTTGTGCTTCTGACAATAATCTAGAGAATTTCTTTGACAATGGTTCTAGACTTCTAATAATATTAGCACAAGTTTCATCTGAACGAACAGATGATTCTGCTAAGAATTCATTGGATGTTTGAGCAATTCTACCTAAATCTTTCAAATCCATTTCAACAGAAGCTAAAATACCACTAAAGGAAGCATCCATGGCCATCTCTAAATCCTTAATATCCTCTTCAGAATGATCTGTTCGTTTTTGTCGTTCGCCTGCACTTGCTTCACGAACGTTTTTGATAGCATTTTCAGTGAAATTATTAACGACTTGAGTTGTTGCCTTGAGTTCGCTTTTACGAGCTTCTAAAGAATTGATTAGTCTATCAATAATACTCACAAACCGTGTTACAGGAAAGATTGCAACATAGCGTAGATCTTCTTCCCTATCACTTTGAAGAGGGCTAACTAACCCTCTCTCAATGAGGCGATCTAACATTGCAGGAACTCTTCCTTTTGATAAGTTACCTCGTTCAGCAATTTCTAAAACAGTGCTGGCACCGTAATTAGACAAAGCTGAGAAAATTCTTTTCTCATTTGCTGTTAAACGAGGTAATAATTCTAGTTTTTTCGCTTCCTTTACAGCCATAATTTACATCCTCTCGAATGTTATTTTTGATATAGATTCATCGTATTTTTTTAGGTAGAATAGCTAATTTATACATTATTTGTTACTAGGATATTGCTTTTATGATTTTGGTTCTAGAACAACTCTTTAAAGCATTTTATTGCTGAAATCATCAAAAATCATTAAAAGTAAGTATTTTTGACATAGAAATAAGGTTGTAATCTGGGCCGGTAGATCAGCCTGGCAGATCGTCTGTTTCGCATACAGGAGGCCGTGGATTCAAATTCCGCCCGGTCCACCATTTAATTCCATTAATTTAACAAAATTTATTTTCAAAATTCCTAATTACTAGTATTATGTCTAATGAAAACCTATTAATAAATAAAGCAAATCTCACTGATTTAGATGGAATTTTAGCATTACTGACAACTGTAAATTTACCAATAGAAGGAGTAAAAGAGCATTTAGATAATTTTCTAGTAGTGAAGGATTCAGGAGCTACTATGAAAGGTTGTATAGGATTGGAATTATACAAAGAACATGCTTTATTACGCTCAGCTGCAGTTCATCCTGAAAATCAAGGACAAGGCATTGGAAAGAAACTCACAAAAGCAATTATTTCATTAGTTAAACAATTCGGGGTACAAAAGCTATACCTTATTACTGATACAGCAGAGCGATTTTTCCGTAAAGAAGGATTTGCTGTTGTTTCAAGAGATAAGATACCAGCCAGTGTGAAGGAATCGGTCGAATTCACTTTTAGTTGTGCCAAAACTGGAGTCTCTATGATCAAGGAGCTAAAATAGCAAAAAATAGATTCCAAATTTATTAACCCAGTTGTTCTAATTGAAATGATCTAGCACCCAATTTGCTAATTGTTGTACTTGCAGTTCTTACACCTAATTGTGCTGCTTTTTTGATATCCTCGCTCTTCAAGAATTCATGTAAGAATCCAGCAGAAAAGGAATCACCTGCACCTGTTGTATCCGCTACCTGTGTATTTATGGCAGACTCAAAATATTGTTTGCCTGAGGATGTTTTAATTAGTACTCCTTCTTCACCAAGTGTTAAAACAGCAATCTCAGAAAAATCTAACATATAGTCGAGTATCTCATTTCTTTCATTTTTTTGAGTAAAGACTTTTCCTTCATGTAGATTTGAAAAAAGTATTTGTGGTGGGTGTTTCTTCATCATTTTCTGCAAAATGGGTCTATCATTTTCAATTACTGCATAAGCTGCTAAATCAAAAGTTGTCTTTTTTGATTCTTCAAAGATTTTCCATAATGCTTCTACAGACTTTGTAATCAGATACCCCTCAATATGAACAGTATCAGCACTTTGAACTATTTTTTCATCAACCATCTCAGCAGGAAGAATATCTGATGCTCCTCTATAAACAATAAAAGCTCTATCTTTATTGGGGGTGATTAACGAAAGTAATTGTCCAGTAGAGTTTTCTTTGTCAATAATGCTATGTGTTTTTACATCCTCATTTCTAAGTATTTCCATATATTCTCTACCATCATCATCATCTCCGTGTTTCCCGTAAAAACTTGTGTTAGAACCTAATTTGGCCATGTTTGACATGACATTTGCACAACTACCACCTGAATTCTTTATAATGTCCTTATCTAATTCTGATAGCTTTTTAGCTATGAAATCAATAGTAGTTTTATCTACGACTCGATGCCCACCAACTTCCATGTCTATTTCCTTAAGAAAAGAAAAATCAACGTAAACAGATAAATCCCAAAGTACTTGACCAAAACCCAACACTTGTTTCATTGAAATCAAAACTAGTTAAAGATAGTATTTAATTTACTTTTCCTTCTTTAGTAAATAATCCGCAACTTCTCGAGCCCAATTTCCTATAGGAATTTCTTGATTATTAACCATTCTCGTGAGATATTCTTTCCAGCTTAATTTCCCATAAGCTTTTTGCCAATCTTTGAACCGATTCTCGAGGTTCTTCTTAGCAATACTATGCGCATCACAATAACTTCCTTTTTCAATAGTTGATTTACAGACAACACATTGTTTCATAGTTTATTCCTCTGTGTCTTCGATAATAGTCTCCAGTGCTTCAGCCTTATTACTCTCATAGTTTTCTAGAACCTCTAATGGAGTTCCTGAACAATTTAACCAATTTGGGCATATCGTGTATGGTCTCTTACCTTTCTTTCGTATGGTTATCATCGGAAAACCACAATGTTTGCAATTCTTTTTAGCAGGAATAGCATAGCCAGACTGTGGAATTGGTGCGCTCCAATCACATAATTTCTTGTAATAACCAGTACATCCTACAAATCTTTTCTTAGTTCTAATCGATCTTGTAACTATTAATTCTCCTTGCTTGCAAACAGGACAAAGACCTAACATACGCTGTCTTTGTTTCAAATTCTGAACTTGCTCTTGTAGTGCTACACCAATTATCTTCTCTTTCTTGTAGAAGCTCTCAAGGATGTTCTTTAACTGCTTAATCGATTCCATTAGCACAATTTCTCTATCTTTCTCTCCAGTAGCGATGCTTTCCATATCCTTTTCTAAGTCTCTTGTTAATTCAATAGAAATAATATCTGGACTATTTTTCTCGAGAGTATCAATTACAGCAAACCCTAAATCAGTAGCATTTATGCTTTCATCTTCAATATATCCTCTGGAATATAAAATATCAATAATTGATGCTCGAGTCGCTTTTGTACCAAGCTCTTCCTCCTCCATTTTCTTTAGCAAGGAATTCGGATTATAACGAGCTGGTGGTTGTGTGTAGCTTTGTTTGTGAATAATGCTTGCAAATTTTACTTTCTCTCTCTCAGCAAGATCAGGCAATTCAACTTCATCTACTTTCCCAAAAGGAGCATAGAATTCCAACCATCCCTTTTTGAGAACCTTCATACCACGTAGATGGAAAATATGACCATTGAAATCAATATCCAATCGAAGACTTTTCTTAACGGCTGGAGGTCCAAAAATTGCTAGGTATCTGCACACTATTAACTTGTAAACATTTTGTGCATCAGAGCTCAAACTTGCAGCTGGTCGTTTACCAGTTGGATGTATTGGTGGGTGCGCAAGATCCTTCTTCTTACCAAAAGTAGGTTTCAATTTGGATAAACTCAGAAGCTTATTCGCTCGATCGCTATAGAGACCAATTTTTGCAAGATTTTTCAATATTGGTTTATGATTTATCGAAGCAGCAAATTGCTGACTTCCAGTTCGTGGGTAAGAAATAAGTGCATTAAGATACAAGGATTCAGCAGCTCGTAGAGTTCTGCTAGGAGAATAACCAAAGTAACGATATGCTTCTGATTGTAATGAGCCTAAATTAAATGGTAAAGGAGGATTCTGTGTCAGCTGTCTACTAGAGATTTTGCTAACAATACCTTCAGAACCTTTAGTATCATTAACTATTTTATCAGCTTCAGTAAGGGTTGGAACAAATTTCTTATTATATTCAAGTTGAACATCTTCACCTTCAAGGACAATTCTTGCATCAATTGCCCAACGTGGTATAGGTACAAAGGTCTGAATGTTTCTTTCTCTGTCTGCTACAAATTTCAAAGTAGGACCTTGAACTCGTCCAGTTGAGATTAGCTTATACCTCCCAGTGGAGTGTTTAATTGAAAGTGTAAGAGCTCGTGTCAAATTAATACCAAATAGCCAATCAATTTCATGACGAGTAAAACCTGCATGAGCAAGATTGATGTCAATAGTTGGATTAAGATTTTCAAAAGAACTAACAATGTCCTCCTTAGTCAAAGTAGAAAATTTCATTCGTTTGACTTCAGTTAATTCCTTATTACATGCATATTTTGCTATTGCTGCTCCAATAACTTCTCCCTCTAAATCATAATCAGTAGCTATAATTACCCCATCAATATCCCTACTGTATTTCTTGAAAGCAGCAATAAATGGTCTAGTTTTATTCTTGGGATTGTTCAAGTAAGAAGGAACCCATTTGTAACTGAAAGCTGGATAATGCCAACCACCAATGGAATCCTCAACAGTAGAGTAAAGATGTCCAAGAGCAGGAATGACAAAAATAGTATCACCATTTCTCCTGCACTCATAAACAGGAACTTTTGCTAAGTTTCTAGGATTTGGTAGTTTCCTTGGTTTGCCTGCTTGATCAAGTGCCACAGCTATTCTTTTGGCAGCAGTTGGCTTTTCAGAAATACAAAGGTAATTGGACAAGTTCTTTCCTTCTTTCGCTCACATTAATGCATGAATAATTAATTGCTTTCAATTAAAAAATCATTCACTCATATTTTTAAAATGAAGTACTATCACTTCAAAAAAATAATAAAATAGATAGTATTAAACCCCTTCTAAAGCAATTTTAAAAGCAAAGAGAGTTATATCATACAAGAGATTTTGACTAAAAATTAAGGTGTTCCAAAAAATGGGTGATGATGTAGTTCACTTAAAAGTAGAAATACTTCAAGATTTTATGCGAGATGTATTTATTGGTCTAGGTGCGCCAGAAGAAGATGCGAAAATTTGTGCTGATGTGCTTATAGCTTCTGATCTTAGAGGGATAACTTCACATGGCGTTCAACGACTGAAAATGTATTATGACCGTATTAAACTGGGATTAATAAATCCTGAAACAAACATAACAATAGTTAAAGAAAGTCCTACAACTGCAACCTTTGATGCAGGTCATGGATTGGGTCATGTTGTATCTTACAGAGCAATGGAATTAGCTATTAAAAAAGCTGAGGAGTATGGAACTGGCGCTGTAGCTGTAGGAAATTCCACACATTATGGTATAGCCGGCTATTATCTAATTATGGCTTGTAAAAAAGGAATGATTGGATTATCAATAACAAATGCAAGACCATCAATTGCTCCTACGTTTGGAATTGAACCAATGATGGGAACAAATCCATTAACATTCGGAATGCCAACAGATGAAGAATTTGATTTCATACTAGATTGTGCAACATCAATAACCCAAAGAGGAAAAATAGAAGTTTTTTCAAGAACTGAAACTCCCATACCAGAAGGTTGGGTAATAGATAAAGATGGTAAATTGGCAACTGATCCAGTGGAAATTTTAAAACAACTAAAAGATGGTACAGCTGCTTTACTCCCTTTGGGAGGAGCAGGTGAAATAACTGGTGGGCATAAAGGATATGGTTACTCAGTAATCGTAGAGATGCTATCATCAGCATTATCTGGAGGACCATTTTTGAAAGACTTGACATTAGATAAGGGTTGGAAGATTGGTCATTTCTTCCTTGCAATAGATGTCTCCAAGTTTATCTCAGTTGATATTTTCAAGAAGATAACAGGTGATATTTGTAGAACGCTAAGGAATTCAAAGAAAGCACCAGACCAAGAGAGAATATATACAGCTGGAGAAAAGGAATATGAAATGGAACAGAAGATAGCAAAAACTGGAGTACCGTTAAATAAAAGTCTACAAAACGATCTATTGACAATGAAGAAAGAACTTGGTTTAGAACAATACAAATTTCCTTTCTGATGCTTGCCCATTTCCAAATTATAACAAGATCCAAACAATTGATGTGATGAAAAATGTCTGAATGCTACATTTGTGGTAGAGAAGGAATAGCTAAATGCTCAGTTTGCCATAAATCAATATGCAAAGTACATACAGAAGATGAGAAAGGAAAAATAATCGAAGAAAGTCTGATAAGCAAATTAATTTGCACTAGCTGTTTGAAAAAAAAGCGGTTAAATAGAATTCAAATCTATCTCTTTGTATGCTTTATTGTAATAGTTGTGGGAATAACTATAGGAATAATAGTAGTAGGTCGACAATTGTGGTGGTAAGGAAGAGGAATTTTTTTTATAGACTAATTACCGCTTTCTTAGCTTCCTTTCCAGACATAGCTTCAATGTCAATTCGACCTATAGTTACTCGAGAAACTGATTTTTCAGTAAGCTGCTTTTTAGCTACCTCATCAGGATTTTCTTCCAGTTTTTTAATCATATTCAGAAGCGCTTCCTTCTTTTCATCGAAACTATCAATAAACGAAACTGTTCCAACAAACTGAGTTGTAGCATAAAGATGATCACATTTACCTTGCACGTAACCTTTGTCAATCAATGCTTGTCCCCAAACAACATTATTAGCATTTAAGATGTCAATTTTCTTTCCTTCTCTAGCACAATGAAAATAAATACAGTTTTTATCAGGATCATAACCATGACTAAGAGTAACAAGATAAGGTTCATTATCTTTACACATAGCAATAGTTATGTGGTCTGCTAGTTGAATGATTTTCTTCATTTCTTCAGTACTTTCAATTGCTTTTTCCTTTCTTCTAATACCTTTCATGAATTTTAACCTCTTCTAGATTAGAAAACCTGATAATTATTTCAGGATTCTAATATTCTCTTTATAACATTTTCAGAAATTTGTATTATTCTATCTTTATCATGTTTAGATTCCATATAATGAAAATGAAAAAACATCTTCTTTCTCAAAGTGAAAACAATAACTGTCATAGCATCAAGTGTGTTTGAAATTGCGGCATTAAATGAATCAACAGAATATTTCTCTGATTCTAAAGCTATCCCCAATTTATCTAAAGATCTAAGATTAGTAATTGCAAAAGGATCCTGTCTGCTAACAATGTCAGTATATAATAATCCAAGTGTTTCTAAAGTTGTTAGAGAAATTGTTTTGTTTAATATTCTGTTAATGCTAAAGACCTTCCTATCACGTAAATTCCAAATCAATTTTCTTTGGTAACGTTTTGCGTTTTCCCAAAACCCATTTCTCTTATGATATTTTGTTGTAAATACAGTACCACCAGCATATAGGCCAAATGATTCTCCAATAGGATAGTTCAATCGATTTCTTAGATCGACAGGATTGTTAATTGTCGAAATATCGGGAAGAAATGCAGTGCAAATTGCACTATGAACAGAAATTCTTCTATCCTTACATTTCTTTAAGAATTCTTTAGTTTGACTTTCAGAAAGATTCCAAGAATGAATTTGTAAATCATCATGCTTTGAATTCTTATTTTCTTCTAATTCTTTTCTTCGTCTTCCAAATCCAAAAATAAAGAAATGATAAACTTTCAATAATGCAAGCATAATTTTAGACCGAGTAGAAGTTTTAGGAATTGTCCTTCTAACTTTAGGAGGAAAAATATCTTCCTTTTTTGTGGGTGTATCAAGAACAACTACTTTCTCTGTGGGATTATTTAGATATTTAATAATATCTCGAATGAGAAATGCCATAGACATTCCATCTGTTACTGTATGCTGACAGCACAAAACTAGATCAGTATTTTGATTAGCAAACAATAAGGAAACACGGAATAGTGGTAATACCTTACTTTCTAAATTAAAAGGTGTTACTAACTGCTTATGGAATTCCTTTAAGGTATCACCTTCATTTTTACGTTCAATAATAGAAATAGGTATTGACACAACACCTTCTGAAGTAAAACAGGGAATCTCTTGGATATTAAATTCAATTCTGGCTTTTAGTAAAGGATGTCGATGTTGAACTTTCGATAGAACTTTTTCAAGAAGATCAATTGTTAATTTACCTTGTATACGAAGGATAACAACTAAATTGTAAGGCTGTCCTATTGCAAAATTAAGATATTCTAATTCATTTAGTTCTCGCTTCATTTGTATAACACTAACGATATTCATAGAATAAATCTTTTCTCTATTGATAAACATTATATGAAAGAATAAAAAAAAGAAATCTGAATTATAGTTTATAACTCAGACCTTTCTCGAAAGCCTTAAGGTTGACTTCAACGTATTTTGGTGGAAGAATAGCCTTCATACCATCAATGATTTGCTCTTTTGAGATAGGAAGAATATCTGTGTTAGCTACAAGAGCACCTATAAGAATCATGTTCATAGTTCGGTTAACACCAAGCTCTTGAGCATCACTTTGAGCAGGAACCATGAGTACATTAGGGGTCACTCGCTTAAGATCAGCTTCGATCTCTTCTAAAGAGGGATACTTGATTTCACCCTTTGAATGCCTAACTGCAAGAGGTTGGTAGGTAGTAGTGTTTATAACAACAATACCATTTTCTCTTAGTTTTGGAAGTGATCTAACAGATTCAAGGGCTTCTAGAGCTATAAGGACATCTGCTTCTCCAATAGTACATTGAGGTGACTCAGTAGGATCATAACCAATAGCAAGGTCAGAAACAACAATTCCTCCTCTTTGAGCTAAACCATGAGTTTCCATGGTCATAACTGATAAACCAGCAAGCTTAGCAGCAGTGGCTAATACTCGACTAGTGGAACCAATGCCTTGTCCACCCATTCCGGTTACATGAACTTTCAGTGTTTTTCTAGTCATTTTCATAGCACCTCTAGATACGAATAAATTTCTCCATTTGTTTAATAGGCTTCACTTTAAGTGGGCAGGTTTGTACACAGCAACCGCAGCCTATACAAAGATCAGTGTTTATCTGCGGTTTCTCACCCTTCTTCTCAATAGCTGGGCAAGCAAAATCAGCAAGACAATTCTGAATGTTACGGCAAATGTCATGGTCAATCTGGTATGGTTTCGCTAAAGTACCAGCTCTGAGTTCAGCTCGAGAACGCATTAAAGCACATTCTTCTTCTTGGATAACAACAGCAAATTCGTCCTGAGCAAAAGCTTCTTCCAAAGCTTCAACTAAGGCAGCTACATTATAAGCAGGTACTCTTTTAACGAATTTAACACCCCAAGCTTTCAAAGTTTCATCAATACTAACTTGTTTTGGATCTTGATATTTTGGAGGAAATCTACCACCTTTCAGTTTTGAACTTGTATTGGGATTCGGTTGATGTCCAGTCATTGAGCTATAGCCATTATCCATCACCATAAGTACATGTTTATGTTTGTTGAATACCGCATTTACTATTCCTGGCATTGCTGCATGGAAGAATGTTGAATCTCCTACGAATGACATTATTGGTGTATCTGGTAATGCTAGCTTCATACCTGATGATGCTGGTACTCCAGAACCCATGCTGTATAGCAATGTTCCTTGATTATGTGGGTCCAAATATCCTAGTGAGTAGCATCCTATATCTGCCATTGAATGTCCTTTCAATTTATCCATAACGATTTTTGCTGCGTGAAATGCTGTTCTATGGCCACATCCTGGACAGAGGACTGGAGACCTTCTAGGAATATCTAGTTTGGATGAATTTGACTTAATTGGATTAGGAATTTTCAGTAGTTTTGAAAACATACCAACTAACCGAGCTGTATCATACTCAGAAATCATTAAATCTTCATAGTCTTCTTCTTTGCTCTTTCCGATTATTTTTGTACCAGTTATTCCTTGTTCAAATAGCTCAACTTTCACTAGTTCCTCTATGAATGGATCCAATTCCTCTAGAATCTTGACTGTTTTGTTCTTCTTTATGAATTCCACGATTTTCTTCATTGGTAATGGATAGATTATACCAAGTTTGAGGATGTTTGCTGAAGTTTCTAGTTTTCTTAGGGCTGCTTTTGTTGCAGCATAAGCATGTCCAGCAGTAATTATACCAATTTGTGGTTCTCCATCTCCCACTTTCTCTTCCTTCAATAAAGCACCACTATTTGCTAGATCCTCCCATTTTTTCAAATTTCTAAGGGATTTTTCTTTCAGTGGTTTAAGGGTCGCTGGTAGAGGTACGTATCCTCCATCAAGCCAAGGATCATATCCACGTTCGATATTTACTTCCTTCTTTGGGCCATATTCCACAAGACCAGTTTGATGACAGATTCTTGTGGTTGATCGAATAACCACAGGCATTTTCCATTTTTGTGCTTGTTCCATAGCAAAAACAACATAGTCTTTTGCTTCTTGTGCATTTGCTGGTTCAAGCATTGGAATGTGCCCAATTTTCGCATAATACCTATTATCCTGTTCATTTTGTGAGGAATGCGGTCCTGGATCATCACCTAAAATAACTACTAAACCACCTGGTATTGTAAACAAACTTAGTTGTACAAACGAATCAGCAGCAACGTTTAATCCAACACTTTTCATAAAGCAAACTGCTGAAGCACCACCAATTGCTGCGGATGCTGCAACTTCAGTCGCTACCTTTTCATTAGTAGAAAATTCGAAGTATATCCCACTTTTATCAGCGATTTCAGCTAATCTCATACCAATTTCACTTGTGGGTGAACCTGGATAAGCAGCAGAGACTTTTACTCCTGCTTCAATCATTCCTCGAACAAACGCATCGTTCCCAAGGAGAATTTCCTTGTACGGTGCATCCATTAACAGAGGATGAGTTTTAGATGCCATAACATCAATTTCCTTCTTTTCACTAAATAATAGTAATATTTCTTTAATCAATAGAATTTAGAAGAGCTCTTAATGTTTTCCGTTTAAAAAAACAAAGCAGATTATTTTAAAGGTAATTTTTAGATTTCTTTACACTCAAATAACCCATAAGGTAATTCGACCATCAAGATTTCATCTCCATCTTGATGATTTTCAAATATCATGTTAATATCAATGTCAATTGTTTCATATGAAGCTGTATTCATAATAGAAACATTTGGAGCTTGAATTGCTACTACAATGTATTTTTGGAATTGATCTTTTTTCTTGAGAACTTTAACATGATCGGGATGACTATCTTTTATTGAAAGGGTTTTACTTTCTCTAGTTTTTAGATTTTGAATTTCCACTCTTCCTTGTTTTATACCTATGATTTGAAAAGCATTATTTAGATAGTTCACAACATCTCCTAACTCAAAGTATGGCATTCTTATACAATAAGTGGATTGATAGATAGGTTTCCCATCTTTCATTGACTTTAATTTAGTGCTGTATTCAATGGATGCTGCCAAATTTTCTGAGAGAAAACTAGTAATAGTTTTAGCGAATTTATCGCTACCAACGTAGAGATCAATTCCCCCTTTGGCTTGATCAACAACTTTAGCGATGTAAGCCATTCTATTCTCTCCTACCCTAGAGTCTTTCTTCTGTTGTATTAGATCTGTTATCTGAAGTTGTTCTTCTTCGTTGATAGGTCTTCTATCACTTCTTATTTGGACAATAGTCTCAAAATAGCCTCGAGTAAATTTTGCACACCTATCACAAACACCAATGTTGACCATTAAAGTCAAATCATATTCTTGTTGATAGGGTGGTACATCATCATTAGGTGTTCCTTCAAAAATTATTTTCAGAGTTTGCTTAGATGCTAGATCACATGATGGTTCTTCAAAATCACCTACAATAACAACTTGAGCATCTGTTTCTTTCTTTGTTTTATTAAGAAATTTATCCAAGAACTCCAGGACAATTTCCTTGGGATTATCATGAACCTCTGCCCATCTTCCATGGTACATGAAATCACCACATAATTTACAAGCTGTTAAGTTGAATTGCTTTTCATAGAATGAGCTTATGAGTGGAAATTCATCCTTGTAGCAACTAAGACAAAATCCATCTACTATTGGTTCTTCTTCTTCGCTTTTTCCACACTTACAGCAAATTTGACTCATGAGTCCCACCCTAAGAAATTATGGGGATAAGTATTGTTAGGTAATGAGAATAAAGTTATGTTATCGTAAAAACATTACATGCCCAACTTTACCATGATCTGGGCAATTAATCCACATGACTGCTAATTCATTAACCATTCTATTCTCTACAGCAGCATCCACTATTGTTTTACCAATGAGGTTGAAGTTAGTAGCTATCTTCATTTGCTCGAGACATTTTTCTAATGGAACAAGTTCACCTCCAAAGAAACGATCGTTGATGCAAAGCTCTAGTTCACCTTCACAGATTGTTTTTCCGAGTAAATCTTCGTCACAAACAGTGACCAAATATTCCTTCTGAGTTTGGCGCACTCGTAGGTAGAACAATTGCTTTTTCGTCATTGATATCTCTCAATCTAGTTTATACATTTAGGTATTTTAAACTGGTTTAACACTGGTACGAGCACCACAAGCTTCACATACGAGGAAGTTAATTCTGTCTTCTTTTACCAGATTAGTGTCTGGTTTTTTACATTCAGGACAGATTACGTAATCTTTCAAATAACGATTGAGTAATTCATTCATTATTCCTCGAAAATGCTTGCCTGCAAATACAGCTCTTTGCCCTTCTATATTAGCAGATGTTGCTAACTCCTTAGTAAGGAATTTTAGAAGGTGATTTTCATCACGATTTAAGGCGCTTACAACTTGATGCCAATTCTTAAAGAAAGTACGATTTCCTTCAATTGAGATATCAGGTCTTGGTGGCTCGAAACGAGATATTTCGAATATCTTCTTAGGTAATTGTTTGCGAGCTCGCTTAAGCAAATCTTCATAGTTTGACATAAAGCTAAATCTTTAGGACTCTAAATTAAAATCTTTTGACTCTAATGAATGATTCGCCGAAAAAACCAAAAGGAATGTTTCATCTGTCATTTTGTGGATTCCATGTTTGTAAAATTAGGTATCATTGGAGGATCTGGTTTCTATCAATCACCTGGGAAATCTGAAGAAAAAACTGTAAAAACACCTTTTGGAGAGGTTCCTGTTGTCCTATCTAAAATTAAAGGCAAAAAGGTAGCTTTTGTCGCGCGACATACAAAAAATCACAGTATACCTCCACACCTCGTAAATTACAAAGCTAACATTTATGCATTGTACACATTGGGGATTGATCGCATTATATCCACCAGCGCAGTTGGTTCTTTAGATAAGAAAATAATTCCTGGAACTTTCGTTATTCCTGATCAATTTATTGATTTTACAAAAAAAAGACCAAACACATTCTTTGATGGTATTTTTGAAGTAACTCTACACTCAGGGAAAATGAGAAGTGGTGTTATTCATACAGATTTTTCAAATCCTTATTGCTTGAATTTGCGGAAAACGATAATAGAAGCAGCTCAAGAAATAAATCAACAAATAATTGGAAAAGGAGTATATATTTGTACTGAAGGTCCGAGATTTGAAACTCCCGCAGAAATAAAAGCATATAAGAAGTTGGGAGGAACGATTGTGGGAATGACATCAGCAACAGAAAGCATACTAGCTAGAGAATTAGGAATGTGTTATTCAACAATCTGTTTGGTGACAAACCTTGCAGCTGGCATGCAAGAGAAAATAACTGCTGAAGAAGTATATGAACTATTTAAATCAAAAATGGATGATTTAGTAGCTCTTATTGAGAAATCCATTGAAAATCTTACATTATCACAAGACAAATGTGATTGTAACCAAATATAGTGATTTTTATAAAAGAAAAAAAGATGATAAGAAGGAAATTTCCTGAAAGGAATTTCCCCTTCAAATATTTGTTATATTTATCCTGCGAGTCTAAGGTGTTGGTGATGATAGGTCTTCTTCATCAAACGCTGTTTCAATCATTGACTTAATTTGATCGTCTGTGTAGTGTTTAATTGAAATTGCACATGCTGGACAAGCTACCGCACAAGCACCGCATCCTTCACATAAAATCTCATTTAGATTCGATTTTATAGTGCCATCTTCTTTTTCAATTAAAGTATAAGCACCATAAGGACAGGTTGCGATACAAGTTCCACAGCCAACGCAGATATCTTCATCATGTTTAGCAGTGATTGATTCTTTTTCAATGATGTCACTTCGTACTAACTCTGTAGCATAGAGAGCTGCAGCAGCACCTTGAGCTACAGCATCAGTAATATCTATAGGACCTCTGCAAGCACCAGCAATAAATTTACCAGCTGAAGCAGTTTCAACAGGAGCAAGTTTAATATGTTTCTCAATGTAGAAACCTTCTGTACTGCAAGACAAACCGAATATTTCAGCAGTCTTCTTCGCATCATCTTGTGGTACCATGGCAACTTGGAGTACTATAAGGTCTGGACAATAACGAATAGTTTTCTGTAGTTCATCATTAAAGATATCAAAATACATCTTGCCTTCAACATCTTTTCTGATATCACTTGGCACACCTTTCATGTATTGAACTCCCATATTTCTTGTTTTGTTGTAGAGTTCTTCGTAACCTTTTCCAAAAGTCCTAATATCCTTGTAGAATAGCATGGCATCAATATCTGATCCGTACTTATGCTTCATTAGATATGTATGTTTAACAGATGCTGTACAACAATAACGAGAGCAGTATTCATTGTAATTCTTGTCTCTGCTTCCAACACAATTAATGAATGCGATTGACTTTGGTTTTTTACCTGTTGATGGAACAACTAATTGCCCTTCTGTAGGACCTGCAGAATTTGTATACCTTTCAAATTCAATACCTGTAATGATATCAGGATAATCAAGATTTTTGTAATGATATTCAGGGATAACACTGGGATCGAAGTTCTTAAATCCAGTAGCAAGAATAATTGCACCAACTTTTTCGGTAATGTATTGAGGTTCTTCATCATGAAGAATTGCATCAGCTTCACAGGTTCTCACGCATTCTTTGCATACACCACAATCAGCACAGTAAATACAACGACAAGCTTCTGTAATGGCTTCTTCCTCAGTTAGGGGTTTGACTACTTCCATCTTTGGATCTTTTACTCTAACTTTTGGATCTTCTTTCTTCAGTTTAACTCTCTTGATTTTATTAGCCCTTTCATAAGGTGGTTCTTCAATTCTTTCACCAGGTCTAATTCTTGTTTTGTAGATTTGAGATTTCTGAATTCCTAGAATCTGTCTTCTACCTGTGAGCAAATCAAGACCTCTTAGGTATCTGTGAACAGATTCACCAGCCCATTTGCCTGAAGCAATGGCTTCTATAACTGATTCAGGGAAGTAATAGAATTCACCACAAACGAAAATATGGGGATTGGTATCTGATTGTAAAGTCATTTTATTTACGATCAAATCGCCTTTTTCATTGACCATGTCATCAGGTACAATGCTTCTATCAAAGTATTGCCCAATTGCAACAACAATCAGATCAGCTTTGATTAGCTCCTCAGTACCATCTTTCAAAATTGGTGCAAAATTCCCATCTTCATCAAAAACCTGAGTACATTCTAGGGTTTCTACACCAGCTACCTTACCATTCTTGCCAACAATTCGCTTAATTCCACAACTATTGACGATTTTAATGCCTTCCTCAATAGCTCCTTGAATTTCTTCTTTATAAGCTGGCATTTCAATGTATTGTTCTAAACTAATAACTGTAATATCGGTAGCTCCTAAACGTCGACAAGTTCGGGAAACATCAACAGCTACATTACCGCCACCAATTACTACCGTTTTAAGTCCTTTTGTAGAAGGCATCTTACCTTCATGTGCTTTCTTCAAACATTCAATACCATAGCTTATTCCTTCTAAGTCTTCACCCTCAACATTTAATTTTCGAGCACCAGAAGAACCAGTTGCTACAACTACAGCATCAAACCCTCTTTGTCGAAGTAAACCGCGTTTCTTAAGTTGATCAAAAGTGAAATCTTCATTCTTTCCTACTTTATAACCTGTTTTTAGTTCTACGCCCATATCTAGAATCATTTGAATTTCCATATCTAGAAGATTTTTGGGTAATCTATAGTCAGGAACAGCATACCGTAAAAGACCACCTGCTTTCTTGTTTTTCTCAAAAACTGTAACATGATAACCTCTTTTCACTAAGTCCCATGCTGCAGAAAGTCCAGCTGGGCCACCTCCAATAACTGCAACTTTTTCTTTGAATTTCTTTGGAATAAGTTCAATCTTTGGTGGACCTTTTAATTGCTCAAACTCATAATCGGAAACAAAACGTTTGAGCGTACGAATATTGACAGGTTCATCTACGTTACCTCGACTACATTCGGCTTCACAATGAGCAGAACAGATTCTACCACATACAGATGGGAAAGGCATTTCTTCTCTAATTAATTCTAATGCTTCAGCATACTTTTCTTTGGAAATCAGATTTACATAACCTTGTACATGAATGTCAGCTGGACATCCATCTCTACATGGTGGTATACCTTTTTTGTCTATAATATAACATTGAGGAACAGCTTGTGGGAATGCAATATGAATTGCTTTATGAGTACCTATGCCTTCATCAAAAATGCTGGTGACAATTGATGGACAAGTTTCAACACATTCGCCACAAGAAGTGCATTTGTCAGGATCAACATACCGTGGGTGTTTTAGTATTTCAACTTCAAAATTTCCAACATAACCCGAAGCATTAGTAACTTCTGAATTAGTCAAAACATTAACATTCGGATGATCCCAAACTTCTGCCATTTTAGGAGTTAGAATACAAGCAGAACAATCTTGTGTTGGGAATGTTTTGTCTATTTGAGCCATTACTCCACCAATTGTAGACTCTCTTTCAACTAAGGTTGTTTCAATGCCTACTTTACCTAAAGCTAATGATGCTGTTATACCAGCAATGCCCCCTCCAACAACGAGTGCTTTAGGAATACTTGTAACAGTATTTGGTTCTAAAGGTGTAAGTAGAGTGGCTCTTTTCACAGCCATTCTCACAAGATCTTTAGCTTTTTTGGTAGCTCTCTCGAGGTCATCAGTAACCCAACTAACTTGCTCTCTAATGTTAGCCATTTCAAACAGATATTTGTTTAATCCTGCTGCTTGTACAGTATTTCTAAAAGTTTCTTCATGCATTCTTGGACTACAAGATGCGACAATTACTCGATTCAAATTAAACTCAATAATATCTGCTTGGATACGCATTTGACTTGGTTTGGAACATGAGTATTTGAGATTCTCAGCATGAACAACACGAGGAAGTGTTTTTGCATATTCTGTTATTTCTGGACAATTGACATTAGCAGCAATGTTTGATCCACAATCACAAATATAGACTCCAATTCTTTTTTCTTCACTCATAATATGGTGTCTCCTACCACCTAGCTTATTTACCTCGAAATTATTTTGATTTTCTTAGTTTAAATTTCTCTGTAAAGTATAGAATAAATTCATATCATCAAATGTAAAGAATTATAATATTATAAAAGATTCGTAATTATAAATTTAGCTAACGATTTCTTTTATGAAGATTTGAATTTAAAAAAATCATTTTTAAGTGCCTACTCAAAAATAAACACTAATAAAAGGCATAAGGAAAGTTATTAAGATAAATATCCTTAATGTTCTAATCACATGCTTTAGTTAAAATGACTATGAATTTAGCAAGTAAACAATTGCAGGAGAAGAAGAATGTATAGCTATATCTCATTAAAAGTCAACTGTCCTAACTGTAATAAATCTTTGTTGGACAGAAAGACACTAGTAGATGATATACCAGGCATTAAACTTAGTATTTCAGAAGATGGTACTGAAGGAATTATTCATTTAAGCTCTTTTTATGGAAGCTATAATTATGATACTGATTTAACCATTGTTCCAGAAAAAGTGTACAAATTTTCATGTCCACATTGCAATACACCATTTTTAGAAGATATGAAGTGCAATGAATGCTCTGCTGGTTTAGTCCATATGAACATTAAAGATGGAGGTGTTGTCAGATTCTGCTCAAGAGCGGGTTGTAAGAAACGTAGTGTAGAATTTGAGGACTTATCATCTGTGCATCATTATTTCCAAGAGACTTATGAAGGGAATATAAACCATGCAACACATACTGAAGAAGAAGCTAAAGCTCAAAAAGAAATCATTAAAAGTGGTACTTTCCTGAGAATGTATTGCAAACATTGCAAAGAAGGTTTAATTGAGAAAGGATCAGTTATTTTCAGAATAATAAATGAGAATGATGAAACTGGTTTTCTAATGTTAAGTCCCTATCTTAATGTCTTTACTAATAAATCAACCATTTTTATACCCGATGGAGCAGTCGTAAAAGATATTACCTGTCCTCATTGTAAAGCTACTCTAATAGATCCAGAGAAGAATTGTCAAGAATGTGGCTCACCTGCTGTAGAAACTGATGTAGCTGCTTTACGAAAGCTCATTGAGTTTAATTTCTGTTCTAAGAAAGGTTGCCATTGGCATAGCTTGGATGAGCAAGATCTTCATTTTGTGGTATTAGAAGATAGTGAGTATTGGTAAACTATCATTACTCTTAATTTCTTTTCATTTTTTTCTTAAATATCTCTTATAAAAAACAAGCAAAAATATCAATCCTTTGACTATTTATTAAAATCTTTACTAACAAGTTTATATAATTACAAATCCAAATATAATAAAAAGAAACACAGTAAAAGTTAAGCAATTATTAGCTATGATTTTACAAAAAAAAAAAAATAAATTTATAACAAATCACCTTATATCTTAACTTTTACTTGGGGGTCAGCTAATGAGTGATCTAATATCACTAACTGTATGGTGTCCACTTTGTAGCAAATCATTAATGGATAAAGAGAAATTGATTGATGGAAAGCCTAGTATTAAACTAGGTATTTCAGATAAAAGCAATAAGTGTAATATTTATATGAGCTCTTACTACGGAAGTTATAACTTCGATTCTGATTTTGAAACTGTCAATGAGCAAGTTTATAAAATTAGTTGTCCAAATTGCGAAAAACAAATCACATCTGACATTAAATGTGACGACTGTTCTGCTATGATGATACCTTTAAACATTGAAGGTGTTGGCATAGTAAAATTCTGTTCTAGATCTGGTTGTAAACATCACACTATAGAAGTAGAGGATTTAGAATATCTTGATTATTACAAAGTTAAAAAAGAGCTGATTGAGAACGGAACGTATCTCCGAACATTTTGTCCACATTGTAACAAAAGTAATGCTGAAGGTAATGTTGTCAGATTTCTAATAATAAACCAAAAAGGTGAAACTGGCGAATTAATGCTAAGTCCCTATTTGAATCTATTTACAAACAAGTCAACTATTGATATACTTGAGGGTGAAGTTGCTCAAGATATAAAATGCCCTAACTGTGAGAAAAGCTTGATAGTCAAAGGAAGAAACTGCGAAGAATGTGCTTCACAAATTGTAGGTTTGAATGTTGCTGCTGTTTCAAAACTAATAGCGTTCAACTTCTGTGCAAAGAAAGGATGTCATTGGCACGGGTTAAGTAGTGATGATATGGAAAGTGTCTTGTTAGAAGACAGTGACGCATGGTAATAAACCACTTTGCAAAAGAGAACAAAAATTTCGTAGTTAACGAGGATATCTCTATGAGCACGAATAGTATTCGCAAAATAGTTAAACAGGATTTTGAACTTAACACTAATGCAGTACAAAAAATCAATAAAATATTAGAAATATCAAATCACGATTCTAGAAATTTAATTCCGATTCTACAAGATTTACAGGACGAATTCAATTATCTTCCAGAAAAAATCATTTCACATATTGCAAAAGAGTTGAATGTTTCAGAGCATCATATTTACGGTGTTGCTACATTCTACTCGCAATTTAAATTTATTAAACCAGGCAAACATATTATTAGAGTTTGTATGGGGACTGCCTGTCATGTTCTTGGAGCACAATCACTTCTAGATAAATTGTCTCGAGATCTGAAAATAGATTCAGGCGAAACGACCGAAGATGAATTGTTTAGCCTTGAAAGTGTGTATTGCTTAGGATGTTGTGCTTTAGCACCTGTAATGTTGATTGATGACGAAGTTTACGGAAGTATGACTGCAGCTAAAGTAAATAAGATCTTGCGAAAATATCGCAAGGTTGACAAGCCAAAGCAAACTAAAAGCGGGACTGGTAAGAAATGAGTAATTTTTATTCAATGGTTAAACAAGCTAAAACCTCTTGGGAAAACTTACAAAACCAAAAGAAGCCAGTCATCTACACTGGAGCAGCATCATGTGGAAGAGCAGCTGGTATATTACCTATAATTGAGGAACTAAAAGATATCTCAAAACAGATACCCATTGACATAGTTGAAGTGGGATGCATCGGTCCATGTTATCTAGAACCAATTATAGGTATTCAGAAAAAAGGAACACCAACGATACTATACGGAAATGTTCAAGCAAGGCAAGTAAAAGAGATAGTGGAAAATTACCTAGTTAAAGGAAACCCACAAGCTGATAAGGCAATTGGTGTGTTGGGAGAAAATGGCAAAGAAGGAATTCCTTCATTTTGGGAACATCCTATGTTAAAGAATCAAGTACGTATTGTATTAAGAAATTGTGGCATTATTGATCCAACAAACATTGATCATTATTTAGCAATGGATGGTTATCTTGGTTTAAAAAACGCATTAGCAATGAGTCCAGATGAAGTAATTAAAGTTGTTACTGATGCTGGCTTACGAGGTAGAGGTGGTGCTGGTTTCCCAACAGGATTAAAATGGAAATTTACACGAATGGAAAAAGAACCAGAGAAGTATATTATCTGTAATGCAGATGAAGGTGATCCAGGAGCTTTTATGAATCGATCACTAATTGAAGGTGATCCACATGCAGTTTTAGAGGGCATGGTAATAGGTGCTTACGCAATTGGAGCTCAGAAGGGGTATGTCTACTGCCGAGCAGAATACCCATTAGCTATAGAACGTTTTGAAAAAGCAATAGCAGACATGAAAGAGCGAGGTTTCTTAGGTGAAGATATACTAAATAATGATTTCACTTTTAATATTGAAATCAAAAAAGGTGCAGGAGCATTCGTCTGTGGTGAAGAAACAGCACTCATAGCTTCTGTTATGGGTGACAGAGGAATGCCAAGACAGAAACCACCATATCCATCACAGCAAGGAGTTTGGGATAAACCAACGGTAATAAATAACGTAGAAACATTAGGAACAGTTCCAACAATCCTAAGAATGGGTAAGAGTTGGTACAGCAAATTTGGAACTGAGCAATCAAAAGGAACGAAAACATTTTCGCTTGTTGGTAAAATAAAACGTCCTGGACTAATTGAGGTACCATTAGGAACCTCATTACGAGAAGTTGTTTTCAATATAGGTGGTGGGGTTGCTGAAGAGAAGAATTTCAAAGCAATTCAAGTAGGAGGTCCCTCTGGAGGAACAATACCTTCTGCTTTTATCGATGAACTGTTAGATTATGAGGAACTTGGTAAATTAGGTGCTATAATGGGATCAGGAGGAATAGTAGTCATCGATGATGAAACATGTGTAGTTGATCTTTCCAGGTACTTCCTTAAATTTACAGAAGCCGAATCTTGCGGAAAATGTGTGCCTTGTCGAATTGGTAATAAACAACTTTTAATTTTGCTAGAAAAAATCACTGCTGGTAATGGAACAATTGATGATTTTGAACTTTTGGAAGAACTAGCTCACACAATATCAGAAGGTTCACTTTGTGGACTTGGAAAAACAGCTCCAAATCCAGTAATAACCACTTTGACTTATTTTAGAGATGAATATAGAGCACATGTTTTGGATAGAAAATGTCCTGCAAAAGTATGCAAGGATTTGTTTATTTACCAAGTAGATGAAGAAACTTGCATAGGTTGTGAAATATGTAGAAAGATGTGTCCTACCAAAGCAGTTACTGGAGAGAAAAAGCAACCGCATGTAATTGACATATCAAAGTGTATCAAATGCGATGTTTGTTTCACTAATTGTCCAGCAAAAGCAATTAGGAAAATTGACAGGGTGGAGGTAGAAACATGGTAGAAAATATGTTAGTCGTAAATGGCAAACAATTACGCTATGTAGAAGGTAAAACAATTTTAGAAATAGCAAGAGATAATGGGATTCATATTCCCTCTCTTTGTGCTCATGAACGATTGCCTTCTTTTGGTGCATGTAGATTATGCATGGTAAAAGTTCATGGAACATCCGGATTCATGAATGCCTGCACAACATCTGTGAAACCAGGAATGGTAATAACAACAGATAGCTTGGAAATTAAGAAACTTCGAAGATCAATTTTTGAACTCATTCTCTCAGAACATCCTAGTAGTTGTATGATGTGTGATCAAGCAGATCATTGTGACAAATTTAATTCAGGTATCATGAAAGCTGGAGTCATTACCGGTTGCAATACTTGCCCAAATAAGGAAATGTGTGAAGTGCGAATTGTTGGTGATGAGCTGAACTTCAAAAGCATTCGATTTCCAATGTTCTACAAAGAAATACCCCTCGAGCGAAATGATCCATTCTTTGATCGAGATTATAACTTGTGTATTCACTGTGGTAGATGTGTCAGAGTTTGTCAAGATGTCGATGGGGCAAATATTTTAGTCTTTACTAAAAAAGGACATGATACTAAAGTCGGAACTTCTTTTGAAAAACCTCATATCGAAACAAACTGCAAGTTTTGTGGACAGTGTATTGACGTTTGTCCAACAGGAGCATTATCAGCTAGAGGACAAAAGTGGTATGAATGTCCTGATGACAAAGTAAGAACTACTTGTATTCTTTGCAAAAAAGGATGCCGATTTGAAATAGACGTAAAATGGGATCGAATGGTTGGCATGCGTCCGGATCCTGATTACAAAACACTAGAGACTGGCATATGTGTAAAGGGACGATTCTGTTTACCAGTGATGTTAAACAATGTCGATCGATTGCGTTTTCCAAGAGTTATGAAGAATTTCAAACTTTACCCAACAAATTGGGATGAGGTAGCTGTCCATGTGGCAGAAGTAATTGAGAGGTATCCATCATCAAAGATTGCTCTTTACTTATCAAATTTCTTGATTAATGAAGCAGAATATGTTTTTAGAAAATTCGCAAATCAACTTGAAATAACTAACATCTTCACCAAACCAGAAGACTTAGCACAAATAGACAAGAAAGGAATAAAAGTCCTTTACACGACAGAAGGATTGCCAAAGCTGAACAAATACAAATCATTAGAGCATATTATTTTCCAAGAAATATTTCCAGCAGATGGATATGAACATGCTGAAGTAATTCTACCTGCAGCTGCGTTCACTGAGGAATTTGGAACTTATATAACCGAAAGAGGACCAATGCCTCTACAAAAAATCGTAAAAGCTCCTGATCTAGCTCTCGAAGATTGGAAGATAGTTGTAAAGATTGCTAGAGAATTAGCTCTGACAGGATTCGATTTCCTAGATACAGATGAAATAGACCAGGAAATTGGCAGAGTACATTATCGACCAGAAATAAAACCAGTAGGTGAGTACTATTTAAAATATCGTGGTACTCCAATTGCTGAAAAAGTGCCTGATTTCGACCTTCTTCTAAGGTATAGAAAAGGTAGGGAGAAAATGTGGTGATAAAGATGTACCAAATCGTAGATAAAATTGAGGAAGCACCAAATGTACACAGATTAATAATACATGAACCAATGATTGCAGAAAAAGCTCAACCAGGGCAATTTGTAATCATAATGTCAGATGAGAAGGGTGAACGTGTTCCTATGTCCATAGCAAGTACAGAGAAAAATACTTTCACAATATTCCTCCTTGAATTAGGTATATCTTCTGCAAAAATTGCGAATCTGAAAAAAGGTGATGACCTTTACTGTGTAGTTGGACCACTTGGTATGCCATCAAAGATAGAAAACTATGGACGAGTAGTACTTGGAGGAGGATGCTATGGTATTGGAGCAATATACCCAATAGCCAAGGCATTAAAAGAAGCAGGGAATCATGTGACTAGTATTCTTGAAGCAAGAAACAAATACCTACTCTATTATCAAAAGGAACTGGAAGCAGTATCAGATGAAGTATATATTGCTACTTCAGATGGTTCAGTCGGAACTAAAGGACATGTGCAAGATGTTCTTGTGAATCTAATAAGAGACGATCATCAATACGACCATGCAAAATTCATTGGCTGTACTTATATGATGATGAATTGTGCACACATTACACACCCTTATAAGATTCCAACAATGGTTAGCTTGAATACTATCATGCTTGATGCGACAGGAATGTGCGGTTGTTGTAGGGTCACAGTCGACGGTGACACTAAATTTGCTTGTGTTGATGGTCCAGAATTTGATGGTCATTTAGTGAACTGGAATGAACTAATGATGAGAAAGAAATCTTACCATGAAGAAGAGATGATTTCCTATCAAACGGGTCCACACGTCTGTAGAGCACTTCTAGAAATAAACTTTGGTGAGAACATTGAGTGAAAAGAAGAAACCTACAACTGAAGAGAAGAAGCTCATAAAAACAGATGCTAAGCCTAGTACAAAGGAAAAGAAAGCTAAGCCCAAACTTAAGAAACCAACAACAATCAAGAAAGAACCAACGAAAACACCTGAGAAAGCTAGTGATAGAGAAAAAAAGAAGCGCCCACCAAGACCACCTCGTGCGAAAATGAATGAGCAACCACCAGAAATCAGGGTTAAGAATTTTGAGGAAGTTCCCTATGGTTTAACTCCTGAACAAGCAAAAATCGAAGCATCACGATGTATTCAATGTAAAAAACCAAAATGTGTAGAAGGTTGCCCTGTTGGTGTTAAAATCCCTGAATTTATAGCTTTAATCGCTGATGGTAAATTTGTTGAAGCTGCTTGTAAAATTAAAGAAACGAATGTTTTACCTGCGGTTTGTGGTCGGGTTTGCCCACAAGAGACTCAATGTGAGGAAACATGTGTCCTTGCAAGACGCAGTGAACCTGTTGCAATTGGTTGGTTAGAGAAATTCTGTGCTGATTTTGAAAGACTAGGTGGACACATTAAACTTCCAAAGAAACAGAAACCCAATAGAAAGAAAATTGCTATTATTGGATCTGGACCTGCTGGTTTGACTGTAGCAGGTGATCTTACACTACTCGGTTATTCAGTAACAATATTTGAAGCATTTCATAAGGGTGGAGGTGTCCTTGTATACGGCATTCCAGAATTTCGACTACCTAAGGAAATAGTCGAAAAAGAGATTCATTACTTAGAACGTCTTGGTGTTACTATTAAATACAATCATGTTATTGGTAGGTGTAAATCAATTGATGAGCTCTTTACAAGAGATGGTTTTGATACAGTATTTATTGGTGTTGGAGCAGGCTTACCAAGATTCATGAATATGCCTGGTGAAAATCTAACTGGTGTCTATTCTGCAAACGAATACCTTACAAGATCAAATCTTATGAAAGCATACCTCTTTCCGGATTATAATACACCAATTAGAAAAGGTCGAAGTGTTACAGTAGTTGGTGGGGGTAATGTTGCTATGGATTGTGCAAGAACAGCAATGAGATTAGGTTCATCAAAAGTCACATTAGTATATCGAAGAGCAAGAGAGCAAATGCCTGCTAGGTTAGAAGAAATTCACCACGCAGAAGAAGAAGGCATAATTTTAAGATTATTATCCAATCCAGTTGAAATCATTGGTGATGAAAAAGGTCGTGTGACAAAGATCAAGTGTCAAAGATATGAACTAGGAGAACCTGATGATTCAGGAAGAAGACGACCCGTTCCAATAGAAAATGATTATTTTGAGTATGATACTGATTTAGTTATAATAGCTATTGGAAATAATTCAAATCCATTGATCGCTGCTACGACACCTGATATTAAAACAAACAAATGGGGAAATATTGTAGTTGATGACTTAGGAAGAACTAGCAAAAAGTACGTCTATGCTGCAGGAGACATAGTTACAGGTGCAGCAACTGTAATTTCAGCAATGGGTGGAGCACGACAAGCTGCAATAGGCATCCATTATGATTTGACAGGACATATAGATCCTGAAATACCAACTGCTTGTGAAATGCCTGATGAGTGGTTAGATGAAGAAGAAAAACCTAAAGCTAATTAGTAAGTCATAAGAGATATTCTTATGTCATTACCAACTTTTTTATTTTTAATGAGGGTTTAAAGTGCTAGGTTCAGCTACTCTTGATGCAAAGTTTTGGTTTTATTTTTTCAATGCAATTCTCTTAATTATTCATGAGATTGATTCGGGATGTTGGAAGGAATAGGAAATATTCAATATTCATGAGGGAATTATTGGATTTTTATTACTACACATTCCAATCCAGTCTGTTATTTTGTCCTCACTGTAACAAAAGCAATACAAAAGGGAATGTTGTCAAATTCATTGTCACAAACCAAAAAGGGGAAACTGGTAATTTAATGCTAAGTCCTTATTTGAATCTGTTTACAAACAAGTCAACTATTGAGTTTAATGGTTTTAATTTAAATAACTAGAAAGGATAAATAGCATTTTTTTCTAGAAAATTTATTGATTCTTCAATTTTTTTTAGATCAGAGACTTCCAATACAACAACAGGATTTTGACAATAATCTTGAACTAATGCATTAAAGAGTTTCCAATCAACGTTACCTTGACCCGGAGAATTTTCTTCATCTTTTTCTCCATCATTATCGTTTATATGTATGTAAACAATGTTATCGTTTAGAACTTCAAACCATTTTTTCATAGGCACTCTAGAGAATACATTACAATGTCCAGTATCAAAACAAACTTTCAATTTTGAAGAATTAACACCAAAAATTACTTCAGCTAACCATTTTGGTGTATAATCCCACATATTCTCAAGTAAAATTGTGAAATTATAATTATCAACTATACTTGACCAAAACTCAATGTGATTCTTGACCCAATTTTTATAATAACTTTCACTTCCCATCATTGGATAATAGTTTGTATGAAAAACAATGAATTTTGTTTCCAATTTTTGAGCAATTTCTAGACATTGTTGAATTCTTTCAATTGAAACTTGTTTTATCTTACTATCAGGACTGTTTATGTATAAATCAAAAACTGCTCCATGCATCGAATAATACAAATTTTTATCAACTTCATTTGTTAGATATTCTCTAAGAATATTTTGATAATTAGTATCAAGTATTTTTGGGAACGCAAAATCAATAATCTCAAAAGCAAAGTTTCTTTCATTTATGAGATTATAGTATTTTGCCAATGAATTATAAGGTTGTATAAGAATTTTTGACATATATAGAATAACTCATTTGAGTTAAAAAATAATTAGATTATTGATGATTTATAGATTACACGAGTAACCAACAAAACCAACTAATTTAATTAAATGTCTGATTAAAAGTTAAATAGTTTTTTAGCATTTCTCGAGATAATTTTAGCAAATTCATTTAAACTTATACTTTTGAAAGAAGCTAAGTTCATAGCAATTTTCTCCAATTCATAAATAAAGAGTAAAGCAAACTTACATTTTTGATCATCTTGAATAGCTTTGATCAATAATACTATTCATAACCGTAATCAATCCAAGCTTTTTTCATATCAGGATTTTTATCGAGGTATGAATCAACAAGCTCTTTTGGCACTCTATTAAATGGACAAGAGAAATTAACACATTTAGTACATATTCGTGTAAATAGGAAAGTAAAACCAAAAATCAAACCAATTACAGAAGCTCCAATCAAGGTTATTAGTGTAATGAAAATGGATTTATCAAATGGTGTAGTAGTTGCTACAATAACAATACTTGGGACCTGTGCAAGAAGCAGTAAGGTTACGAATAATATGAATCCAATAGTTAATAGCACTCTTTCAAAAGTGTTCATTGGTTCGGGGTGATATTTGAAGAATTTTATGAAACCATGGTTAGCCAAACAGTGAAGCATAAGACCATCTCGAGAGTAGTAGGGACAATGACTGCAAAGAATTCTAGTCTCAACAATAAAGAAAACTGCAAAATAACCAATTAAAACTCCAAGTCTCCACCAACCTCCAGTGAAAACAGAACCAACGATAACTCCTCCAAAAATTATGAGTAATGCAGGACTCATAATATATAAGAAACGGAGAACATGCTGTCGTTTCCATCGGCAATCCAATTTGATGTTATTAGCACATCCTTCACAAAGGGATTCATCTTGCCATGTGCAACAAACTTGATAGGTTTTCTCTGAGGAACCATTACTAATCTTTCTGAACTCTCCAAAAATAAATTAATAAAACAATATGGTATACAGATATTAACTTTTTTCAAACTAGTTTGTAAGTGGTATTAATGACTGAAACATGTAAACTTATTATTGTGTATCATACTCTCGCATAACTAATCCAAACAAGACCCATTAAAGCTAAGAATGGAGCCATGAGTATAAAACCTATTAGACTAACTAACGATATGCCATAAGATAGTCCCACAGCAACAAGAATGAAGCCTATAAAAGCGAAAAATCCTAAGATAATTGCTATAATAATGAAAATCTTGCGTGTTTTTTCCATTTGATTAAATTTTTCTATTAAATTCATATCTATCCCTTTCCATATGGAAAACTCAATTTAAGTACAAATAAACCTATTTAGTATTTAGAGTTTGGGGAATTAAAAAATGGATAAGTGTATTCATTAGATGATAATTGAGAAGGCAAATTAATAAAATAGTTAGAGTATTCAAAAAGTAAATTCATTGAAATTTGGATACAAGTGGTTCTAATGACAAAAACTAGCAAATCAGTAATAGCTTATCACAAAAATTGTATAGCAACAGAAGATTCCGAATGCCAAGATTGTGATTTAGATGGATTGTTAATATGTAGATTTGATAAGCAGTTTGCTAGAAAATTCATGTTAGGAAATACGCTCTATAGATTATTAGCAATAGCTATATTCGTTCTTTCATGTTTGTTGATCGGTCATTGGTGGATGCTACCAACATATGTTGGAATACTAATACTTACTTTTTTTGTTATTGAACCTCGATTATTCTGTAGTCATTGTCCATACTATGAATTAGAAGGAAAATATCTGAAATGTTGGGCTCTAAGAGGAATGCCAAAAATTTGGAAATATAGACCTGAACCAATAAGCAAATGGGAGAAATACTTGATGCTTGTATTTGGGACATATATCGATCTATTCCCATTTGTAGGACTAATATGGGGTATTGTCGAATTTGCACGTAATGCTGTAGAAACACTTAACTTAGGAATTGGAATAAGTGTTGTAGGTGGGTTATTCATTATTGTGGCTATAATTTTCGCTCAAGTATTACTAGGAATGAACTGCAAACTTTTCATGTGGAATGAACGAAGTGACACCTGAAATAGCAGCTAAATTTCTAGAAAAAAATCCAAAAATAAAGGAAGCATGGGAAAAAGCAGGTTGGAAACCACCAATTAATAATGAAGAAAGCTAGTAAATTCTTGATTCATTAATAAGATTTAAAAAAAGGTAAAGACAGCAATTGAAATACAAAAAATGCCACTGTGGCTCAGCCTGGTAGAGCGACAGACTTGTAATCTGTTGGTCAGGGGTTCAAATCCCCTCAGTGGCTCCATTCAGTTTTTGTAACATCTTATAGAGTGTCATAATAAATAAGACCTATATTAATTCTTTTTATTGAGAAAAAATCAAATCATTTGTAGACTTATTTTGGTAATATAATCAAACAAGCATTTAGATAGATATTTTCAATGATAACAAGGAAGATGATTAAGAATGAAAAAGATAGGTCTTGGGAAAAGCTCTCTAAAAGTATCACGAATAGGTTTGGGTACACTTGCATTTGGACATAAAACTAAAGGTATTCAAAATAAAGAGGAAATCTATGATTGTCTAAATTATGCATTTGATAATGGTATTAATCTGATTGATACTGCTGAAGAATATTCTGGAGGATTAACAGAGAAGTATATTGGTGAAGTTGTTAAAGATCGAGGAGATAGAGAAGATTTAGTAATAGTTACTAAAGTTTCCCCTATACACTTAAGTTATAAAAATGTTATAAAAGCAGCCAATAAAAGTTTAGAACGGTTACAAACTGAATACATTGATTTATTCTTAGTTCATTGGCCATGGCCTTATAGCCCAATTTCTGAAACAATGAAAGCTATGGATCAGCTTTTAGCAGAGGAAAAAATCAGATATGTTGGGGTTTCTAATTTTCGAAATGTTCTACTTCAAGAAGCAATTGATAATTTACAGAATGGTGAGATAATAGTTAATGAATTAGAATACAATCTTATTAATCGTATCATTGAGAAAGAAATGCTTCCATATCTGAGAAAACAAGAAATTCCAGTGTTTGCTTATAGTCCATTGTTGAGTGGATTTCTTACTGCTAATTATGATGAGAATAGTATTTTTCCAGAAAATGATTTTAGAAATTATGATCCACTTTTTAGAAATAAAGAGAATTTCAGTAAATCTAAGGAGTTATTTGAATTGATGAGAGCAATTGCTGAAAAGCATGATGTTAGTCCAGCTGAAGTGACTATAAATTGGTTATTAAAAGATAATGATATAATCCCAATTCCTGGAGCAAAAAAGAAAAATCATATTGAAAGCAACATCCATGCTACAAAATGGGAATTAACTAAAAGGGAATTAGATAAATTAACAAAAATAACTGATGATATTGATTTAAATTGGTTTTAAATCTTATAAATTAAAAAAAGAATAGAATTGAGATACTATTCAAGATTTTTATTTTCCTCGAAATTTATTATTTGTTTTTTATTAGGGAACATTAAATTATGCGTTCGATTATCAGATGAAAATACACTTGTCATTAATTGAATTGTATAGGGTTTATCTTTGCTGTTCTCTGAATCCTTAATTTTACTTACTAAGTTATTTGGTATTACTTTTTTGAAATTATCAAATTGAGATAAATAGCTAATGATATTGTATGCTGAGACATAATTAACATGACCTGCATGCATTTCAATTGGTGAAAAAATCATTCCCCCCCTTAAGTAAGCTTAAAGATATGAATTTTTCAAAGCCAATTACCTCATTATTAATTACATATGAAGTAATTGGCTCTGCAATTAATACATAAAATGGTATATTAAAATCATTCCCTTTCATAGAATTCTATTTATTAATTCTCTTCAATAATTTTCTTCTAAATAGTTGATGAAGTCCAAATCCCCTCAGTGGCTCCGGTTTATCTGATTGACTTTATGAATATATGATATAGTTTTATATATTCTCAAAACTAGAAAGCTTAAAATAATTTCTTAGCTTAATTATAATTAACTACATTATTTAGTTAAGGGAATAGAAAATTGTTTATCATGAAAAAAAGTACAAAATCAATTATATTAGTTTTCATTTTTATTAGTCTACCATTTCTAACTATTTACTTTACTGGAATCGAATTAACATTTTCCTATTATAATGATACTAATAGTTCATATGTAGTTAATGGTATAGATCCCGCTAATTACCCTCAAGATATTTATGTAGCTTCTAATTTTGCTTTTATTGCATATGGCTATAAAGGCCTTCAAATATATGATATTACAGCACCAGAAAAGAGAATATTAATTGGCAACTTTTCTGACGGTGGATGGGCTACTCATGTTTGGATTAAGGATAATTATGCTTTTGTTGCAGATCGAGATGATGGATTAGAGATTCTTGATATTACAAACAAATCTAACATTCTAAAAATTGGTTGCTACGATAATTCATTTATTAATAAATTTATTTCAGATTTTTACTACCATGATGATAAGGTTTTTCTTGTTGACTATCAAAATGGACTCCAGATAATAAATGTTTCAAATCCTGCTTTACCAGTAAAAATCAGTGAATTATATGTTAGTTCATATTCATATAGAGTATTCATTCATAATGACTATGCAGTTATCTCTTGTCTTTCAGATGGTTTATGTATAATTAATATATCCAATCCTTTTTCTACCAATAACAATTAGTCAGTACTATAAAAATGGTAAAATATTCTCAGTAAGTGTTACTAATAATTATGCATTTGCTGTAAATTACAATGTTGAGTTAGAAATTCTTGATATAGGTAATATTACTCAACCAGAATTACTTACTACTTTTCCAATAGATGGTAGTCCAACAGGAATTTTACTTATTAATAATACAGCATTCTGTTCAACTGCAATTGCAGGTTTACAGATATTCAGTATAAATAATCCATTATCTCCTCAAGGTTTGAGTCAAATAGCTGAAAATCCTGAATCAATTGTTGTAAAGAAAAATTACCTATATGTTATACCATCTTATGGTGTTACCATAGGGGATTTTAAGTTTAGAATTTATGATATAACTAATATTGAAAATCCCGAAGAGATTATTTGGGAAGGGTTTAACAATAATCCTATAATATGGATTACTTTTGGTGTAATTAGTAGTTTATTATTAGTGGCTTTTGTGTTTATCATTGTAAATATAATAATAGAAAAGAAGAATAGAAGGAAACATTGAATTCCTTCTTTTTCTTAAATCAAAGAACTATTAGCTGAAAAATGTATGAAATTGGGAACCAATCATATCGTCGCATTTCAAATCCAGAATGTCCCTCTTTAGCACATATAGCCTCATATGCATCTTCACAAACATCATCTAACCAAGATAGAACTCCATAACCATTTTCAAGATATGTAAAGAATAAGTGAAACATTCCATGTACACCATCCTTATAATACCAATGCAAATCAACACCAAATTTCCCTTCAGCTTCGACAAAAGATTCTGGGTAGAAACCCCATAATTGTAAGTGATTATTATGTTCATTTTTGTATTCAAAATATATACCTAAGTTCCAAGAATAGCATGGTAACGCCCAGAAAAAGACATAAGTATTATCATTATCAGCATCCTTACAAATTCTTATTGTCCAATCATGACATTCTGACCAATCTATAATATTTATCCATTCATCAAACCAATACGAATAATATGAATTGCCAACTAAAAAGAAATAAGAATAATTATCAAATTATAACAAAATGAAAAACAAAAAGTGATATTGCATTTAGCAACAATCACCTTTGTTACATATATCTGGATTTTAATCCTTACTAATCTATAGTCAATCTTATGCTAAATTTCCTTCAATTTTCTAAAGGCTTTCATTTTGCTACTTCAATTGCTGGTTCTAAGTACTTGTATGTATCTGTAGAGGCTTTTGTTCAGTGTCTTCAATTAAGATTTCAAAAGCTTCTTCTTCTTCTGTGTCTTTTTTATCCTTTATTCCATTAGCTTTTGCCATCACTTTTTGAATTACTGAATCTAATTGTCGAAGTGGTGTGAATAAGTAGATCAATCCAAAGACTACTGCAGTTAAAATTCCAGATGCTATTAGTACAGCATTTATTCCTACAAATTCAGCAATAACTCCTGAGAGGAATTGTCCTAGTGGTCTCATTGCTGGGGAAATAGCCATTATTGTTGCAATAACTCGTCCAAGTTTTTCTTTTGGTACTAGTACTTGTATACTTGTTATGAAACTTACATCTATGATTGCGAATGGTAATGCATATAGGAATAGCACAGCTCCAATTGTCCAGAATCTTCCATTGAAATTCGATGGGATGAATGTGAGAGCTATTTGACAGAAAACTTGGAATGTGAGACTAAATAATAAGAATATAATGGGTTTATTAGATCCCTTTATTAGGGACATTATGAGTCCTCCAACTACAATAGCTGCTTGAAGCATGCTTACAACTATTGCATAACTAACTTCTGTTCCACCATGAATTTTGTTTACGAATAAAGGTAGTAACCCCAGTAATGGTGACATGAGGAAATTAATTGCCATTGCTCCAAAAAGAAGCGCTAACATTCCCTTTGTACCTTTGAGTGCATTGTATCCTTCCATAAATTGGGCTACGAATGATTGTTGAACTTCTTCTGTTACTTGTTTTACAACCGAAGGTATTGTAATTATTAGCAATGGAATTAATGCTATAACGAAGGTAATAACATCTGCCCATAATATCATACCAATGTTTATGCCAGGAATTGCTAGTAAAGAAGCTCCGATAATTGGACCAATAATGTAAATCAATCCACCAAATAAATAACTAAGACCATTAATTCTGCTAAGATGTTTTTGAGGAACCATAGTGGGTGCTATGGACATTGAAATGGGTGCATGAAATGCTTGTGCTGTCCCTCTTATTCCTAGTATAACTAAAACTGCAGCAATTGAATTGTGGTTAGTTAAGAAGAGAATGGAGAGAGTTACAGTAACTACTGCTTGGAATGCATCAGTAATAATCAATAGTTTTTTCCTACTGAAACGATCAGCAAGAACCCCACTAATAGGTGCCACTAAAACATAAGGTCCTAAACTAACCAACGATGCAATCCCTAACATTAATTCACTTTGAGTTGTAATTGTGAGCCACCAAATTATCGCAAATGATACTATTGAAGAACCAAGCAACGATGCTTGTTGTCCAGAGAAGAAGTATAAGAAGTGTCTAAATCTTCTTTTTGAATCATCTATTATCTCTGAAACTTCTTTGCTCACATTTTCAGTTCCAGATAATTGTATATTTGATTCCGCCATCAATCATCACATCCTTTCTAATTTCCTCTGGAGTTCTGTTCTTCCAGATTTTTTCCAACATTTTTCTTCTGTTCATCTTTGTTTTTCCTCCAAATTTGAAATTATTCCAATATGGAATTATTTCCTATATGAAATTATATACAAAGTGCTATATAAAGTTTTTCCAAAATGAAATTAATTCTATAATAGAAGAATTTTTAAACATAGATTGATATAAATTAATACGAGGAGCCCAAAATGAATCAAAAAGAAACTCAAGATAGTACAATTAAAAAGAAATATGAGAATATAATTTATGATGAAGTAAGTTTTGGCATAATTACATCTCTCAGATTCAATGAACCTCTAAATCTTAAGAATCTGGCTCAACTAATTGGTAGACCAGAAACGACTACAATCCGTTATCTTAAGCAATTGCTTGAGGATAAATTGATTGACATTGATGCAGAAAAAACCGCTTCAAGTTGGGGGAAATTTTATCACTTATCGGATCCTGTAAAGAAAATTGTAGAACAAAATGAGAGAGAATCTCAACAACAAGAAAATCAAATTTTTTCAGAATTAGCAAACTATAAAAACATGAGTGAAGAGAAATTACTCCAGATATTTCTTAGGGAAATCACAAGTAAAGAAATATCGGATGAGGTTAAAATGCGTTTAAAGGGAGAAACAAATCTTAGCTATAATATTCAGAAAATGATAATTAATAGTTTTATAAATGCTTCAAACAGATTTAAGAAAGTCCAGGAAGAGAAAGGAGTTGATTATTTAAAGAAGAATTTCATAATGGATCCTGGTGACATTAATACAACTACAATTTTTGTAAAGTATTCTAAAGTTAAACATGTTTTAGCACTTATCGAGAAGTTCTTAGAATTTCATAAAGGAATAAAGGAATTGCAAAGTGAATTTAAACAAGAGATGGATAAAGAAGGAATTCCTGATGATGATAGAAAAACCCATTATATTGGTCTCTTCATGGGTACAACAGATTTTGATTTTAGATTAAAACAGGAATAATTTATAGATTACTTGTTTTACTCATCTCCTTATTTAGTATTAATATGGATTTCCTTTTTAAAAATCATATTAGGATTGAGAATCAATCCATTTTCTCAATGATTGAATGTGATTAGGAGATGTCCCACAACAACCACCAACTATTTTTACACCTAGCTTAATAATAGAGGTAATATCGCGCACAAATACTTCAATAGGTTGATTATAGACTGTTTTAAAATCTTGTAAAGTAGGTTTGCCAGCATTAGGCTTCACTGATAAAGGATAATCCGTTAATTCTATTGCTTCTCTTACTAAATCAATAAATAAAGTTGAACCAGGATCGCAATTAGCACCTATAACATCAACTTCTTCCTTTTCAAGAAGTTGGATGCATTGTATAAGCGAATTTCCCATTAAAGTATAGAATCCTTTCTTACCTTTGTTTATAATAAAAGAAGCAATGATAGGTTTAGAAGAGACTTCTTTAATTGCAGATAACGCAGCATGCATTTCTTCAATATCAATAAATCCCATAGCATGCCAAAGATTAACACCTTCCCCATCATCACCTTCTAGAATCTCTACTTGTTTAAGGAAACCTTCTCTCCATTTTTCAAAGGTACCAGATCCTAAAGGATCTCGAAACTCACTTGATGGACCAATTTCTCCAACAATTAGTTTTCCTTTAGGACACACTTCCTTGATATTCTGAAGAGCTAGTTTATTGATTTCCTTTAATTTATCAGCCATTTTATGCTTTCGAAGATTAAGATAATTTGCATTAAGTGTGATTGTTTGAACCATATCTGCTCCAGCTAAATAAAAGGATTTGAGTACTGATTTAACTGTTTCTGGATTTTGGATGTTTAATATATCTGGAGGTTTCCCAGATGTGAATCCCTTTTTTATTAATTCGGTTCCACTAGAACCATCACCTAATATTACTCTCGCTGGATCTTTCAACCATTTTATGAAGGACATATTCTAACATTCCAAGTTTAAAGATTTATTCAATTGATTTTAGGTAGGATATATTATATTTAATCATAATTCATAAAAATATTATGAGAGAGAATAAGCTATTTCATAAATCTAAAATTCAAGATTTTTCCAATAATTAATATTTATTTACTTGATTTGCTAGTATTATGACGTATGTGGAGATATCAGAATCAGTAGTATTTGCACAGAATGAGTGGGGATCAAATTCTGTTTGCATTGCTTTAGAGGATGAGTTGATCTTTATTGATACAGGATTAAATACTTCAGATGCAAGAGCTTTTAGAGAATCTATGGAAGCAAAATACAATCGTAAAGCTAGTACTTTAATCCTTACTCATGGACATATTGATCATTTCTTCGGTATGGCTGCATATTCAGACCTACAAGTTGTTGCTGCTGAAATAGGAAAAGAAAGATTCAATAGAATAATTAGTGCAGAATATAATACTGAATTTGTTGAGAATATGTCTAAATATTTCTTGGGTTTCAAGGAATCTGTTAAAGAAGCAAAGCCTTTCATGCCTACGATTTGGATCGATGAGAAAATAACTATTGGTATGAATAAAGAGCTGATCTTTGAGATTAAAGGTGGGCATTCAGGTTGTTCATCAGTAATTCATTATGTTCCAGAAAAAGTTGTCATTACCGGTGATCTTCTACAAGTGGATGTTTATCCTTACTTTGGTGAACCAGATACAGATTTAGAGAAATGGATAAGTGCACTAAAGACCTGGGAAGGTATGGATATTAAAGCAGTTTTACCTGGTCATGGTAGACACGTTGAAAAATCCTATCTAACTGGAGTAAGAGTTTTCTTTGAGGAAATGTTAGCTACAGTAAAGCAATTGAAAGCTGATGGAATACAAATAGAAGAAGTTGCTTACAATTCGAAAATTCCTGCTGGATATTGGCCAAAAGAAGCTGTTAGAAAACCTGCATATGATTTCAGTATAACTAATCTATACAGAAAACTCTGATTACTATTTTTACCTTTTTAATTTATAATTTTTATTTTCTAAAAATAACAGAAGGAAATTGTTTATTTCCACATGATTGTATCATTTCATCGAAATTTAAACCAACAAATTCCGCTGCGCGTTTTAACATTTCAATTTGACCATGACTGTAAGGAATTCCCTCTCTTTCTGAATACTCGGATGCTTTAATTGAACGATCACCAGACCATCTTGTTTTTGGACCAAAATATTTTGATTCATAATCTTTCATTAATTCTCCTACTCGATTTTTTGCTTCTTCTTTTGTATAAAGACCATCAATAATCTGAGCTTGAAAAGCTAGTGAGACTCTTTTATACCTAGAACCCATTTCAGCTTTTTCAAGAGAACCACCTGCAATTGCTAGCTCAATTTCAATCATCCTTAGTAGAGCATCTCCTTTATACCCAGAATGAGTCGATCCAAGTGGGAAGATACTTCCTTTCAAATATTGCTTACCATCTTTTATTCCAATGAATTCTTTGGGATCTAAAGTTGATTTATAATTCTTATCAGCTAAATATTCAGGTATTGTTAACATTTCTCCGGTTTTATATGCCTTGATACAATAATTAGCAGCCATTTTTGTTAAAGCCATATCTACTGTAATTATTCCTTTATTATGTGGTACAGAGATAGCTATTGGATTGGTACCCATTCTTACCTCTTTTCCTGCACCTTTTGTATAGTCTAATCCTTCTGGATCATCTCCCATTGGTTTGACCAAAGCTGATGTTGTACAAGTAACAGTACCAATCAAGTCCATGCCATTTGCTATCATTTCACTCCAAACTCCAGCAGCACCAAAATGGTTTGCTTCCTTCACAAAGACTTTTGCAATACCATATTTTCTTGCCAGTTTCTTTACTAATTCAACAGCTATCATTGAACTAGTATGCCCTGGAGATGCATTACCGTTGATAATTGCAATTGCAGGATATTTTTGAGGTATTATTTCTGGTTTTGCATCTGGTATTACGGTTGTAAATAGTCCTGTTCTTTTTACTGCTTCTTCTAATCCTGTACCACCCGCAAGACCATGAGAGAAAATCCCTTTTTTATCAGCTTCTATTAATACATGAGCAGTTACTTTTGCAGATTCTTCCGGATAACCGCTTTTTTTTAAAACCTCATATGCAAAATTGTAGATTTCCTCTACTTTGAAATGATTACGTTTGTCTCTCAATTTGTGATTCACCTGTATAAGATTAACTTCTGAGTCTTTTCTAAGCAATCAATAATATCCTATAAATAAATCTAATAATTTTTTACTTAAACAAACTTTTGGAATTTCTTTAATAAATCTAATAATCTATGTTCTAAAAACTACATTTTTTAAAGGAGCATTTTAAAGAGTTCAATTTTGTAATTTAAATTGATGAAATAAATGATAATAAAAAAGACAGCTGAAGAACCACTTTATGAGAACCCACATGGAGTAGAAGGGAAAAATCTCTACAGTTATACAAATGCAGTAATAATTCATCTAACAATTAAGCCAGGTGAGTCCTTAAGAAGGCATATAACTCATACAGATGTAGCATTTTATGTCCTAGAAGGTAAAGGAATAGTCTTAGTAGGGGACGAGAAAATGGAAATAGAAAAAGATACCTTGATAGAAAGTCCTGCAGATATTGTCCATTGTTGGTACAATGAGAGCAATGAAAATTTGAGAGTTTTAGTTATCAAAGCACCAAAACCAACCGAACCATCAACGTTTTTGGAAGAACGAAAACACTAAAACAAACCTTCATGTAACGAAAGATTCAAAGAAATTAGCTCACTTTGTAATAATAGTGAACATACTTGTCAAGAAATAAATTTATGTCCAATACAGAATATGATAAAAGCTTCACCCATTTTTGGGGCATTAGGAGAAAAATAGCCCAATCACTTATTCCCCATGGTTTAAAGTCAGGTTTAAAGATCCTTGATGTTTTAGCAGGTCATGGATTTTATTCATATGAAATAACCAAGATTATTAAAAAAGGGAAAATAATATCAATAGGTTTGCAAAATGATGTAGAAAGCTTTCAAAGATTCAAGTTGTCAATGAAAAAGAGAAAGCAACAAAAATCGTTAGGATTAATAGATTATAGATTGATGGATATCACAAAGATTGATTTTCCTGAAAATACTTTTGATTTTGTTATTAATTTTCTAGGCCTAGAAGATGTAAATATGACTAAAGGAACTAAGGGAGTAAAAGACGCATTAAAGGAATGTTGTCGAGTGTTGAAACCAACAGGAACATTACAATTGACATTATGTTTAGAGGGAGATGAACCAGATCAGATCATTGCAAAAGAAATAACAGAAGCAATAGGACATCAAGCAATTTTCCATCCGAAAGAATTCTATATTGATGAATTAAAGAGAAACAATAATAGAGGTAATTAATGAAAAATGGTTCTACACAAAAAGGAAAATGACTTATGACCAAGCAAAAGAGGAATAGTCTTTTGCTTGTAATGAAACACCAAAATATTTCAAAAACTTTGAGATCAAAACCATTCCTTTTGAGAAATTGTGGAACAAATATAGTAAAAGGATAAAGAAGTATGGTATGGCCTTTTATTCGCAATTGTTAGTATTAATAGGTAAAAAGTAAACTCTCAACTAACGAAAGATTCAAAAATCCGAAAAGAACAAAAAAGACTACCAAACGAGCGAAATAAACGGCCGGGTAGTCTAGCACGGTATGATACTTGCTTTGGGAGTAAGTGGTCGCGGATTCAAATTCCGCCCCGGCCACCATTACTTTTGTTTTTTTCTTATTCTTTTGTCATTTTAGTTATTATATCCTTAGTAATTATTTTTCCCTTCATTCATTCATCTTTTCATTTTTATTGGATCATTTCTCTCTTCATCATCTATTATTATAAACACTCCAACATTTCTTTTGATATATTCCTCTGTCCATTCTTTCTTAATCCTCCATCCCCCTGTTGCAAACACACCATTATCCATATCGTAGAATGGTACATGTGTGTGGCTGATGATTAGTTTGTCTGTTGTCAATATCATTGGCAAGAAGTCAGAGCCTTTGTTTACTAATCGATTTTTTAGTGCATTTGCTGCTTGCCCCCATGTTTCATCTGCTCTTTTCACTAAACCGATATTATGTCCATGACAAACAATAATTCGCCCTTCCTTTGTGTTTAATATTGCCCATGGTAATACTTGAATGGTTGGGCAATCGAATAATATATTTCCTTCATGCCCCATCCCACCTGTTATGAAAATTATTTTTTCTTTCCATTTTTTATTGTCTATCCATTTTAAGAATCTCTTTAGCGCATTTTTTCCTTTTTCATCATAAGCATCTATAAAGTCGCCATTTAATATTATGAGATCTACTTTACTTGCAACACTTTCTATTGCTTCTTTAAACTCCTCCTCTAAGCAACCATCTGCTCCTAAATGCGTATCACTAAATATCCCTGTCATCATCTTTCCTTATCATCTCCTCAAGCATTTTTCTTGTGCTGTCTTTTACTTTTTCTGAAGTATTACTCGTTATTTGACTTATTTCCTCATCTGCACTCTCTTGCAATAAGTCATGCATTGCTCTTAACACTCGCTTTATTCTTGTAAAAACCGCTTCAGCATTTCCTAACTCCCCTCCTCGATCATAAAGGGCAATCTTGTTTTCATAATAATTTGTGTATGTACGAAATGATGACTCTGAGATATGAAGCTCTAATTCAATGCTTTTCATCAGCAATTCCTTTAACAATCTTATTGCTTGTTTCTTTTGTTCTTTTGAAAGAGCGTTTGTAAGACTTGCTACCTCAATAAGCATTCCACTTGTTTTTTCATCCCAAATGTGATTTTGTAGTTCATTTTCTCTTTTTTCCCTATTAATTACTAATGGCGTTTCATTTTGAGTTGGACTCGTTGATTGGCTCTCAAGTAACTTCCCATCTTTTGAGTATCTCATTATTTCACTTGTTTCCCAACGAATGATCATCTCACCAAATCGTATTGTTAGCTTCTCAAGTTCCTGCACTCTTGATTGCCCGTCAATGATAAAAAGAGGTGGTTTCATCCTGTTTCGTTCAACTGCTGTTTTGTTTATGTTAAGTTTATCAACAATTACTTTTTCGTTAGCTAACCTTTTTACTCTGTAAACTTTACCTTTACTTCCTAGATGTAATAGGTTCCCTGGTAGGGCTGAAAAGATTATGCGGCGCTCATCTATCGAAGCAATTTTCTCACTCTGATTTTCGTTAGTATTGTCTATTATCTCCCATCGTGGTTCTATCGAGCGGATTCGATGTTTCCTGATAAAAGCATTGACCCCATTTCTATTGGCAATAATCAAAGTCCTTTCAATAAAGGGCAAGTGATTGTTTTCAGTTGAAAGTAAACCTTTTGCAAACAATAATGCTATAGCTGTTCGTGTAATACTAGAATCTAATTCCTCTTTGCAAAAAGATAAAATATCATCAATCTTAGTTATGCCCAAAACCACCCTCAAGAGTACGAATGCTTGTGTTCTTTGCAGAGCTTTTGAGTCAAAGAGTATTCGTTCTGTTTTATTTTCTGTTAGAATCTCTTCTATTTTTTTGGGGTGATTCAAATAACAATTATCAATTGCTTTTTCATTATTGAATACTAATGAAAAATTCTTTTTCTTAGAAATATCTGAAAACCTTAATCTTCCCAATCGTTGTAATAGACCATTTACTCCTGTAATTGGCCATGAAATATTTACTATATGAACGATATTTGGTATATCCATACCCAGCTCTAGTAATGATGTCGTAAAAACAAACCTTATTGTGCCATTATAAATTCCCTTCAGAATGTCTGTTTTTTCTTGACCAGTTAATTGACTATTAATACAAGCAAATGGCGAATGCCTTTGTAGGATTTCATCAGGTATGTTTGTTTTTTTCTTAAATAGCTCATTACATTTTGCTACCAACTCACCTACCTTTTGGATATCATCAACAAAGATCACGCAAGCCCCTTTTACTCTTCGCAAGTAAGGGTCTAACTTCTCTAATAGCAAATCTTCAATTGATTCTGGTTGAAGAATCATTACTCGAATAGTTCCTCTTGTTGCATTTCCGGTTATTATTTGAGCAGTTGGAAGGAATTTATCACGAAAGGTTTCTACTTCTTTTACTGTTGCAGAAGCTAGAACTACTCTTACTCTTGAATTTATCTTTTTCAAGATCGCAATCATTTCTCTAATATGTGCTAGGTACCCTCCTGAACCTGCATGTATCTCATCAACAACAAAGACCCCAACATTAAGGAGCCAACTAAGAAAATCCTCATTGCCTTCTTTAAAAAAGCGATAGAACAATTTGTCTATGGTTGCTAGGAGGATTTTAGGTTTCTTCTTCTCTATTACTTCAATTTCTTTTCGAGTTAAATCTCCATTATATCTGCTATATGTTATCTTTTTTCCAGTTACTTCAAAGATCTTATTGCAATATTTTGCAATACGTTGTTCTTGATCCTCAGCAAGCTGTTTTGTTGGGTAGATTATAACAGCACAGTCTATTCTATTATTAGCAATGTCCTCAAAAATTGGAAATAAAAATGATTCAGATTTTCCTGAACCTGTTCCAACTGCGAGAAAACAATCATTTCTTTTGAGAATTGTGCTAATCGCTTCTAATTGATATTTATAGAGTTTATATGGCAATAATTCTTGGACACTTTTACCAATTATTTTCAAACCAACATCATCATCACCTACATAATAATCAGACACCTCACAATTTGATGGTGGTAGATCAAACACTGATTTCACAGGAATTCCTTTTGACATCTTTATCCCTCCACCAATCTTGCGCTGATAATGAACTCCCAAATTAACTCAACTTTATTTTTCAGAAATTTTTTGAATCCATCATCGAAACCTTCCGGTGAGTATGCTTCAACTATTTCATCAACAGCTAAATCAATCATATCAATTTGATTATCTTCTTCTATAAATTCCACTTGACTAAGCATTTCTTTGATTCCCTGTTGAAGGAGTTCTTCCTGCTTCCTCATAGCAAAATTTCTTTCTTGCCTTTCTGCTATTTCATCAAGTCTTTGATATTCAATTAACATTTCAGGTGGTAACTCTTTTCCAGTGGTCAAGCATAGATATAGCTTATTTAATTGAACCAATTTATCTTCCTTGAGCCAATATCTGTAAAGATTTCTACTTCCAACACGCTTGATCAAGCCATCTTGTTGTAATACCTCGAGAGTAAGATAGGTCTCACTGAGTGGTAAATTTACTTCAATAGAAATCTCTTTGGCACTCTTAGGATAATTGATACCATGTTTATTGTATTCCTCAAGCAAAAAGAGCATTACTCCAAGTTTATCCATGATACAGGCAACTCCAACATTGTTTCACGAAATTCATTAGTAATTGGTGATAATTGGCCAATTGTTCTACCATGCTTTTGATGATGTTTTTCTTCTCTATCAGGAAAGAGGAAAGCTAACTTTTCAAAATTAGTAATTTCATGATTCACTCTTTGTTCTATGTTTTTTGATCTCATCCAAACTAATGGTTGAAAATCTAATTTTTGTGTCTCCTCTTGGCAGATTTGGAAAATATTATCATTCAAATTCTCCCTAATCCCAGTTGGCAAACATTCCCACTCTAATACTAATCGCCACAATTTAACTGCTAAATTATCCCCGAAAATTGAGTTTTTTATGGATAGGTGCTCCTCCTCTAACCTATTGCCTACATTTGTCAAGAGAAGATCAAATCTGTCGATTTCTTCCCTACAAGCATCTCTAAAAGAAGAATACTGTTTTCCTCGATAATAACAAGGGTTTTCGAAGAGTTCTTCCTTCTTTTCAAAAAGGATTTCGTATCCGTATCGTGTTACAGCGTAAGTTCTCCCCCCTTTGAACGCTGTTAACCGCTTAATTTCATCATGAGTAATTTCTTCAGCTAAGATGGCATCAACTAGCATGTAGTGACCTGCTTTCTTCAGTGAATCACCAAAATCTAATGGTAACCCCATCCAAGAGAGATCAGAATAATAACTAAAGTGAGAGAAACCACCAACACCTAAATAGTTAATGCCTTTCTCTTCCAGAAGAGTCCATATTTCTTCTTCACAGAATTGATATTCTGTATTAAACAATACATCAGTAGGTGTTTGAGCCATACTGTTGAAGTTTCCAATCATGCGCTTGTGTCTGTAGAGACGGTCAGAAACTCTATGGCTTATTCCAAAATCATGTGGAGCTATTAGTTCATTCGTGAACTTCCAGAGAACCTCAGCAGCAAAACCTTCTGCAGAATTGCATAACTTGTTTGTATGACTATGATAACCAAAGAGATAAGCGTCACCGATTTTATCAATATGTTTCTTTAATGCTCTCTGATCAGGTAACATTTCTTGCAAAGTAAAAATAAGACTAAGATCACTCTTCATAGCTGTTTTCATGTAAAGATTATTGAAACCATTTCCTAATCTTATGGCATCAACATAGCCTGCTCTCTTTGGTTCAATTCGTTCAACATTAAACCAACCGCAGAGGTTTGTTTTCCGCTCGTAATAGCAACCATGATCAAGTAATCGTTGCTTAATCTCATCATCTATACCAGCATAATCAAAGATGTACTTGATATCTTGTAGCTTATATCTTACATCTCCAATATACAAATCATCATTGATTATTCGCACATCATATCCTTGATAAATTGGAATTCCTAGTTTTGTTTTTACTTGCTTAATTTCATCTGCTTCCAAACCAGTTAATTTGTATATTTGATCATATAGTATATTGTTGCTATCTTTCACACATCGTATATACTGTTTTGTTTTATTTCTATTAGTCATTTTTATCTCTCTTTTTTTCCAATCAATTTCTTTCTTGAATGAGCTTAAATGATGAACCGCACCTTGGACACCTTGTTGGTGTTGAACCTTGTTGCGGAAAGGGTGCTGTACCAAATGCTTCTAAGGGGATCATTTCACCTCGCTCATCATAACAGAATCGGCAAAAATGGGTATATTCTTCCTCGCCCTCTTCTGTTTGTCCATCAAATCTCTTTGGATTTGATCTATAGAATTCATCAATGGAAAATTGCATTTCTATTGTTTCCTCTTCTAGGAATGCTTCGCACGCAATAGTATCTTTTCTGAGCATCGAGGTTGTAATATAATCCATTTTTTCTTTTGGTACTTTTCGTTCTGCTGTTTCTCTTACATCCCGCCAAAAATTACAATGATTTTTTTCATAATAATAGCAGTCTCCACATTTCTTATAGAAATACTCAGGAATCTCTTTTGTTGAATAATATGTTATTCTTTTCCCTTTTGGTGGTTTACCTGTAACAGTTTTTAGTGATAATAAATCGTTTTTCTCAAGACTAACTAATGCTCGTTCAACATCTGAACTTAATAATGAAAGGTTTAAAGCAATCAGAGTAAGTGTCATTGGAATTGTTGCATATTCTAGCTCTTCTTTGACAGCTTGTTCGATTGCTAACCGGTCTTTCTTTCCTATTAAAGGTACATCCATTAAGTCAAGGTTTTGTCCTATTGCTTTGCTGATAAGGCCAAAATTCTTTTTTGCTTCGGGTGTCATGTGCTCTTGAAGACTTGCCAATAATATTGATACTTTGAAAATAGTAAAGCTATCTTGTGTTCTTGAAAGAATTTTAGCAATAACCTCATCTTCATCATTACCTTTAGTTTTCAACCTTCCAAGTACCATTTGTAAATCATCATAAGCTAATTTTCCATCAGTAAAATTATGGAAGATTTCCGAGATACAATTCCAATCCAAAGTATCATTTTGTGTTCTATTTTTAATATTCAATAAAACGCCCATGGGATCTTCTCGTATTTCTTTGAAATATGTTGAAGCTATAAGGAACTTCTTGCCAAATGGCGTAAGAGTGTATATCCCTGAATTTTCTCTTACTTTAGAAATTAACGCAAAGTCACCTAGTGATTTTTGATATTTATCAAATAGACCTTCAGAGAAATTCCTTGGTTTAAACAATATTTCAATTAACATTTTTTGAAGAAAATCATGACTAGCTTCTAATTTGGATATATTTTGGAGTAATCGACAAATGAGTGAGTTTTGAATTCGTTGAATCATTTTGCTTTTTGATGGTTGTCCAGAATAGAGTCTTAACAACATTAAATATGGGAGAACAGATTGAAATTCTTCTTTAAGGACCTCTGGATTCAAATCTGAATTAAAGTAAAATTCGTGATCTCCTGAAATTTTAACCGCTGTTGTTACTATTAACATGTTCTTTTGTTCATCTAAAGGAACTAAACCTGGAGAGATGTAATGCATTCTGATGTTTTGGTTATTCGCTTTTCTCTTGAAAAACAAAATGCCATCTATATCAAAAGTAGTGAAGCTTTTTCTGGTTCTTCTTAGCGAGTCATTTTCTCTTAAAGGATCAACAAAAATATATGCGTTTGTATGTGGGAGATTAATTCTGTTCTTTAATTTAACATCAGAACTTTTCCGATAAAGTAAGTTTCGAAGCAGACAATCATAGCTTGTAATTATCACACAATCATTTGCTGATGGGTAGCTGTTCCCTTTGAATTTTGAAAAAGTGGACGCAACTCGAATGGCATATTTATTTGATAAGGGATAAAAACCTTCATTGGATAAATTCTCAGTGGAAAAATTAGTTTCTTGATGAAGATTGAGCATAGTGAATATCTTTCTTGCTTCATCAGCTGTTCGCACAACGATTATAGAAGATGAGTTGGCGAATCGCGAATTTAGAAGAGCTGAAGTAACAGCAATTTGTAATTGTTCATCAAGATCTGGTGTCACAAATAGCATATCTTCATCACAGCTTACTGCTTTCCGAATAGTAGCATTATCAACACCTCTTGGGAAGGGATAATCTCGAAGAACTGTAGTAATGGCTTTTGGTAAAGCATTCACAAATCTCATATTAATCTCCCTTTTCTTTTTGTGTTGAATAGTTACCAATTGCTGTGCTCCCACAATATTCCTTGATAATTGCTCTTAAATTTTCTTTTAATTCATCTTGTGACAAATGACTATTTTCTACTAAACTGTTCAAAAGTGTCTCAATAAGTTCTGATAAGTACCCCTTGTCTGTTTCTAATTGATTTAGAATATATGCTAACTCCTCTCTGTTCTTTTGTAATTGCTTAATTCCTCTCATAGAAGGTTTCATCTGTTTTATTGTAATAGCAATTTGGAGATCAGGATAGTAAATATTTAGAATAAAACGGAATAATGGATTATTGATATTAACTTGATAAGCTTGTGTTTTTGAACGCTGAAGTTTGGTTAAAATATTGTTTTTCACTAGAAAGCTAACTAAATTATCTATTGTCCTTGAAGATAAGGATAGTTTTTCATCTATTTTGAATGCTTTTAATGAAGGATAATAATATACACCCTGATTTAATGCCTTATCAATCAAATATTTGCAGAAGATAGCTACTGAGTTTGTTACTTTTATTTTTGAACTGAATAATCCCTCATGAAAATATTGCTCTTGTACAACTGATATTTCAGAAGGCATAATTATCAGTCTAATACTGCTAGATTTTATTTAAAAATCAATAAATTCGCTAAAAAACAGAAAGCAAAGCAAAATCAAAAAAATAAATCGCGGAAAAACAGAAACGGGAATTCATGTTATAGTTAGAAATCGTAATAATCCAGAAAAGCTCAATTTCACATCTGAAAAGAAGCCTTCTCCTACCTTATTTTTCGAAACGAGAGATTTCTTTAAGTCCCTTTAAAATTTCTAAAATTGTGTTTTTTTCTTTTTTTTTCAAATTAAAAGTGAAACTCACAAGAAATCATCTTCTAAATTCCTCTCAGAAGCTTGTGTCGGAACGACGACCGTAAAAGGGGCCCCCCACGAAGTGGGGGAAATAGGTCGCACGAGGGGAGCGTTCAGCAACAGAGAAAGATATTATTGAAACTAGTTTTTTTTCTTCCGAATTTGTGAATTATTCTTTACAGTCTTTCTCCACTGATAATTTCGGAATTACTCAAAAAAATTCCTTATAGGTAAAATCAGTTTTTTGTTTGGAAGAATGTTTTAAGGTAAAGTTTTAGAACAGAATTTAGTATCTTATTATTAGTAACTTTTATACCAAAATAGTCGCTTATATTTTTGTAAAGGATTTCTTTATTTTCAGATGTAGACAGGATAAGAAGATATCTATTCCGAAGTGATAAATTTCTTACAAGAGAGAGTAATTTTTCATTAGGTTGTAAGTCTAACCTTGCTTGTGTTTTACGAGAATGAAATAAATCAAGCTTATACTTATGTAAAAAAGGCATCAAATTTATTGGTGTACTAGAAATCATTAGTAATAGTTTTTCCAAAAGGGGTATTGGGAGACTATCACTATATTCATATGAAGCTAATTTTCCTTTGGAAATCCCAAGGTATTCAGCTAAGTCTTGTTGTGTCCAAGAAAAATTATTCCGAACATTTCGTAAGAAAATAGTACATCCTACGACATGAAGAGTAGTAAGAAGGGAAAAGTTGAAGTAGTTTTCACCTTGTAATGAGAGAATCATTTTTGGATTAAAATCATAGATCAAAAAGTCTGTTGAGTGGTTTACTAGATTATACCTTTGTCGAGTTAGATATTCGTTAAAGTCTATCTTTTTAATCGGATGCCTTGGATGTAATACATTACTAAGGATGTCTTTTGAAATAGCTTTAATATTAACGGTGTACCCTGTTCCTAAATCTACTTCTCTTTCAGTTAATGAATATTTAATTTTATTTACATCTAAAACTCTTGCGAATTCATAAGCAAAAAATTTAGAGGAAGAGCTGAAACTAACATTGTCTTTATAACTGCCGTCTGCATCTAGTGCTCCAGACCAAAACTCCCAACGAAGATCCTCGTCTGAAACAAAAATAAGTGGTTCTCTTAAAGCATGATACTTTTTACCGGTAATAGGTTGATCAGTTAAAAAATTGACTAATCGCACAAGCCACTTATTATTTAGATGAAGTAACCAGACTTTTTTCTCACCGGTAACAGGCCCTTCAAATCCAAAAAGAGTTTTAGCTAGTGTTTGCATCATTTCCATGTGTTCTTTTGAAAAATCAACTATCACCACATTATGATAATTTAGATGCCCATCACCAATAACTGAGCCAAGAAAATAAGCTAAATCTCTACTTATTCTTGTAGGCATGTGAAAGTGTTCTCCCCGAGCAGATTGGAATGGAACATAATCTTGTGTTAGGAATTCTTGCCAGTGATCACTTAACCTGAATAGTGGAAAAGGTAAGCGTTTCTGATTCTCAGTGTAATCAATGATCTTTTGCTGCCACTTCTTAATGGAATAATCAATAGCTGTATCTTGAAAATAATGATGACTTCTCTCAGCTAATGTTAATGATCGCTTACGTAATTTGCTCGCTAAATCTACTGTTAAAGAAATGTATGGTAATCTTTGAATCAGCCGTTCTCCTGCAAGAAAGTCGTGCTTGCGGATCATTATAGAGTAAAGGTTAAGTTTTCCTTGTTCTAGAAATATTTTCTCTTGCTTTTTTTGTTCTATTAACTTGTTCGCTGTTAACCATTCATTCTTTGGTGTTGGTTCCGTGTCTATCAGTAATGGATCATTTCGCCAGTTAAGCGTCATCAAGAATCATTCTCCAATAGCTTTGGTACGATCATACAATAAAAAGTCCTATTCTTCTACATACCATATCTGTGTTGGATTCTTGGTTACTCGAACCTTTTTCTTTGACTGAATTAAAGCTATCATCTCAATATATTCATTTACAGTTCGCCAATTTAATCCTGTTTTTTTAGCGATCTTTCCCACACTTTGTGGTTCATCTGTTACCGTAGCCAATATCTGCTTGAAAATTTCCTCAGATTTCCTTCTAGAATCCATACTGAAACCCTCGCTATTGTATTCTTATTAAATATTGCATACTTATTTTATATAAACGCTAGCTTTATAAATATACGAAAGTATATTATTATACAATATCATTGTAAAATAACACGGTGACACTCATGTCTAACAAACGATCAAAAAACAAGCAAGTGGTTTATTCAAGTAATAAACCGGGGAGAGGAGTGAAATTCTCTGTTTATACTAACGGAGAAATTGTAATAGAAGGAGTAGGCTCTCAATATGGGTTAAACATTCCTGCTCAGTTAAAACAATGGTTAAATCTTCCAGAAAGAAATGACTCTTTCAATTGGAAACTGAAAGCTGATCTTGAAATTATTTACGAGGATAAAAAGCATTTCTTGAAAGATATTTCAGTAACCATTCTATTTAAATCGAAGAAATGGTTCATTAGTCCAAGTAATGTTCTTATCGAAGGAAAAAATCTTCGCAGCATACTTTCTGAGAGATCTGAATTGATCTGTTCTTTAATTTTACCTAGAAAATATTGGAGTAAAAAATATCTCCAAAGTATAAATATATTCAATTCTTTTAACTACAGCGAAAAATCAAATTTCAAAACAATAGCTATTGGTGGAAAAGCAACAGGATTTTATGAAGTAATTCAAGACAACAAAAAACAATTTTTTATTAAATTAGAAACAAGTATGAGTGAATCAGGAGCTATACAGTTTCCAGCAGAATTAGCTCAGGTATTTAAGAATTGGACTAGCAACAAAGAATTATTCCTTTGTTTGTTTGAAGATGGACAGAAGCAAATAGTTGAAGCATCATTTGTTAAAGATAAAAGTAGACCTGAACGCATTCGAAAAGTATTGAATTTTTCTTATAATGGTGAAAGAAAAAATGTTTCCGTAATTTGTCACTCAAGTAATTTAGAATTATCATCTAAGATGAAGCAAGATGTTGAACTTAAACAAATATTAGTAAAGTTTGGTTTTCAATTAAAATCACTCAAATCAAACGTTTTTCCATTGGGAAGTCATAAAAACAAAAGATTTGAAGAAAAAGTAAGATTACTTTTTACTAATGCTTTCAATAAAACTGATGCGATAGTCAGAGATGAGGTGGCTTTATCACCTAATTATTTAAAATCTCTCCCAATTGAAAGCCAGTATACTTTTGATTTGCTAGTATTTTATAAAAACAAGCAATTACCAACACCATCAAAACTTCTACTTCTAATTGAGATAAAATCATCCTTAGGTAAGAGCAAAACCAAAGTAATTAATGATAGTATAGCTAACTTGAAACATTATCAAACGCATTTAGGAGAGGAAAATGTTCTACCAATTTTTGTTATGAATGCTGTATTCAATAAAAGAAAAAAAGAAATTATTGATATGTATAGTATTAAAAACGGTATTTTGATTCTTGACAATGATAAATTATGTTTATTCCGAGATCAACCTGAATTGTTAATTGAAACTATTCTTTCATTTAAACAAAAAATATCTCTACTGCAAAATAATCCTTTAGTTACATATCATCCACAAACTAAAGAAATTGTCAGTATAGAGAAGCTAAGAAATGAAGCATTAACATTACTTATCAATAAATCGAAGGGGGAGTTAGTTGACCGAAAAACTTTGAATTCTTATTGCATGTTAATGAATATTCGTAAAGCAGATTTCAATCGGTTATACCATTACTATGAGTCAGCTGTTAATGAAAATCATTCGATGACATCTTCATTAACTCCTCCTATTTATAAAAATAAAAGTACAATTATTTACAAAGCCATACACAATCATTTGTGTGAAAACGGTTCTGTTTCCATGATTCAAAAAATACCACAACAATGCTTTAATCGATCAAACTCTGAATTAAGACTGCATTCTCAACAAATCTATGATTTTCTACCAAAAGAAATGCATGTTGTGGGTTTGAAAGAATATAACCATCAAGGTAAAACCTATGAAAAAATCATTCAAAAAGAACTAGAATCAAAAAAATATGAAGTAATACCTAACATCTTATTCTATTTTGCATTTCGATTAATTGAAATTGATTTATTTGCATTGAGAGAAAAGGAGCTTCTTCTTACCAGCTGCAAAAATATGAGTAGTTTTGTTGACTTCCCACAAACTACAGTGGCGATTAAAAGAGCTGTTAAATTATTATCTTATAGAAAACAATTATTGAATGCAGATAAAGGTTTAGTATGTGTTAGAGTAAATAAACAATTTAGAGATAAATTCAAAAAGAAATTCAATAATAAAGTGTTTGCTAAGGATATTGAAGTAAAGATTACTGATTAGGACTGCATTAAAATGTTCATTGATAAAATTACTAGTAATTCATTACCTCCTCCAGGTGTTGGAATGACAATTAGTTTTCTTTCACTTGGAAAAGAAACAGATACAAGTGTTGTAGTTAAGCATATCAAATCGGTTAAAAAAGCAAGTCGAAGACTTTATTGTTTATTATATGTCCATGAATACCAAGAATTAACAATTATCCAAAAAAGGGAAATTTTCAAACCTTTTATTGATGAAGAATTTGAATCTTTAAAGTATCACATGGTACTTTTTTCAGGATTATATCATATTACTGAAAATATATCAAAATTACAAGATCTTGGAATGAATCATCCTAATGAACTTGTCCGTTGTGCTGCTATTTGGTCTCGAGCAAAATTAGGTGACCATAAGGATTTATTTGAACGAATTAAAGTTGAATCACCTAATGTAGAAGAAGATGAATCAATTTCATTACTCGCAGCAAGTTTATACTTAATTAATAATAACAAAAATTCACAAGAAATGCTTTTTTTAAAGGATTATTTTCTTGATAATTTTTATGATGAAGGAAAAAAACAATTTTATGATCTTATCCTTCACAATGTTGACTTTTCATCAGAACTAATTGCTTATTTATTATGGCAAATAGGTTATAAGTATAAAACAATAGATGATTGGCGTAGTTTGGATTTGGATTGGTTAATCCTAAATGGATAGCTTCTGTTATTTCTTTGTAGCTGATCCAATTAATATTATTTCACAAATTATTACTATATTCTGCCCAATTATCCATGTTTCTAAAGTTTCATTTAGAGTTTTATATACAATTTCCCTTATTGTACATTGAGAATCAAATAAAGAAGGTTTAAGATTGCATAACAAAGAAAAAACCTATTCTTCAGATACAGATAAAAGTTGGTCAGAATTCATAGCAGGACAATATAAAGGGGCACTTCTTCTTAGTGATCATTTTCTTGAGGAACATAAATACTCAGATGTGGAAAAAGTACTTGCTAGCGCGATAAGAATGTGCCCAGAACAAGCACTTGGTTATGCAAAACTTGGTGAATTTTACTTGGAGTATGGTGGGAAAAAGTCCGATGCATTGTGGTGCTTGAATAAAGCTCAACAATTAGATCCTTTAAATGTTGAAAATCTATTGAATCTTTGTTCATTTTATGAACTCGTAGGTCGATTTAAGGAAGCAAGAGAAATTGGTGAAAAAATTTTGGAACTAGCTCCTGATAATCACAGGTCGTTAGTTATTCTTGGATGCCATTATGCAAACGATGGTCAATATAATAAAGCATTGCAGTTTTTAGAAAAAGCAACTAAGATTGATTCATCAAATGAAGCTGCTTGGTTTAACCTTTCAATTCTTCACCACAAACAAGGAAATATACAAGAAGAGTTGAAATGTTTAGAACATGCTATTGGAATAAATCCTTTTTGTTTTGAATATTGGTGTCAATTAGGATTCAGCTACAAATCATTAGGCGAATTTGATGAGTGTTTAGAATGTTTCTGGCGTGCAAACAAGATAGCTATATTTGATCCATCAATTATTTTTGAAATTGCAGTTGTACATGCAATTAAAAAAGAAAAAGAAACAACGTTGGATATTTTAAAACTTGTTAGGGATGATGATTTTCCACTTCATGATGAAATTTTGAAAGAAGAAGCCTTTAACTTTCTTAAATCGGACAAAGATTTTCAATTACTACTTGCTAGTTTATCTGCTTAACAAAATCACAAGGAGAATTCTACTATAAGTAATAATTTTAATTACTAATGATTGATTTCGCGGATTCGAATTCCGCCCCAGCTACCATTATCTTATTCTTCGTATTTTTGTAATTTTATTTCATCTATGGTCTTTTCTCTATTTGGTTAGTTTATTTTTCCTATTTCTTGACCAAGTTTAAAAGCTTAGAAAGTCACTATTTTACTGATGATTATGTCTCTCTCACTTCACCAACAGGCTCTCACTGCTTTTCTTACAAAGCTTCAAAAAGATTATTCCCCCCTATTAGAGCGAATCATACTTTTTGGTTCTTATAGCAAAGGTGAAGCCTTACCTGAAAGTGATATTGATGTTTTGATTATAATTACAACTGAAGATTTCCGTTTAAGACGTGCTATTATTTCTTTGAGCGCAGAAATCTTTCTTCAATATGCAGTTGATATTTCACCTAAAGTACTTTCTTTACATGATTTTGAACTCGCGCAAAAAAGGAATAATCTCTTTATACAACATATTCTTTCAGAAGGTGAAATCATTGTATGAGGAGCAAATTGCACAAGCTGAAGAGAAGCTCCGAGTTGCAGAGTTTCTTTTAAAAGAAGGATTTTACAACGATGCCGTTAGTCGAGCTTACTATTGCATTTTCTTTGCAGCATCTGCACTTCTTTCCACAAAAGGCATTTCCATAAAACGCATAAAGGTCTTCTTTCACAGTTTAGTTTAGAATTTACTAAAACAGGCCAAATTGATGATTCTTTTATCAAAGCTTTTAAGATTGCTAAGGAGTTACGGGAAGAAGCTGATTATTCTATTGTTAGACAATTGTCGCGAGAGGAAGCTCTCTCTGTTCTTGCAGATGCTAAAAAGTTTCTTATGAAAACAAAGCAAATTATAAAAGAAATATAAATTACAACAGATAAAGGCTATTACGCTAATAAAACATTCTTTTATGGGCAGTCTTGATAGAAGGACGTGGGAGTTCAAAGGGCGTTTTCCCTTAGATCACGAATTCAACTCCCGTTCTCCGCTTCTTTTGTTTTATTTTTATTATGACAATAATTAAATTAGTTGGTATTTGGTTTGATATTCCTCCAGAAGAGATAGAGGAACTCAAACGATCTGCTCAAGGTCCTTGATTCGAATTCCACCCCGGCCACCATTACCTTTTCTTTCCTATTTCTATATACTACGTGATAGCCTTTTCTTATGAATTAAAAAATTAATTGTTCTATAATAACTAGTTGTAACCAAAATGTCAAGTATCTTATAGTTGTAGGGAGAATAATTGTCATTTGAAAAGACAATTACTAATCAACCTAAAACTTAG
>JAHLVW010000003.1 GCA_019058275.1 Candidatus Heimdallarchaeota archaeon
CACCTGCAATGAACATCATACCAAATGATATACCAGTTGTAACAACTGGCATAAACAATGAAAAAACATACCCACTGTCTGCTAATGTTGGAAAAAGAGGTGTGAAACCAAGTAGTCCAGATATCACATCTTGGAATATAACTGCTGGTATAGATAGTAAAGCAAAAGTTGTTAGTGGATCATAACCTATTGCTGGTAAAGCAACTGCTGCTAATGAAGAATATCCCAAGGCAATCATTATAGGTTGTAACATAGTTACAGGAGTTGCTCCAATAGAAACCAAAAAACAACCCAACCCAATGTTGATGAACATAATTTGAAATGGTTTCTTGCCCTCTCCACCCAACGTTTTGAATGCAACTGTTATACGTTGTAATGCACCTGTTTTCTGCATATACGTAATCATAAAGATGCTAGTGCAAACCATTAGAGCAATAGGATAGGATTTTATGAATCCTGTAATAGTAGCTAGAAAAACTACTCCTACATCAGTTTTGAAATAGACAATCACAAAAATTACAATTACTACCCACATAGCAAAACCTGTGCTATCTGCTTTCCATTTAAAAACTGTCAGTAAAAGTAATGCTCCAATAAAGGGTAAAAGTACCATGAAAGTTCCTAACCAAGTTGAAACCAATTGACTTCACCAAGCTCTCTAATTCGATTCTTTTTGATGAAGCGTATTTAAACTAAAAAATATTTTTGAAGAATAGACGAAAAAGGTAAGAGAAATTCTAACTTGTTTTCTTGTAAAGAGATATTCTAAATGGTTCTAATTTCAAAATAGTTTGTATTCCTGCTTTTACCGATGGATCATTTTCCATCAGGATTTTAGCTTCTTCTTTATTTTCACATTCAAAAATTAGCAAACCAAATGGTTCTTTTTCATTCAATACAGGACCAGCAAGAACAAGCTTTCCTTTTTCTAAAAGATCTTTCAAATATTGGAAATGATCTCCCATTATTTTGTTATCTTCCTCTGTAGAATTAATCATAAAATCTTCACGGATTGGTTTTATCATTACGAGAAAGTGTTTAACATCTGACAAATTAATCAACCTTATTTTCACAATAAAACATATAGCTAATTATAATATTCGAATGAATCGGATTTTTGTTAAATAACATTTATTGCTAATTCAAAATGAAAAATTCTTTGGTTTGAGCTATTAAGAAGTAAATTAAATAACTAAAAAAATCATTAGAACCAAAAAAATTAAACACAAAGCGATATTACTTCCATTTATGAAACTTCTAATTCTTGGATCTGGTCAAGACGCAGGTGTACCACAAATAAATTGTGATTGTGAAAATTGTTCAAATGCTAGAAAAAACCCAGATCAAAGAAGGTTAGGTCCCACTATTGCATTTCTTGATAAAGAAAAGGAATATTGTTATATAATTGATGCTTCACCAGATATGAAAGATCAAACTGAAATTATAAAAAAAGCAATTACAAAAGTAAAAAGCCAAAAATCAATACCAATATCTGGAATTTTCTTAACACATGCTCATTACGGACATTGTTCAGGTCTTTGGTCGCTAGGCAAGGAATGTTGTGATGCTGATGAAGTCATGGTATTTTGTTCAGCAAAAATGAGTGAATTTTTGAAGAATAATCATCCATTTCAGCATCTATTCGAACGAAAAAATCTTGCCTTATTCAGTATGAAGATGAATTATGAGTATCCTATGGAAGATTTCACTATTAAAGCATTCAAAGTTCCTCATAGAGATGAATATGCTGATACAGTTGGTTATCTAATTGAACATACAAAAAAGGTAATTTATTTGCCTGACCTTGATTACTGGACAGAAGATCTCATAGAACTGATAAACAGTGTTGATATAGCAATTATTGATGGATCATTTTATAGTAAGGGTGAATTACCTAGAATGACTGAAATCCCTCATCCACCCATTATAAAAACAGCTGAACTATTCAAAGATTCAAAAGTAGAGATTTACTTTACGCACTTCAATCATACAAATCCAATTTTAAAAGAAAATAGTAAAGAAAGAAATGAAATACTAAAGAAGGGGTTCAAAATAGCTCGTGATGGATTAGTAATCGATATTTGACACTTCAAAGTTTAAAAAACCAGAGAATGCTAATTTTGATAAACCCATAAAAAATTAGATATAATGAATCACAGCAAAGTCATGTTGAATTATAATGGGCCAAAAAGGAATAATTTTTGATATAAAGAAGTATGCAGTACATGATGGCCCAGGTATTCGTACAACTATTTTCTTCAAAGGATGTCCCATGGATTGTTGGTGGTGTCATAATCCGGAAAGTCACAAAATTGAACCTGAAACTATCACAAGGAAAATTGTAACTAGTTCTTCAACAAAAGCTTGCCATGAGAGGAAAGAAGTTATTGGTAGAGAGGTTACAACAGAGGAGGTAATGAAAGAGATTGAAAAGGATATGGTTTTTTATGAAGAATCAGATGGAGGAGTAACTTTCTCAGGTGGAGAACCATTATCTCAACCAGAATTTTTGATTGATTTATTACAAAAATGCAAGAAAAGGGGTATACACACAACCTTAGATACTTCAGGTTGTGCCTCTAAGAAAGAACTACTCAATATTGTTGGTCTTGTAGACTTATTTCTTTACGATCTTAAAATTGTAGATGATGAAAAACATCTGCATTATACTGGTGAATCTAATAAACAGATTTTAGGTAATCTAAAAACGTTAGCAGAAAAAGGGGAGAAAATAATAATTAGAATTCCTATTATTCCTACAGTTAATGATGATCAAGAATCGATAGATCAATTTGGTAAATTACTTTCTACAATAGATATTCTACGAGTAGAATTATTACCATTTCATAAGATAGGTGAAGAAAAATATCCACAACTAAATAAAGTAAACCGAATGAAAGATATTCAAAAACCAACAAAAGAGAATATTGAAGTTATCAAAGAAAGTCTCGAGAAATTTGGATTGAAAGTTAAAGTAGAGGAATAGTAATGATAGAAAGAATCAAAAAACTAAGGAATCAAAGTCGAAATGCAATTCCTACCCTTTCTATTGAAAGAGCAAAATTGATGACTGAATTCTATAAAAGTGGTAAAGTGGAGAAGGTATCAATTCCTGTTGCTAGAGCTCTAGCATTCAAGTACTTACTTGAAAATAAGGAAATTTGCTTTAATGATGATGAACTTATTGTTGGAGAACGTGGTCCAACACCAAAAGCAACTCCTACTTATCCTGAAATTTGCTGTCATACATTGAAAGATTTAGATATATTGGATTCTCGAGAGAAAATATCTTTCAAAATAAGTGATGAAACAAGAAAACTAACAGAAGAAGAAATTATTCCCTTTTGGGAGGGAAGATCGATACGAGATCGCATATTCTCTGAGGTTGATTCTGAATGGATAGATGTCTATAAAGCAGGAGTATTTACAGAGTTCATGGAACAAAGAGCACCTGGACATACCGTCGCAGATGGTAAAATATTCATAAAAGGTTTTCTTGATTTCAAGAAGGACATTCAAAATAGTTTTGAAAACTTGGACTTTTATATTGATCCCGAAGCCTTAGATAAACGTGAAGAATTGAAAGCAATGGAAATAGCTGCAGATGCTATTATTGCATATGCTAAACGACATGTAATGAAAGCAAAGGAATTAGCTAAAAAAGAAAAGGATCCTAATCGTAAGAAAGAGCTTGAATTAATTGCTAAAACTTGCAATCATGTTCCTGAAAATGCACCACTTACTTTTAGGGAAGCATTGCAACATTACTGGTTTATTCATTTAGGAGTAATCACAGAACTAAATACTTGGGATTCATTTAATCCTGGTAGATTAGATCAGCATCTTTATCCATTTTATAAAAGAGAAATTGACAAGGGAACATTAACAGAGGAAGAAGTAAAAGAACTACTAGAAGCATTCTGGATTAAGTTTAACAACCAGCCAGCACCACCAAAGGTAGGTGTTACTGCAGAAGAAAGCAATACTTACACTGATTTTTGTTTGATAAATCTTGGAGGATTAAAGGAAGATGGATCAAATGGGGTTAATGAGCTTTCATACATAATCCTAGATGTAATAGAAGAAATGAGGATTTTACAACCAAGTTCTATGGTTCAAATTAGCAATAAAACACCAGACACTTTCTTAAAAAGAGCATTAAAAATCGTAAAAACAGGTTTTGGTCAACCATCAATATTTAATACTGACATTATAATCCAAGAAATGCTACGAGTAGGTAAAAAAATAAAAGATGCAAGAAACGGTGGAGCCAGCGGTTGTGTGGAGACTGGTGCTTTTGGAAAAGAAAATTACAACTTGACAGGTTATTTCAATTTAGTTAAAATCTTAGAAGTAACTTTGAATAATGGGTTTGATCTTAGAACAAAGAAGCAAATTGGATTAAAAACAGGTGATCCTACTAAATTTTTAACCTATGATGAGCTATTCGAGGCTTTTAGTAAACAAGTGAAACACTTTGTAGATATTAAAATTAAAGGAAACAACATAATTGAAAAATTATGGGGTGATAATTTGCCATCACCATTCTTGTCAATCATTATAGACGATTGTATTCTGAATGCAAAAGATTACAATGCTGGTGGAGCTAGATACAACTCATCTTATATTCAAGGAGTCGGTTTGGGTAGTATTATAGATTCTCTTACATCGATAAAGTATAATGTGTTTGACAAGAAAACATGTTCAATGAAAGAAATGCTTGATACATTATCAAGCAACTTTAAAGAAAAGGAAGATTTTAGACAGAAGCTCATATGCGATACACCAAAGTATGGCAATGATAACGATTATTCAGATGAACAAACAAAAGAAGTATTTGAACTCTATTTCAATGCAGTTGATGGTCGTCCAAACACAAAAGGTGGACATCATAGAATAAATCTTTTACCTACTACAGTTCATATTTATTTTGGCAGTGTCATTGGTGCTACACCTGATGGAAGAAGAGCTTACGAACCATTATCAGAAGGTATTTCACCTGTACAAGGAGCAGATATACAAGGACCTACTGCTGTCTTAAAATCTGCTAGTAAAATTGACCATGTTAGAACTGGTGGAACATTATTAAATCAGAAATTTACTCCAAATTTCTTAGCAACTGATGTAGGTATAGATCAAATATCACATTTAGTTAGAGCATATTTCAAATTAGGTGGACATCACATTCAGTTCAATGTTGTTTTAGCAGAAACTTTAAGAAAAGCACAAAAAGATCCAGAAAAACATCGAGATTTAATTGTAAGAGTAGCAGGATATAGTGATTACTTCATCAATTTAGGAACTAAACTACAAAATGAGATCATTAAAAGAACGGAACATGGAAAGTAAATAAAGATTCATTCTAAATTTGTTTTCAACACAAAAAATACCAGATTAACTTACCATCAATATTTTGCTTTTAGTGCTATTATAAAAATAAAAAAAAGAAAATGATTTTCTAATCATCTTTTTATATCATTCAATTTTTTCCTTTTTGGTATCAAACTTCTCAGAGAATTGTTGACCTTCGCTAATTTTTAGTGTCCATTCTTCTCCTTTGATTGCAGCTATGACACTTGGAATATGTCTAGGTAATTGTACTAACCACATACACAAAGCAATAAGGAAGGGTACTAAGAAGAAGATTGGATGAGCTTCTGTAAAGGTTAATGATTCTAACATATGTTTTGACCACATAGGTGCAATTGGCATAAATAATGAAGCTGGTAGATAGAATATTGCTGCAAGTACAGTTGAGACTCGAGTAGGAACTTTCAATACCCCTATCATAACACCAAATGGTAAGAAGTGTATGATTAGAACTAAAGGATTGACCCAGAAAAGCGTTCCAATGAAAACAGCTGATCCTCGTCCACCTTTGAAATTTTAGAAAGGTGAATGATTATGGCCTAAAATACAGAAAGCAGGTCCTAAGATAACAGCAAGTTGATAATATATGGAATCAATACCATATAAATTGGAAAAACCCCAATCAATCAATGCAATTGGAATAAACCCCTTCAATATATCAATAAAAATCACAGATATTCCGATTGGTAATCCATAAGTCATTACAGCATTGAACCCTCTAGGATTACCAATATTGAATTCTCGTAAATCCTTTCCTGTAGCTAATCGACCAATTATAACTGCATAAGGAATGGAGCCACTTAAAAATGAGCCAAGTAAGGCTAATATGAGCCATAAAACTTCGAATGCCATAAGAATATCTCCTACATTTCTAATCTATTTTCGTAAATGCACTTAATAATTTTTCATATGAAAAAAAAGATTGATTTTGTAGAAAATAAAGAAAAAGAAGGAAAAAGTAGCGTTATTCATTAGTTACTTTGTCTTTTTTAAATAGATACCTTTCACCGTAAATATACCTGGAATAAAGAGCCATTCTAATAATATGTAAAATTGGCATCAAAATCCATAATAAATTAGCAGCAACTATAGGTAAAGGATTGCCACCAGCATATTTTGGATCAGTGAATTCAACAATGAAAATTATTGAAACATTTGTTAGCATCATTGTTGCCCACATGATACTAGGAATTCTTATCTCTAATGAATGCGTAAATGGTTGTTATGTAAAATGTACCAAATAATATTACATCTATTCAGATTGTTGCTTGCCACCAAGGATCTCGATAGAGAAGTGCATGATCGAATTGACCAACAAAATGATTTAAGTCAACTATAAATTTAGGTGGCCACAAAGGATATTCGCTATCAGCTAAAGGCCAATTTACTGTGGATCTTCTCCTGAAACAACTAGTTGTTCAATATCGAATAAGTAACAAATAAAGATTATATTGATGAAGAAGAAAACAAGTAAAATAATATCAATAACCTTTCTAGCTACATCTCTTTCTTTAATAGGAACAGCTGTTCTCATTAATATCAACTCATAGGTGGAAATTAGTAGGAATTATCCTCATCTAGAAACACTTTGGAAATTAAAAAGATTGTTCTGGTTTTTTAAGATAATCAGGAAATTGAATACTGGAATTGCTTAAATCTCATTCTCGTATTTGATTAGATTTTCGTAAATCCTCTTAAGATAATTCTCGAATTGTTCATAATCTTTGTCTGAAAAACCTTGATATGTCAAGTCATTCATATCTTGAGATATTTGGATATATTTCTCTTGAAGTAATCTGTCTTTCTCTGTTAATTCTATGAAGATCTTTCTTCGATCGTCTTTTGATGGAACCCGACAGATATATCCAAAACTTTCAAGCCTATCTAACATTGATGTTAATGTTGTTTTACTAAGAGAGGTTTTTTTGACCAACTCTTGGATTGTAATATTATCATTTCTCCACAAAACAAACATAATCCTTCCTTGTGCTGGGTTAAGTTCAATTTGATGGTTCTTCAAAAGCTTTGAGAATATCCGACCAGCAAGTTGATGTATTTTAGCTATTAGAAAGCCACCTTGTTTTTGCTGCTTCATATTTAATCACTGGTAGCAAAATCATGTATTCCTGATTTATACCAAGTCTTTAGATATATAGGTTTTAATCTGAGAATTGTAAAATCGGGATCACTGTATCCCTTGGGGTAATACCTTTCCCATCCTTCTGTCCATATCTTTTTCTTTAATTCTATATCGTCAATAAACTCAGCATTTCCTTGAAGCATAATCCCTTTGTATTCATTTGGTAAACAGAAATAGATTGATATAGCACTATTTTTCTTTACTTGTTTCACTTTCATTGAAGATGTATTTGTTGATATATACACATTCAAATCATCTTGATCGTATTTACTTAACACTTTTGCAGTATGAGGAAATTTCTCAACAGACTTCATGTTTTCAATAGCTCTTATGTGTGGAAAACCATTTTCATCTATTGATGCCATATACCCTACTGGTGCTTTCAGCATTAATTCTTTGGCTACTTCTTTAATCTCTTTTTCATCCATTTTAATCCCATAAATTAGTTCGATATAAAATAGTCCTATATAGTACTATTTAAGAGTTATTATAAGATGAAAATAATGATTAAGAAAAGAGTTAAACATCAAAGGTTTGAGGGATTCTATTTTTTAAAGAAATAGGTGAAATCTTGTTAATCTTTAGAGCAGTACAATTGTGAAACTCAGCAAATAGTTTCAAACCCTTATGAAATCGATCAAAAAATGTATCATTAATTAGCTTTTCATCGAGATAAAGAGCCTTTATTTCCAGCAAACAATCTTTTCTATGAGCTTTAATATCAGCTCGTCCTATCAGTATATTAGTATCTAATATGGGTAAAACGCAGTAACCATAAATTCTTTGATTCTCAGGTGTATATGCTTCTAATTTGTAATCAAATTTCCAAATTTATGATGGATATTTGCGTTCTCGTATAATTTTATCTAATGGAGAAAGGAATTTCAAAGGTTGTTTTGTTAGATCATCACTTTCATTAACTAACCTATTAGCATCCTTACTCAATACAAAATGAATAGAATCTATACCTTCTACTTGAACGCTTTCTAATATTCCTTCTTTTACACAATCATCTAGAAATTGAATTATTTTTTCTCTTTTATTATTCCATAGAAATTTTACATGAGATGTTCCCAAATAAGATTGCATTTCTTCAAAATTGCCTAGTCCTATAGAGGAAAAGACAGTATTAACTATGAAATAAGGAAGTTCATCTTTTGCCATCGGTTCTTTATCTATACTTGGTGGTAGAATTCTTTCAGTTAAATCATAATATTTCTGAAATCCTTTTCTAAAGTCAATCATCAATTTACCTATTCTGAACAGGTATTCCATGGCACGTTTTTCACCTTTCCAATCCCACCACCTTTGTGATTCTTTGCCTTCTTCCCTTTTGAAATCAGCACTGCAAGTAGTTCCATTCTTTTTGATATATTTGTAAATGTCATTTATCAGTTGTTTATTTTCAACAACCCATTTATTCCACCAATTCGAGATATTATCTTCTAAATAGTCCATTTTCCAAGCATAAAATGAATAGTCTTCAATCGGAATCAAACAGATTGCATGAGACCAATATTCAAACAGTTTTCTATCTTTAACGTATTTCCAGACTTCTTTTTCCTGATAATTAGGTAAGCGATTGAAGAGAGTTAAATCGTGAGACCTTGCAACTACTGAAATAGTATCTATTTGAATATTGTGAATTCTTTTAGCAACATCAATTATGGATTTTGATGGAGATTTCGTTCGTAATCCCTGTTTTTCCAGAATAAAATTTTGTGCTTTTTCTAAAGGAACTTCAATCATAAGCTAAAGTTACAGCTTAATTACTAAAATCCTTTTGTGTCATATGAAAGTAATAATTATCAATACTTTATTTGTTAACGTGGTTGAAGGTGATGAAACACAAACAGTCAACACAATAGATGTACCTAACTTGGATGAAGCTATTAAAAAAGTATATAAAATGGTGGAACTATAGTTCGTCCTAAAGGAGCAGTACCAGGTGTTGGATGTTAGCTTATTTCAAGGATCCAGCTGGCAACATGTTTGGCATGATGCGGAATGATCCAAATGCAGGTTAATATAAAAAATAGAACATATCTATTTAAATTAGATTCAAATAATCAAACATCCTATATTATCATAAAAGGATGCTAATAGAGGGTAATTTATGGTAGCTCAAAGATATCATGATAGATTCTTTCGTTTGTATGGTTTTATTGTTTCAGGAGTTTATGCTTTATGGATAGTCATGGGCTTATCTTTTGGTTGGCCTTATTGGGCTGTTTTTGCAATCCCACTTCCTGCTATGTTGCTTATATATCTAATTTGGAATTTCATTAATCATATGAAAAATCCACAAAAAAGCAAAGAACCGAGTATAAATTACATTGATAAACCATTATGATAATAATGCCTTTATTTTATTTTACAAAGCATTAATTAAGGCAGAAAAAATAACGTTTTTCACTATGACAAAATATAAACCTAAACCACTACCTTTTGATGAATTACTAAGTCTCCCTTCTTATAGTATGCCTAATTTGTCTGAAGATAAGAAGAAATTAGCTTTCTATTGGGATAAAACAGGGAGAATTGAAATGTATGTAATGGATCTCGAAACTAAAGAGATCAAACAAATATCACATGGTGAGTTACCAAAAGCACCTAGAACAGGATATACTTGGGATAGAAAAAATGAGAAAATGTTCTTTGGAAAAGATGCTGGTGGTAATGAGCAAAATGATATTTGGACTATTGACTTAAATGGCAAAGCGAAAGCATTAACTGAAACACCAAAATTCCAAGAACATGTCAGTGAAGTTAGTCATGATAATGAATGGATAACCTTTGTTAGTACTAGATCAGGTCAAATGAATGTTCATAAAATGAAAATAGATGGAACGGAAGAAGTTCAACTATCTGCTTCCGACATACCAGTAACTGGTGGTTCTTGGAGCCCAGCTGACAAATGGATAACTATGGGTACAAATGAAATGAAAACTAATCTCGAGAATGATGACATTTACCTTTATAATATTGAAACAGGTGATATGAAAAGAGTAATCAGAATATCTGAAGAGGGTTCTCATGATAATTTTAGTGATTGGTCTCCAGATGGTAAGAGCTTTTCATTCACATCAGATGCATCTGGATTAGAACAAGTAGGAATCTATAATATTGAAACAGAGGAAATAAGATGGTTAAGTGATGGTAAAAATCTTGAATATGCTGGTAAATTCTGTCCTGAAGGAACACAACTAGCTGCTTTAGTAAATTACGAATCAACGATAAAACCAATCATTTACAATGTTGAGACAGGTGAGAAGACAGAACTAAAAATACCTGAAGGACTAGCCTTCAGCGTACAATGGATATCCTGTACCAAAATACTATTCTTTTATAGCAGCGATCTCGATAGACCAGAAGTTTGGTTATATGATCTTTCTACTGACAAATATGAGGTAATATTGAAAGCTGAATATGGTTCTATAGATAAATCACAATTTTCAGAACCTGAATATATCAAATACAAGTCATTTGATGGAACTGAAATTCCTGCAATTGTCTATAAACCAAAAGATATACCTGAAGGTGTAAAGCTACCAGTAATTGTAAACATTCATGGAGGTCCAACTGGACAATACTTTAGGATGTTTAATGCTTTCATGCAATATGTTTCTTCTGAGGGATTTGTTGTTATCTTACCAAATGTTCGTGGAAGTACAGGTTATGGTGTTGAATTCAGAGATGCTTGCATAAAAGATTGGGGCGGTAAAGACCTAAAAGATGCTGTATATGCTGCTGAATATTTGAAAACTTTACCTTATGTAGATTCTGAACGAATTGGTGTTGGTGGTGGATCTTATGGAGGTTTTATGACATTCTTAGCTGTTACTAAAGAACCCGAACATTGGAAAGCAGGATTTGCTTGGATTGGTATAAGTGAGCTTTTCTCAATGTTTGAAGAATCTATGCCACACTTCAAGTATTTCTTAAAGAGACAAATGGGAAATCCTGTTGATGACAAAGATCTCTGGTATGATCGAAGTGCTGTAAATTTTGCTGATAAAATGACAGCTAAATTACTCATTATGCATGGAGTCAATGACCCACGTTGTCCAATAGGACAAGCTAGAATATTCAAAGATAAATTACTAGAACTTGGAAAAGAAGAAGGAAAGGATTTCGAGTATATTGAATATGCAGAAGTTGGCCATGGTGGTTTTGGAGATATCGAAACTCGTAAGAAAACCATTAAAGCTATGACAGATTTCTTCAAAAAATCACTCTAAAAGGAACTTTATCCCTTTTTTCTTTTTACCTACAAAAGAAGAATTATATCTCTAATGTTCAATATACTATAACTATCAAAGAATTTTGTCTCTTTAGAGCAATCATAGAGTGCATTTAGATGTTTCCTGTTGATAATTCGACCAAAATAACAGAAATCAGAGATTTAATTCGAAATGGGAAATTTGACAATGCTCTTTCTATAATCGAAGAAAATGAAAATCAAACTAATATCCGAATTGCAGAACGCTTTAAATTTCAATTGCTTAGAATAGAAGTTTACAATGAAATTGGTCGATATGATGAAGCTTTGAAACTATCAGAAAACATTCTCAACAATAGTCAAAAACTCGAAGATTCATTACAAATGCTTGATGCAGTTACCTCAAAAGCAAAATCACTTTCACATTTGGGTGAATTTGGCAAAAGCTTGGCTTATATCAAACTTGGTGAAAGAATAAATGATAAACTAAAGGATGTGGATACAAACCAGCTATTCTCTCGAAAAGCTATTCTTTCATATTCAAAGGGACAAATTCTTGAAGAAGAAGAAGATTTGAAAACAGCATTGGATAACTACTTGCGAAGTCTTTCATTAAGAAGAGAAATTGATGATAAATCAGGATTACTACTATCTAATAACAGCATTGCCAGAATTTATTTTAAAATGGGTGATGTAACTAGAGCTCTTCTAATTTTCCAACAGTGTTTAAGTTCAGCAAGAGAAATTGGAAATGATAAAGCAGCTGCTGATATTTTGGATAGTATAAGTCGAATTTATTTATGGAGAGGAGAATATGGCCCAGCCTTAGAGAACTCGCTTCAATGTTTAGCTTTGAGTGAAGAGCTTGGAAACCAGAAACTTATTGCTAATGCTTTGAACGGTATAAGTCTAATCTATAATCACCTTGGAGAACTAGAACGTTCACTACAGAATTTGGAACGTTGTTTGGTTATACGAGAGGAAATTGATGATAAAATAGGAACTGCTGAAACATTAAACACATTAAGTTATGTTTTGTTTCTCAAAGGAGAGCTAAATGAAGCAACAAAATATCTGAATCAAGGACAAGAAATACTCGTTACTCGTGAAACTCCTAAGGGTCTTGCGAACATTTTCAAAACTGTAGGGATGATTCTCTATCAACGTGGCGATTTCGATCAATCTATAGAACAGCTTAGTAAGTGTTTAGATTATTGGAGAGATTATAAGAACAAGAAAGAATATATCAGAGCACTCTTTTGGTTAATTTTAGTCAATATTGAAAACAATTCATTGGAAATAGCACAAGAACAATTAAAGAAAATGCAGAAAATCATTGAAAAGCAAAGCAACCTAGAAAACAATTTAAGATATAAACTTGTATCAGCTTTAGTTTTGAAGAAGAGCTCTAATCTTGATATACTCCGAAAAGCAAATAATATTTTCAATGAAATAATTAGTGGAGAAACAATAGACTTAGGATTAAGTGCTATATCTATCTTCAATTTGTGTGAACTATATTTAAAACAAATGCATCTAAATAACAACCAAGATGATATGAAAAATCTCGAAGCATTAATTGATAAACATCTCAAAATTGCCAAGCAAATTGAATCTCATGCTATGTATGCAGAAAACTTCTGGTTGAAAGCTAATACTTCTTTACTTAATCATAATGTTCCAGAAGCTAAATTGTATCTTGAACAAGCTGAACAAATTACTGAAGAAAAGGGTCTACGAAGATTTGGTATGAAAATCACTCGAGCCTTGGAAATAATAAACAAAAGGTTAGAAGAAGCACAGACTCAAAATATAGATGACAAGATAATAAGTCTTGAGCAAGAAACTGCTGATGTAAATAATGATGTTGTACGAATGATAGATAGACGTACAATAGAGATTCCAAAATTGCAAGAAGAAGAACCAGTCTTGTTGATTATTGTTTATGAAGGAGGAGTAACGGTCTTTTCTAAGAAATTCTCACATAAAGAAATGATAGACGAAATGTTCGTAGGAGGATTTCTAACTGCGATAGATGCTTTTATGCATCAAACATTTGCTACTGGAGGTTCAATAGAAAGAATACAACATCAAGAATATACTTTACTTCTGAAAGTCGAAAATCCGTTACTATTCTGTTATGTTTTCAAAGGTCAATCCTTTACAGCTATCCAAAAATTAGATCAAATAATAAAAGAACTAAAGAAATCGAATTCTATGTGGCATGCTCTCACTGTTAATTCAGGTGAACAACTAGGAGACATTGAAAAAGATATTATAAGTGAACTTGCTTATCAAGTTTTCATTATTGAAGAAGAAAAATAAAGAAAAAATATACTAGAAGTATATTTCATTATTGGATTTTAATCACTTTTTCTTACATCTTTTGATGATTATTACACTTAAAGCAAAAATTCCTGTAGAGAGAATTGTTACTATGTAGGTGAATCCTGGTAATGCTATAGTAGGAGGTATTGTTCTAGTTTCATCTTCGAACACACCAAAAACAGTGATGTCTTCTCCTTTATTACTAAAGTAATCAAATGCTTGCACCCAAACAACATGGTAACCTTCTGCTAAATCATAGAAAGTATATTCTGAAGTATAGATTGGATTAGTAACATTAATCCATGGTCCATAATCTAGGCTAATTGATGTATATTCAATACCTGAACCAACATCTGAAGCATCCCAATCGACTTCAACTGTGTTATTATCATAAATATTTGTACCGTTAGCAGGTGTATGAATATAAACAAATGGTGGCATTGTATCTGGATAAACAGGTACATCACCAAAGTAGAAAGATCCTTCGAAATCAAAAGCTGTTAAATTGACATTGGAATCTTCATAACCAGACATGAAATCTAGTAAAATATAATTTACAGGAATATCAATTCCAGTTGCCCAATAATTACAAGTTAAAATATTATCTGTATAAGGAACTCTGCATTCAGCGTACAAACCTGAGAAGTTCCTAATCATTAGAAGTTCTAGTACATCAGTTAAATCTGCAGAACTATGTGGAGATAAGATCTGATTTTCTATTCCATAAGGATATGCACTTGTAAAATAACGCGCACTTTCTCCAGGTTGGTTATCTATGATTCCAATTTCAGCCAGATAGCTTTTTGCAGACAGATAATAAGGTAATCCTAGGTAAACATCACGATCATAATTGTAATAGCTTCCTGCTATCATTGCGAAACTTAGTTCATCAATATCATATGACATATTAAATTGAAATCTAGTTGTGATTGAGAAATCAGATACATTCCCAAATAAACCAAGATCTAAAATATAATTCTCATGATTGTAATAGTGTGTAGAACAACCATTATAACTATAATAAATTATATGATTTGATTTTGTACTTGTAACGTTTGGATTATTTTCATGTAAAGTGAAATTAGAAAAATCATCATGATCAACTGGTCCGATAATATCCTTTTTTGTTAAAATTTTATCATCTATCGTATTGAATGAATGAGTATTTATTGTACTATTCGCTCCTATTGATAGAAGCAGAATCATCAAAATAAAAAGTACTTTTCCAGCTTTAATTCTCATATTCCTCAATCTTATAATTTTACCCGTAAATTCCATAACCAGTTGTGTATATTATAGTCTGTTAACTATTAAAGATATTGTAAATACTCAAGTTTTTTTGCATAAAATGGTATTACTAGAGTTTTGATAAGATATAAGTAGAAGAAGCAAACAACAGAATAGTATCTCAGGTACGTGAGAAACCTCATACAAACAACAGATCCAGAAGTTTGACAAACAAGTTCTGGAAACTTGTCGTACTAGAAACTTCGGATTAAAATGATGATAGGAGGTATAGTATGAGAGACACTATTTCAGTGAAAGGTGCAAGAACAAATAATCTAAAGAATATAGATGTGGAAATTCCTCGTGATAAACTCACGGTTATAACCGGAGTATCAGGATCAGGGAAGACTTCGTTGGCTTTTGATGTCATTTTTGGAGAAGCACAGCGAAGGTTTTTCGAATCAATGTCAGCAACTTCTAGAACTATGTTACCAATGTAAGAACGAGCAGATGTAGATTCGATATTATGCTTATCACCAGTTGTTGCTATTCAGGAAAGAACTGGAACACAGAACCCACGATCATCAGTGGGAACTATGACTGATATAGCCACATACATGAGAATCTTATTCTCAGTACTAGGACAAGCACATTGTCCTTATTGCAATGAATCTATTGTAACTCGTAATGCAAATCAGATAGTTGATCATCTGATGACATTACCTGAAGGAACAAGTATAGAAATCATTGCTCCAGTGAATAAATTCTATGGAGAAGACTATCCCTATTTGTTTGATGACATCCGACAGAAAGGGTATAAACGTATTAAGATTGATGGAAAACAACACAGTCTTAATGATGAGATTGAGTTAGATGAAGATAAAGACTATCGAATAGAGGTCTTAGTGGATAGATTTGTTATTAAAAGAGAACTCTACAAACAGCTAACCCTATCTATAGAGAATGCTAGAATGGTTGGAATGAATTTTATCCGCTTTGAATTCTCAGATGAGAGCATCTCTGATGATGTTGAGAAGAAATTCTACAAGAACTTTGGTTGTAAAAGACATCATGTAATCATGCATACATTACTACCTGGAGGATTCTCTCCTAACATACCAGAACATGCCTGCGTTAATTGTTTAGGTGTTGGCACACTACTGAAAGCAGAACCATACTTGATTATAATTTATCCTAAAAAAAGTATGAAGAAAGGAGCAACAAAATGGTACCCAAAGTATTGGTTGTATAGTATTGCTAAACATCTAGAGTTTGATGTAGAAAACACTCCATGGCAAGATATGCCTGAAGATATCCAACAACTACTGAAGACTATAAACAAGCTTGTTGATGCTGGTAATACAGTTATAGTTATTGAACATCACTTAGATGTCATAAAGTCAGCTGATTGGGTTATTGCCCTAGGTCCTGAAGGTGGAACCGAAGGTGAGTATGTCATAGCAGAAGGAACTGTTTAAGACATCGTTAAGTGTAAGGATTCCTATACAGGACAGTTCTTGCAAAAAGTACTTTAGGATGAACTGGAGGAAAAACAATGTTTTGTACAGTTAATGATTGTGAGATATACTATGAAGTAGTTGGTGAAGGTAAACCAATACTAATGTTGCATGGTTTCCCACTCGATCATCAGATGATGAAAGGATGTATGGAGCCTATCTTCAAACATCGTCATGGTTGGAAACGAATATACTTTGATTTACCTGGTATGGGGAAATCGAAAGTAGCTGATCATGTAAAGTGTACAGATGATATAGTAGATATTGTATTGGGTTTCATCAAAGAAGTAATTGGTGATGAGAATTTTGTTATAGCTGGTGAATCTTATGGAGGAGTTATGGCTAGAGCAATCATTTATCATCAACCTAAAAAAGTTGATGGGTTGTTCATCTTCTGTCCAGCAACTAAATTTGGCGAAGAAACTATAGATTTACCAACCAGAAATGTTCTGAGGATTGATGAAGACTTTGTTAATACTCTGGAAAAAGATGAAAAGGAGTTTTTCCAATCTTTCGCAGTTGTTCAAAACAAGTATACATGGCATCGTATAAAAAATGAGTGTTTTCAGGTTTCACTATAAGAGACAAAGAATTCATTGCAAGGTACTCTAGTGAAGAATCTCGTAGACTGACATATGATATTGACAATCTAAAGAAACCATTTGATAAACCTTCTTTATTACTAACCGGTAGACAAGATCATTGGACTGGATATAAAGGAGCTTGGGACTTCTATGAAAATTATCCTCGAGGATCATATGTAGTTTTAGACAAAGCAGGTCATGGTTTGCAATACGAACAAGTTTTACTATTCAATGTGTTAGCTGATGAATGGCTTGATAGAGTTGAAGAAGAACTGGAGGAGATGAACTAAATGGAAGATCCAAAAGTTCGAGAAAAATTCGATACCACCCTAGAACTGTTTGTTGAAAGAGCAAAACAAGACACTCAAGTTCTAGGAATCATCCTTTTTGGCAGTCTTGCACATAACAGAGTCTATGAACGCTCGAATATCAATATCATGGTAGTAACTAAGGAAGCTCCGGCTACAAAAGAATCGTTGAAAATGGAATTCCCTTTGACATAGGTATCTACAATATCAATGCCTTTAGAAGAAATATCTTTGGAAGAAGAAGAGTTGCTTATCATCAGAGCTTATCTCGTAGCAGATTATTGTTTAGTAGAGATAATAGTATTGATGACATGTATAACAATATCAGCAAATCTATTAGCGGACAAGATCAAGAAATCAATCATATACTATATCATGGTGCAACTCATTATGACCTCAAAAAGGCTGAGAAATTTCTCTATATAAAAGATAAACCAGAATACAGTATGTGGCTTGTCGTACATACACTCAGCGAAATGGGTTATCTTATGTGCTACATGAATGGAATATTCCCACCTCGAGAGGTTATACTTGAAGCCAAAAAACTCTATCTGAAATTTATGCTCCACTTTACGACAACTTGGTAAATAGCACTGCAACAAAGGAAATCTTAGAAAATACTATAAGAGAAACTTATAGATTTCTTGATGAGCATACACTAGATAACTTTAGACCAATATTAAACTACATAACAGAAAATGATGGAACTGCTACAGAAAAAGAACTGGAAATCTATACGAGAGCTAAAGGATTGTATTTCGTTGATTTAGAATACTTGCATAGAAGACGAATCATTCGAAGAACTTTTGCTCCAGTTAAAATAACAAAGAAAGGACGTATAGAGTATAACATGCCCCAATATCATTTTGATTGGGATTCCTTTGATTCAAAAGAGGTAATACCTTCACAAATAGGACCATCAAATGTTGATAGATCGATTATAGTTAAAGATTATCAAGCAGCTTTTGATTCATTATTTGAGAAAGTAAAACAAGATGAATATATCCTATCACTTATGGTTTTTGGTAGCTTAGCGTACGATAAAGTATGGGAAAAATCAGATATTGGAGCCATATTAGCTACAAGTGATGAAAAATATAGAAGTCGTCATTCTTTGATAGAAATGGATGTATCAATTGATACTTTGGTTTATACTCGAGATGAGTATAGAAAGATACTTCAAAGAATAACTGATGGAAGTGTTATACAATCACTTTTCTCAAAGAGTAAAGTAGTCTATACAAAAGATGAAACAATATATGACATATATGAAGACATTCAGAAAATGGGTTCTAGAGATTTAGAACACATACTTCTAGCAAATTATGTATATTGTAGAGATTTGTTAAATAAGGCTTTAAGAGCACTTAACGTCAACGATGATCCGGCATTTAGCTTTATACTTTCAGCAATAAGACGATTAGCAAATATAGAAGTTATATTAGACAAACAAATACCCATAAGAGAATCAATAATACAAGCACTTGAAATTAATCCAAAGTTCTTCAACACAATATTCATTGAAGCGGTTCGCAAGTCATCAAAAGACGAAAAAGCATTGAATGCACTAATCCAGAAAATAGAAGAGTATTTGGATGAAAGACTAGAAAAGATAGTTCAACCTATCCTACGACTCATAGATAAATATCAAGAAGCAACATATTCACTCATCTGGAATTATCTCAATGAAATTAATATTCCAATAGATTTGAGTGACTTTGTAAAGAAAGATCTTATTGATGAAATTGACACACCAATTCGTTTTGTTAGAAAAAGTTCTTCGAATATGAATCAACCAGCATATATTTTAGCAGATAGTACCTCAGATATGATGATGGGATTTGATGTTTAATCAATATTTCATCATTACTTCTTTTCTTTTTCTCATTTCCTCTTTGGTATATTTATTGTTATAAGAAAAAGCTCTTCCTTTCCATTATTTTTATAGCCATGAGATATACCAGCAGGAATTTCAATTACTAGATTAGGCTCAATAATATATTCTTCATTATCTAAATAGCCCACACCTTGTCCTTTTATGAAATACAACACATGATGATAAGAATCTATATGTTTCTTAAATTCACCATTATGTTCTACTTTGGTATATGATATAGTAACATCTGTCAATTCATTTGGGAGTAAAGATTTACCAAAAACATTTGAGGAAATATCCTTTCTTATCGGTAACCAATCAACTTTTTCAATATTATAGACCTTCTTCTTAATCATTTGAAACCCTCAATTTATTTATCTACAGTACTTTTCATATATTTTACATAAATTACATAATAGTTAATAATGAAGATTTTGATGTAATTTCATTGGAGAGAAGTAAATTTCTAGATGATCACTGAAAGAAAGGGATGAAGTCTAATGTCTAGTGAGCCTTCAAGAAAGAGATCATGGATATATGGATCTATAATTACAGTTTGTTTTATAGCAATAGCTATTTTGATAGGTTATTTTACCGATTCATGGGAAGGTGCTCTAACTTTATTTGTTTTAGCAGGCCTAGGATTGGTAATTACAATACTATATTCTACTCTATTTTATATCAAAAAACTTGAAATACCAAATATTAATTTTGAGTTAATTTCGATTTTGGATATTGATAAGGAAGAACAAAATACTGAGGATAAAAGAAATAACACTGATGAAAAAGTCTACTACTATGTTGAAAGGATAAGCAATCCACCAAAGGAAGAAAATTGCAGAATATCATTAAGGTCAATAGAAAAAGAGCGAGAAGCAATCCAATGTCTTTTTTGTAAATCATTTTTCATTGAAGATTATCTAAAGAGATGGCTGTTAGAGGATGAAATCTGTCCTGTATGTAAAGCTGTCCTAATGAGTTCATTTGATGAAATTGAGAATACTTAAAAGCATATAAATCCAAATTCAATTATGCGTTTTAATAGATATTTTGAATTAATAACTTGGATAACTCTTATTGGTGGTATAGTCCTTGCAGGAGTTGGGTTATACAAATTCGGTTTTGCTGAAAATTCTGATTATGCAATTTTGATGTTGGTTATTGGATTAGTTATGCTAACAATAGGTATAGTTTTGTTTGTTATTAATGAAAGAAATCAAAGAAAAAAGAAATCTATAAAAGAGAAACCAACTAGACAACAACGATCTGTTAATTATTCTATAAGAACGCAACTAGATGATGAAAAACCAATGAAAAAAGGGAAGTTAATTGCTTCCATTGTTGATTATCCAGTTGTAGGGGAAGTTTGTATGATATCAAAGCTTCCTATAGAGGATGATGACAATGTCTTGCAATGCCCATTTTGTAGTTCTTACTTCATAAAGAAATATCTTGAGGAATGGACTAAGAACAATAAAACTTGTCCAGTATGTAAGAGCATTATACTTGAAGAATAATCAAATAACTTAGTTATTCTTATTCTGGAATTAAAAAAATAGAAATAAGAAAATAGAAAGAATTGATTATAATTATCAATACTTTCCAAAATACCAATTTGTGTCCCAGTTGCCAATCCATGATAAAATCAATGATTTTGGTCCTATATGAACTCCAATTGTTGGACCGATTTCGTAGAGCTTAAGTTCTTTTGGTGCATTTGGTATGTCTTTTATTACATCATAGAGTTTTGCAGCATTAGTATCATCAGCAGCGTATCCTATCCATACTGTATCTACTAATAGATTATCGAATACCTTAGGAGCCATATCTACAAATTTATTAAACGCTTCATCAAATCCTTTGACTTTCCCCACACTTTCAATAACCCCATCCTTAAGATTCAAGATAGGTTTCATTTTCAATAGTGTTCCTAACACTTTAGATGCTCTGCCAATCCTACCACCTCTATGTAAATACTCTAAAGTATCAACAACACCAAAAACACGGACATTAGGTCTGAAACTATTATTCAAAACATTTTCTAATTGCTCTTTTGTTTTACCTGCTTCAACCATCTTAGCTATTTCAGTTACGGTTATACCTAATCCATGTGTCACTGAATTGCTATCAACTAGAATAAGGTCTTTGTCTTTTAGCATTTGTTTTGCTAAATTAGCAGAATTTATAGTACCGGACATATTCGCGTTTATATGGATTGAGAAAACAGTTTCATATCCATTATCAAAAGCTTTATTATAATATTCTAGCATTTCTCGAGCTGATGGTTGTGAGGTAGTTGGCCAAGGACCTTTCCCTTCTTCGAGTCTACTATAAACTTCATTTGCGTCTATAGTTTTACCATCTTTATATTTCTCTTCACCGAAGAAAATATTTAACGGAACAACATCAATGTTGTATTTTTTTGCAACATCAGGCGGAATATCACTTGTAGAATCTGTGATAATCTTAATCTTTGACATAATCTATCTCCTGTAAAATAGTTTTTTCAAACTATTTTTTTATATTCTATCTTGTTCATTTAAAAGACTTTTTTAAATTTAACAGTAAAAAACCAATATAATTGTCGGTTTAGAATCTTAAGTTTGAGTTAAAGCGAACATTTTAATAAAGGAAATGAATGAAGGAATTTGAGAGTAATGAGCCCTCTCTGATCCAAATTTGCTTTCGGATTGAATAAAACTCTAATTATTTATCATTGGTGAAATCATTGGAAATTGTAGCAAAATTTGGTCGTGAGGATTTAGCCATTCTATATATTGCTCGAAAAAATGAACGTTATTTTGAATTTGTTGAATCTCTCCAACCACCAGTTCCTCGAGAGAAGAAATGGGTTCTAATTATCTCTACTATGTTCGGTTGTCCTGTACGATGTTCTATGTGTGATGCAGGAAGTTATTATCACGGGAAAATAACAGAGGATCTTCTTCTCGAGCAAATTGATCATATGGTTTCAAAACGTTATCCTGACAGAACTATTCCTGCAGATAAATTCAAAGTACAATTCGCTCGTATGGGCGAACCTACATTAAATCTTGATGTTCTCAATGTTATGAATAAATTATCAAGCCTCTACAATGCTCCTGGATTAATACCTTGCATTTCAACAATCGCTCCTGAAAAAGCAACAAATTTTATGGAAAAAATGATAGAGATAAAAAATAATCATTATTCCAATGGACACTTTCAATTACAATTCTCAATTCATTCAACAGATAAGCAAGTTAGAAAAAAAATTATACCATATAAAATTTGGTCGCTAGAAGAAATAGCAACTTATGGTGATAGTTTTTGGAACAAAGGAGATAGAAAAATAACCTTGAATTTTGCTGCTGAAAAAAGAAATCCTTTGGTACCTGAAAGATTAGCAGAACTTTATGATCCTAATAGATTCTTTATTAAAATTACTCCAATTAATCCTACAGAAAAAGCAAAAGCACACAGCTTGCAATCTATGATTTCACCTGAAACAGGTGAATTTGCTAAGCAAAAAATAAAAGAAATACAAGATCATGGATTTGAAGTGCTTTTAAGCATAGGTGAGCTTGAAGAAAATCACATAGGCAGTAATTGTGGGCAACATGCTTTAAAATTCGAGAATGGAACATATACTATAGAAGAGTTTCAAAGGTATCAAGATTCTTGAAGCTGGTAAAGATTCATGAAAAAAGAGAATTACTTCACTAAAAACAATAAAGATAAGAAAATTCTAGAATGGAAAAAAATTCTCTCTAACTATTATTCTTCAAAAAAGAATATTAAATTTGAGAAGGATAATGCAGTCTTACTCATTATTGATATGCAAGAGTATTTTCTTGATCCATCTTCTCATGCTTATCTTCCTGCTTCTGAAACAATCATTGAACCCATAAAGAAATTACAAGATGCTTTCCATAGTAGAAATAAAGCTGTCTTTTTTACTAAACATGGTTTAACTGAAGGGTTAGATGATAATATAATGCATAAATGGTGGAATGGCTCTTTGTTTATCGATGATCCATTGGCTAAGATAAGTGGAAATTTTGATACTAATGCAGCTACTGTAATTTCTAAAACAACATATGATGTTTTTATTAGAACAAATTTTCTTCATTTGTTAACTAAACTAGGTTATACTCAATTAGTTATTACAGGTGTTGCAACTCATCTGTGTTGTGAA
>JAHLVW010000046.1 GCA_019058275.1 Candidatus Heimdallarchaeota archaeon
GGATTGAACCGTAATTTTGAGTTGGAAAATGCCAAAGAGTTTTTGTTTCTAAAGTTAAATCATGATCATTCATCGACAAAAATAGTATTTAGAAGTATATAAACTCAACAAAAAATAATGATGCTCAAGACTCACACTACTTCTGTAAGGTCTAGAAGTCCGGTTCGGGAAGGAGACGCTTAGGTGATAAGCATTTGTAGATTATACAATTAATTCTTTATAAAACCATAAGAAATAAAAAGAGAGAAGTGATTTGTTAAGCGAATAAGGAAATGGAGAGTAAACATTGGCTGATAACGAATACAACCATTATAATGAATTGAAGCTTATAAAAGCGATAAAGTTACTTGCTGAAAAGTCAAAAGATCTAGATGAATTCAAACATCATTTAGAAAAATTATGGGAGAAATGGGAAAATTTCTACAAACAAGTTCAATCAGATTTTTAAGGTTCTTCTTTCATTAATCTATTAATACGCTCTTCAGTTGTTTCTCCATATGTAAATATTGTTATTTCTTTTTGCACTTGCACTATATAACTCGATATGGCTCTTCTAATAAATTCAGGTATGCTACTAAATGCGTATTTTTCTTTCACATCACTTCTCACTATAAAATTCTCAATTGCCTGAGCCATTTCTTCAGGTATATGTATCGTTCTCCATCCTTTTGGCATCGTTTAACCCACTCGAACTAATTGTATATGAATTTGTGTTTTTAGAATAATGATATAATATCAATACCATAAAGGTTAAATAAAGTAATGTTATACGCTTATAGTAACCTTATAATAAACTCCGTCCGGGATAAAAGGGGGAAATGAAAAATAAGTTATTAATATCCTTAATTGTAGGTTCAGTTATAGGATTAGTTGGAACTGCTAGTATGACTGGTGTGTTCATTTTCAAACAAGGTCAATAAACAGCAATGTTGGAAACCTATCAACAATTAGATGATAGTTTTACCGATCTTGAAACAACATTGGCAGAGTTACAAAATAATTACACTAGTTTAGAGAATAATTACACAATTTTGTGTGGTAATAATACAGAATTACAAGCACAATATGATGATTTATACGAAGATCATCAAGAGCTGATTGATGATTATAATGATCTTAGTGACGCTTATACTATTCTAAATGGTAACTATAATGATTTACAAGATGCTTATAATCTATTATACAATTTATATAATCAATTGATGGATGATTATAATATTTTGCTAGATCAATATAATGATGTATTAGATGAGCTGAATGCATTTATGAATTACATAAAATCACTACCTAGACTTGATAAGATGACCTATTATTATCATCTTTGTAGGATAAACAATATTCAATATTACTATCAAGCACACAGCTTTGCAAAAAATTTAATTTTACATTCATCGCTTCAAGAAAATAATTTTGATGAGATTGATGATATACTAGATAAATATGATTTCTTTGAAGAAATTAATTCAATGTTCGACTCATATTGGACGATAGAAAAATGTCTACAACGTTGGATACAATATAATGTTTTAACACTCCCAGTTTATCCTGATGACATTCATGATTGGATTACAAATAACCTTGAATATCGATATGATTCAGTAACGAACTGTGATCGTGAAGGACTTGTCTGAGATTTCTTTATGTCACCTTTAGAAACGCTAAAGTACCGATGCGGTGATTGTGATGATTTTAGCATTCTTGGTGGATATATGTTTGAAATTAATGGTGTTAATGTCAAATTTGCTACAATAAGCGATAATACTTACTATCCAGATGGATTAAATCATGCATTCCTATGGATAAAGATTGTAGATTATCTGAGCCAAGAACCATGGTGGGCAACTAACAATCATTGGTCCTTTAATGGTAGTGTAAGTTATGACTGGATTATTGTTGATTGTACACCTGGATGGCAAAGCTCAATCTGGGATCGACCTGCTTGGTATCAATGGTATAAAGATAATAGTATTACTACTGCTGATTGGTATCAATTTGTAGCTACTGTTACAGTTGATCCATAATTCTTCTTTTTCTTTTTAATCTTTTTTAAAATCAATCTTAAAAGGATAATGTGTTTTAACAACTTCTTCTTTAAGGTCAAGAAGTCCGGTTCGGGAAGGAGATGCTTAGGTAGAAGGACCTACTTGCTGTGCATCTCTTTGATGAGCATTTTTTTTATAAATAAAATTATGAAGGAAAAGTAAAACCCATTATACAATATATAATTGATAATTTTACAAGTTATAAAAGAGGGGTGAAATTCTATTTCGTTGATGAAAATGGAGAAGTCGAATCCATTCATTGGCAGAATTTTATTAAACTTGTATGACAAATATACTATTTAACTGAGGGAGTTTAATTGTGTCAGAAAAAACTATGGCAAAAGCTGGTTTGATTATCCTTTGTATTGCAATTGCAGTTGGATCGGTTTTTGGAATTCTTGGTGGAAGCATAGGATTAGCATTTAGTGGAGATTATGGTTGGATAGCATTAATTGTAGGATCTGCTCTTTTATTCATTAGTGCTGTATATAGTATTTTCAGAATTTCACTTAGTAAAAGATTTCCAACTACTGAGAGAGAGAAAAAATCTCCTAAATATACTCTCATCTGGATAGTTGTAGCGATTGCATCTCGTGCTGGAGCAGTTTTATCTTATTTCTTTGGTTTGAAAATGACTCATAATAAATGATTATTACTTGTAATCATAGCTCCTCTTGCTGCTTTGTGTTTGTTTTCAATAGTCGTTTTAATTTCTAGTGGGAAACGAAAAGCTGCAAAAGTAGCTGATACTATACCTCTTACAGATGTTGAAAGCAAAATTAACGAAGAGCTGAAAGATGAATTAGAAACAAAATCATCAAACAATCTCTCTGAATATGTTTTCGAATTTTAGAAGAATAAGAAAAAAATGTAGAATCTCTGCACACACTTCTTCTTTAAGGTCTAGAAGTCCATAATATTCGTGATAAGCTTTATAGATAAAAATAAGTTATTGAAAAAAAATAAATAAAACCTTTCTTCTTTCATCATATTTTTTCATAATTTCAACAACAAACAAACCAAAATCCCTTGATTTCATATAAAATATATAAAATATTGGCATAGGTTACATACATCTACTGTAGCTTAAATAAAAGCAAAGCTATATATTTTTCATATTCATATTTTTAATGAATAGTTAGGTAAAATTTTTGAATATAGTTTGTTATGTTATAACATCAATTTTACTCAATAAAACTGAGCAATTCAATGATTTTTTTGGAGGAAAACATACTATGAATAAAAAAATAAGTTATACATTCTTAATTTTCAGTTTAATTCTTACTATGCCAATAATCACTGCTAATGCCAATCTTGGTCCTCAAGAATTGGTAAATAATGAGATTACAGCTAATTGTGAAGATAATAAACAACAGATTATTGCATTGGATGGTTCCTATATTTTTAATGGAACAACCATTGATATTAATACTATTAATGAAACTTGGATTGAGGTTAATCTCAATGGAACACTCCTAGTGCAAATATATCAGGGAGATGACCATTTAAAAGTCATTTTTCAACGAATTGTTATCCCAACAAATGAATTAATCATGTCATTAGAGATGTATTCTTTTGAATATGATAATACTACTTTATCAATAGATCTTCCTTCAGGAATAGAAATTAGTGCTTCATATAACTATCTTGGAATTTGGACTTTTAGAATTGCTGATTTCACTATTTCCTGGGCAAAAGAAGCTCATATACTAGATGTCTTTAATACTGATTTTCATGTGCACATTGAAGATTATGGTACATATGAACGAATTTTTGTGAATTACTTTGGTTATTTGATTAATGTCTATAGATGGGCGGATCGAAGTTGGATTGTAAATTTTGGCGAGATATATAAAGTAAATGCTACTTACATTCCACCTGTTGAATCTGGTACACTAAATGTAACATATCAAAAAGAAGCTGGTCCAGTAATTCCTGTCTTTACCGATTTTCCAGACTATAACATGGAAGACCCCGAAGTATGGCATGATATGGATGGCTTCCTAACAATCGCTTTTATTGAAACAGTTTTAATCATCGCTCATGACAACTTTGTTATTTCCATTTATGAAGATAAAGTTGTTTTAGACTATGTCTTTGTTTCCATAATCATTTACATGACTACAATTATTGAACGTATAGTTATTATGTTCTATGAGTATACCATCATTTATTATTTTACTATAGTTGAGTTATTTCTAGTAATTATTTGGGAAACAATTGAACTCAAAGTATATCAATATCAAATTATCATTGTTTATGAGATATTTGAAATAATAATTCTGATTTTTGAAAATCACTATGAAGTTTTGGTTGTTTTTCATTTAGAATTATGGATTATTGAAATAGTTTTTGTGATTCTTCTCTTTGGTCCAGTAATCATTCAACCGGTAATCATTCGAATATTACCTTTCATCATTCCCATATTAGTTCCAATGTATTTCTGGATTCCAGTTTTCATCAACCAATATACCTACATTTATTTGCCATATCTCGCAGAAGAAATATTCATCGATATTTACAATGAATTGCTTGAATCACCAACTCACACTATAGATTTTTATGTTTATGATCATTTAGCTAATCCCATTGTTGATGCTAATGTTTTTGTTAATTACAATGGTTCAGATTATAGCACCACAAGTTTGGCTGGAGGTATTTATAGAGTAGAATTACCTGCATCAGATCAAGCTGAAGTCATAACTGTTACAGCTACAAAAACCTTCTATCCTACTGCTACTCTCGTTTATACTTTAGAAGTAAATTGGAGTACTGCTATTGTAACAACAGTTGAAGCATCTTTGCCTTTATTTACTATAATTGTTTCATTAATCTCTATAGTAATTGGTACTATGGTTTATAATAGGAAAAAGATGATTTAATTTCTCTTTTTCTTTATCTTTTTTTACAAAAATGGATACTGAGATATTGAGATATTAGCTGCATTATAATACTCTTCATTTGATATAAAAAATTACTATTACTAAAATCAGAGTAAGAAGCTTGATTAATTCAAGATCAAATCACATAATTTTATAAAAAAAATAGATGCAACAGGATTTACACTTCTTCTTTAAGGAGATTATATAACAAGAACTCATATTTCCCTTTTAAGATTCAATGGAGTTATCTTCAATAATAGCTTTGTGCTTTTTTCGATACAAAAACCAGAGGAGAGCACTAAAGGAAAGAATGAAATAGAAGCAAAAAGGAAGAAGAGAAAGCAAAAGAAAAGGGAAATCAAAGGATTCCCAACTCTCATTAAAAACAAACAAAGACAAAAGAATGTAAATGAGAAAAGCTAAGAATACAAGAAAACTGGTAAGGGTAAGAGAAAGAGAAATCAGATTTAGACGCACACTTCTCAGCTGCTCATCTGAGAGATGACGATAAAGAAAATCTCGAGAACGGGAACGTAAAATGTAAGAAATGGTGAAAAAAATAGGTAGTCCAACTAAAAGACCTCCAAGAATCATCCCAAAACAACCCAAAGTATAGAAGCGATAAGGATAATCCGTAATATTCAGTGATTCAAGAAATGAAGGAAAAAACAAAATCACTTCCTATACTTCCCCCAATTTACTCAAATAGAGATGGAACACATCACATCTTTCTTACATTAAATATATCTATCTTTCAATAAAAACTAATTGTTCACATCTCTTCTTCAAGCAAACCTAGGTGCAACTAGGCAAATAAAAAACAAAAATGTAGAATCACTGCACACACAACCTCTTTAAGGTCTAGAAGTCCATTTCGGGAAGGACACGCAAAGGTGTTAAGTACCTACCGGCTGAGCATCTCGCTCGAAGATTTGACCTGGAAAAATTATCTCCAGTTGTTAGCATAAACATTTTCTGAATTCTAATCAGAGTATTATTATAGAAGGAAATTAAATAGAATGATAAAGATCTACTGACAGATAATGTGAAGAAGATGGCAGAAGTAGTAGTAATAGGAAAGAAATTCCTTATGGAAATACCAAAGGAAATTCGAGAAAAAGCAAATTTGAAGGAAGGACAAAAAGTAAAATTAACAGTCAAAGGAAAAGAAATTATCTTACAACTAATAATAGACCCTCTCGAACTAGCATTAACTGCTTCAAAATTCGCTGAAACAACCTTTGAAGAATTCGAACAAGAATCTGAGGAAATGCAAAATGAGCTCTTCAAAGAGCGATAAAATACCTTTAGATACTACTTACCCTTAAAGTATGATAATAATTACTTCTACCTTTGTTTTATCTGTAGGCTTTCTTTCGGTGAGAGATTCTTATGATAACCACAATTACTTCCTTGATGTAAATTTTATACAGAATACGATAATTCCCCGTTTTAGCTCGATAGGTGTTTTTCTTATTGCGCATTCTTATGGCTGGAACTTGGAAAGGAAATTTCAAGGAATGAATAATATCCATAATTTGCTTCTGAATATTTTTTGGAAGCTTCTTTAGTTCTTTATCAACCACAGGAAGGAGATAAACCTTATACTCTCTTCTCTTGGGATTCTTACTCGACATCACTTCACCAGAACAAGTTTATCAAAAGCCTTTTCCTTGATGATTTTATCTGCTTGAATAATTCGTTCTAGTTCTTCTTCTATAAGGTAATCCTCTTCCACAATTAACAAAAGGAGTTGTTCAATTCGGTTTATTTTTTCCTCTAGTTGATTAATTCTCTCAAGAACAATATTCTCATTCTCTGTTGTCATTGAAGATGCTCCTATGATGTTTCATGTACATAAATGTTAATATACATTATTATTAAGAACATTTTAGTTTTATTTAAGATTATTAAAAAAAGTAATATTATACTGGATAGAAGATTTTTTTCCTACTAGAGATATAACCCTTTACTTCAACTATGAAAGAAACCAACTTGAAGAAATACTGAAGCACTTACTTCCTCTTTAAGGTTAAGAAGTCCAGTTCGGTAATGACAATTAAGTACAATATTCAAGAAAAAAACAATCAATGAATAATTGGAATTGGTTTAGTTTTAAATTAGAATTATTAAACCAATTGAAGCAAATAAAATTGCTGAGAGTACTAAATTAATTATCAACATTATTATTGAACGATTAACCCATTTCATTTTTTGCACAACAGCATTTGAGATATTGTATGTTTGCTTAGCATAATCAGAAAAAATGTCATCTTCTTCTAAGGATTTCAAATCTTTTATGTAGCTTTCAGCTGAATCATAAGATTCAATATTACGATAATATAATCGGCTTCTATTTTCATTACTATCTTGTTTCATTTTTCCGAATAGATTCTTTTTTTGACTAGGTATTCTATCTTTATAGATGACGATGGAAAAAATAATGCCAATAAGTGTTGTAGCAACATATAACCCTACAAATATTAAAAATAATATTCGGTATTTATTCAACATCCCACTGACTTTACTGACAGTATCTGTTATTAATGCAGTACCCAAACCAAGTGAAAAAACTAAACTTTGTATAGAAATTGTTATGTTTGCTTTTGAATCAGCTCTAGCTGCTTCATCTAATGAAGTATTATATGCATGGACTACAACAGTTTTTCGCGAAATATCAATAGGCACATATTTCCCTCCTAAATATTATTAACTTGTTATTAGATAAATAATTTCACCACAAATTTTAAGATAAAAATGCAGAGTCATTCAACATTCATGTTTTCTTTTTTAATTAATTCAAAATTCTAGCCTGATAATTTGATTTTCATTGAAGAAGCATTCTTGTCAATGACTATTAGTTTGTAATTATATTCTTTAGGTTTGTATTTGTTAAGGAGTTTCTTGATATTATTAGTAATATTTGTTACATAAATTTCTATCTCTCGATTTTGTTCATTTGCTACTTCTACAATCCACTTTAGGGGTGGAAATTCAGGATTTCCATGATAACCATTTCCTGATATAATGTATTTATCTGCAAGAATTGTTCTAAAGAAATCGACTGTAACATTTCTATCACTCCCGTGATGTGGTAATTTTAAAACATCCACTTTAAGTTTCCCTTTTTTATCAAGTAATCTTAACTTTGTTAATCCATCAATGATATGTTTGCCAAGTCCATCTCCTGTTAAGAGAATACTTTTGTTATCAACTTCTGCAAGTACCATAATGCTACTTAAATTTGGTATGCTATCATCAGCTTTTTTTATTAAGCTCTTTTCTACATCTCGGTGCATTAATTTTTTTTCATAATCTGTGATCCATTTCTCCCAGTGCCCTTTCAGTTTATCAAGAGTTTTCTTAGTAGGTCCTATAATGAATAATTTTAGATTGTCAAACTTAATTGGATTAGAAGGATTTTCTAATGAAATCAAATTTCCTTTGAATTTCTTGTTTATATTTATATCTAGCAAATCAGCTAATTGCTTCAATTCTTCACCTTGACTTATTCCTCTGTGAACATTTCTTTCAGGAGTTTTAGCTAATCTTACATCACGTATCTTTATCAGTAATTTTTTTATTCGTTTTTCCAATTTATCGTCAATATTGAAAGATTTTCCAAATGAATTATACCATAGTTGATCAAAAGCAATAATTTTCTGTTTAGCATACGATTCTACGAATAACTCAGTTAAACCAATAATATGATCATTATCAACATGTGTCGATATTATAAGATCAAGCTTTTCTCCCTTTTGATTTATTTTTTGTAATTCATTACGTAAATGATGTTCATATATTGTTTCTGGACCACCATCTATTAAGATATATTTTGGTTTTTTATGAGTACCATATTCCAGAATAAAACAATCACCATGTTCTGCTTGTATCATATGGAAGTTAAACATAATACCACATTCAAAGAGTCAGATCTGAGTTTTCATGTTTATATCCTATTATTTTCTAAAAGATTGTACTGCAAATGTAACATTCAAGGAAGGTTGTTTTATTTTTACACTATTTCCTGATTTAAGTAAATTTAAGTCTGTAATATTTAGAAATAGTTCCCTCCAAAAAACAATTGATTATATTGATATTTATAATTTTTCCTACATTTAAATTTAGAATTTTCAACTTGAAATAAGGATTTTTTTAGAAGAAAGAATATAAGGGATAATTTACATATTCTAATGTAATATTTTGGTGGTGGAGGGAAATTGAATAGAGATATACCACAAGGATTAAGGAATAGAATAATAAAATTAGGAAGAGATTGGGCACGAAAGAATAGAAAAGAGCAGCGTTCTGAAGGCAAATTAACTAGATGGGCATATTATCTTAATCTAATTTCTTTATATGATAGAAGAAATATAAAAATTGCTTTAGCAGAAATTGTTGACGAAAGAAATAAGAGGCTTAAAAAAGGAGACAAGCTTTATGAAAAGGAAAACTATGATAAAGCAATTAGTGCTTACTTAAAAATAATAAGCTGGTATGAAATTGATGATCCTTTATATAAAATTGAAGATGAAGGTGCTTTATATAAAATAGGTAAATGCTATGAAAAAAAGGGTGCCTTAAATAAAGATATTGAAGATTATAGAAAAGCCTTAGAATATTATACCAGAGTTATTGTGGTTAATAATAAATACTTAGATACTTGGATTAGGAAGGGAGCTATATATCTTAAACTAGAAAAATGGGATGACGCAATTAATTCCTTCATAAAAGCCAAAAAAATTGAATCAAAATGTGATAAAATATTACTCAATTTAGGCATAGCTTCAATAAAAATAACAAGGATGACTGGAATAAATCCAAAGAATGTTTTAAAGAAATAATTAAAATTAATCATTCTCATAAAAATGCTTGGATACAAATTGGACGAACATTTTTTAGATTAAAGCAATTTGATGAATTAATAAAATTATGTAATAAATATATCAATAAAAAAGTTGAACATCAAGCCATCTACTATGCTTTAGGATTAGCATATCAAGGAAAAAAGAATTTTGAAGAGGCAATCAGATTTTATGATAAATCATTAGAGTATGATATAGTAAATTTTACGATTCTCATCATGAAAAAGGAATTGCCTATGGTTTGAAGGGGGAATATAAGAAAGCAATTAGCAGCATTAAAAAAGCTCTTAATATAGAAGCTGAATCATTAGAAGCTTTAAATGATTTGGGATGCATTTATCGTAAAAAAGGAGAATTCAATGAAGGTATTAAGCAATTAAGTAAAGCTCTAGAAATCGATCCAGAATACGAGATTGCTTTTGTAAGCTTAGGAGAGATATATTATGATATGGGAAATTATGAAGAAGCAAAAAAACACTTCTTAAAAGCATTGAGACTAAATATTGAATGGCCTGAGATATGGAATAACCTAGGAGAATTGCATTATCGAAATAAGAATTGGGAAAAATCAATTGATTGCTTTAAAAACGCCATTCACTATTATGAAAAGGTACAACGATACGATAATCTATTCTATAAAATGCATGAGAGTATTAGTGATGCGTATATTAATTGTAATAAGTATGAGGAAGCAATGAAGCATATTGAAAAAATCATTAAAAAAGAGCATAATAGATACGATATTCGAAAGAAATTAGGCAGACTCTATTATGATACAAAAAAGTATAAACAAGCAATTGAACAGCAATTGGAAGTTATGAGACAAGATGAAACAGATTATATTACTTTAAATGAATTAGGATTGTCTTATTTAAAAGATAATCAAGTGGATACTGCAAAAGATTGTTTTGAAAAAATTGTAAATGAGATTAAAAAAGACTATCCAAATGCATGGTTCAATTTAGGACTTCTTAATATTGAAAATGGAGAAATTGAAAGAGCTAGAGATTGTTTTAATAAAACAATTAAACTTAATCCAGATTATAATGAAATGATTAATAAAAAAATAAAAGAAAAATTGGAATCCATTTTAAGAGAAGTTGAAGAAGCTAAAATTAAAAATAATTTAAAAAAGGCTCAAAAGCTTTCTGAAAAAGCACTAAATTTAGATCCAAAAAATAAACAAGCATTAAATGCATTAAAAAAAATAAACAAACAAATAACCAAAAACAATTTAGAGATTTTGATGAAATTAGATGGCAGTGGCCAAAAAATCACTTTGAATGAATTAATGACAATTCTAAGTATTGATGAACCTGCTAAATTACGAAAATTCCTGATATTGCATAAAAATAAGGTTAATTACGAAAGAGAAGGGAATGTAATTATTTTTGCTAAACCAGTAAAGAAAGAAGATGCACTAAGTGAAGAAGAAAAAATACAAATTCTATTTTTAGCTGCAAATCCTGAAGATACTGTTAGACTTAGAATTGATAAAGAGATGCGTGAAGTTGATCATGCTTTAAAAAAGTCAAAACACTATGAGAAATTTAAAATAAAAGACCTATGGTCGATTCAAATCGACGATCTTCAAGAGAGTTTGTTAGAATATTATCCCACAATTGTTCATTTTAGTGGTCATGGCAAAGGTACAAATGAGATTATTCTTGAAAATGAATTTGGTGAAGCTCGAACTGTTACTCCAAAAGCTTTAGAAAATCTTTTCGCAATGCATAAAGATCATGTACGTTGTGTTGTGCTAAATGCTTGTTTTAGCAAAAAACAAGCTGAAGCAATAGGCAAGCATATTGATTGTGTTGTAGGTATGTCTAAGAAAATAGATGATGACGCAGCAATCAACTTTTCAGCAGCATTCTATCAGGCATTAGGTTATGGAAAAAGTGTTGAATTTGCATTTAAATCAGGATTGACTAGAATCAAATTGAAGGATTTGAATGAAGAAGATGTTCCACAATTAGTTGACAAAAAGAATATCGCAAATGAAATAATTTTTGTTGTAAAGTAATGAAGATTTACTCAAGCAAGAAATAAATACTAAAATTAATTATTAATTTTGCTTAATCTATTCTAATTTGGGAGATTTTTAACCCTTACTGATTAATGCACCAAATTAGCACAATAAGAAGGATTCTCAATCTCCACTTCTTCAAGCAATACCTAGATGTCCGGTTTGGGAAGGAAATGCTAAGCTGGTAAATTAAATTAGATATTAGTATTCCTAATAAAACATTAGAAGTAAAAATGTCACTATTTATGATTCCTTTTGGAATTTGAACATTTCACATAGATCAGCATATAGCAAGAAATAGCTGTTCTTTACGAATTGACAAAAAAAGGTTACATTTTTATTTTTGAAACTAATTCTATTTTAATTACACTTTGTAAGAAAAGCAAAGATTTATTCCTGAGCTGAAAGGGAGCAGGAAAATAATTACACTTCTTTTTTCAGTTTCAGGTGGAATAACAAAAAGGAGAAACATACAAATGAAAAGAAATAGGATATATGGCATTATTTTTCTATCACTTATTCTTTCAATGGGATTGATAAGCTCATCGAATGTTTCAAGTCGCACATTTCCTTGCAATGGTTATGTTAAGGAAGCAGGAACGAGTAATCCTATAAGTGGAGCAAAAGTTGACCTCTATGTGTATGATTTTATAACAGGTTGGGACTATATTGGCAGAAGACATACTGATTCCAATGGTTACTATAGTTTCTCAAGTGTACCAATAGGTGCTAGAGAAGTCCATATTTCAAAATCAGGATATCAATCATACGAAGGAGTACATCAATCAACCATTTATTTAGAGACATATACATATGATTACATTTTCTTTGGAACAATAAGAAATTTAGTTACTTCACAAGCACTTAGTGGAGCTGTTGCTGAAATCACATGTGGAACAAAAACAATTTCTGATACAACTGATAATTCAGGTTACTATTGTATCGTATTTTCCTATAGTACCAGTGGAGTTCGAACGTTTAACATGGAAGTAAGTAAAACAGGTTATAGTACTTATACAGATACAATAATCAGAAATTATGGTTATGAACACCGAAACATCAATTTGAAAGAAATAAGGACTTGGTTGTATATTGAAGATTATGGTGAAGAAGCTAAGTATCTCAGATTTGAAATTGAGGAATATGAACTTTCTACACAATATAAACTAGTATTCGATGTGACAATAGAGTTTTATTACTATCTAAATCCTGGATTCACTATTCAAGTTCAAAGATATTGTCCAATTGGTAATTTATGGATTAGAAATTGGATTACTGATGATGATGCTACTGATACTGAATTACCTGGCGGATTGCATCAAGTCTATGCTCATGTTGTTGAAGAATTCTACTACGATAAAGCTACTTATTACTCAGATTGGTGTGGTGTATATGGAGGATTAGTTAAACCATCAACTTGTTCCCGTTTTATGGAATGGAACTTGTTTTTCAAATAGATGATCCTACCTATGGAACACCATTTGAATGGGAAGATAATTGGTTTGGTAGTTATCCATACGGATTCTTTGGAACACTTGATGAAGGGCATCCATATCTTACAGTTAGTTATCCTTCAGGTGCTTGGTATAGTAGGGCATAATATCTTTCATTTCTCTTTCCCTTTTTTTTCTTTTTTTCAAAATCTTATATAGGATTCTTTCATAGGCAAAAAATGGTAACATATTGATTTTCACTGTTCTCCTTTTTCCTCTATAATGTCTAGAAATACATTTCGGGAAGGACACGCTTAGGTGGGAAGCATATCTTTAATGAGCATCTTAATTGATAAATTTATCAGCTTAGTTTAAGAATAGTTTATATAAAAATAAACCAAAAGTACTAGTGAGCTAAAATGGATGTAAGTTTGAAAAAGGAAGTTGCTGAAGAATTAATTACCTACAAACTAAGACGTATTCAAGCAATAATAGAAGATATCCTTTCGAGATGGAAAGAAAAAACAATTGAAGAATTCTTAGAAAAAGCAAAAGATGGGACCTTACAAGAAGCGGAAAATGATGCAATAGAATTAAAACAATTGGTTAATGAAGAGGAAAAACTTCAGAATTTACTAAAGAAACTTGGGTAGTTTTGGGGGAGAACAGAATTTTAGCTCGAGAAAAGCTTCTATATGCCCGAGAATTCCTAGTTAATAAATTTTTATCAGAGATTTATGAAATCATTTTAGATGATGATCGTCCAATTCTTACTATAAAATTCAGAAAAGGATTCATACTTCATATACGCTACAATGATTTTGGTGAATATTCTTACCAGATTTTATTCTCTCAGAAAAAATTCGATAGAGTGAGATATGATAATTATGATGACAAATGGGACGTTGCATCCAAACCACATCATTTACACCCTCGAAATAAACAAGATGCAATTACCAGTCCAATGTTAGGAAAACCTGAAAAAGATATCCCACTTTTAATTGAAACAATAGAAAAATATCTGTAGTTTTGAAGTCTGATACCAACTTCTTTCAGATCTAGAAGTCCGTTTTGGTAATGGCATGTTTCTACAGTTAGAATAAAATTCAGATTTTTTAGGATAAAATATACAGTTTATTCATCATTTCTAAATTATCACCCTAAGCTTACATCTGTTATTTCCTTTTGTAATGGATTCCTCAAGAATAACTTCAACAGGTTTTTCTATTGCTCCTTCGAAAAGCTCTTTCACCCAACCTCGAGAACAATTACAGTATGTAGATGAAATCTTCCCTGCTGGGATTTTATTAATTATTGGGCAGAAACATTTTGCCCAGATAATTACTACCTCATCATCTGTTATTTGTAAGCTATCATATATTTTGCTGAATTTTCCAAGAAAATCTTTCAAATCATTCGAGTTCTTATATAGCTTATTAGCGTTCTGGATGAGTTTCTCGTTTTTATCACGAATACATTTTCGTCCACATTCTTCTAGTAAGAGTATCTTTTTCTCAGCTTCTAGGTGTTTATCAAATCCATCCATTAAATTGATCATCATTTTCTCGTATCGTCTCAAGATTTTATCTCCTAAGTTTGAGTTTGTTTTTATAATATTAATTTCCCTAGAAAATTAGCATTGAATAAACAATTAATCATTAAAATTGTTAAACCTTAAAAAGAGCTATGAGGGAGATAGCTGTAAGTAATCTAACCCAATAAAAAGATTCATCCTACGATTATGTGAATAAGCTATTAGCAACAACTCCCAAGTGTTTATTAGCTAAACTCAGCAGAAAAATAGCCAATCAGATAAATACTCAGGTCACACACTTCCTCTTTAGGGGCTAGAAGTTCTTTAGGACAAGAATACAAGACTTAAAATCAAACCAGTTGCAACTAGATCTTTGGATAAAAACACCATCATCAGAAGCTCATTTCACTGCTAAACTTACATTTAATGATATCAATGGTAAAAATAGAATCATACAAGATGGAATCCTTAAAGTAAATGAACCTATTAATAATTTTGAAAAGATAACAATAGATTTGATTGCAACAGTCATTGAAATAAAGAAAGATGAGTCTTTGGCTCTTGAAGTCAGTTGGTCTAATTTTCCTAAATACTCATTACCACTGAAAAATGATTCCTTAAGACAATCAATTGCTTTAGGTCGATCGACACCTTCATGCATAATTTTACCATTTTATACCAAAGAACCATAATTCAATTTATTTAATTCGCTTTCAAATGGTTTAGCAAACTATTATATGATATTAAAAAAAGAAAGAGGATTTTGGTTATTTTCCTCGTACATCTAAATCTCTTAGTTCTACTCTTCGTACAGTCATTTTCTGTAGTTTGATTTGTTCCTCAATCTCTTCTATAGTAAAATCTACTCTTTCTCTTCTTGCATCGGAGCCAGCAATGTATCTATATATTTCATTAAAGCTAGCTTTTAGATTGTATTGCTTCTCAAAATAATTTATGATTGTTTGAATGTCTTTCTGTAATACCTGTAAGTTACTGTTTATTCTATTTTCACTGCGATTACCAACTAAGCTCATATCAATTGCTTGTGGAAAGTCTATAATAATTGGTTTATTCTCATGTACTAGTATATTATATTCCGAGAAATCACCATGAATCAGTCTAGCTTTCTGATACATTATTTTAAGCTGTTCTACAATCTCATCGAACATTAGTTCAGGTTCTTCTAGGGGCACTTTTCTCAATTGTGGTGCAGGAACCCAATCTGTTCCAATGAATTGCATAAGAATGATATTATTTATCTTCATAGCTGGAGTTGGAACATTAAGTCCTGCTCGATATGCTTTGCTCATGAAGAAATATTCCGTTTCCGCATAGGACGTTGCTCTTGTAAGTGGATTGCCAACACGACGTCTTTTAGCTTTGTTATGTGATGTTAGTTGCAATCTGAACATTTTCACAATGAGAGGTGCTCCATTTAGATGAGCAGAATAGATTGATGCTTCTTTACCGGAGTTAATCTCAGCTACCAAGTCAGTAACTGCTCTATAGCTTATCAATTCACTTCTAAGTTTTTGATAGTCTATTTCTTGCTCTTGCATCTGCATAAAGGATGGATCGAAATCTTTTGATGTGTAATATTTATTACTTGCTCTTGATATCATTAGTTTTTCTGGTCGTTCCACTGCTCGAGTTGTTCGGGTTACTCCTTTTATTTTCTTGGTAGATTTTATTCGATCAGCTTTTTCAATATCCTCTACTCGGAGAATATCAAATGCCTCATCTTCAACAATATCGGATTCTTGTTCTTTTCCGACATCTAGCTCATTATTTTCTTTTAAATCACTAACTTTTTTTGTTTTTTCTTTTATTTTAGCCAATTTTCTATCACACTCCAAACTGGAATAATATTGGTGATTAATTCAACAGTTAGGAGACGTTTTTACTTGGTTAGAAAAAGAACCAATAATGGTAGCATATCTAGCAGCATCACTAGGTTCTTAAAAAAAAAACCAAATAGACAGAACGTTCAACCTAACTTCTTTAGATTAGCCCAAACCAAAAACCGGCAAATCCCTCAAAGTAAGAAGTTAGTTTATGTAGCTGTCTTGCTACTAGAATCTCACAACAATCAAGAGGTTTTGCTGCTTTCTTGTTTGACCTAATAAAAAATCCATGTCAATCATTATTTCAGTTCTCCTCCAGATAGTTTGTAGCAAGCTTTTCTCTGATTATTAAGCTTACAATCTTATATGTAATATTCTATTTTTTAAACCCTTTCACTAAACTTGTTGTAAAATAACTTAAACTAAAAATTTTCATATAAAAAATAATTGGGTCATCTCCATAAATAAACAGAGGTAGATAATGATCCTTTTCCATAAACTCAAAATTAATTCTTCATTTAAATTAATTTCTAAGAAATACTTGATGTTCAGAACTCACACTTCTTCTTTAAGGACTAGAAGTCCAATTCGAAAAGTAATTATTACAACATTAGAAAAAAAGGAAAAAGAAGAAATTAATGACTTTTCTTCTTTATATTTGGCAGAAAAAAATAAGTATTTATCAACAAAGTGTTGACTTTATTTATAATGGAATATTTGGATAATCATTTCCACTGGAACAGTGATTAATTCTGAATACAAGTTTCTTGATTAGACACCATACTCCGGGAATCCAAATGAAGATAATTAATAGCATAATAGCAAATATTAAGCCAGGTATAATATACCAGCAGTGACAAGGTTTTCCTTCAAAGACTGGAACATAGCACTTATGAGTAACAATTGCCAATGGATCATCTGGTACCATATTTCCTTTACTCCTGTTTTTTGATAAATATATTATGAAAGTGAAAAACAACTATAAGACTTAATAGAACATCCAATCTATGGATTACTTATTTCTGCTTAAAAACAGAAAATAAGTTTTTCACCCTCCTAAGGGATATCTTCTATATTTATTTTTATAGTTTATCCTTTAACTTACGACAAAAAATGATATTATTATTTATATTGTTTGAAAAACAAACACCTTATCTTTAAGGTCTAGAAGTCCATTTCAGTAATGACACGCTGAGGTGGTAAGTGCAGGCAGACTGATCTTCTCGTCTGATGACTTGACAAATACACCACAAATACAACACTGTTAATAAAAAAAAAGTAAAAGAGTTAACATAAGAAAAAAAGAATAAATTATCTAGTGATGAGTTTATGACAACTCCTTTGATAAATGAAAGAATAGAGGTAACTCAAAAGATACTGGTTGGTAAGCTATCATAAAAGGAACAAGAATTGCAGTTGAATTTATTATTGGAATTGTTAGCAAATGATTGGACTTATGAAGCAATCTTGGAAAATTATCCCCAATTAAAGAAAGAAGATATCCTCGCAGCAATTGATTAAGCAAGAATTATCATTAAAGAAGAACAATTATGACCAGTGAAGGGGTTAAAGAGGAATTTACGATTGTTATAAACAAACAACCATTATTATTTTTTAGATTCTAATTCCTTAAGAATTGTTTCATAAAGCAATGCAGTCATTCGAAAATTAGTTTTATTAATTGCTGATAAAATGACGAGAACTTCATTTCTAGAGAGTTTTCCTGTGTGCTTTAGAGAAACTAATAATCCAAGTAAACCAGTAAGATTAAATCCTTCAGCTCTCGCAACAGATCGAGCGACTAAATCATCAAACACAATAACATCTTTCTTTTTCTTTGCTGCTAGCAAAATGGAAATTTCCCCATCATGTAAACCGAGAGTATGGTAGAGCTGATGAGATGAATGAGAAGTTATTGTAATGGATTGCACTTGTATTTTCCCATTAGAAATAAGTTCTTCAACAGCTTTCTTAATTGGAGATGGTTTCAAAGTGACTTCTTTGAGAACAGCAGAGGTAATTGTGAAATTAGGTATCAAATCACAAAATAATTGCAAATAGCCAATCTCAACTAATACGATAAGGCTTGACGAATCGAAGAGAAATCGGTTTGTCATCCTTCTAACTTCCCTTCAAGGGTCTGAATATCTCTTTGAAGCTCACTTGAATCATAGCTAAAATAGGTAAAACCACGTTCTTTTGCGAGGGTTACAAACTCAACAACAGACAATCCTGCTTCTGCTGCTGCACGAGTAAGAGAAATTTCATTTTTGATCAAGCGTTCAAAGTGAAAATCGAATAGTAAGCCTTTTTTTCCTCGTTTGATTATTTTTCTGATTAGCTCAGATTTACTTATACCAAGTTTTTTTGCAAGTGCATCGAGTTCTTTGGATTCTTCATCATCTACACGTACTTGAACAATAGTCATAACATCCACAATACAAATAATGACATTTGTAGTACAAAAACATTCCTAACAGTTAGAAATGAAACATTATATAAAGAAAAAAGATTTTTCTATGCATCTTCAAGAACAGTGTAACTAATTTTTCATTGTAAATACTTGAGTTTGGTTATTCTTCCTTCTTTGCAATCGCTTCTTGCTTCTTCAATTGATTTCAGATAATCTCCACCGGGGATAGATACTTTAAATGTTGTGATGAATGGAGGGCTATCAATTGGTAGTGGTTCAATTTCAAGATATAGCTCAGTTGCTTCTTGGAGGTTTGCTAATGCTTCTTCAATGGTTTTCCCTTGACTAGCGGTTTCTGTTTGAGGACATTTTGATATGAAGTAATCTCCCTCTTTGTATATAACTGCTGTGAGAATGTATTCCATTTACATCAATAAACAATAAAACACTCATACTCATTAGTTTTTCTTATTTTTATAAGACCTTCATTGTGGCAAAAGTTTCTTCTCTTTGAGATAATCTTTCATTGTCTTGATATATTTTTCAGCTAACTTTAATTGTTCTGTAGCATCAGCTTCTGTTATTTCTAATCCTACACCATAATCCCCCTCTAATCGTCTATCATAAGCTTCATTTAGTATTTTTCCAAATTCCTTAGCTAATTCACCTGTTCTAATGAAATACTTCCCGAAAAAGCTGATTGTTCCTTTATGAGTGGAAGTAGTTATGTTCTTAGTTAAGAGGAGAGCTTCAGTAATTGCATACATAGCATAATAGCATCTAGAAAGGCAGCTAGCATAATCTCCATCTTCAAGTACTAGCTTTGCTGTTTTAAGAAATCTTTCCGCTTTAGTGATGAAATCAGCCAGTTCAGACAATTGAGATTCCTTCCTCTTTCACCGTTAAAATGAATGGGGATTGATAATTGTTATAGAATGATTCCGGAACAACTATTACCGAAATTAGCTCATCTTTTTCCATTAAAATCTCCCATAAAATATCACTCAGGCTTTTTCTTACTGTAATTCGATCCAGCTCATCAGAGATCACAACTAGCAAATCAATATCTGAATCCTTTGTAGGTTCCCTTCGAGCTTGTGAGCCATATAAAAGGATTTCTTTAACCTTTTGTCCATAAATTTCAAGTAAGTAATTTTTAACTGGTTCTAAAATTCTTGCTAGTTTTTCATCCATAAGTGATCACTCAATTTACTACCTAATCCAGTAGTTGTTTATATATAACCACTGAATAATAATAATTATTTCCAGTTTATAAAAACATTCACTAACCAAATGATTGAGAAATAAAAGATGTTCAGGTTACACACTTCTTCTTTAAGGACTAGAAGTCCAGTTCGGGAAGGACACGCTTCAACGATAAGTACATTTAGGTTGAATGCTTAATCGAGGATTCTACTAACGATAAATATTGCAAACTATTGATAAATCGTTTTTCGATGACCTACTCTCAAAATTACAATAATTCTATCATCTAAATCAAAAATGACTCTATAATCACCAATTTTGAATCTAAAGGAGCCAAGTTTCGGATTTGTTAATTTTTTTGCATGTGCTAGCGGATCTAATTTGCATTCTCTCAATTTCTGAATAATTCTATCCTTTACTTTTTGTTCAAGTTTCTCTAGATCCTTGACAGCTCTTTTAGTAAAGACAATTTCATATGTCAAGGTAAATCCTCGAGTTTTGTTATTTTTCCTTCTTTGTAATCTTTTCTTGCTTCCACTATTGATTTTATATAGTCTTCACTTGACAGTCCGAGTATGTCTTCCAATAAATCTTCTACTACGTCATTTACTGTTTCTTTTATGAGTTTTTGTAATTCTTCAGCAGTCATATCCTTTACTTTTACTGTCATCACTATTCACTAACTTATAATTCTGCTTTCACCTTAAAAAAACTCTTGGATATTATAATAATTCTCTTAGCATCTCTTATTTCAAGTGAAATTATGAAATATAAATCAAATTGAGTATATTAATAACAACAAAATCAATCAATAATGATGCTCTGGACACACACTTCTTCTTTAAGGGGTAGAAGTCCAGTTCGAAGGACACGCTTAAGTAGCAAGTACAATCTTCTTTGAATCTACTCCCTTTAAGCTAGATATATTATTGTTCAAACTGTTTTGTATAAAAAAATCTGGCACACCAAAACATAATGAAAAAGAAGAGATTAAAATTGTTGGTTGTATTACTTATTTTCTGATTTTCTGACTTAATTTATCAGTAACAAGATGATAAATCTCTTTAGAGAAAAAGGACCTAAAAAGGAAAATTGTTTTGAGAGCTTGTTAGAGTTGGTTGCCATTAACTAATCTTCTCTCCAACAACTTTAGGAGAAAGAGAACCGAGGTTGTAGCTCTCTGCTTCAGTTAAGTGTTGAATTTCTTCTGGCTTAAATCCCATGATTCTAGCCATCGTAGCATCTGTTGCTACAGTTGTTTTTCCTATTATGAACCGATCTAAGCGTCTCGATTTTGGTCCATTCCAACCTTCAAGAGCCACTCTAGCATCAACTATACAAAAATCAGGTTGAATAAATCTGTTCAAATCAACAATAACATCATTAATATGAGGATGATAGAATGATTGATCCTTTCTGGGGAGTAAACCAAAAAGATTCTTCAGAGTCCCAGTCAAAGTGGTCAAATAGTGAGTCTTTGCAACAGCTAAAGAAATGAAAAAATGTGGATCAACTAGAATATCAGGAAAATTTGGATTCTTGAAATAATTTCCTTCGAAATCAGTTTCAATTGTTGGGGACTGGCTAAGATTGATTAATGATACATCAAAACCAGCCAGCTGCATCGTTTCTTCTAAATTTCTATAACCGAATTTTTCAAAAGCTTCATCAGCGAATTTACTCATACTATCTGACTCTACAATTTTAATTGATAAATCCCGGTCTTCTTTGAAAATTAAGTTTAATAAAGCTTCAACCACCCGAACATCATTTACAGCAAAGCCAGTTTTGTCATTTAGAGTACAGATATTTGGTTTGATTATAACAGGCGATTTCAAATCTTGAAAACCATTGATAAGTTCAATGCCCATTTTTAGAGACTGTTCAATATTGTTCTCATCTTTCACCAAAGCTACAACCAAATCAATCACCTTAAGAAATTCGTTATTTAATAGCACTTCCGGATAATTCTTATGGATATCTAATTAGATTTTAAATTTTTCCCGAAGCTCTTCTACATCCATATAAACTTCAGTAAAATAAATAAAAAACTGTAGAATACTCGGGCCTCGCTTCTTCTTTCAGGTCTAGAAGTCCAGTTCGGGAAGGACACGCTTAGGTGGTAAGTACCCTATGGCTAAGTATCTCACAATTATAAACTAATTTTTGAAAAGAATTTATGTTTTTTTCAGATTTGAGAACATCAATGATTTTATATCATAAAATAGATAATATAAAGTAGATGAAAATGAACATAAAAACAATTGATTTAGATGAGGAAACGTACAAAAAACTTCTTACGGAAAAAAAGAAGGATGAAACAGTAGCTGATGTTGTGAAGAGACTATTGATTAGCAGAAAACAAAAGTCCTTACTGGATTTTGCAGGGATTTGGAATCTTACTGATGATGAATGGCAGAAATTGCGACAGACACTTGAGGAATTTAGGAGCCAACTAGATGTTATGCTTTGATAGTGATTTTATCATTGACTTTCTGAGAGGAGAAAATGCAGCAATTGAGAAAGTAAAATCATTAGAGAAAGAGGGAATTGAATTAGTAACAACAGCAATAAATAGTTTAGAAGTATTCGTTGGAATTTTGGTAATAGATTCACCCAAAAATCGGAGAGTGATTCAAACAAAAGAATTTCTAGAATCACTAGTAGTATTACCATTTGATAAGGATGCATCTGAAAAAGCAGATATTATAATAAATAGCTTGAAAAAAAAAAAAAAAAAAAATAAAACACATATAATTAAAATAAAAAATAAATAATAAAAAAAAAAAAAATAATAATATTAAAATTTTAAAAAAAAAAAAAAAAAAATTTTAAAAAAAAAAAAAAATAAAAAAA
>JAHLVW010000047.1 GCA_019058275.1 Candidatus Heimdallarchaeota archaeon
CCTTACTTCACTTCCGCCCATTGCCATTTTTTCCAATGGAAATTTACTTCTTATTGGGTCGCATTCTGGAGCTTCTGTGACTATTCCTGCTTGTACTCTAGGTGCTGCACCTGCTTTGATAGCTGCTATGCCAGTCAAAGTAGTAGTAGATACTGCACCGTAAGCACCTATTAACCAAATTCCAGCCATTATTATTCTTCCTGTCACAATAATCAATATTAACTTATTTTATAGTCATATAATATCAATTACCTTTAAATATTTTAGGTATTTCTGCAAAAGATAAGAAGAAAAATGAAAAATAAAATAATAAGAAAAAAGGAAAAATTAGCTTTTGAGAGCTTTCAGATGCAGAAACAGCTCTTTACCAGCTTCATCAGATTTGCCCTGACGATTCTTAATAACTGATAACAAAGCACCAGTTTTCTGACAAATAGTAGATGCTACTGTTTTGTTTATTAATTGATGTTCAAACAAGACATTAACAGTATCTTGATCTCTAGTTCTAGATTGATCATATGCTCTTCTTTGAAAGATTTCTTGAGGATCAGTTTCAATTAAAACAAGTAACTTAGGATTTAACCCATCAGATACCCATTGAGGAATACCTTGTAGAAAAGTACCTGAACCTGTTTTAATTGTATAGTGTGTATCAACAATCACTACTTTACCCCTTGCTCGTTTACCAATGCGAAAGGCTGCTCTTCTTTGAATTTCCTTTTGTGTATTTGTAGGAAGTTTTCTTAACTCATCTCTGTGTTGAACATTGAATTCTTCTTTTGCTATTTCCATCATTACTGAACCATAAACAATAATCAAAATTTCAAAATCGTTTTTGCTAGCAAATTCAAGTGCTTTGTTTATTACTGTTGTTTTACCAACACCAGGAACACCGCCAACAATTGCAATGCTTCCTTCGTTTTCCATTTTAATCACAACTTATTATAGGTCTAAATTATCCAGCAATTCTATTATCTTTTTATGACTTCTTTTGCTGATCATATTATTTTGGATTAGAAATTCTAATCCTTGTCTAACAGCTCCAGCAAATTCACTAGTTGCGAGATAGTTAGTTGCCCTTAACGCATCAAATGAGGATTTTAATCTTCGGTTAAATACCAATTCTTCTGCTAACTTATCAGCAGCTTGCTTTCCTTCCTTAATTGCTGAATCCATATTAGCATTAGGATAGTCAGGGGATCTTAACCCACCTCTTGGTTTCATAAGAGGGGGTATGACATAATATCTGACATCATCTCTATCTTGGAATTTAATTAAATAAAGAGAGAGAATAATATTTGAAGGAACATCTCCACCTTGACCAAGAGTTGATTTATTAATTACCTCTTTGCGATTATTAACTGCATTTTGAAGTTTTTTGCACATTGCATCAGTATTTTCCTTAATACTTTCTCTCATTTCTGTCAAGTTAGATAAGGCATTATCTCTAGACATACGTAGAGTATCAACTTCATCCTCTGCTTTTGCTTTCTTTGTCTCATATTCTTTAACAACATCATCTTTTCTAGTCATGAAATCTTGAGTAATTGCATTTAATGTTTTAGCTAATTTCTTTCGATTATTTTCTAATTCTTTAACTTTACCTGAGATATTTTCAATTTGCTCTTTTGATTTTGTAAGAAAACTTTTCATATTAGATTGGAACCTTGGAGTTTCAAGAGAAGCTACTTCATTTATTATATTGCGAGCATGTTCCTGAATTGGACTTATCATACCTGTAAGACCAAGAGTACTTGACTCAAATTTAGATAGCTCTCTGAACACTGCTTGATTTGCTCTTTCAAGATTTGTATCTATTGTTTCATCCATCTTCTCTTTATAGCTTTGAATTCTGTTTTCTACTTCATCTTGAATTCGTGCTATTCGGTCTGCGAAATTCCTTTCTATATTTTCAATTTGAGAGTTTATCTCTGACAACCAATAATGAGCTAACTCTTGTAGTTGATCTTGTACCTCGCTAAATCTGGGAGTTTCGTTTAATAGATCAATAATTTCTTGACTTAAAGCCTGATCAAATGTAGGCAGAATAAGAGGTGTATCAATCATACTATCAGTGACCGTTTTTCTTACTAGATCAACAGTTGATCGAGTAAAATCCCGATTAAACAATGGATAATTAGTAGTCTCAAGTATGAGAATTGAATTTGCTTCATGTAAACTTTCAACATAAGCTTTCAGAGTAGAAGCATCTTGTAGAGCTTTTAATTGAGCAAAAACATTTGTTAGTGATAAATCTTGTAATCCGGTGCCACCACCATATAATCCTAAGGAATCTATCAAAACAATTCTGTGATTTATAGAATCAACTACTATTCGCCAATAGAATTTTGATACTTGTGTAAGTCGTTCTTTTGACCTTTTGAAAAATCCCCCTTTCTTTAATTTATCACCTACAACACCAACAACATATGCGAATTCTGCTTCCAATGGTATTTCACTACTTCTTGAATCTACTACAAATGGAATTACGTTCTCTCTTTGAAGACTCATTAACTTCACCAACTACCTATTTATTGTTAATAATCAAATCTAATATTACTAATATTAATTATCAATTAACCACAACATATATGATTCTTTGTTAATACACAAGGATAAACTCAAAGAGAATATTAATATCAAAAAAGAAGAAACTTGGTAAAAACTAAGTCAAATGTAATTTTCTTTTCTTATTTTTCTTGGATTTTTTATTTATTTCTTGAAACATCTGTTCTTCTTTAAAAAATGGGCAATTTGCCTCATATAATAATCTCAATTTCCGAAGTTGATACTGAATGTTCTCTCTTGGTCTTTCTCCAGTTAATGAAGCAAAGCTACAATCATGAATTGAATAAAGAATCGCCAAAGCTCTCAAGTTATCAAAATGAACAAAATTGGAAAATCCTTGATCTTCTTCAACAACACATAGCTTTCTATAATGTTTGCAGTGTTTTACGCAAGAAAGGCAGCTAGTAATATTTGCTTTAACCTGATTTCTGTAGAAGTCTATATCGAAAGTGTAGATATCTTTAGTTAAAGTCACTACACCTGATTCCTGAAGATTATAACCTAATCTATTAACTAAATTCTGAACTTTATCAAAAGATTTCTTGTTATAAAGTTTGAAGATTTTTGATGGTTTAACTAATTGAGGAGTAAATGTTTGATATTCACCAGATCTTATGTCATCAGCGATTTTTTGCCCTATTTCATAAAAGATTGTAGAGAGTAAGGATAAATCATTAATAGTTTTGAAATAAATTGCTCTTCTATTTTCATGCTCAGAAAGGCTAGCTGGAAGTTTATTAAAATTGCTTTGGTCTTGAGCTATAGTAAGAATGGTTGTTGGTACACCTTGTGGAGTAATTAAATACAAATCATCTAAGCTATTGTACTCCTCTTGATTCCTGTTCAAGATGATTGAATGAGAAGCACCTGAATAATATGCCATACGAAACTGTTCGAATCGTTCATCATCGCTTATTATCCAAATAGACATGCATAACATACCAAGAGAGGTCTCAATTCTTGAAATTAATGGATACATACCAATAGTATTAATGCAATTTGTACTGACAGTGGATTCAGAATATTCCATTAATTGTTCGGCAATTTGATGAGCATCTTTTGTAAAAAGAAGTATCTTACTTAAGTAGATATTCTCATCAAAAGAATTCCCATTTACCGAAATGAATTCCCTATTAGGCACTGAATTACCCTCTTACAACTATAACTTTCTAAATAAATTTCCTTATCATGGAATTACATTTTGTATATAACTGGTTATACTTTTAAAAATATTTACCTCTAAAGTATATAATAAAAAAAGACTTCTGACATAACTTATCGAAGAACACTAAATTAGCTTTAAAAAGTGTTAATTTATCAAAAACCAAACTATTTTATCCAAAGATTTTTAGTGAGAGGGGCACAACTAGATTTTAGTTATAATAAAATAGTAGGAATGTGGAAAATTTAAGTAAACCTAAAACTAAAAAACCTAAACCAAAAAAAGGTCAAAGGAAACGTAGAAGAAAAACTGATGATGATCCCAGTGTATCAATAAAAACGACTGGTGCACAAGGACAAACAGAGTACATTAGAGTACGTTTGCCAAAGGAAGGAGAAGTACTAGGTGTAGTAACTCAAATTCTAGGTGCTGATCGACTCAAGGTTAGATGTACAGACGGACACACAAGAGTTGTTCGAATCCCTGGGAAATATCGTAAAAGACTTTGGACAAGGCAAAATGATATTGTAAGTGTTTTGCCTTGGTATGATTTGCAAGAAGATACCAGAGCAGATTTAGTATATCGTTACAGAAGAAATCAAGCAGAATGGCTTGAAAAGAAAGGTTATATTACATTAGATTAGACTTCTTTTAGCAATTATCACCTTTTCTTTTCAATTTTAGTTCACTGAAGTTTTATTTTATTAAATGACATACTATTGAGTTATTAATGTAAATGAATAAGTAATAACAGTAAGAAGCAATGGTTTGGAGAGGATAACTCTGGTAAAGAAGAAGAAAACAAAAGAACAAGAAGATGAGGATATTGAAGAAAAACCATTACTTGAAATTGAAGATGAGAATAGCAAAATTATAAAAGAACTAATAGCTGCTGATAAACTACAAAAAACCAAAATTGATGATATGAAAATCAAAATTAAAGATAGTGATTCCTTAAAAGTTGCTGAATCAGTTTTGGATGTAGAAACTCGAACTACTCTGTTCAATTTGCGAAAAAGAAAAATCATTGAAAACATGACTGGAGTAATATCAACAGGAAAGGAAGCAAATGTTTATCACGGTTATGCACCAGACGGGACTGAATTAGCAATCAAAATTTACCGCACTTCAACAAATATCTTCAAAGGCTTACAGATATACATTCTTGGTGACCCCCGCTTCGCTAAAATCAAAAGAGATCAACGTTCGTTAGTATATGCTTGGGCTCGAAAGGAATTTAAGAATTTATCTCGAGCATATAAAGCAAAAGTTTCTGTACCTAAACCAATCTATAATCTCAAAGACATAGTTGTTATGGAGTTTATTGGCAAAGAGAGTTTGCCTTACAGAATTATGAAAGAAGAAGAAATAGATGATCCACAAGCAACATATAAAGAAGTATTAAGTAACTTGAGGAAGCTTTACACAAAAGCAAGATTAGTTCATGCTGACCTTTCAGAATATAATATGATTTACACGCCTAAAGTTTATTTCATAGATATTTCTCAAGCAGTTTTGCTTGATCATCCTTATGCAGAGATCTTTCTCTTTAGAGATATAAAGAACATTACAAGATACTTTTATTCTCAAGGTGCAAAAGTGCAAAAACCTGAGAAATTATATGAGAAACTTGTAGGAGAACCACCATCAGATAAAGTGCTTGCATTTGAAATGAAGTAGGACTAAAAAACCGATAAATAGTATCAATGCAAAATCATTAAAGAGTAAAGAAATGAAAAACTTTTAGGAGGATCAAATATTTGGATTTTGAATCTCAGGAAAATATTAGTACATTCATCGTAACAATTCCAAACAATCGGATCGGTGCTCTTATTGGTCCAAATGGAAGAGTTAAAAATCGACTAGAAAAGCTTGCTGGAGTAGAAGTAAAAATCGATAGTGGCTCTGGTGAAGTCTTCATAAGCTCTAAACCAGATATAAAGGATCCATTTTTGGTAATTAAAGCAAGGGACATTGTACATGCTGTTGGAAGAGGATTCAATCCACAAATAGCATTTTCATTAATAGATGAAGACATGTATTTGGAAATAATCAATATGAAAACTGTTGTGGGAACTAATCCAAATAAACTAAAGAGAATACGAGGGAGAATCATTGGAAAAGAGGGTAGAACACGTAGAGTAATAGAAGAAACTACAGGCACAAGAATCTCTGTATTTGGCAATACTGTGGGAATCATAGGTCCGTATGAAAGACTAAAAGTAGCTAGAGATGCAGTTCATTTGCTTCTTGAAGGTGCTAAACATGGCACAGTTTACGGATTCTTAGAAGAAAAAGCCCAGAAGTTTAGATTGAGCACAAGAGAAATATGGGACAAGGCATCAAGAGATTCAAAGATTTGAAAAATAAATTGAGGATGAGATAGCTGAAAGTACGTCAAGCAACCAAAGAAGACTTTGAAGACATCACAAACATAACTGCAATAAGTTATGGTTATGATCCAACAGGACATACTGAAAGATTGCAAAAACAATATGAACTTACTTATGATGAGAATTTTTGTATCGAAGCAGATGGAAAAGTAAGAGCCAATATTCGATTTATTAATTTTAATCAAAATATTCGTGGGAAATGGGTTAAGATGGGAGGTATTGCTATGGTTGTTACTGATCCTATGTACAGAAGAAAGGGATATGTAAAAAAAATTATGAACTATTTGATTGAAAAAATGAAAAAAGAGAATTTCGATGTTTCAGCTTTATATCCCTTTATAGATACATTTTATTCTGCTTATGGTTATGTAAATATTTCACCTTTCGTAACAATGAAATTCGATCCAAAATATTTCAGTCGTTGGAAAAATTTGCCTGAAGGATATTCTGTAAAAAGATTATCTCATGAAAAAGGTTTCAAATATTACAAAGAAATTCACAACAAAATTGTTAATACAATTCATGGATCTGTGAAAAGAAACGAAAAACGATGGAAAGAATATGATCGTCCAGGTCCAGGATGGTTTGTAGTTACTTTTAATAAAAATGGAAAACCTGAAGGTGTAATGAAGTATTCATCTAAGGGCTTCAGTAGGGGTTTTGATTGGACAGAAGAAGGAAAACTTCGAGTATCTGAAATACATACTCTAACTCCAAAAAGCCGACATGCTTTGTATAATTACTTATATCTTCATTCAGATCAAATTGTTGAGGCTTGTTTGCCAATCTACCCAAACCAATCTATGATGTATCCTTGGTTACAAGGTTACTACATGACTGAATTAAATCCAATGAACATTTGGCAAGCAAGAATAATAGATGTGAAAAGCACACTTGATAACATCGCTGTTTCTTATGATGCACAAATAAACATAAGAATCACTGATAAACAAATTACTGAGAATAATCAAACATATGCTATTAAAGCTCATGATGGAAAACTCAAAGTAGAAACAAGTAAAAAAGAAGCAGAACTAGAGATGACAATTGAAGGTCTATCATCTTTGGTTTATGGTGTTCTACTAACAAATGATTTGGAAGCATTTGGTTGGCTAAAGAATGCCAAAGAAGAAGAAAAGGCATTATTAGATAAATGGTTCCCATTACAAGAACCAACATTAACAGAAGGATTCTGATAGAATCTTTGGTGGATAGATTGAATCCAAAGTGGCAAAAATTATCAATTGAGCTTGAAGAACTGCTTGACACAATGTTAAACTTTAATAATGTGACAAAGAGAAGGATGTTTAGCAGTCAAGCTTATTTTGCTAATGGAAATATGTTTGTTGGTGTCTTTGAAGATACTATCTTTTTAAGATTATCAGAAAAAGATAGAGAATTGATAAAAGACCAATACAACGATATTGAACATTTTGAACCATTAGAAGGTAAGAAGATGAGAGAGTATTTGGTTATCACTGAACAAATTTTTGGTAATATACAGGAGTTTGAGAAATGGTTAGATAAATCATATCAATACGCTTCGAAAATACCACCAAAGAAACGAAAGAAATAGATTTGACAAATTTTTATTTTATCATTCTGATTGCATTCATAAATCGCTCTTTAATTTTAATTGCTGATAAGGGGATATTTTCAACATCAGCATTGCCTGGTTTGAGTATTATATGAAGTAATCTTGGACCATAGCTTTTCTTCTTGCAGATATTGATGATTTCTTCAGGTTCGTAAGCTTTATGTGTATTATCAAAACCATAGGCTCTTGCCAATAATTCGAGATCAATTTTACTAAACGCTAATGTTAACTGATTACCAGTGGATCCACAAGCTCCATTATCCATTAAAAGAACAGTTAGGTTATTACAATAGTTCTTTTCTTGTGTTATAGTACCAAGAATATTTGGATTTGTTAGAATGCTTGCATCTCCATCAATAACAATGACTTCGCTTTCTTTTACCAATGCTATTCCTAAACCAATTGCTGATGCCATTCCGAAGCTACCTAACATGTAGAAGTTTGATGGTTGGTCAGATAATTTGAATAATTCCTTACTTGGAACACCAATATTGCTAATTACGATTTTATTTGTAAGCTGATTTGTTAATGCTTGAATTGCTCTGTATCTGGTAATTTTGGGTTCTGTGATAGTTGTACTTGCTTTGCCTAAAACAAAAGCAAATTTTCTGATAGGATAGGATTCCTCATCTGGTTTGCTCATATCATATTCACTTTGCTCCCAAAATTTAGGTGAAACAAAAATTCCAATAGGAATGGATTTTTCATAAGCCATAGAAAATGCTTCTTCGATTTTCTTGGTATCATCTTTCTCTTCAACAAGAACATAGGGAAGTTCAACTGCTTCAAAGATCCCGGGTAAGTATTCACCCATTGGTTTTTGTGCTTCAATCTTCTCTTTATAAATTCCTCGCCAACTGATGATCATTGGTATTGGTATTTCATAGACTTTGGCTAATGACAAAAGAGCATTTAATGAATTGCCTATTCCACCACTTTGAAACATCATAACAGAACGTTTGCCAGCTAAATGAATTCCAGTTGATATTCCTACACCCTCTTCTTCTCGAGATAATGGTATATGATGGAGATTCTCTTCTGTTAAATTTAATAGTCGCTTTATTTTAGCACATGGTAGAGTTAGAGCATATACTATTTTATATTTCTTTAAAAGTTCAATAATTTCATTTTCCAAGTCCATGAATGTAACCTCAAATAACTTCGATTACTAAAATGTGATTTTAAATCATTAGTTAAGATGCTTATTAATACATTTGATTAAATTATTGTGTTTAAAAATTTGTGATGAAAAAGAAAAAATGAGAGTAAAGAGATTAGATCTTTCCTTCTCTCTTTAGTTTAGCAATTTCCTTAAATTTATCTGGTAGATATTCATCAACAACAAATGTTAGACTTTTAGATGTCAGTGATTGCTGTTCAGACTTTTGTTTTAATTTCAAGAATTTCTTTAATTCCTCTTGTAAGTAGGGTTTCTGGTATCTTGGATCTCGAAGAAGTTGAACTGTCCTAACAGTATCACCTTTAGTAAATTGATCTGTTGGAAGCTCGTATTTAGTAATATCACTTGCTGTTAATCCCATCCAGATTGCATCCGGTGTTGTAAGGCCTATTAAATGTGCAGCTGCAGCACTACCTGAAGCAATAACATTGTAAATATGCACACCCCAGGGGTCACCGTCTACAAAAGCGTAAACAGGTAATTTGAGTTCTGCATTTATTCTTCTAATTAATCGACGAGTTCCACGAGGTGCTTGACCTGCTAAATGAACTAAAATAGCATTAAACTGTTCGTCTGCATCTTCTTCAATCAATCTTTGAAACATACCACCTGACTCAATGCAAATAACCTTATCAGCTGAGGTTTTCACAAAATCACTTTTGACAAGTGTTGGACCAATAGTTTGACCATCAGGATTAAACGTTAGATTAATTTCACGTTTTCCTTTTGTTTTCTTGTCTTGAAATGAAACAGTCAAATCACCATAAATTGTGCTTCTTGCATCTGGAAAGATATTGAAATCTTCACGTGCCATACCAATTACTGCTTCAACATCTGTAATTACATTGTCAGATTCTGATTGATTTTTGAACATCTTCGCAAGTGCTGATTCTGAAGAATAATACAAATCTCTCAAGGTACTTGTTCTACCTGGTTCTAAAAGGTCTCTAGCAGCAAATGAAGCAACATATAGTGTTTGTAAAAATGGTTTCAAATGCCTTACATTACTAGCGGATCTCTTTACTTTTCGTTTTCCAACTGTATATTGTCTCATTTTTTGATCATAATAAATATTGGAACTGGATCTCAAAGGCATCTCAAATTCAGGATAATTTTCTGCTTCAATTTGTGTGTAAACATTCTTTCCAAGAGAAACTAATTTTTTGAATGCTTTCTTCTTAACCTCATCAGCATGAGTGCCAGGTTTAGTTTGCTTTGACATTTTATCACATTCCCAATGTAACTACTTATTCTCATAAACGAAATCAAGCGATGGTACTTCCTTTTTACCACTAAGCTTAGTAGCAAATTGAGCAATATAAGGCATATATTTCTCAAAAATGCTTATTCGTATTTTTGAACGTTCTTCTCGTTCAACTCTTGAAAGATAAACTCTTAATTTTCTAGCACAAACTTGCATTGCTAATCTTACTTCTCGTTCTAATTCCTCTCGATCTGATATAGATTCTTTGCCTGCAGTGCGATATGGAACCTTAGTTGATGCAATATGTGTTATAATAGCTAGCTTTGAGTTATCATGAACCTTATACATTCGCCAATTGAATGTTCTAATTATTTTAGCACAAACATCGGCATATTGATCATAGAGAAGGGGAATTCGATTAGCAAAACGATAAAGAGTAGGTTCTGAAGATCTTTCTATTATGTTTCCACCAAAAGCCATGGCAACTTCAACAATAAAGGGATGTCCAGAATATGCTTGTGGTTTCCTTGTAACTGTAGTAATGAAGTCTGGTTCTAGTTCTTTTTGGATGCCTGCTGTAAGGACTTCCTCACCAATAGGTGACAAACATTTAGTTTCAGGGGATAAGAAATCCTCGAAAGTATTCATCCCTTTTACACATCTAACAATTTCTTCATGGTTTAATTTATTGGGAGCCTTTTCAGGATTAATATTCACAAATTTTAAGAAACTTTGTGCAGTTTTTACACCTACTCTTTGGAAATTACTCTGTAAGAATTTTCTCATAGTCTTTTGTCTTGCAATTCTAATTAATCTAAGCATTTTCTCTGTGTCTATTCCTCTTGGATGTGGTAATACTGCTTCTCCAAGTTTAGGAACTTCATCAATCACTTTATTGAATTTGTAGAGAATTCCATAGGCATCAATGAACGTGATATTTGCATACGGTGCCACCATAGCAGTTGATTCAATATAATCCAAGATTTTTGTATGAGCTCTTCTATAATCTCCCTCAATATTTACTTCAACAGCTACTCCATGCCATTTTTTCTTGTTGGGAATTTGCCCATGATAATGGATTATAGGTTCATTCCTTTGAATATTAATCATTAAATGGTATTCGTCAATAACATCACTTCCTCTACTACAACTCAATACTCTTGTAGGGAGATTAGTTGTAATTTGGGAATAGAGAACAGTCATAGACGCTCCAAGTCCAAAATGACCTCTAGATTGTCTTTCTACATATTTTCCTCCAAAAAGAAGTTTAGCTAAAGCTTTTGGAACCTTATCACCTGGAATGCCTATTCCATTGTCACTAATGAAAATAGTAAAGACATCTTCACTTCGCTGTTTAAAGGAAACGAAAATATCAGGATTAATTCCACCTATTTCTGCACCATCAAATGAATTCTCAATGATCTCTCTAAATGCAGTATAAAGACTTTTTACAGGAGAATCAAATCCAGCTAATTCTCGATTCCTGTAAAAGAAATCAGCTGGAGAAAGTTGCTTGAATTCCACCTTGCTCAATGGTTATCACTCAATTATTGCGCTCTAGTTTTCTATTTCCATTCCTCAATTATAATTTTTTGGCATTGAAAATTAACACTTGCTATTTTTGTTAGTTTTATGTTGAAAGAATAGAGTTTAAAAAACAAAAAATCGATTTAATTCTGAGAAAGATGTCCGAAGAAAGAAAAGATGATGAATGGGAAATCCCTGATATACCTACGATTGGTAAACCTGATGAATCTATTGATACGGTAGCTATTGTGGAAAAAGTCTACACAGAAGTTCTTGAGGAATTAGAATCACAATATCTTGAATCAAAAGATGAATTTGTAACTGATGAGGAACACATCAAAGGGCTTGCTATTGAAGTATGTGAAGCTGACAAGAAAAAACGAGCAAAGTTTAAGGAAATGCCCCCCAAGAAAAGAACTACTTTTATGACATTAATTATGATTCTATCTTCTGGATTTATAACACTAGTATTTAGTGTTGCTTTACATTTTTCACCTATGATTAATCAGGATAGAAAAGGTCTAATGAATGCACTACCAGGAAATTTCATTACAGAACTAATGATACTCTGGTTAGTCTCATTAGTAGCATTCTTCGTTTTGTTGCCACTCTTTCCTTATCTATCAAAATTGTATATCTTCGCACATAAATTGGTCAAACTATTCAAGTTTGAATACAGCATTGTAGAAACAGATGAACATTATTTAAATTTCAAAGAAGTTTTGAGTAGGATCTTAATTCCCTACTTGTTTAGTTTTGTATTAGGGTATTGGATATCGACTTGGTTTTTTATCCCGAACATGGGCAATTTGGGAGCCAATGCTATTGCAACATCAACATTAATTTATTTCCTATTTTCACTGATCTTATTACCTCTTACAATATTGTTTATTGCACCATTGTGGTTGCTTGATGATACAGGAATAATATCCATGAAAAAACGTAAAGAAGGTGATAGAAAAATACCAGACATGGAAGGACCTACAGTCTTCTTCTTTGATTTCTTTACTGGTTCAACATATACACTAGCTGCAATAACATTTGTTAAATTTTTCATCAATCTATTCAGCAAATTTAGTTATGATATTTTTATTGCTTTTTGGTTTATAATCTTATTAATTCTACCTGCACAAATATTACCTATAATTTATCTTTATGAGAATTTCATGCGAAAGTCAAAACGTAAATTACTAAAGATACTTCCAGATAAGTTAGTTGACAAAACACCAAAAACAGTAGTCGATATCTCAGCGTTAGATCCATTTAGTACTTATGGTATAGAGGTAAAAATCGATAAGTTAGATGATGAAACTAGTCAAAACATCGAAACCTAAAATGATTCATTTATTTTAATTTCAATTCCAAAATATCGTAATTTGTTGAAGAATTTTTCTTCAACAACACTCTCTTTTATACTTCTAGCAAAATTAATGTATAAATCATCAAAGTAAGTGAGTAATGCACAACTTGATTTAAAGTACGGATGATTCATAGGTAATAATTGAATGCCTAAAACCTCTTCATTCAGAGGTATGGGCATTGAGGTTCTACCTAGATTAGTGAGAAATGCAGAGAAAAGTGCTTCGCCTGTTTTTCGATATATAGGTTTTACAAACCAACTTTTTAGAAAAGATGGAGTTGCATGAACAAAAGGATTAACCTCCATAGCAACATAATTAGAAATTATTTGTACAAGATATTTCTCATTTATGTGTAAATTTTTGTAATGATGAACTTGTTCAATTATTTCCTTAAATGAAAATTCACCAAGACGCGGATCAATACCTGGTGCTATAAACATAGTGAAATTTCTCATTGTTTTAGATGGAATGAGCTTTCTAGCATTAATAGGAATCATTATTCTTATAGGTCGTTTTTTTCGTTTAAGCTGCTTCTTTGGCATCTCGAACATTATTTCTTGTAAAGCCTCTATGTAAACTGCTGTTAAAAATTCAGTCAATGTAACTTGCCATTTTTTGGAATTCTCAAGGACATCGTTAACATTCATTTTTCCGCTAATGACATATGTTACTCCTAATTTTTCCTTTTCAAATGGTAAATGAAATGCTCTGTATACTTTTCCTATCTTTGGTATGCCAATCTTGAAGTTTTTTCTATATGAATATTCGAATTCTTCTGCTAATGGTGTTTGATTAGGTCTGAAAATATCCCCCCAATCATTGGTTACAAATCCCTTAAGTGTCAAATATTCAGCAGTAAGTGCTTTAAGGAAAGTTAAGGCACCTACCCCATCTGTTAAACAATGATTAAACTCAACGATTATTTTATTATAACTTGCTATTATCCTATATGGAAATGTGTTTGGTTCTTTAATAGGTATATATTGTAATGGATAATCAGTTTCATGAGTGATTTGTGGTATTTCTGTTGTTGTCTTCCATTTATGCCAGAGAAAACCTCGAGATAATTGAACTTGATAATATGGAAAACGGCCTATAATATTATCAACTGCTTTTTGGAGGTCATCAACATTGACAAGTTCTTTAAGGGAAACCCAAAAGCGATAGACAGTAGGGATTCTGGGCGATGAGACATATGTGAAAAGTTTTCCAGCGACATCTAATCGGTATTTTTCTTTGATGAGTGATTTTGCATCATCGATGTCTTCATCATCTTTTTCTTGTTGCAGAGACTCATCTTTTATTTTCATATATATCCCACAATAATGTTTAACTTCTTAGCAATCCTCATGATTTCTTGAGAATTTCTAATTGATTGTATTCAAGTGAATATTAACATATAGTTCCATTAAGATATGATATTTGAATCTTTATTTCTTTGTTAGATTTGCTTTTATCTCTGATAACCAACGTTTCAATCGTTCCATAACAGAGCCTTTATCTTGTTGCAAGGGATCTTTAAAACCAATTTCATCTACTATTTCATTTCCTTTCAATGCTTTTGTCATATGTTTAGAGATTCTTCCTCTTTTGACAGTAAAACAATAGAAAAGAGCAATTTTCTTTCCTTCAATCTTTTCATTTGAAAAGAATGATCGAATAGCTGGAGCATATGTACCAGACCAAATTGGTGTTCCTATGAAAAGTAAATCATAATCATTAATTTTTATATCATAAGGTTTAAGCAAGGGTTTAGTTTTCATTAAAACTTGTTTCTCACCTAGATATTTCTTCATATAATCCTTTGATTCAACATCCTTTTCTAATTTCAACTCAAGAACATCAGCATCAAAATCATCAGCTATTGTATCACCAATAATTTTGGTATCGCCTTCGAATGAGTAATAAATAACAAGGGTCTTCAAGTTCTATTCAACTCTAATTATTAGTTCTCAATTCTCTCTTTTATCTTTATCATTCATAAATTTAAGATTAATGAATGTTTTAAGTTTAGTTATGAAGATTATTGGCAAAGATTTTAATGTTACACTAGTTATTTTCTGATAATCAAGAGGAACTGTAAATCAAACAAATGTTAAATGGTGGATTAATTGGCTACGGAGAAATTCGACCTTATAATAATTGGCGCTGGAACAGCTGGTAGTTTAGCAGCATATTCAGCAGCAAAAAATGGGTTAAATAAAATCGCACTAATAGATAGAAAACGAAAAGAGCAAATAGGTAAGAAAATTTGTGGGGATGGCATTGGTACAAAGCATTTAACTTTTTTACAGGAAATTGGTTTTCCAATTAATGAAAGTAATATTATAACTAATTCCATTAAAACTGCTCACATAATCTCACCAGACCATGAGAAAAATTACTCTCTCCCAGTTGAAGGACAATTAACAATAATAAATCGTCATAGGTTTGGTCAAGTACTACTAGATGAAACATTAAATGAAGGAGTAAAGCTATTCGATAAAACATCTTTCAGAGAAGTTGAAGTTAAGAGCAATGTTGCCAAAGCAAAATTCCTTGAGAAAGGTAATGGTATCTTAAATTTAGAAGCTCCGCTCCTTGTTGATGCATCTGGAATAAACTCCAAGATTAGAGAGGGATCAGCTTTCTTTGATGAATCAGCTAAACTAAAAGATGATGAGCAATATTATTGTTATAGAGAAATAAATCATATAGAGAATCCTCCCGAGCATTATGTTGATAGTGCTATTTTCGAATTCAGTTATAACCTAACTAAAGGTGGATATAAGTGGTTTTTCAGTAGAGGAAATAACGAATTCAATATGGGAATTGGCGTTCCAAAAGCTTGGATAGCTGAGGTATCACCTAAAATCGTTTATCAAAATGATATGAGTTCAAGATTTGATCAATCTAAAGTTATGGATGCAGGTGTTGGGTTTGTGCCAACACATCACCCAATACCCTCACATGTAAAGGATAATATTGTGCTAATAGGTGATGCAGGTCTGATAGTAAATCCACTTCATGGTGGAGGATTGAGTCCATCATTAGCTTCAGGCTATATCATTGGCAAAATAGCTGCTAATTTGATTCCTAATGAAGCATTATCAGAAAATGATTTGTGGATTTTCAATAAAAAGATACATGAAAGATATGGACTTAGATACTCAATCCTTGATTTATATAGAATTCTTCTTCAGAACATTTCTGATAATGAATTAAATCATGCGTTAAAAGAAGAATATCTGCCTTTAGGAAGCATCTTCTATGCTCGTGAATATGATATCTTAATGAAACTTTCTAGAAAACTTGGTGAAGTTTGGAAGGACATTCCAAATGAACGATTTAGTGCACTGCCTAAATTTATTGAAAACGTCTATGATGTAACAAATAGATATCCCGAATCACCTGAAGAACTGTCAAACTGGGCAACAGAATATAATAGAATCTATTCTAAATATCAATCATTAATTTCTATTCGAAACTAAGAAGTAAATCTTAGTTGCATTTTTTTATTCTACATGACACCAATGAAACATTTTTTAATGTTTAAATTACTTTTAATCATCAAAATTTGGAGCCAAATTCTTTGGAAACTACACCAGAAGTTGAAACTACCCCACTATCGGTTGGTGTAGATTCTAATCAACCTTCAACTATAGAAGTTTTAAAGAATGCTCCATTTATGTTACTACTTTCAGCCCAATTTACACAAAACATCGGTGCAGCAGTATCTTGGTTAGCGATGCAATTTCTGTTCTTCAAATTAACTGGTAGCCCTGGAATAATGGGACTGCTTTCAATAGTTTTTTGGCTTCCATATGTAATTTTTACACCATTTGCAGGTGTACTCGTAGACAGGTATGATCAGAGAAAGATTATGTTATACTCAAATTTCTTAAGTTTCATCGCATCAGTAGGTTTTATTATTGTTTATCTCTTCAAAGATCAACTATTTTTACATGAATTTGTTACTGTCATAACTGATTCAGGAAATACCATAATACAAGATGTTGTGAACCCTATTCATGTAATTTGGTTAATGTTTGTTCTAACATTCATTAATTCATCTGCAGCTTCAGTGTTTTTCCCCGCAAGGAACGCTTATACTCGATTAATTGTCAAGAAAAAGAATTTATTGAAAGCTAATTCCATAGCTTCTACAATTTACCAAGTTGCTACCATTGTAGGATATGTATTAGCGGGTATTCTTGCAGGGATAAGCTATTTAGGTAGTTTTATTTTTGACGCAAGTACTTTTGCTTTCTCGCTAACTATGATAATTTTCCTTATACTTGTTGGTAAAAAACCTCCAGATGTAGAACGAGTGGAGGAACACACATTTAGAGCACAATTGAAGGGTGTATATGATGATTTAGTTATTGGTTATAGAACAATACGTAATGCTCCAAAAATAACATACATGCTAATAGTTTTTGCGTCAGCAATATTTTCATTTTCTGCATTTAATGTGCTATTTATTATAATTCTGCAAGGTGAAATGGGTCTTAATGAAACTTGGTACGGCATCCTACAATCTGTTATGGGGATATCAGGTATTATTACATCTCTAATCCTTATGTCAATAGGTGTAATAAAGAAGAAGATTGCAATGCTAAATTATTCTTTAGTAGGAGCCACTCTCTTTCTTGTGTTCTTTGCTTTTGTGAGAAATGTTTGGGGAATTGGAGCATTGCTGTTAGTATTTGGGGTTGTTATAGCGATCATAAACGTTTCAGCACCAACTCTAATTCAAGAACAGATTTCTTATGAGAAACAAGGAAGAGTCTTTGGAACCCAACAAATGATACAAGGTGTCGCCCGTTTGGTTGGCATGGGTATTGTTTCAGTGATAGCTGAAATAGATGTTGTATTGCCAATGTATATTCTATTTGTTGCTGCTGGATTACTAGCAATTATAATGATATGGGGATTAATCTATTCAAATCGAAGTGGAGTATCAGGAGAAGATTATGAAGAAGTTAGTCAAGAATTAATAACTACTGCTACTAGCTCATCTATCGCTCAAATAACTCCTGGAACATCTAAAACATATGAAAAATAAATTACTCTTGAAAAGTTTGCTTTCATTTGGATTAATTCTTTAATTACTAATTTGATTATTTATTCAATCAATTATTTCCATATTTTCAATATCTTAAAATAGTTGACTTCTTTTTATAAACCAATCAAAATAGTGCTCTTAAGATAATTAGTTGATTATAATGGCTAATGGAAATGCAATAGATTGTATGGATCTCACCAAAGTTTTCATAAAAAGAAAAATAGGTAAAAGTGAAGGATTTACTGCAGTAGATAGTATTGATTTAGCAATTCCAAAGAATATGATTTTTGGTTTTCTTGGACCAAATGGTGCAGGAAAAACAACTACAATAAGAATGCTTGTTGGAGCATTAAAACCAACAAATGGTGATATTTTCATTAATGGTATTAATTTAGCTGATAATCAAGTTGATGCTCTAGATTTGGTTGGTTATATTCCTGAAAATTCTAGGGCATATTATCATGATGTTAATGCAAAGGATTTTGTGCGTTACATGGGTATCATTAAAGGTCTACCACATGAAGTAGCTAAAAACCAAGCAATAGAAAAACTGGAATTTGTTGGATTGAAAGATAATAAAGAAAAGCAAATTTCCAAAATGTCAGGTGGGCAAAAACAACGAGTAGGTTTAGCTCAAGCACTTATAGGTGATCCTGAAATTTTGATATGTGATGAACCAACAGCAAATCTTGATCCTGTTGGAAAAACAGAAGTTGCAAAGTTATTTGAAATTTTGAAAAAAGAAGGGAAGACAATTTTCATTAGTTCACATTTACTAATTGAATTGCAACCTATTGCAGATATGATTAGCGTAATTAATCATGGACAAGTGGTTCAATCTGGTACAATAAAAGAATTACTTGAAAAATATCAACCAACAAGCTATTTCTTATCAGTAAACAATGCAGATCCAATCGTTGAGCGTTTAAAGAGAAGTGTAATCGTTGATGAAATAAGAATCACTCAGAATGGCTTAATCATAACAACAAATGAATCTAGTAAGTTATGTGAAATAGTTCCAAAAATAATTGCAGAAGAAAATTTACTTCTAATGGAGTTCAAACCAATGCAAAGTCCATTGGAAAGAATTTTCTTCGGTTCAATTTCATCAAGTGATGCTGAGGAAGGATTCCTTGAAAGGAATAATCACAAACAAGAATATCAAAAAGGCGAACAACTATGAATGAGACACGAATTGAAAAACAATTAAAAGGCAATAAGAATACTAATTGGAATTCATTTTGGTCTGTACTTGGATTTGAGTTGCGACGTAATTTTACTTCACGAGGTTTTATCATTTTTATTGGAGTTTATCTTTTTATGGGACTATTTATGGCTTTAATCATTGGCGCTTCTTTTGATGCTCTAATTAAAGAATTTGGAGAACTTAATCTACCTGATCAATATAATTTCTTTACAGATATTGAAATTAATTCGAAAACATGGGCAAATTTCTTTTCTGTAAACATGAGTGTCAGTATTTTTATTGGGCAAATGGGTATCATAGCAGCATGCTTCTATGGAGCAAAAATGATTTCACAGGATCTCTCATCTGGTGGAATGGCATTAGTTTCTTCTTCTCGAGTTAAACGTGAAGTAAATATTATCGCCAGATATATTTCAGCCTGTATAATCGTTTTTGTTTTACTTATAGTAAGTACATTCTTCTCAATATTTTGTATGGATGTAGTTGCTGTTATTCTGGCAAAGAATGTAGAATTTGGTGAAACACTTGGATACTCTATTGTTTATTTCTTGAGAGCATTACTTCCAATATTCCTTTTCACTATAGCTGTAACTTCAATAGGTGTCTTAGTTGGAGTTTTCATTCGCAATCCAACATTAGCAATAGTTGGATCAATTATCGCTTTAGTTTTCTATGATTCTATTTTCTCTTCAATTCAGATTTTTGTTCCACCAGAATGGAACTTAGAATATCTCTCCTTTAGCGCTAATTTAGCCAATATAGGTTTTTGGACTTATGGTACAGTGTCTGGATCGGAAGTATTTTTTGATTCAGTACCATGGGTCTCACTTGTTATTTTCATCGCATTACCAATCTTGTCAATGCTATTCTCAATTCTTAGGTTCAGAAAAATGGATATTTGAATAACATATACTTTTTTTCTACTTCTTTTTATTTTTAATCTATTTTGATGACAATTCTCTTGTTATCCTTGCCCTTGTTGATTGTTTCAATAATCTTTACCTTGCCAACTTCACTTGTATTTTTAACATGTGTTCCACCATCTGCTTGCAAGTCTAATCCAACGATTTCAACAGTTCTGACTTCTTTAATTTGAGGTGGTAAAAGGTTAATTTTGGTTTTAATAAGATCTGGTATTTGGAAAGCTTCCTCTCGAGACAAAATAGCTATTTTAATTTCTCTTTTTGCTTTAACTTCTTCAGCAATTCGCTTTTCAATATACTCTATTCTTTCTTTTGAAAAATCTGTAAGATTGAAATCCATGCGAGCTTTATCGACATACATATTCCCACCAGTTACACTAGCACCGAATTCTTTCCAAATTAGACCGCACAATATATGTAAAGCAGAATGGTAACGCATGATTATATAACGTCTATCCCAATCAATCTCTCCTTTTACAACAGAACCTACATCTGTATCCACTTTTTTATCTACTTTGTGATAAATATCCTTATTGTTATCCCGACCAACCTTCAATACATGAAAGTCATTTCCCTTAATAGTTAGCTTCCCTTCATCATTTGGTTGACCGCCACCACCAGGATAAAAAGCAGTTTGATTGAGATAAACATCAAAACCATCATCAGAAATCTTAGTAATGATAGCATTAAATTCTTTCAGATAACTGTCTAACAAATACATTAGTTCTGTCATTGCAACCAAATTTTAGTCTAATCTTGTTAATATATATTTTTTGTTTGAATAAAGGGTATAATAGAAAAGCAAAATGAAGATGAGCGTAAAGGAGAAAGAAAAACTTATCCCTTTAGCTCATCAAGCGGTAGATGGATGGCAAATTCGCAAACGTCGTCCCTTGAGGAGGGATTTCAGTATTGCAATCGTAACGTAATTCAAAGAATCACCTTCCCTGATTTATTATCTCTTAATTCCATTACAGACTTTCATTATTTTAACAGCTAACCGCATGTACTGTAAAGCTTTCTTATAATCTGGAGAACAAGTTTCAATTAAAACACTAGCCTTATCCTTCATCTTCATTGCGTCTTTAGGTTCTTCATACCTTCTTTGAATACTTTCATACTCTAAGAATAGAGCCCCTAGTTCCTTTGTGTATTCATTACATGCTGCAAAGGTTGATCGCAATTTTGAATAGGTCTCATTTAATGACATAATATCACACCAGGATTTAATTACTGAAATCCAATGCCATCCCAAGCATATTATTATGATACAATGCATATTTCTCATTAGCTTTAAAAAAGCTTCTCAAAACTCTGAGATGGTTTTCTGATAATGATGTAATTACTTATAAGTTTAGGATACGATAATTATGTTAGATATTTGGGAATTTTTCAAAAGAAATCCCATATTTTGGGTAAGGTGATTGTATGAGTTCTAATGTGAACAAGCAAATTGATGTAACAGAAGATATTGTAATGTTGAGAACAACTGGTAGTCCATTTAACGATGGGAATATCATTTGCATAAATCAAAGTGATGGCCTTGTTTTTGTTGATGCAGGAAGAATAGCAGAAACCGCAAAAGAATTCAGAAAAGATATGGAAACTCGATTTAAGAAGAAAGCTAAGCTAATGGTTTTGACTCATCTCCATGTTGATCATTTAGATGGCATCGCTGCTTTCAAAGACATACCAATTATTGCTTCGCAAAAAGCAGTAGAACTTTATCTCGAAAACGAGAAGAATCATCATTATTCTAAACAAGGTCGAGAATGGTTCGTGGAAAATCAGAATTTAGAAGAAAAAACTGGTAAGTTTACTCTATCAAAAGAATGGCACACAGATTGGGCGGTAAACTATGTAAAAGCTAAAGTATATCCTCCTACACTTGGTGTTAAAGAAGAACTAGCTATTGGTAACGGTGATGAAAGATTTCTTTTCAGACCTATTGGTGGCCATACAGAGTGCTCTTCTTATCTCATAAATGAAAATAAAGGAATATTGATTGCTGGGGACAATTTCAATTGTGAACATGCTGACAATTCATTATGTATGTTGAACAGTGCTATAAAATTCATTGATGTTCTGAAAAAGTTTGAAGAATTAGATTTTAATACAATTGTTCCGGGACACGGTAAAGTTGTTGACAAGGGTTATCTTACAAAAACTAGACAATATTTAGAAGAAATGTCTGCCAATATGAAAAAGTTGAAAGCTAAGAATACTCCTGTTGAAGAAGCAATTAATGATCCAAGTTTACCATCATTTTTTGAAGAAAAACTACCACAGCAGATGGATTCTGTTCTCAAGTTTTGGTATATTGAAGTAAACTAGGTGATTTTAACCATTAAGATAAAGACTAGCTACTCAACTCGAGTAGCTTTTACTAACCTTTTTGCAAAGGTGATGTGTTGTTATGAATTATAAATTTGTAAAAGGTATAATTGAAGCTTTAGGTTTCAAAAATGTACTCAAGGTAGATTTTAGTCCTAAAAAAACATGCAATTTTGATTGTGTCTATTGTGGTGTTGGACGAACATCCACTTGGCTAAATGAAAGAAGTGAATTTTATCCAGTTGAAGATGTATTTTTTGAAATTGATTATTATATTGAACACAATGGTGAAATAAGATATGTAATGTTAACTCGTAGTGGTGAACCAGCTTTATACAAAGGTTTTGGTGAACTGGTTGCCAAAATTAAACAGAAATATCCAAATTTGAAAATCATGGCTTACACTAATTGCTCACTGCTTAGTCGCAAAGATGTCCATTATGAATTCTTACAATGTGATGTGCTAGGATGCAATCTAAATGCTGTTTACAATGATGAATTTCAAAAGATATGTCAGCCATTTAGTCCTGTAAGACTGAAGGATGCACTCAATGGACATGTGCAATTCAAAAAAGTATTCAAAGGAGTAATCTTTGTTGATTCAAAGTTTGTGAAAGATTTGAATGATACTCATCGAAATCTCAATGGATTAATTGAATACTTAGCAGATCTAAAACCAGACAGATATATTGCAGTTATCAGAAATTACAAGGGAACTAAACCAACAGATGAATTTGTTAATTTAGTGAAGCAAAAAGTTGATGATTTGCACTTCACTACAAAAGTATATGTGTAGGTGTAAGATGGAAGATGAATGAAACACTAAAAACCATTCATAATTTGAAATCAATCAGGGAATTTTCTGATAAGGAAATTTCAAAAGAGGATTTAGAAAAGATTCTCAATGCTTCTATTCAAGCTGCTTGTGCATCAGCACGACAAAACTATTCAATAATTGTTGTTGAGGATGAAGAAATTCTAAAGAAATTGTTTTATAGAGCAAACAAAGGATTGCTCTTCTGTATTGATTATACACGGATAATTGATACTGCTAAATATCTAAAATATGAATTTTGTCCAGACAACATCCAAGAATTTATCACTGGAAGTACAGATACGATTCTTGCTGCCCAAACAGCAGCTATTGCAGCTAAAGCATTAGGTATTGGATCCTTATTTACTAATAGTGTACACAGAGCTCCACTTCCTGAAATTTATGAGTTATTTAATTTACCACAAGAATTCTGCTTTCCATCTGTTGCTCTTTGCTTAGGTTATGCAAAGAAAGAACCAGCTGAGAAAAGAGGAAGACTAACTACAGGTGTTATTCATTATCATAAACACAAACGAGTATCATCTGAGGAAATTGATAGTATAATAGAAGAATACGCTGATGAGAAGAAGAATCTGGGTATGACAGCTGAACAGCTAACAAAATATGGTGTAAAGGATTACTTCGAGTTCTTCTTTACAAAATGGACTCGTCCAAGAAATCCAGAAAGAATAGAAGATCTCTATAATACTCTTACTAAAGCTAAATTTTTCCGTTCCTAATAACTTTTATTAGAAATTTTTTTCTACTTTATTTAGATATTATCTCAGAAGAAACAAAAATTGTGATAGATTTGCCATTAGATTATTTAAATTTTGAATATGGAGTAGAGATTGTTAGAAAGTGGATATTATCATTGAATATTTTTCGTATATGCACAATATATCCTTCCCCTAATGATTTGAAACCAGTAAGATTAGTAACAAGTATTCAATTTACTGATGAAAAGGAATTACAAAATATTTTAACAAATCTGAATTTGGAAACTGCAAAAACAAAACCTGAGAACAGTCAATTTCATGATGAAAATGAAAATATCTCTGTCGTATGGATTCTGCTTAACAACGAAATCTGTTATTTAGATGTAAATAAAATTCTAAAGAAAGTTCACATAGAAGTATCAGGCACAAAAGAAGATCAATTTGGATTCGATGAAACTGTTGTTGAAAGGGGTAAACGAATAGAAACCTTCCTTTCAAACAAAGATTTTTCCTTTATTGATCCACCACAAGATGACAAATATTGTATTTCACCAACATATTATCCTTTCTTATGGATAGATTAGCTTCCAAAAAAATTAGATTTGCATCATGATTTCTGTCAATTTTTCTTCAACTTTCCATAAACGACCTTTTATCCAACCACATCGATCTAACATTGCACGATAAGTGTTCTCATTTGAAAAATCTTCATGATATAGTGCTGCATCTGTTAATTCTCGATAGATATTCCAACGAATATCATCAAGCTTCTTAACTTTTATATCGATTATCTCATCAAGATATTTCTTGTGTTTTTTTTCCTTCTTCTGTTGCAAAGCATTCTCTAGTTTGAAATATAAATACTCAATTCGATGATAGGTAGAGACAGCATCATTTGTGGCAAACCACATTTCAATAATCTTTGAATGTGGGAAAAAGACATTGATACTTCTAGCCCAAGTAGTTACTTCTTCAGTTTGATAAAATTGTGCTTTATCTTTGTTTCGTTTTACAACCTCTTCTGCTCGAGAGAATGTAACATTATTTCTCTCAGCATTGGTTAGAAAATACTCCAGAAACTTGAATGAATCTGCACCACGATGATGACCAAAACATTCCAAATCACAACCAATTGTTACTGGACCATTCTTCTTACTAATTGTCTCAAGTAACCATTGCCCATTTGGAAATGAGTTATCTGAAAAATGCCAGCTTAAGGCTCTGTTTCTAGGAAGGATGAAAATTTCGTTTTTAGTGCCTAATTTCCAGATACCTTCAACATCATCAGTATAGAATGCATTATGCACTCCTTCTACAATCGTATAGTCAATATCAAGTTCCATTAGTAAATCGTTTCTATGGGTAGAGAAAACTAATTCAGGAGGAAACATTCCTCTCATTTCTTTACCAAACATTTCCTTTACCATTTTTCGATGATGATAGAATTGTTCTTTTATGAAACCACCATCAGTAAAGACTAAAGGGGCATGATAGAATGGAGACAATAAAATTTCGACAACACCTCTATCAATTAATTCTTTGATTGAAGAAATTAAATATTCATTTTTTGTGCGTTCAAACCATTGAATAACACTACCAGTAAGAGAAAGATTAATCTCAAAATTGTGGTCTTTGCTTAAATCAATCAGCATTTTGAATAGAGGACCATAGCTTTGCCAGGTAATTTCCTTGACAATAAATTCTTCATTATAATATGGTTGATGACCATGTAGGAATAGGACACAATCTGTCATTGTTATTATCTCCTGAATATTGTAAACTTGCCATTTAAATGACTAATTAACTCATTTTATCAATTTATTAGATAAGAACATTTTCATTGCAAGAAAATTCTAATTTTAAGATAATTATAAAAGAAACGTTTTTCATGAATAGCTAAGAAGGTTGGTTTCAATGTCTATTTTAGAAAAAGATATGAGAAGTCTTAAGGAAGAAACAATAGATTTGCTCAAAATCGCTGAAAGTAATTTACTAATGTCAATTGTTGGATTAAAACCCGATGAGATCTATAAACAAATAACTCCAGAAACAAATCATATTTGTTGGATTTTTGGGCATTGTGCATCACATATGGATTTTATATTTGGTGAACTGTGTCAAGGAAAAAGATTACTTTCCGATGAAGAACAAGAGCACTACGCTTATGATGCTTCTAAAGAGATCGCAATTGGAGAACCTCCAAAATCCTTTGGACAATTAGTAGAAACATATCTAAGAATATCAGAAGATACTTTTGAGTATCTGAAGAAATTACCTGAAGAAAAATTAAGAGAAAATCCAGAAATAGATGCAGGAAAAGAAATTAAGGAATCATTAATTCAAGCAATAGACAGAGTTGCATTACATTATTTGGGACACATGGGACAGATAACGCTAATCCGAAGAGCAATAGGAAATCCTGGAGGAGCATTTGTTGGAGGGATAGCAGAAAAAAATAGAGATCAAATGTATGCAAAATGGAAGGAGTGGTGGAAGGAAAATAAGGAATTCTTTAAGTAAAAAATAAAAAGCAATCAATCTCAACAATACAATCGAAAAGGTTTTAAGTTTCAAAATATCAAAAAAAGAATGCTCAAATAATGGAGTGGTAGTGTAGCCAGGCAGCACGGCAGGCTCCAGAAAAAGACTAAAATTATACTGACCGCTAGGGATGATGTAATTTTGGAGCGGTGCTCTCTTTAGAGAAACTTGCTGGTCGGGAGTTCAAATCTCCTCCACTCCACTTATTTCTAAATTTATGGTTTTTGTCTGTTTAAAATCAAAAATATATTATATTAAGATTAGATAATAATCATATTGGAGGGTAATTGCTTGCAATCATCAAAATTTAAATTTATCAAAACAAAAATTCTCTTTTCTTTTATCATATTTTTATTTATGTCATCAATTTTCTTTATCACAATTTCATCGAAGAAAATTCTAGCATGTAAACTAGCTACAGATGATTCAACAATTATAAAAGAGAAAATTACTGATAAGATATATCCATCAGATGACTTATCAGAGAATTCAATATATGTAGAGAACGATGTTATTAGAAGCGGAAACACTCTGTTTGTAGATAATAATTGGTTATTTCTTATAGAAAATCGGTATAATTTAGAAATCTATAATATTAGCAATGTGATTGAACCTGAAGTAGTCTATAGTTATTCTGCTCTAAGTGTTAGTTATGATAGCAAAATGATTGTTCAGAATAATTATTTTTACATTTATTGTGAGCATACCGATATTCTTCATGTATTAGATTGTACAGATCCAACATTAATTTTTGAACGAACTAGATACACAGATTTAGAGGGCTTAAAGAATTTTGCTGTAAATGATTGGTATTTGTATACAATATCAGAGAATAATTTTACTACCTATAATTTTGAGAATTTTTCTGCACTTGATCAATTAGCTAATTATTTTGATGATACGTATAGCTTCCATGATTTTACAATAAAAGGTAATTACTCATATGTTCTTGATGAAATGAAGGGATTTGTTATTCTGAATATTACTGACTATTCTAATATTGATTATATAAGTGAAATTACACTGAATGAGGAAGAATACAAACCATCCATCTATATTTTTAATGATAATTTGTTTATATTTGAAAGTTTAATTGGATTACATATATTTGATATCTCTAATCCATTGTCTATAGCTAAGATTTCGTTATATGATGAACTTGCAAATTATAGTATAACTGATATTTTTGTTAAAGGGAATATCCTATATGTACTTCAAAGCGATGGTTTTTTCATTTTAGATGGATCTGATTTAGGACAAATACAATCTATTAGCAATTATATAGAATCTAATTTCTATACAATTTTTTATTCATTTATGATCCAAAACGACTTTGTTTATCTTCACAATACATATACTGCTCATTTTGAACAAAGGACGCCATTATTCATTGTAAATATCACAAATTTAGAATTGCCGATTGAAGTATATCCAAAATCAAGTAGGGGGTCAGCTGAAATTTTTCTCTTATTGCTTTACATATTTTTAGGAGCAATAGTAGCTATTCCTGTATTTCTATTCCTTTTTGCAGTTATTAAGAGTATAATAAAAGACATTAAAAAATGATACAAACATTAACTGAATTATTATTGAATAAGTACTTTAAAATTAAAAGTAAATTTACACTCAATAAGATTGAATACAATGACAATAAAGATCGTTTTAGTTGAACCTAAAATATCTGGTAACATTGGTGTTGTAGCTAGAGTAATGAAGAATTTTAATTTTGATGAAATTGTTCTAATAAATCCACAAGCTGAAATTGTTGGGGATACTTTTGGATTTGCAAAACATGCGCAAGAAGTTCTTGATAACATCAGAATTAAAGGAATAATTACAGCTTTATTCTATCTTTCTAAATTCATGTTTTTGCTCAGTTTTTTAAAAAGGAAAATATCTTAAATCAGTAAGTAATATTTATTCTGAGAGGGTAATCTCTTGGAATTTTCAAAAAGAAAATATGCTAGAACAAGATTTCTCTTTTCTTTTATTGTACTTTTACTTATGTCATCAATTTTGTTTATCACATTTTCATCGAAAGAACTACTTGCAAGAAAATTTACAACAGATAAATCAATGATTGTAAATGATAGTTTAGCAAATCAGAAATTTCCATCAGATAGTTTCTATGAAAATTCTATATATAGAGAGGATGATGTTATCAGAAGTGGTAATACTCTATTTGTAAATGATGATTGGTTATTTCTAATAGAAAATTGGTATAATTTAGAAATTTATAATGTAAGTGATGTAAATGAACCTGGATTAGTCAAAAATTATACAGCTCCAGATGTTGATTATGACAGCACAATGATTGTTCAAGACAATTATCTTTATATCTATAATAAATATTCTAATAGTATTTTTGTTTTAGATTGTACAGATCCAATGTCAATATTTGAAGAAACTAGATATACAGGACTAGAGGATTTGAGTAATTTTGCAATAAATGATTGGTATTTGTATACAATATCAGAGAATAATTTTACAATATATGATTTTGAGAATTTCTCTACTCTTGAACAACTAGATAGCTACTATAATGATTCATACAGTTTCTATGATTTCAATATAAGAGGAAACTATTCTTATGTTCTTGATAGATACAAAGGACCTGTAATTCTGGATATTTCTAATAATACCGATATACAATATTTAGGTGAAATTATATTTAATGAAGATTATTTCAAAACAGCTATTTACATCAAAAGTGATAGATTGTTTCTATATGATAATTCTCTTGAATTGTTTATCTTTAATATATCTGATCCATTAAATATAGCATTGATTTCATCATATGAGCTTCATAATTATTCTATAAATGATATTATCATTAATGAGAACATTCTGTTTATGTTAGATCCCAATAATCTTTTCATATTTGATATATCTGATTTAGGACAAATACAAGCTATAAGTAACTATTCAGCACCTGAATTCAGTACATCTTTTAGTTCTTTTATAGTTCAAAATAATTTCATTTATATTCACAATATATATTATGGACATTTCGTTTCTAGAAATCCCTTATTCATTGTGAACATAACCGATCTTGAATCACCTTTACATGTTTTCCCTCCTGATGAATTTGATTTTTGGGATTGGTTGGATGCACTTTCTAAAGCAATGTTGGCTGTAGCAATTATCACAATTGCTTTACCTCTTACTGGAATAACAATTTTTCTTATCATCTTTTTTGCTAGGAAGAAGAAAAAAACAGTTACGGAAGGTATAAATGATAATCAGGAAAAATTAGGAGAGTGATTGTTTGAAATTTCCAGATATAAAATATGTTGTTAGAACAAAGATATTAACATTCTATTTTTTATTACTAATTGTGTTATCTATTTTTAATTCAGCAATTCCTTTAGTTGGTGTTTTGTACAAATCGAATATCCAAGAAAATACTAGCTATTATAAAAACAACGTTGCTACTCAAAACAAATTATCTTTAAACAACATAAGAATGACAGTATCTTCTAATAATGGTGTTGTTGGAAGTGGTTCTTCTTTACACGTTAGTAATTCTTTACTGTATCTTGTAGAACTTCATTATGGTTTGGAGATATATAATATTTCAAATGTAAAGAAACCGAAACTAATTAACTCATTTCAAAATCTAAGTTTAAGATATGAAAATAAAATGATTATTTCAGAAAATTATATCTATATCTACAATAATCATGATGATTTTTACATATTGGACTATACTAATCCATCATCTATTACTGAGAGAGCTCATTATTTAATATACGGAGTTATAAATTTTGCAATCAATGATTCATATCTATACGCACTGAAGGAAAATGGGTTAGCAATTTATGACATCGAGAATTTTTCAACATTAGAATTAATCGGAGAATATTCCAATAGTTCAGCAAATTATAGAGATTTTGCTTTAAAGAATAATTTTGCTTATATTTGTGATGAAGAAAAAGGATTTTCAATACTTAATATAACTGATTATACAAATATAAGTCTGGTAAAAGACTATGTTTTAAACGAGAGTAATTATTTTCCTAGTATCTATATTGATGGAAATAATCTGTATATAGATGAAAATTCAAAAGGTTTACATGTTTACAATATAACCAATCCTCTTGCTGCTTACTCTATCTCATTATTTGACGGATTAAATGATGATTTTTCTTCTAATATTTTTGTTGTAGAAAATATCATCTATTTACTTCGTTATAAAGGATTTAGTATACTGGATGCATCAGATTTAACATCTATACAACTTCTAAGTAATTTTCAAACTGATCCACATGGACTCTTTTCAGCATTTGAAATTCAAGATAACTATATCTATCTACATAGCACAGAAACTGGTCATTTTGAATCAAGAAAACCTTTACATATTGTAAATGTAACTAACTTAGAATTACCAGTTGAAGTTTATCCAAAACTTGGTAATTGGGATTCTACTGACTTTTTACTTTTGTTGCTTTACATATTCTTGGGAGCAATTGTAGTTGCTCCAGTATTGCTATTCCTCATTGCAGTTGTTAGGAGTTTAATAAAAGATATCAAAAGATGAAAAAACAACATCTAAATCAACAAAAGGTAAGCAACTATTTCTTTTTCTATTTATTCCTTTAAACTTGCTGTTCTCATTTTAATTCCAGATCTTTCTCTTAATTGAGCAAAATGTCCTATAGCATGATATAAATTCTGCTGAATTGCACCTTCCATGGTTGATTCTTCTCCCCATTGAAACTTAAACGTTTCATTTAAATGAGAATCTTTTAATGTTCTAATTGCTTTAATCATCCTAAATACAGCTTTTTCTAGATCATCAATATGCTTATCTGTTGCTTGAAATTTGATAGTTTCTTTCAAAAACCAATTACCTGCATCTTCAAAAATGGTTCGAAGTGTGTGATTAAAAGTTTCCAAAACAGTAAATTCATTCTGATTTATTCTGTAATCCCAAGCTTCTTCTCTTTCAATGATTTTAATTGTTTTCTCTCCAATTTCCTGCAAATAGTTCCACAAATTAATATAAACATCTATTTTACTCATGTCAATCACTTGTATGTAATTTCTACTTTTCCAAATTTAATCGTTCCGTATAAAGGAAAACAGTTTTTTATAGAAAACTAATGATTCCTTTATTTCCTATTATACTTCAATTCCTATAAGATTAAAAGTAGATTCATACTCAAATAAAATGAATACAATGACAATAAAGATTGTTTTAGTGGAACCAAAAATATCTGGTAACATTGGTGCAGTAGCTAGAGTTATGAAGAATTTTGATTTTAATGAACTTGTTCTCATAAATCCACAAGCAGATATCGCAGGTGATGCGTTTAGATTCGCAAAACATGCACAAGAAGTGCTTGATAATATCAAAATATATGATTCCCTCGAGGAGTTTTGTAAAACTGTTACCTATGTTGTAGGAACTACCTCAAAAATCAGTACAGATAAAGGTTCAACAAATGTTCGAGTTGCTGTTAGTTCAAATGATCCTAGTTTAGCAAATATATTACAGTTCAAAGGAGATGTTGCTATTCTTTTTGGTAGAGAGGATTATGGATTAACAAATGAGGAAATAGAGTTTTGTGATATGTCCATTCATATACCAACCTCTGGCGATTATAAAGCTCTGAATCTAGCTCAATCTGTAGCAATTATTATCTATTCATTACATGTTTTAAAAGAGAGAATTGTTGACACTCATTATCGGGAAGCCAAAAAAGAAGAGAAGGATCTACTCATTGAATGGTTTGAAAAAGCTGTAAGTGTACTTGGGTATCATGAAAGGAAAAGCGAATTCTTGGTACGACGTTTCCGAAATATTATGGGAAGATCATTTGTTTCAGGAAAAGAAGCTGTTTCGTTAGTTGGCGTTTTCAGTCGATCTTACAAACGAATAAAGAAATGTGATGAAATGCATTCGAAGTAAACCAAAAGCGATGAACTATTTACATTTGTTCTTTTTATTTGAGTAAGATTATTAACTCATTCAGAAGATAGTAATTCGATAATTATGACTTTCTTTTTGGTTTAGTTTATCGTTTTATGCTAAAAACAAACGAAGAATGATGACTAATGACTGTAGAAATAAGATCTTCACCAATGCCTATTTCAGAATATAAGCTTGGAATAGTCTTTCGTTATTCACGAGCCAATATCTTTTCATATCATTCGTTAATTGGTGCTTTGGAAATTAATCCTCATCTTTCAGATATTCATGTTTTCATACCAAAACCAGAGGAGTTTCTACAGGAGATAAATCGTCTTTTAGATATTGAACAATTTAATAATTTGATTATTGGAATATCAGTTCACAGTTTTCAAATGAGTGACATTCATCAATTACTTACCATACTAAATTCTCATCCAAAAAGAAACAGACTATTTATTATTGCTGGTGGTCCTCATCCATCTGCTCTTCCTGGTGAGCTTTTGAATAATGGTTGTGATGCAGTTGTTATAGGAGAGGGAGAGAAAACTTTTCCTGAATTAGTTTTAGCATTAAGAAACCATGATTTGATTACACGGCTTAAAGGAATTGCTTTTCTAAATAATGAAAGGGAAGTCGTTATACGACCAAAAAATAAACCTATTATTTTGGATGAGTATCCTCCTTTTGCACCAAATCATGAACTTTATTCTGCTCTCGAGATAACTCGAGGTTGCAAATTTGATTGCACTTATTGTCAAGTACCTTCTCTATTTGGTAAGACAATACGTTATAGAAGCCCAGAAAATGCAATCAAATGGGGAAAATATCTCCTTAGTAAAAGAGAAACCTGGGACTTTCGATTTATTACACCAAATGCTTTTGGTTATGGTTCTAAAAAATCCTCCGAACCAAATGTTAGCTATATCAAAAAATTGCTTTCTGGTTTGAAGAAACTTGAAGCGAAAAAAAGACGTAGAATATATTTTGGAACATTTCCCTCAGAAGTTCGTCCTGAATCTGTAACAGAGGATACTTTGAATCTTACCAAGGAATACTGTGATAATGATAATTTAACTATGGGTGCACAATCTGGTAGTCCAAAAATTTTGAAGAAAATTAAAAGAGGGCACACAGTTGAGCAAGCTATCAATGCTGTAGATTTAGCAAATGATTTCGGTTTCGTTATGAACGTTGACTTTATCTTAGGATTCCCAGAAGAGACTATTGAAGAACAATACGAAACAATAGATCTTTGCAAGCAACTTATTGCTAAAAATTGCAGAATTCACATGCATTATCTTATACCATTACCCGGAACGAAATATTTCAATTCAAAACCAACATCAATAGCTCTGGAAATTTTGAAGACTATTAGAAAGTGGTCAAATGATGGAGTTATTTTTGGTTCATGGCAGCATCAATATGATCTTATAAGAAATAATACAAATGATAGTAAAAATTAGAATTCTATTTGTTATTTTTCATTTTCGTCTGAGGAATCATCATCATCAATGATTATTAACCTAGTGTTTTCAGTATTTTCTTCTTCTTGCCACATGCTCTTCATTCTGCGCTCATATTCTTTCTTCCGATATTTTTTGTCTCTTAACAATTGAATATAAACTTCTCTTCCTTCTCCAGAAAGAGAGTACATCACACCAGCATGACAAGTAATGATTTTATAATTTCTAAACTCTCTCAAAATAGAATTAATTGTTAATGGGCTTAGATCTGTCAGTTCAACTATCTCAAACTTGTTTATAATATCATTATCCCCTATTGCTCTGAGAACATCGCGACGAGCTTGAGAGCGTATTGGATCTCTTTTATAGTCAGTCATTTTTCAACAAGATCCCTGAGTAGAGAATTATATAATCCTCTACAGCAATTTTATTTAAACTTCAACTTTCATGCAATTTACTAATTATCTCTTCTTTATAGCTCTTCTTGTTTTTAATTTTTCTTAATAATGAATTCAGATTCGTGCTTCTTTGGACATGCTGCGAAAATTATGAGATTCTCCTTGGTAAACAAATCAATTTTTGTTGGAACAAGGGTTTCTGAACCACACTTTGAACATTTGATTTCCAAAACATCTTCTTCCTCTTCTTCATCACCGAAACCGATGATAGTATCTTCGTGACCTTTTTCACATCTAACTTTAAGAACATCTAACCCAAGCATTTCATTATATTCTCCTTGTTGCCAAACGATTTTGCTACTACACTTCTTGCAAACCAATTCTGACTCTTCCTTTCCTTTCTGTTCTATTACTGACTCTAAGGAAATGTTGCTTATTAATTCATCATGTTTCAAACCAAAATTAGCTAGCTCCATGCCTTCACCTATGTGAACTTTATTCATATCTTTCATTATAAGCGTTAAATCGTTGGAATGTTCTGCGAGAATTCCATCAAGCAATTTGGAGTATTCCTTAATAGCTTGTTCTAATCTTGTTATTATCTCTGTTAGTGTTATTTTGCTACTAATTGCATCCTTACTTATAGATTTCAGAAGCTTCTGTAAAGCAGTTAATGCTTCTGATTTTACTGAGAATTTTTTCAAATCCTTGACATATTCATTTATAGCTATTCCAGTGTCTTTAGCTAAGTTAATTGCGAATTTCTCTAAATCATTCATTGCTTTATTTGCTTGTTTTACAGTAGGTTTGTAAGAAGGTCTAATGTATCTAGCAATTTTACCTTCTAGATTGGGGTTAATACTAACGCCAAGTCCTTCTGAAAATTTATCTTCAAATTCAGAAATTGCTTTTGCTGCTTGAGCTAAACTTCCCTTAAGTATCCCTTCTACAGTTTTTAGAGGTCCAAAATCATCAAGATTAACTGAACTTATTTTTACTAATGAATCATCAGATGGAATATCTATAGTATCAGTTTGTCCTAATATCTTGTTGATATTCTTGATTTTCTTAACAAATTTTTCTTGGGTTGTTACAATATCAGTGGCAATTTCCTTGAGAAGCAAATCGATATTCTTTCTATAATCAAGTAGTCCTGGAAAAGCATCAACAATATCAACAAGGCTATTTGGATCTAAACAATTCCCCTTTGTTTCAGCAATCTCATCAAGGATTTTCTTTGTACTCTTACTTGGGGGAACTTGTTTTATAAACTCGTTTAATTTCTCTTCAATACTACCGTAAGTACCCTCAAAAGCTGATGTAGCCATTGCTGTTGCTTCTCGTATAATTTTCTCATCATTGACAAGCTTCTCATGTGGATCTTCTGCAACGACATCCACAGTTCTAACAAGAAACTTAGCTGCAGAAATAACCTTTTCAGAAGATTCTTTCATTTTTGAAAAACTAGTAGAGTTCATATGTATCTCTAGTTTGTACAATTTCTCGATATTCGTGATTAATTCACTAATATCTTTATCTAATTCGGATTTTATCTGTTGGATATATGTTTGTCTGGTATCACTAAGTCTATCGTCAATTTTTCGAATAAATTTCAATGCTTTTGTGAATGCTTTGAAACCATCTTTAAGCCAATTATCTATTGTTTCATTGACTTTTGAACAGTTTTCTTTTATGAAATCATCAAAGGCAGGACTAGCACGATAATTATTTAGCTTAGTTTGGAAACGATCATAAACATCTTCAAAAGCTTTAGAATGTGTTTTGAACCCTCGAGTAATGTAGTTTTCAGCTTTTTCAATAATTTCATGATATTTCTCACGATATGCTTGTGTATAAACAACTTGTTCATCTCTACTAACTAAACCTTTCTTTGTTTTGGAATGGGTTCTAATTTCTTCCTCTAAAAGATCTATTTGATGTTTAATGTCAAGAATTTCCTTTTCAAACTTCACAATCGGAAAACCCAATTTAAGCTTCATATCTATAAGCATAGCTTCAACAGAACCATTTATTGTTCGTAAAATAATAGGTACATCATTAAGTGTAAGAAGAGCATTTTTTCCAATTTGATCAGTGTTTTTTGGTAAAACACCAATAAAAGATCTATCAATTCTTTTTCCTTGCATTTTTATTTGCTGAGTTTCTTCAAGAAACTTCAAATTTTCTTTAGCAGACTGTGCAAAATTCTCTATCTTTTCCCAAGATTGACTTTTCTTCTCTTTTTTTAGTTCCCCGATGAAATGGATTAAAGCAGGAAAGTCTTCTCCTTCAAAAGCAGACTTATCACCCATCGCCATAGAAGCTAATCGATCAATTTCACGCACAATTTCATCGAGTTCGCCTAAAATAGTATTCCAATCATCTTTTTCAATAGTTGATTCTGACATTTTTCTAACCCTTTTTATTGTAAAATTTATCCCTATTATTCTATTATCTAAAGTAATGGAAAATAGCTATTGTTTTATTAATTATTTGGAAAAGGTATTAATATTTTAGTTGTTATCATTAATTAACTACCCGCAGATTTTATAATGGGTGACGGGGGTATATTTTATTGTCTACAGATGAACAAATTAAATGTCAATCATGTGGAGCTATGGTGGCTAAAGGTCGTTTTTGTCCAAAGTGCGGTGCTATTCTTGGTGCTACGGAACTAGATGAAGTCAAAGATCAACTCGATAGACTAAATGAAATCAAGGATTTAACTAGCCAATTAAGAGCTAAAGTCCTTGATAAATTATCAATTGACTCCGAAAAACTTCTTCTTGCTTTTAGAGAAGAATTTTCTATTTTACATAGTCGCTTTGAAACTAAACACAAACAATTGTCAAAGAAATCATCAAAAAAGACCGCTAAGACGGAAACTACAGAAGGAGACAGAATAAATTGCAGAAGTTGTGGAGCGTCAGTTCCCAATATTCGTTTCTGCAAAGAATGTGGCTCACAACTTCATGCAACACCACTTGATGAACTTAATGATTTAGCTAATAAACTAAATAATTTGGCTTTAATTTTCAGTAATTTCAAAGATTCCATTCAAAAGGATTTAGCTGATGATGAATTGGAACTTGCAAACAATATAGTTGTTCTTTTGAACCATTTCATTAACAGAATTAATGCAAAACGAAATGCTTTAGCAAAAACATTAGATGTACCAGTACCTGCTAGAAGACCAAAGGAGGTAAAAGTTGCTCCTGTTGGAGAACCTGGGGCTGAAGCAATGTTAGTAGAACCAGGTATAAAACAGCCAACTATTTGGTCAAATATTGAGAAGAATCTCTTAAATTATTGGTTCTTTTATCTAGCAATTATTCTCTTTAGCATCGGTGTCACACTTACAATCTACTTTGTAGTAGTTACATTAGATTCCAAAGTTTACCAGCTAGTTGTCATTTATGTAATAGGGTTCGTAATTATACTTATAGGTCAGTTGATAACCTCAGGATTACGATGGCGTGCAAAGAAGAAACTTGCTGTGAAAAAGCAAGAAGTTGATTACAAACCAGGAGATACCATTGAAAGTGGAAAAGATAATAGAGTTACTGAAGAAAGAAGATTGCCTGTTCCTCAAATAACATCAGTAATCATCTTTATCGGATTTATTGTATTATTTGTTGGAGGCTTTGTAGGTTTAGCAGCCTATCAAAGTTTACTCATTCCAAAATTTCTTTTCTTATTAATTAGCTACGGAATATGTTTAGCTTCTATTGGACTTGGTGTATTAAACAATTCAGAAATGTTAATGCTGACAGGATTTATTCCTGCAATAATATTTACAGCGATTGATATTCTCTGGGAAATTGGTGGATCAGGTACTTCAAGCCTTGGAAGTGTTGGCAGCTTATTTGGATTTACACTACCAATAGTCTTTGCAGCTTTAGTTGCAATTTTCTTCAGTAAATGGTGGGGATCAGTTGTAACAATGTCAGTTACACCGTTCCTACTAATGATACCCAAAATAAGTTCGCAAGTTGGATTGGAATTTATACCATTAATGCTTATACCAATAATGGTTGTATTTGTAGTTCGATTTAGCAAAGATAAGATTCCTCTCCCAATAAGAAGGTCCTTAACAATTATGTCCATGCTCTTTCCATCTATTGTCTTATTTGTGTTAGCATATCCATATGCAATTTATCAAACAGAACCAGCTTGGTCTAGAATCTATCCGTTTGAAATCTTCATAAGTTGTCTTGCAATCTTAGGAGTTTCATTTTACTATAGATTTATTCAAGAAGAGTATCTTGAGATCAAGTCTGATCAACATTATATATGGATAGTCGGACAGATATTTGTCGGAGCAATATCTGTCTTCGCAATAGCTGTCAATGATACACCTGTAACTACAGCACTATTCTTTGCTTCATATTTCATATTTGGAATACTTAGTGTACTGAAAATTATGAAAAAACATTTCAATATTGCAAGTGCAATTGTATCATTTATCTTCGCAGAACTTCAAGCAATTCTATTATTAACTTTGAATAATCCTACAAGTATAGCACAAGATGTATTGTACTATATTCTAGGAATATCATTCCTCCTATTAACAATAGTAAGTATTTTCATATCAAAAGTATTCATAGAATCTACAGCTCTATATACAATATGGTCAATTGTTTCAGGAGTAAATATAATTCTCCTAGGTTTACTTGGAACATTAAATGCTTTGTACGCTTTCTCAGGAATAATTTTGCTTCTAGTAACATCTCTGATAGTAAACTTACCTATAATAATTCCTCACATTAAAGAATGGAGGATGTACTCTATTGTCTCGTTGATTGTCAATGCAATAGTAATCAGCATCTTTCTACTGACTGGCAGCCTCAATTTGTTTGCTTATGAATCTCTAATTATTTTTGTGATCTTCATAGTAATCAACGTCTCAGCGTTTTTCGATTGGAAAGTAAAGGAGGTTAAAGTACTTGAATAAAGCTAAAAACGTTTCAGTAAAAGAGGAACAAAGATCACAATTTGAAGAAGCAGAAAAACAAGGTAAATTAGTTGTCCACAAAATTACTCACCAAGTTATTGCATTAACAATTATTCATTTACTATACATTGTATTTGAAGCCTATAATGCATTTAATGAATCTTGGGTATCAGCTATAATCTATGGAGTAATTGCACTTGGTACAGTCGGATTTATTTGGTTGCAAAAAGATAATGCCAAATATCTAATACCAATTCCATTCATATCGCTATGTGTTATTGGAGGTATTTTAGAAAATACTATTGTGATAACTACTATTTTCGGTGCTTATTGTATATTCTTCTATACCTTATTATTCTTTGAAAGAAAAACAACAGAGACTCTAGTTACAAACCTGTTTTCAGCTTTAACATTGCTTATCCTAACATCATTTATGTTATTTGATCAAGGATTTGTAAAAGTAGATTACATTGTTAATGTTGTTTCAGGAATTTGGCTCTTATGGGGCATAATCGTTTCAGCAGTTACTATTAGACACAAAGATAATTTTGGAATTCGTCTAGGTTATAGCATTGTTTTAACTTTGCTATGCTCAGTAGGACCATTTATCAAACCCGAAGGTATGCCTAACTCTAACCTATTTACATTAACTTGTGGCATTTTGTTTCTAATGGTTGCTATAATATCAGTTGTACTCTTCTTTACAGAAGAATTCAATATGGGTAAATTCTTTGGAGTTATTGCTCCAATACTTGCCAGTATTGTGATATTCTCTTATTCATTTGCTTACAATTTCACATGGATTTCATCAATTCTAAATAAAGCATTTATTGTTGACTATGCACTTTTCATACCATTAGCACTATTTACTATGATCATTATTATAATGAGATTCTACGAGAAACCAGATACTGAAGAACTTAGAACACTATCTGATGAAAGACGGAAGAAGAAGATCAATAATGATATGATTCTTTTTGGTATTTTTATTGGATTTATTATTGCCTCTATGGTAATGCTAGCTACTAATTGGAAATTTAATTGTATTAAAGGACTAGTAGTTTCTATTGCTTTCTTAGGCGCGACAATTCCACTAAACATTCGTGTGACAACAACAAGCTCGCTTGTATCAACATTTCTATTCTTAGGATTAGTCCTCTCCAATGTTGAAAAATTACAGACAAAATACATTTATATAATTCTATTAGCCATTTCTTCCACAATTCTACTATTTGCTATTGTTAATGAGTTGTTCCTACTTGGTGAACCATTAACAACGACTTTGTCAATTGTTTCAGCACTTGTTGGAATGGTTACAAGTATTTTATACTTCTATTCTGAAGATGTGCCTTTTAAGGTGATATGGACTAGCATTTCTTGGGCAATTATTGGTATCATTTTGTTCGCTTATGGAATCATATTTAACAAAATATTTCTAAGAAGAAGTGGTTTAGCAATAATATTGTTTGATATTGTCTATTCTATAATCACTATCAGTATAACATATCGTGGTTGGCAAATGGGTGTAGCCTTCATAATCCTAGCAATGGTATTAATGGGATGTATCTACTTATTCCGTTGGTCAGAAAAGAAAACCTCTACAGAAGAAGAACAAGAAACAATACTAGAATAATTTTCTTTAAAGAATGTTGGGTAATACTTTTTTACCCTTTTTTTTATTTTCTAATCATCATTTCTCTTTGTTCATAGAGAAAGAAACTATTAAAAACCAAGAGAAAAAGGAACACTAGAAAAAATTATATAGCTTTCATGAACCATAACATTAAGCAAAATGTAATTATTCATGGATTAAGCAGGTCGATTCAATTGTCACAAGTAAAAGCATTTTTCAGCAGAACGTGGGATGCCATTGATTCAAGGATCAGTAAACCACAAGTGAAGCGAGAACACATCCTTCTATACCTAAGTTTAACACTTATAGTTTTAGGAGCATTCTTGCTCAGACTCTTACCAGTATTCTCAACAGACATCCTATTGAAAGGGTTAGACCCTTGGGTTCAATACAGATGTGCAGAATATCTTAATGAGCATGGTCTTAAAGCATTCTTGAATTGGTACGATCAAAGCACATGGTATCCTTATGGACGAAATATGGGCAAATCAATGTATATAGTTATACCATTAATTGCAGTGATCTTTTACAAAATTGCAATCTTCATAGGATTTAACACAACAATGCTAACAGTCACCTATTTTGTACCTGCTTTCTTTGGTGCTGCAACTGTATTTGTTATCTACAAATTGGGTTCAGCTCTCCATAGTAAGAGGACTGGCTTATTTGCAGCCTTCTTCCTATCAATGGCAACTGGTTTTCTAAGCAGAACTATTGTTGGATTCTTTGATAATGAATGTGTTGGAATATTCTTTATGTTCTTAACATTCTATTTCTTTATCAAAGGCTTAACAAACGATAGCATGATGAATAGTATTTTCGCTGGTTTATGTTTAGGCGGTCTAAGTCTTACTTGGGGTGCCTACAGGTATGCCTATGATTTACTAGCTTTATACGCTCTACTCATGATTTTACTAAAGAAATTTTCAAGAAGACTATTCTCAAGTTTCTCAATCACAATTATACTTGGAATTCTGTTAGGAACTTTAATTCCAAGAAATGGATTGGATTTTGCAGTTTCAACAGAACAACTTATTCCTCTAATTATGATTATTGCAATGGCAATAATCATAGTTTATCAAGAACTTCAGAAAAACATCGAAACTGAAAAACTGAAGAAAATAACACAAATATCAATTTTAGTAATCATTGGTACAGGTATAATTGTTACAATAGTTCTTTATGCATTAAAAGTAATTGATCCAATTGCTAACAAGTTCATTAGAACTCTCTTCCCAACTTTAGCTGAATCGTTACCTTTAATTGAATCAGTAGCAGAGAATCTTACTTCTTCATGGGCAACGCTTTTCTACAATATATACATCATGGTCTTTCTACTACCACTTGGTTTCTATTTCTGTATAAAGAAACCAAACGAGAAGACCATTTTCCTATTGTTAATGGGATTGACTGGAGTATACTTTGGTGGATCTATGGTAAGACTTGCTCTTATTATCACTCCTGCAGCAGCAGTTGTTGCTGGTTATACTCTCGATGAAGTAATCAGACCTTTTGCATTGATAAGTCAAGAACGGTTTACGATTTCAAGAAGAAAACGAAGAGCTGCAAAACAAATAGGTCGAGAACTTATTTCTGTAGCATATGTGTTTGTTGCCATTACTTTAATGCTCACTGCTATATTTGGAGTTAACATGGCTTATAGACAATACTATTTCAACCATGAATTAACACCTCAACTAAAGCGAAATGAAGAAATATTCCTAGCTCACGACTACCAAGAAACGTTTGAATTCATGCGATTAAATATTGCCCCTTATTCTTTAGGTGAAAAACCACCACTAATAATGAGTTGGTGGGATTATGGTTACCAAATTAGGATATTAGGTAACTGTACGACGTTAGTAGATAACGCCACAATCAATAACACGCAAATCGGTGTTATTGGGGCAATGTTGATACATAATGAAACATCATCAATAAAGATCATGAAGAAATATGGTGTAGATTATGTATTAGTCTTGAGCCCTGGAATTATCGGATCAGGTATTAATGACATGTCCAAATCACATTGGATGATGAAAATCTCAGCAGAATATGCTAGCGATGGACTTGATGAGTTAGCTATAAAAACAAAAGACTATTACATCGAAGATCCAGAAGAAGACGAAACTCCTGGTTTCACAGATCTATTCTGGGATTCAGTCATTTACAAACTCTGTGCTTATCATTTGAACTCTGATTTTAATTATGCCGGTGGACAACCAAGCGGAATTGGTAACTGGCGTGGTGGATATTTGAGCGAAGCACCTGATGTTGGTGATTCTGATTTACATCACTTCCGTTTGTACTTCCAATCTAAATATGTTCTTCTGAGAATATACGAAGTAATTTATTGAAATTAAAATAAGAGTAAAGGCTTCCAACCTTTATTCAACATTTTTTCTTTTTGCTACTCTTCTTAGCTTTTTTATACTTGAATTATATTCCTTAATATCTGGAGATTGACTTATGCCAAATTCCAAATGCTTAGGTTGCTTAAACGAAATAACTGAACGTGTAATTAATTTATCTACAACAGATAAGGACCTCCAAAGGAAATTGTTAAGTGAGTTAAAAGAACACACAAAAAGGAATTTCGACACATTAAAGCTCCCAGATTTTTCAACAGAGATCTTTCAAATAATAGAGGAGAAAACAGGAACAGAAGATCCTTTCTTACAAATCAAAATAGATAGCAATAATTACTTTCTAGAACTAATACCAAAAATTCGTGAATCCTTAATTGGTTTATCAATTAATGAGAAATTAAGGATATTGATTCAATATTCAATTGCTGCGAATATGGTTGATTTTAGTACTGGTGGGTATACAGTGGATTTGGCAGAAACTGCACGAAACTTGACTGATTTTCCAAAAGAAGGTTTGACAATTGATGATTTTGATAATTTGGTATCAACAATTGAAAAATCATCGACTATCATTTATCTTTCTGATAATTGTGGAGAAGTAGTAGTAGATAATCTCGTAGTAGAATTCCTTGTTAAGGAAATGAAAAAGGAAGTTTATTTTGGTTTGAAGGGTTCACCTGTTTCAAATGATTGCACTCTTGAAGATTTCAAAAGAGATGGATTAACTGAATATGCAACTGAAACATTCATTGTTAGTTCTTCATTTGGTTGGAATTTACATCAAACATCAGAGCAATTTAATGAATTAATTCGAAAAGCAGATCTTCTTATTGTTAAAGGTCAGTCAAATTATGAGACTACATTAAATAATTTAATGAGATATCCTACGTTTAAATTTCCACCCATTTTCAGTATCTTAAGAACAAAATGTGAAGTAATAACTGCTAATCTAGGAGTTACATTAAGTTCCAATGTTGTCAAACAAATGTACCCAATGTCAGAAGAACAGAGAAAATCTCTTAAGGAAATAGTTGATTAGTAACTATTGAGGGAGATTTCACTGGCAGAACATTTTGTAAGGCATGGAGATTTTACAAAATTCTCTAAAATCTGTTATTTCATTGGTTTATTCGGTTCTGTAATATTCTTTGTATTGTTATATTATCACAAGTCTTTGCAATCAGAAATGGTTATGATTATAATGTTTGGGAAATAAGTGATTTAGTTGTTTGGGGAGAAGAAAGCAAATGGTTATTCATTTCATGTATGATTATTTTAGGAATATCACTTCTACTTCCTATTATTCCAATAGCATTCTACTTCACTAATAAAACTAAACGAATTTTAGTACTAATTTCTGTTATAATAATTTGTGTTACATTGATTGGTATAGGTACAGTTTCCAAATATGAATATTTTAAACTACAATGGTCAATAGTGGCAATCTTCTTTATTGCATCAATGGTAGTCACTCTATTCATGTCAACTCATATACTAATTAACGATTCTTCAATATCACTTTTCTATGCAATGTTTGGCTACTTCACTTTTTTAACCCAAACTTTTCATTGCACAAAAAAATGGTTTTTTGGAAAAGCTTATTCTCAACGCATTGCTACATTGTTTACTATTTTGTTCATGCTGTTAATTAGTGGGAGAATAATCTTAGATAAAAAAATAAAGAAATTAAAATTTTAAATTCTCAAAATGATTTAACATCATTAGAGAAATGAGAAATTTTGGAGAATAGTTTAGTTTTATTCCCCACAAAAACTAATTTTCCTTCTTCCTTGGATATTCAAATTGAAGGAATTCATCTATTAAATCACAATGGGTAATTAACATTCGACGACAGCAGAATTTGTCTAACCCAAGATCATCTAGTACTTGTCCAGGATCTTCTCCGGCAGATGTTCTGCGTTCGAATTCCTCCCATTTATCTCCAACTACTTTACCACAACTTAAACATCTAACTGGAATCATTTTTCTGATTTGACTCCTACATTCGAGTATTATATATTAGTAATTATTTACTAATCTTTTGTCAATACATTTGCTTTTAGAGTCTTTCTATTATTATTAAAAGAAATAGCATGTCAGGTTTCAATTTGATTTATTTTATATAAAAAATAAAAATGGAAAAATAAAGGCAGAACTATGATTAAAAATCAAAAGAAATAACAGCTGAAATAAGAGAAATAACCAAAGATGGCATTTCAAAAGTGATAGTGATTAGATGATTAACTCATCTAATTTTTTAAGGTTTTACTCGAGTCATTGTTCTTGGGAAAGCAATAACATCTTTAATTGTATCAAAGCCACAAATCCACATAATAATCCTAGCAACACCCATTCCAAATCCTGAATGTTGAACAGAACCATACCTTCTAGTATCTAAATAGAAATCAACCTCTTCTGGAGGTATTCCCTCGTGTTTAAGGCTCTCTATTATCTTATTCAAGTCTGATTCACGTTCAGAACCATCAATAACTTCACCAACTTCTGGGAGAAGTAAGTTGGCATTTAGACATACTTTTGGATTTTCAGGATCAACTTTCTTATAAAACGCCATAATTTCACGCGGATATCTTGTTACAATAACTGGTTTGTCAAAGTATTTGCCAATTGCTCTTTCTTCTCGAGAGCCAAGATCTGATCCATATGGTATTTCGATTTCTTGTTTCTTCAACATCTCTAATGCTTCAGAATAAGTGATTCGTGGAAATGGTGGTTTTATTTTAAGTAGATCTTTAGGATTTCTACCTATAGCTTTAAGCTCATGAGTGTTCTTCTTAGCAACATTTTTACAAATTGCTGTAACAAGGTTCTCCATTAACTCTTGCAGACCTTCAAAATCCATCCACGTTGCTTCAACTTCTGCATGCCAGTATTCAGTAACATGACGTGCAGTTTTAGATTTTTCAGCTCGAAAAGATGGTGCAATAGTGTAAGCTTTCTCAAGAGCGTAAATAAAGTTCTCAGCATAAAACTGCCAACTTTGGCTTAAGAATACCTTCTTATCAAAATACTTGAGTTCAAATAAAGTAGAGCCACCTTCAGATCCTGCAGTGGTGAACATCGGAGGTTGTACTTCAGTATAACCTTCCTTGCGTAAATATGTATGAATTGCTTCAAAAACCGAAGAACGGATTTTAAGCATTGCAGTTAATCTTTGTGACCTTAATGCTAAATGTCTAACATCTAAGAGAAATTCTTGGCTTTGGTCTTTGGAAATTGGAAAGTTCTCAGAAGGACCAATAACTTCGATCTTTTCTGCTTTAATTTCATATCCTCCGGGAGCTCGATCATCCTTTGCTAGGATGCCTTCAATAAGAACTGCAGATTCGTAACCAATGCCATCTGCGATATTGTAATTTTCCTCATTTTTTTTGCGATTTATTGAAACTTGGATTCTATCTGTGGAATCTCGGATAGTAAGAAAAGCCATTTTTTTGCTACTTCTTTTTCTGGCTACCCATCCACGTAAAGCTACTTTCTTACCAGCTTGTTTACCAGTAAGTAATTCACGTATTTGAGGAAATTTCATAATAATCACCAATAATACTTTGAGACGAACATAACGCTCTTAAAATTTTTTGCTAAGAATGAATTGTTTAGTAAAAGAAATAGTAAAAACTATGGAAATAACAGATAAAGAAATTAGTCATTTAATCTTCGATAACAAACATCTCTTAATGCAACCATTTCGCCAAAAACTGCTAATTGTTTTTCAGTTGGAACGTTTCCATTTTCTTCTTTCTTTAGAATCTCACTAGCTATCTTTGTCAGCTCTTTAAACCTGTTAACAAAAGTGCTTGTTCTACCTTTGCTATCTTGATTAATAATATCCTCGAAATCCTTTTTCACTTTTTGATATGCTTTTTCCAATTCCTTAAAAGAACCTGCTTGCGTGACTTGAAGCAAGAAGTCACTTAATCCTTTATTTTCATTGGTTTCAATTGTCATATCTTCTCACTATTTGCTCAGATATTTTTATTAAAAAAGCTCTAAATGATGACTTTTTGAGCATACTCTAGGACGCCTCCTTGAGCATGCTCTTTAAATCAATGTTAGCTGGGTATCTCCTGTTACATTATTATACATACTTTAACATATAAAAGCATTTCTTTATAGATCAAATTTTAGATAGTTATGGGTTCCTTCCACAGACAATACCAATATCTTCTACATCATCTGTCCATTCAGAATATATTTCCAAGTTACTCTCTTCTGCAACTTGTTTCAGCTTCTCTTTCGTCCAAGTTTTTCTAAGTATAGAAACAGCAAAAATAGCATCTTCAGTAGAGATTCTGGACATTTCTTCTATAGTTTGTTTTGGTTCAGGTAAATTTTGTAGATGTGTTACTGATAAAACTCGATCAAAAAGGCCTTCTTTAATAGGTAGATTGTCTGAATCAGCTACGATAAAATCAATATCGGGATGTTTACTATGTGCAATTTTTATCATCTCATGAGATAAATCAATACCAACAAAAGACCTACCATTATCTGATATGGATTGGATTAGTCCAAGAAAACTTCCAGTACCACAACCAATATCAATGATTTCTTTCGAGTTTTGGAAATCGACTCGAGAGAAGATTTCTATGTATTTATGAATTTGAATATCCTTGTATCTACTATCGTAAATTTCAGCAGAAGAATCATATCTTCTAGCAATTTCCTTTTTATTAGCCACTATGTTATACTGTCCTTTAAGATCAAATTTAAGGTAAAAATAGCATTTCGTTTAATCTACTAGTTTACGAATGGTTTCTGAATTAACTTATCTTAAAAAATGAACGGTATATTTGTTAATGTTCAGTTAGGATGATTCTTGCGTCTACAGTTAAAATTTCATTCTCATATGCGAATATTGGGTTAAGGTCAATTTCCAATATATCATCAATGTAATCAATAGATAGCTGAGATATTTTTAGCAGGGCATCAATGATATTTTCTAATTTAACATTGGGTCCACCTCTAAAACCTTGAAGCATTGGAAGAGCTTTAATTTCATGAATCATTTCTTTAGCATCTTTCTTCTTAATTGGCGCAATTCTAAATGAGACATCCTTTAACAGCTCCACAAAAATACCCCCAAGACCAAACATTATTGCAGGACCAAAAGTTGGATCTCGAGTAACACCTATTATGATTTCAGTTGAGGGTTTAACCATCTTCTCGATTAAAACTCCCCTAACATCTGCTTTTGAATCATACTTTTTAGCATTAGCTACAATTTCATTAAATGCCAATTCAGCTTCTTCTTCAGAATTAATATTTAGTTTGACTCCACCTGCATCAGTCTTATGTATAATTTGAGGAGATAATATCTTCATAACAATTGGGAAACCAATTTCTTTGGAAATCTTCTTCGCTTCATAAATATCATCAGCAACTTTGAAATCAGTAGTAGTAATTCCAATTTCCTTCATTAGTTGTTTTGATTCAGGTTCTAACAAAAATGTTCTTTTCTCTTTTCTTGCAGTGCTTATTATATCCTTAATTTTCTGTGACATTATTCCCTCAAACCTTTTGTCTATTACATTTCCTTGAATTAATATTTCTTTAAAAAAATTTAGTAAGAATTTTTTATTAATGAAAATCAGAAATTCTTTCTACTTTTTTTAATTCAATCGTTAAGAAATGAAGAAATAAAAATTAATGCTATAAATAAACGATTATTGATGAGTGATTCAAAGATTTATAATATTTAGTTTCTTATAAAAAATCACCATTTTTCACATTTTATAAGAGATATTGTTTAATTTTCCTTGAATGAATGTTTCTTTGATATCATTATTTATTGGTGTTAGTAATGACAAAAGATGAACTATCTGAAGAAGAAAAAACACACAAAAATTTGCTGTCATTCTATTTAATCATACTTGGGATTTATTAGACAAAAAGGAACGTACAGTAGAAGATGAAATGATTCATTCTCCTCATACCTCAAGATATCATTGGGGACAAATTGGCAAACCAATTCACTTCGAACGTGGAGAATGGCAAATATCAAGAGTGTATTCTGTTCTGTATAAAGCTGAACCAGCCTTACATCATGCAAAAAGATGTTTAGATATTTGCACAAAAAATGATATTGGCGATTTTGACATTGCATTTACCTATGAAGCTATGGCAAGAGCTCATTCCGTTGTGGGAAACAAAGATAAAGTAACAAAGTATCTTGAGCTTGCTAAAGAAGCAGGTGTGAAGATAGAGAAAGAGGATGACAAGAAATATTTCATGAGTGAATTAGAATCTATAAAGTAAATTCTATTTCACTTCTCTTTTTACAAATTAATGAATAAAATTGATAAAGTAGTATGTTCACTATGTTTCACTAATCACTACAACTATTACTAACTATGGAGAGTTTTGAAATGAGAAAAGTAGCAATAGTCACAGATGGAAGCTCAGATCTTCCTAAGGAAATGGTTGAAAAATATAACATTCACATAGCTCCATTTCAAGTTATTTTTGGAGATAAAGTCTTCAAGATGATGGGGAATTATGGTGATTTAACACCAGATGAATTTTACAATAAACTAGCAAATGCTAAGGATTATCCCACAACAAGTGTACCTACACCAAAAGCATTTGTTACTGCTTTTGAGGATGCTGCAAAAGAAGCAAAAGATGTGATTGGAATTTTCATCTCTAAAGAATTGTCTGGAACCTATCAAAGTGCACTTAGAGTTGTACCTATGATTGATGACGCAGAAATAACAATTGTAGATTCACAAGTTGCTGCCTCAACACTTGGTGCTATTGTGCTTGAAGCTGCAAAAATGGCGAAAGATGGTGCTTCAAAAGAAGCAATTATGGAGAGACTCAATGATATTATTCCAAGAGCCAAACTAGTAAGTGTTCAAGATAACGTTGATGCTGTATATCGAAGTGGTCGAGTAGGTTGGTCTAAAAGATTCTTAGTTAATACATTTAAGATTAAACCAATAATTGAATTTAACGAAGGAAAATTGGTTTCTGGTGGTACTATCAGAGGTCGAGAAGAAGCAGATGCTGCACTTAAATATGCTGCTCCGTTAATAGTGAAAAATGCATATACGGATATAATTTTTGTTTGGCATTGCAGAACTCTTGAATTTGCTAATGAACTTAAAGAAATCATGGAAAAGAACAACCCCGAAGGGAAGGAAATTATTGTAATTGAAGCAGGACCTGTTGTTGGTTCACATGTCGGACCTGGTGCATTAGCATTCATGTATATTGGTGACTATAATAACGATTGGCTTTTAAAACAAAAGGAATAAAAGCTCATTCGTAACTTCCTTGCTTTTAGCAAGGAACACTATTTTTTCTATGTTCAAAGAAGATTTAGGTAGGTTAAAAAAGAATTACTTTTATTAAGCTATTATATCTTAAGGTGACACTATAATTTGCCACTAAACAAAGCTAAAAACAAGAATTTTGCTAGAACAAAAATCGTTTGTACATTAGGACCAAGTAATGAATCGTCTGAAGTCTTAGTAAAAATGATTGAAGCAGGAATGGATGTTGTTAGACTTAACTTTTCACATAATTCACATGAATGGCATAAAGAGATGTTCATTAGGGTTAGAAATATCTCTGATGAAATTACTGTTCTATTTGATTTACAAGGTCCAAAGATTCGTATTGGTGAGTTAGAAAAGCCATATGCTATCTATAGAGGTGATGATTTCATCTTAACAACTGAAGAAATAATAGGTGATAACAAAAGAGTAAGTGTTTCTTTAGAATCATTACCAAATTCAGTTAAGAAAAATGATTTGATATATATCAATGATGGGATTATCGGTTTACGTGTTAAAAAAATTGAAGGAAATGATATTTACTGTAAGGTATTATCAAACGGAGAAATACGTAGCCAAAAAGGAGTAAATATTCCTAATGTCAAGTTGGATGTTCCTTGTTTGACACCAAAAGATTTGAAAGATTTGGAATTTGCACTGACATTAGAACCAGATTATATTGCATTATCATTTGTTCATTCCCCTGATGATGTTATTAGCTTACGAAAAGTGATTAGCAATGCTAACCTCGAAATACCAATTGTAAGCAAAATCGAACATGCTTTTGCTATCAAGAATTTTGATAAAATACTAGCAAAATCTGATGCAATAATGGTAGCAAGGGGGGATCTTGGTATTGAAACTTCAGTTACAAAATTACCATTAGTACAAAAGGAAATAATCAGCAAGTGTAATCGACAAGGGAAACCAGTTATAACCGCAACACAGATGCTTGAATCAATGATTAATAACCCTCGTCCAACTAGAGCTGAAGTCAGTGATATAGCAAATGCTATTTTTGATGGTACAGATGCTGTTATGCTTAGTGCAGAAACAGCTGTCGGTAAATATCCTACTGAAGCTATTAGTATGATGAACAAAATAGCATTGAATGTTGAGAAAGAATTACATTGGTTAGAATTCAGAGATGAAAAATCCTCTGAAAGAGATTTAATAGCTGAAACATTAGCAACTGCTGCTGGAATGTTGGTAGATAAAATGCCTATTAAAGCAATCATAGCTTTTACAGAGGGTGGCTTCAGTGCAAAACTTATAGCAAAACATAGACCAAAAGCGAGAATCTTTGTTGCAACACCCAGCATTAAAATTATACGCCAACTTGGATTGATATGGGGTTGTTATCCTTTACAAGTGAAAGAATACCAGAATCATGATCAAATGGTTGTTGAAACTGTAGACTTAGCAAAGAAAATGGGCTACTTGAATGATAAAGATGTCATAGCTGTTATATCAGGATCAATTCTTTGCCCCGGTAAAACAAACTTGCTTAGAGCTTACAAAGTAGCTGATTTGCCTAGTCCAAATGAATTCAATGCAATACATTGATTGTTGCAAAATCATTCACTTAATTTTACCAACAAACTCTCTATACTTTTTTGTTTTTCAGTATCTTTTAGTGTTGAAAAGTAGATATTCAAATCACGTAAGAATATTCTAGCTTGGAGATTATAGTTTAATAGAGACATAATTTTTGCATGGTCGATGAGATTTGTGTTTAGATCATACTCAAACTTTGAAGGATTTTCCTTAGATAAGTATGCATTTAATTCAGTACCAAAGAATTTCAAAGGTATTTTGCCCGGTGTAATTAATCGTTTGACATTCTCATCATAGATTGATCTTTGTAGTTTGATAAGAAGATCTTGTTTTAGTGCCTTGTTTAAATCTCCCTTAATATTATCCAATGATTTATCTTTAAGGTAAGGTGCAACATAAAAATTAATGTGCAAATCAATTGCAAGAAATACATTTCCCTCTTTTGTTTTTGATGATAATTGCTTTTCTTCACAAGGTATATTTATTTCAATAATTCTATCCAACGAGCTTTTAGTAGTAATTAATGCCCCTAATGTTTGAGATTTTTCTTTATTAAAAATGATTTTATCCCAAAGAACATCTATACCTTCAAACAATGATTTTTTAAGTTTAGTTTGTTTTTTCAAAACTTCTTTATCAGTTTCAAACTCCATTGTATGAATAAAACTCAAAAGATTTTCAGGCATTAATTTTTCTGTCTTTGCTGTAATTTTGACCAGTTTTTCCTTGGAAATTTGATAATAATCTATCGTTTCTTTCTGTACATTCACTAGAAGTAAAACACTCTTCAAATCAGTAATCTTCTCTGCAAGTGATTTCAAAGTAAAAGTAGTAATTTCTGTTTCACAATAAAATACTAAACCAATGATTTCCAAATTGTATGGAACCATTATTTTTAGAGCTTTTAATTGGTTGATATCATCTTCATCCAACGTTATTGCAGTTATTTTGGTATCTTTTTGCTCTGGGAAATGAACTACAGAAATGGCATGTATTTCATTTTTCTTTATATCAATAGTTCCAAGTAAAGCAGAAAATTTAATTTTTTCAGATAATTGACAAATGTTTGAAAATTGGTTGACAATTTCATTATTGATTATAAGTGCCATGTTTAATTACCTATGTGAGAAATACCTATTAGACTTTTTTAAAATTACTCTCAATAAGAAATAATACATCCTTTTTCCCTAAAAGTTTTATAAAATCTAAACATAACACTTTTTTATCCAAAAGAATAACAAAACGATATACTCCGGAAAAGAAGGTTGACTTAAATGAAAAGAGTTCTCGTAATTGGCTCTGGTGGGCAAATTGGTAGTGAGCTTGTTCCATACCTCCGTAAGAAGTATGGTAAAGAAAACGTAATAGCAACTGGAAGAAGAACAAAACTTACAGATGTAGTACTCGAAGGTGGTCCTTGCATTTATCTTGATGCTCTAAATCAAGAATCTCTGAAGAAGGTCATCTATGAAAATCAAATAGAACATGTTTATCATATGGCTTCCATTCTATCAGCAACTGGGGAAAAGATGCCTCAAACAGCATGGGATATCAACATGAATGGACTCATTAATGTTCTTGAAGTATCAAGAAGATATGGTGTAGAGAGAGTCATTTGGCCTAGCTCAATAGCTGCTTTTGGACCAACAACTCCTCAGGAAAATGCTCCAAACGAAACGATTCTACAACCAACAACTATGTACGGTATCACAAAAGTTGCTGGTGAATTATTAGCTGAATACTACTACAAGAAATATGGTTTACTTACTTTATCGATGAGATTGCCAGGAATTATCAGTAGCGAAACACAACCTGGTGGAGGAACAACTGATTACGCAGTAGAAATCTTTTATGAAGCAATTAAAAATAAAAAATACACTTGTTTCTTAAAAGAAGATACAAAGCTTCCTATGATGTATCAACCTGACTGCTTGAAATGTCATATTGATTTAGCTGAAAAAGATGAATCAAAATTCAAGAGACACGTATACAATGTTACAGGAATGTCCTTTACTGCAGGTGAATTAGCTGCAGAGATCAAGAAACATATCCCTGAATTTACAATCGGTTATAAACCAGATTTCAGACAGGAAATTGCAGATTCATGGCCAAAATCACTTGATGATTCATTAGCAAGAAAAGAATGGGGATGGAATCCTAAATACGATCTTGCTGCAATGACCAAGGATATGTTGGACAAACTCAGTAAACGTTTGTAATAATTTTTTTTGAAGAAGCATTAGCTTCTTCTCTAACTTTAATTTTTATTAAATTTGTGTGATTGCAATGGATAAAAAGAAAATTGTTCGAGAAGGTTATAATAAAGCTGCTCAAGCGTATCTAGATAAAAGGCATAAAGATCTAGAAGAAATGAACTTCTTACCAGAATTTTCTTCATATATTCAAAAAGGCGGAAAAGTACTAGATGCTGGTTGTGGAGGAGGATTACCTTTCACAAAATATCTAAGCGAACGATTTGATGTCATTGGAATAGATATCTCTGAAAAGCAAATTGAACTTGCAAAGAAAAATGTTCCGAAAGCACAATTTATCAGAAAAGATATGACAAATCTTGATTTTCCAAATGCATTTTTTGATGGAATACTTGCTTATTATTCAATTATTCATGTTCCTCGAGAAGAACAATTTGATTTATTTGCTAATTTTTATAGAATGCTAAAAGCAAATGGTGTTGCTTTTTTCAGTTTGCATAGTACAGATGATCCAGAATCAGTTTTTGATGATTTTTTTGATACCAAAATGTTTTGGAGTGGTTTTGATAAAGAAACAAATATTAAAATGTTGAAGGATATCGGCTTTAAGATCCTCTGGTCAAAATTAGTAAATGATAGTTTAGGTGATTACCAGCATCTTTTTGTATTAATTAGAAAATCTTGAAAGGTATGCAATATTTTTATCGAAATATTTAACTCGAGATTTTTTATCACTATCACTATTCTTTTTAGTGAGTGTGTAAATATGTAGTTATAGCGCTTATATTATAGTGTCTTTTATAGTCGGATTATTTAGAGCGTTAAAAACTAAAATAGCAAGAGTGAAGGGTGAGTAGAATGGCAGAAAGTTTAGGTGCTGATTTCTTTCTTACATTTGTATTAATACTCTTCCAGTTAATCTCACTTGGTATTTTCATTACACTCTATATTAGAAAAAGACAAGCTACTTTTCAAGCTTTGATTTTTTCCATAATATTTTTTATAGCAAGTAATACAATGACTCTAATATTTATTAATAGAGCACCAACAGACTATCCTTTGGTTCTCTTTCAAGGATTATTAGCTACTGCTGGCTTAATTCCAATTGTTATTTTTCTTGAAATATTTGAAAGTGGTACGTCATTTACACCTAGAAGCTCAGGATCCATTATTTTTATCATGGTTGTAGGGCTTATTAAGAGTGCAAATTTTGCTTTTAATCCAGATATTGGTAACTTCATTGGTTTTATGGCACCAATAATGTTTATCTTAGTCGGAGCATTTTATCTTAATACTATTAAGAAAATGAAGTATAGAATTCGTTTTGAGAATCAAAAGAAAAAGCTAAGAAAAATACGCACTGGCATATATCTTACATTTATTATTCCCAAATTTATTATTGGATCTATCTTTACTGTAACAGTTTTACCTGTTCTAATCAAATTCTTCGTTGAAAATCCTGAGTTTTTAGAAAATTACAACATTGAATTCCTACAAGAGGCTCAAGCAATCCATATTTTTGATATGATACTAAATACATTACAAACTATTGGATTAGTTATTATGAGCTTGCCAATAATCTATAGTCGATCAGTATTCTTTATGCAATCTCGACATGTCTCAAAGCTTATTGTAATTAGTAAAGATGGAACTCCAGTTTTTGAATTTCCATTTGAATTAGATGATGAATTATGTGATGAGGTTTTACTAGATGAAGCATATATGGCTATAAGCACAATCATGAATAAAGGGGGAATTTCATGTGAGCAATTAAAAACGATGAATTTTGGCAATCTCGAGATAATGACCGAAATCAGAGATGAATTTGCTGCATTGCTCTTAGTAGATCGCCCCACAAAATTCTTGAAAGATTCCTTAGACTTTTTTGCTAATGATTTCCAACAAATATATCCAAAAAATGTAAGATTAGGTGAACTAAGAACTCAAAAACTCAAATATACTGCAGAGAAAATAATTCAGAAAAGCTTTGACCTTGAGCAAGAGGAATTTGAGCAAATTAGAATTATAGTTAGTGAAGGCTATGATCGAGTTGCAGATGAATATCTTAAAACAAGATCTGAAAAGGATGAAGAAGTAAAATTATTGCCTGATTTCATGAAAAGGTTGCCAGTAGGAGCAAGAGTTTTAGATGCAGGATGTGGTGCAGGAGAACCCATAACAAGAATTCTCAGTGAAAAATTCAAAGTTACTGGTGTAGACATCTCAAAAAAGCAAATAGAGAAAGCAAGAGAAACATTACCATTCTGTGAATTTATCTGGCAAGATATGACAACATTAACATTTCCAGATGAATACTTTGATGGAATTATATCTTACTATGCTATACCTCATATACCAAGGGAAGAGCATAAAGAGTTACTAGAGAATTTCTTTAGAATGTTGAAGAACAATGGTATTGCACTTCTCTGTTTTGGTACTAGTGATGATCCTGGCACTGTAGTAGATGATTTCTTCGGAGTAAAGATGTACTGGAGTAGTTTTGATGTGGGTACCAATTTAGAAATGCTCAAAGAAGTAGGCTACCATGTTCTTTGGTTGAGGTTAATCTTCGATGATGTAACAGAAGAACAACACATCTTTGTATTAGCACAAAAATTAGATAGAGAATTTCTAGAAGAAATAAAAGAAAATGGTGAGGAAGAAACTCCTCAAGATTAAAGAATTTCTAATTCTTTTCCAATCTTTTCAAAAGCTGCTAATGAAGTATCTAGGTGACCCTTAGTTAAACCAGTGGTCATCATAACTCTTATACGAGCAGTACCTCTTGGAACCATTGGGAAAACAATTGGTAAGGCGAAAACACCTTCTTCATATAGACGATTACTCATTGCTTTTGCTTTATCATTCTCACCACAGATAATTGGAGTGATAGCTGCAAAAGATTTAGTAGCAGCTTCAGTAATAGCATGATTGAAGCCTAAATTAACAATGGCTTTTTTGAAGTAGTCACAGTTATCTAACAGTTTAGCTACAACATTGTCAAATTTACCATCTTTGTTTTCTAAAACCTCAATTGAACCTAGTGATGCTCCAGCAACAGCAGGAGGATGAGAACCACTTAATAGGTAAGTTCTAGTTTTATTACGACAGAAATTGACTAAATCTTGTGAGCCAGTAATAGCTCCACCTATAGTTCCCATTGCTTTGCTAAAGGTATTCATTTCAACTTGAACTTTACCTTGAAGACCAAAATGATCAACAATTCCTTTACCTTTCTTATTGCGACCCAAAACACCATCACCGTGTGCATCATCAACGTAAATCATGGCTCCATACTGTTCAGAAAGTTTTTGGATTTCATCTAGCTTAGCAACATCTCCGTCCATTGAGAATACTCCATCTGTAATTACTAGAATCCTTCTAGCATTTGCTTTGTCAGCATTTTGTAAGCATTGCTCAAGACCACCCATGTCTGAATGTTTATAGATGAAATCTTTTCCTCTCTGGGCTTTTGATAATCTAACACCATCAATAATTGAACCATGATTTAATTCATCTGAGATGATCACATCTTCAGTGCTAGTCACAAGTTGAGGAATTACTCCAGCATTTGCAGCATAACCAGATTGGGTTATCATAACTGCTTTTTGCTCTTTGAATTCTGCTAGCTTTCTCTCTAGCTCCTCATGCAACCACATGTTTCCTGCTAATGCACGAACTGAACCTGAGCCAGCTCCATATTTTTCAACTGCTTCAAGGGCTTTCTTCACAACATGTGGATGTGTACTTAAATTTAAGTAGTTATTAGAACACATCATGATTACTTTTTTACCCTCAATCACACACTCTGGGTCAGAACGACTTTCAAGCGTTTTATGCTTCCAATCAAGAGCTTTATCAACTAAATCTTGATATTCAGTTTTCAAAAATCCTACTGGATCTCTTTGTATCATGTAATTTTAACTCCGAAAACTATAATTTTTCTTTTACTCATTATGAAATTTCATTACAATTTAAACTTTTTTTCTAAGTAATATTAATTACCACTTTAAATTTCGAATTTCTAATGAAAATTTCCATTAATTCATTTGTATTTATTGAGTAATTACTTTTATTAATGAGAAGCTGTAGCAATCTGATAGAAGATTTTTTAATTTAACCTATTTTGAATTAAATTAAGGAAGTGAAACTACTAGATGTCTAGAAGAGGAGAACCAAAAAAAAGCAGACTTGAAGATGATTTGTTTGATCCAGACAAAGATATGGAAAAAGAAATCGAAGGTCTCCCTAGTCGTAATGAATTAGTTGTTGCAACAGTACGAGATGTTACAGGTCATGGAGCTTATGTATCACTTGATGAGTTTGATGATCGACGTGCTTATGTTCACATCTCAGAATTATCTAGAACTTGGGTAAAGAACATTAGAGTACATGTTCGTGAAGGACAAAGAATTGTTGCCAAAGTTCTTCGTGTTGATATTCGCAAAAACCAAATTGACTTGAGTATTAAACGTGTCCCCGAACAAATGAAGAAGCTAAAATTATTAGAATCTAAACGAGCTCAGACAGCAAATACGCTTTTCAAAATGATTGTAGACAAAATGCCTGCAGAAGAACGCAAGAATGCTGTTGAGATTAGAGATATACTCGTTACTCACCATGATTTGCTGTATTACGGATTGGAATTTGCTTCACAAGCATCTCAAAAAGATTTAACTAATATAGGTATAGATGAAAAATGGGCTAAGGTCATTCGTAAAATAGCTCATGATAATATAATTCCTGCAACTGTTGAGATTAAAGGGACTGTTGAAATTACCATACCAGGAGGAAATGGTGTTCATATTCTGAAAGAAGCTCTAATACTTGGAAGGGATAATATTAAGGAGAAAAATACTGAGATTAAAATCTACACTGAAGGTAGTCCTCGATATGCTATTGAAGTTACATCTGAGGATTACAAGCTTGCAGAAAAAGCTCTTGAGAATGCCTTGGAACGTATAGAAGATATTGTAGAAGATAACCAAGGATCTTTCTCATTCACCAGGAAGAAATAATAATCAACAAAATCAAACAATTCAAGGATGGTTAACACAAATGTCATTACACAAATGTCAAAAATGTGGAACATACACAATGAAGGATTTTTGTTCAAAGTGTAATGAAGAAGCAAGATCCCCTGCTCCAGCAAAGTTCTCTATTGAACATGCCAAAAAATACGGAAAATACAGACGAGAATTAATAAGGCGAGCTAAAGAAGAACAGAAGAAAAAATAGTGACCATCTTTTCTTTTTGGATTTGGAACACTTTCTGGAATTTAACGACAAACGAGGTCGACTCAATTATTAATTTTCTATTTTCTATCAAAACCAGACATGCACAACTGACAGATTTTAATCATTAAAAAGATTAAAAAGATGTGTTAGAGTTTATTGACTTTGTATATAATTGATGGGTTTTCAAAATATGAATCTAACTTAGGTTGTATTAAAAATGGATTTGGAAACTGATATCCTTATTATTGGTGGTGGTAGTGCAGGATGTATGGCTGCAATTGTAGCTAAAGAACAAAATCCTAATGTTGATGTTTTAATTATTGAAAAGGGTGAAATTCATAGAAGCGGCTCAATAGCTATGGGAATGGATGCATTAAATATAGTAGTTCAACCTGGGAAAGCTTCTTCAGAAACATATGTCGAATCTGCTCGTATTGCAGCAGGTGGTATTTTAGACCCAAAACTAAGTTATGTTCTAGCAGAGAATAGTTTCTCAATGTTAAAACGTCTGGAAGATTGGGGAGTTCGATTCCCTCGAAATGATGATGGTGAATATATAACATTGCAAGTTCATGCAAAAGGAGCATTTATGGTGGAAATGGATGCTCCAGACCTTAAAGTTATTCTTGCGCAAAAAGTTGAGGAAGTAGGCGTACGAGTAATTAACCGTGTAATAATTACCAACCTTCTTGTTTCTAAAAGACGAGTAACTGGTGCTATAGGATTCAACTATCGAACTGGTGAATTTACTGTCTGCTCTGCTAAAGCTACTATTCTTGCAAATGGAGGTTGTGCTCGATTTTCTCTTCCAAACTCCGGTTACTTATATGGTATATTTGATTATCCAGGGAATGCTGGTGATGGTTATTCAATGGCTTTTCGAGCTGGTGCCAAACTCACTGGGTTTGAGTGTCCCCAAAGCTCTCCACTTATCAAAGACTTTAATTGTCCACTACTCTATATAACACTCACTCGGGGGGCAGAAGTAATCAATGCATTTGGTGATAAGATTGTTCTCGAATACTTATCCACTCAAACTATGCTGAAAGAACTACATGAAGGAAGAGGACCAATATTCATCAAAATGAACCATCTGCCGGAGGAGAAGATTCAAGATATTGAACGGATTCTTTTCACAACTGAACGACCTACTCAGAAAAAATTCTGGGAAGGACGAGGTATAGATTTTAGAGAAGGAATGATTGAATTAGGAGAAACAGAATTTCAACTCTGTGGGGGACATGGAATTACTGGAATTCTTGTGAATGAGAAAGCGGAAACTTCACTTAAGAATCTTTACGCTGTTGGGGATGTAGCAAGTGTACCAATGCAACATTTATCTGGAGCTTTTGTTTTTGGGGAAATTGCTGGAAAGAATGCTGCTACATTAGTTAGAAAAACTCAAAGACAAGAGTTGGATAAATCATTCATTAAAGCTGAAGAAAAACGAATATTCAAAATGTTTGATGAAAAAGGTGAAGGAACAGATATTACTCCAACTGAACTTGAATATAAGGTTCGACGTATGATAAGTGACTATGTTGTTCCTCCGAAAAATGAACGCAAATTACAAGAAGCCTTATGGTGGATCCAAAGATTTCGTAATGATTTGAAAACTATAAAAGCAAAGGACTATCATGAGTTAAGCCGATTAGAAGAAGTACGGTTTATTCTTGATTGTGCAGAACTTTCAACAACAGCTTCATTAGAACGAAAAGAGAGTCGTTGGGGTTGGTTCCATTATCGAACTGATTATCCAGAACAAGATGATAAGAATTGGTTATCCCGAATTATACTCGAGAAAGATGGAGAGTCAGGAGAGATAAAAGTAGCCTTACAACCAGTAGATAATAGAGGATTGTAAAATGCCATTAAAAATAGACATTAAACGTTGCACTAGCTGTGGAATTTGTATGGATCGCTGCCCTATGGATATTATAAGATTGAATGAAGAAGGAATACCATTTCAACTGTATGATGAATGTTGGTCTTGTGGAGTTTGTGAAGAGGATTGCCCTGAAAAAGCATTAACATTAATATTACCATATTTAGTGAGATGAATTGCCTAAAAAGTGGTGCACCTCCCGGGATTTGAACCCGGGTTCCGACCTTGGGAGGGTCGAGTCTTACCAGGCTGGACCAGAGGTGCAAATAATATACGCGAACTTTCTACTCAAAATCTTCATCATGTTTTTCAGAAGGGCCAGAGCGATCATCGTTCGCGTAATAAAGAATTCGTTTTCTATAGCAAAAAAAGTTTTCGAGAAGTACGTATAGTAAATAAATTAATAGTATTATTTCTTCTTTAATTCCTTTCTTTCAACCTTTTTTGAACTACCTCACTTGTTAATTCTCTTATTGCGTCTGAAGCTATCCATTTGGCACTTTTGGATTCAAAAACATTGATTTCATATGCTGTTTTTAGAACCTTCTCGTTCAAGTATAGATTTCGTTTGCCAATTTGACGTAAAGCCCAATTTACTGCTTTCTTAACCATATTCCTTTCATCATTTGCTTCCCTTTTGATTATTTGTAAGAATTTAATCAATTCATCTTCGTCAGCGTTTTTATCAAATGCTGTTATAAAAGCCATGATAGCAAATCCTGCTCGTTTTACATACTCCTCTTCCCTTTTAGTCCAATCATAACATTTCTGATAAGCAAATTGTGTTTTTCTAAATAGGTTCATACAACATTGATCACAAATCTCCCAATAATCAAATTCCTTTACCCATACTTCCATTTGTTCTTCAGTAATTAGTTTTGGGTCCTCAATCATACAAGCTAAAATCCTTGTCTCTCGAGTATCATTTTTCCATAATTTTTTTGCTAATTTAGAATTATATCCTGCTTCTTTAGCTATAGAACGTAGTACAGGGATTTTCACACCATAGTCTCTATCTGGAGTAATTCCAACTTTAGCCATTCCAGAAATAGCTGAAACATCAGCATTTTCTTTCAATTTCTGGATTATATCATTATATGTTAAGATTCTTTTTTCTTTCATAAAATCCCCAGGAAAAAATCTTGGTAAAATAGTAATAAAAGGAAAATTAAAAGAAAAAAAATTAATCTTCCTCTGCGCTTTCTTCAATAAATTTATTCAAAATTGTTTGAGCATCAGGAAAAGATTCATCTTCAATTTTTTCCATCGTTCCTGCTCTCCCTATTGATAGTTGCGGTTTTCCTTGCCAAACGTTACAATAACCTTCTTGAATCTCAAGCAAATCACCAAAGCTAGCATCATTGATTTTGCTGCCCCAAAGACTTAGTGTAACTGTGCCTGTTTCATCGCCAACTTTGAAATCACAAACACGTGAACGACCATATTTGGTATTAACTGATCTGGGTTCGTTCTTTGCTATAACTCTAACTCTGATATTAATACCTGGTTGCTTCACAGCTTGGAGATCCTTTACTTTTATGAATGTCATTTATAGACCTCTTAGATTATTATTATTACATTGAGATACTTTATTCGTAGACTTTCTTTTATTAGTATATTTCTGAAAAAAAAGTCTTTTTTGAGTATTTTTTAATAAACTAAGTTAAGGTTATAACTTGGAAAGTAAGCATTAGTTTTTTAAGAAACAAGTTATCTAATATCTAGAGGAGTTTACTAAAAATGACTAAAAAACACCCATCAATTGAACATGAGTTTTCAGCTATTTGGATGGATGATTTTGCTGATATAATTAAAGATGCAGTGGATTTCAAAAAACAAGCTCAAGTAAATGGTTTCGATTTATCTATAAAAGAAATATTCTCTTTCAAAGGTGAAGGAGCAATAGATTTTGATAACTCAAAAAGAGTCTTACCTGAGTACGAACCTCTTGAATTGGTTGATAGAGAATACTGGCAACTAGAACCTGGTTCTTATGTTATTCGGTACAATGAAATTGTTAGTGTGCCACTGAATGCTGTTGGTATAATTCAGTCGCGAAGCACAATGCTAAGAATGGGTGCAATGATGGTTGGAGCTTGGTGGGATTCAGGATATTCCGGACGAGGACAAGGACTCCTTATTGCAAATAGACCAATTAAGGTTTATAAGAATGCAAGAGTAGCTCAAATTGTTTTTATTCTAACCAAAAAAGCAGATAAAGGTTATGAGGGCAAATACCAAAACGAGGCCAAATGACCTTTTTTTTGTTTTTTATATTTTTTTTACAGTTTGACAAGCTTTAAATACTACTTAATATCATAATGGGTTGGAGGTCTGACTTCAGTTAGAGGTCTTACCTCAATATATTCTAAAATTTCTACCTTTGATTTGAATTATAGTTATTGTAACAGACAGGAGAAAAGGCAATGTTACAATTTAAAGGTTGAAATACTAAATGTTTTGCAAATGGAAAGATCGCAAAAAAGGCGATAAAGAAAAACAATCGAAAGATACAGAAAAAAATTCACCAAAAAGCAATAAACGAAGAATGGATGCATTTTTCATTTGGTTAGGGAAGTTTGTAACAAAAAATTACAAAATTATACTCATTGTTGGTGCACTTTCAGCTGCAGCTGCAATTTATCCTGCTATATTATTGCAAGGTGAATTAAAGTACAATGACCAAGATTTCATTCCTCAAAATCTGGAGAGTGATATTAGTAAGTCTCTATTAGATGAGCAATTTCCATCTAATATCTCGCGTTCTTCGACGATTATTGTTTTAGATTCAGATGAAGAAATTACTTCAAGTGCAAATTTAAATTTCATTAATAACTTAACTGAGCGTATTGAACAGTCACGTTACAGAACATTTGCTACCAATGTTGAAAGCATTGTATCAGTTTATGATTTTTATATAAATTCATATTGGGATGGCATGAATGAAACATCTGATTTAATTTATGACATAATATTAGAGAATGTTACTTATGCAAATGCTACATTACAAGGAGGTGTATTGAATTAGAGACATTATTAGAACAGATATCTGGATTATATATGATGAGCTGGTTCAATTTTTCACGAACATACTTCTATGATAATTATGATGCTAATCTTTTTACCTATGGACCAATGAATACTACAGTTATTCAAACAATACAAACGGATACAGACTTTACAGCTGGATTTGCTATCACACCGGAATAGATCCAGTTAGTATATTAAACAATCAAGAATGGTTTACCACATTATAGTTATGTGAATGACGCAATAATTAACAGCTTAACATTAGATTTTGTTAATACGACTCTCTATACAGCACTTAACTATACAATTGAAGAATATAATCAACTAGTTTATCCCTATGTCCAGTTATACAACGAAAATTGGTTTACATATTTTGAAATACAAATTACCCAGCTAGGTGATAGTATAATAAATGGTACTCATCTCTTGAATAATAATTATGAGAATTCAAGTATTATTGATGCTTACACAAGTCAAGGACTAGTTTTGAATCAACTGGGATTAATTAATGCAACTGTTTGGAACAACATTAGTATCAAGGATTTGATTCTTTCACAAGCAGACTAATTTTTCAGTTTTGAAGGAACAGGCTTTGAGGATTTTATAGATCCTGCATTGATACCGATATTGTTAGAACAAATATATGATCTTGGTCCAAATCCGGAACAATACTATTTGGATTTATTATCTGTTAGCATAACAAACATGATAATGAAAAAAATAATTTCTAATTCTCCACCTTCCACATCAAATCAAGATTTTTGTAATGATCAGCAGTTTAGCATAATTGTCATGTGACTTCTTAGCAAAGATGGAAAAACAGCAATAATACAAATAACATATGATACAGCACTTTACAATAACTCAGATAATCTTCATAAAGCACTAGTTGAAACTGATGCTTGGATTGGTGAAGTTGCACATAGTCTCATAATTGATTTAAATCTCACACAATCACGAGTATATCACACAGGTGATATTTATCTACTTGAGAGTATAGTAACATACTCTGAAGAAGGAGCAAGTAATATCGATATTATTGTTGCTATATTGGTTTTTATTGTACTGATTTTAATCTTTACAAGTTTAGTTGCACCAATAGTACCACTGATTATAATAGGTATCTCTATTGCAGTATCATTTGCATTTCTATATTGGATTGCCCAAATAATGAATATACATTATCTGAGCACCTTGCTTTTAACTATTGTTTCAATGGGTGCTGGAGTTGATTACTCTATATTCATTTATTCCAGATATCTCGAGGAGTTGAAGAAAGGTAAATCCAAAGAAGAAGCGGTTCAAAAAGCAGTCCTATTTGCAGGTGAGTCTGTATTTCATTCAGGTTTGACAGTATTAGTTGGATTTGGAGCACTAATCATTCCTAATTTCCCAATTTTAAGATGTCTAGGTATTGCTATGATGATTGGCATTTCGTTTTCAATAATGTCAGCATTATTGATTGTACCATCAATGTTAATGCTCTTAGGAAATGCTGTTTTTTGGCCTAAAGGATTAAACAGAATATTACGAACACAAAAATGGTTTAAGAAATCACAAACGAAAACTGATGAAATACCAAACATGGATTCAAAAGATGTTCCAGATGGGACAACGAAAAGTAGGAAGCGAATTAAGAAAGAGCGAAAGAAGTAAATTAATGAAAAGAAAGAATCATTTACTCTTCGATTTGGTAGATTTGTAACTAAAAATGGTTCAATGTTCTTTATCATTTCACTTGTAGCTTTTACACCATTCGTATATTTTGCAGTAACAATGGAAACAAGTACTGACTTCATGAATATGTTACCTTCCGATTTTGAAGGTAATACTGCAAGAAATATACTAAGTAATAAAATGGCTTTTGGCAATCCATTCTCTACAACAATATTATTCCATGATTTACCAGATGATCCTGCATCTATGAAAAGTCTCTATGATACAGATCGATTATGTAATCGAATTCTCACAATGGATCATGTAAAAACAATTAGAACTACTGTAAGACCATTAGGAGGATTTGCAGCTATACCGTATACAAATCCGAATGCATTAGAATTTTACACTGATTTAATTCAACAATTCATTGGTGAAGATGGACGTACATTTTACATGGAGGTCTATCTTGATGTTGATGCATATTCTCGAGAAGCATACGAATTTGTTCGAGATTTAAACCAAAATCTAGATGCAATAATCAATGATAACGATATTGAGACTTTCATAAACTGTGAACTATATGTCATCTGTGTTGCTCGTGTTTACTTAGAGATGCAACAAGTTACTAACAACTCATATCCAATTATTGTTCCAGTTGTTATTGTAGGTGTTTTCCTAATATTGTTCTTCTTATTCGGATCTTATTTTACACCTGTTAGATTGATTATAACGATAGGCATGAGTATATTGTTTACTCTAGCAATGGTCAATTTGGTGTATTTCTTCGGATTTGGAGCTCCGATATTATGGTTACTTCCAATCATGATGTTTTCAATTTTGATGGGCTTGGGACTTGATTATGATATCTTCCTTGTCTCGAGAGTCAAAGAATATTGTGAAGCTGGAATGACCGACAATGATGCTATAGCTCATTCGCTTGAACACATTAGTACTATAATTACATCCTGTGGAATAGTAATGGCTGCAGCATTTAGTTCACTTATGTTTTCAAATCTTTGGCATATCAACGAATTGGGATTCGCATTTACATTCTCAATAATATTGGATGCTATATTTATTTGGTTAGTGTTAGTACCATCAATAATGGTCCTACTAGAGAAATTAAACTGGAAAGGACCTAAAAGATTGCAAAAAATACATCGAGATCCAATAGTTCAAGCTACTATGAAAACATTGGGTGATAATATCGGGATAGAAATATACAGTAGAGAATTAAAGGAAACATTAGAAGAATACGTAAAGAATTCTTCACAGCAAACAAATCCGTCTGTGTTAATTGACGAAATGATTCCTATCATAGAAGAATCCATTGAAACAAATAAAGTCACAGATGAGATTAAAATAGCAATGATTACCTCAATTGAAGCTGTGGATAATTAATCAACTAAATAGTTACTTCTCAGGATGAGAAGTACATTTTCTATTTTTTATCAGCATTTTGCTGGTCTTTTCTTCTCAAAAAAAAATTGCGAAAAGGTCTTCTATCTGCTCTAAAGCTCTTTTGGCTGGTAGTACTGCTAAACCTGATCTCCTAGCTTTTTGACCTTTAAATTTAATACCCATAGTAAAATTAGCAGATCTAGCTATTAGAAGACTGCCTTGTTCAGTTCTTATATTCATGTGTCTAAATTTATCTTCAGAATTTATACTTTGCAATGCTAACAAGGAACTAATGCTTTTTATAGTATCAACAAGCAGCGCTGCTGTGCCTTCCACATTAATTGATCCTTTATGTTCATGTACACTGCAACATGGTAATCCTTCTTCTGTTGTAAGTACAATATCAGAAGCACATGCTCTTTCCATCAAAGCACGTAGGATTTTCTCAGCAGTTTCATTTATTGACTCATCTTCCATAAATAAACCTCAATTTAAAGGATCAATCTAAGTCTTTCATTATCTCTTAAATAATTTTCAATGGTTACATTTAGAAAGAACACAATATCCTATAAAGACTTAATGTTATAACCATTCTTCTCTTCGATAAAATTTAAGTCACATTTAATCTGAATTGCAATTGCTAATTAAAATAACAAGGGATATGCGAGCTCATGAAGGATTTCGTATTTCTTTCTTTCAAAATCTGCTTCATCCAACAATTCGTTAAGGAATGTAAATTCATATTCATTTAACGCTACAGGGAAAACCTTCTTATCGATTTCTTCTGTCTTTACTTCCAAGAATTTCAGAATCAATGGACCAAGATAACCAGTTTCTGCATATATTTGAACAATCCAATGGAAGAAATTCATTAGTTCACTTATTGTTTCATTTGGGATAGCATCAACGATAATGTTGTAGGATGTCATTAATGCTGCTCTTCTTGTAAGATAATCTTTAGTGTCACCTATTTCGATTAAAGGTGGTAACAGATCAATGTTTGCCCAACTAGATAATGCCATAATTATAGCGTATTGCAAATCTTCCTTGCTTTTCTTCATAATATCTAACAAAACTGGTAGAGAATCATCATGTCCGATTTTACCAAGTGCTTCTATAATAGCAAGTCGTTGAGCCAATGAAGCTTCATTTAATTCGAGGTGCAATTGTCGTACGATATCTTTGTTTGGCTTCTTTTCATAAACTCTTGCAATAGCCATTGAACATGCATTTCTTACATTCCAAGATGGATCTTCTAATCTATCAATGAGCTTGTCAATGGATTCTAAACCACCGACATCAAGAAGTGTTAAAGCTCCTTTAACTCTATCAATTTCTTTCTCTGAAAGAAGACGTCTTCTTGCTCTTCCTCTTTGAAATGCTCTTCTAATAAACGCCATTTTATGCACCTTCTTGTTGACTTACAACCTCATCAATCAACACTCTTACAGAAGCTAATTTTGATTGACTCATCTTTTTCAGATGACTGTAATCTACTTTCTTTCTTGTTTTAGCAGTACCATAGATTGCCTCTGATGTTCTACCAGTATCTTCTTCATCTTCAGTTTCTTGTTTTTTAATGAAATCTAATAGTTCTTTTGAAATGTCAATTGCACGAGTATATATTGGTATGTCCCATGGTGAAAGAGGGTTTTCGTCTAATTTTCCTACTGAAAGGAGTGTTCCAACAACCATTCTATCCATTTTCTTAAACATTATAATATCTGGAAAACCTGGAGTTGGCATTTTGAAATCCTCACGATAAAGGAGACTATGATTATGTAATATGAGTAATTGTTCCAAGCTAATAGATTCATCATCTATCTCAAAAACATAAATAGGTTTAGCATCTACTTTGACATAACCATAGAATTGAAAAGCTGAGCTTCCAGCAAACCATAGACCGACATTGATACATTGATTTTTGTTAATATATTTAATATAATCATCTAATTGATCCCAAATATTTTCATAAATATTCCAAGTCTTGCGCCAATAACCACTAGTATCAGAATGCCAATAAACATTTCTTGATTGTAAATTTTCTCGAAGTTCCTTAAGAATTTTGCGAACTTCTGGTCCTCCTCCAGCTTTGTTTATCAAATCTAAGTCACTTTGCATCTCGAGAGCTTGTTTAATCACTTCTTTAGGTTGATCAATAATCTCTTCAAAACCCATCTCTAGAAGTTTTCTTGACAGATTATTAACTGGCGGTCCATAAAGTGGTTTCAGCAATTTGGGTATAGTGCTAAATGGATATTCACCTTTTTCGAGTATCTTTTCTGCAATATTTTTGTGAATATAATTTGCAAAAGCTTCAGTTAGAAATCCTGTGAGATTTTTCTTCTTAAGCAAATCAGATCTTTTGTTAATATAGCTAATAATTTCTAACAAGAAATTTTGAAATAATGTAACCTTCCTGGATGATTCAGGTGGAATATAGAATTCTTGAACACCAAATGTTGATAGTAATCTAATTACAGCTACCATATCTTGGAAATATGGTAAACCCCACGTAATTTGCTTGTCTTCCTTTAATCCATAAGCATTGTTCATGATCAGTTCTTTTATAATCATGTCCATTCGGTAGATTTCAGTTCGTGTTTCACTATCATTTGATGCACTTTTATCAGCAAAATAAGCATGAGCAAATGCATGAATAAGCATAACTCTTAACGTGAAATCTCTTTCTGGATTATCCTCTAATTCGAAGGGTAAACTCATGTAAATCATTGTTGGCTTGCTAGGAAAAATCGATATACATTCATCAGGTAGGAAATCTCTTGATCTAGATTTTCTTAAACTTTCAATCATCTCTTGTGAAAGTACAGCATGTGGACTACCACCTAATTCCATTATTTGATAAAGACTTGAATGTAATTCGGGGTCGATGAAAACCAGTACTTTGTAATCTTCTGGTACTTCACCAACGAAATCTTCGAAATCTTTTCTAGCTTGATTATAAATTTCAACTAATCGTGGATTGTCCAAGTCTCATACTCTCCGTTACAATAGTCTTTGCTAGTACATCCATCCTTGATGGATTTATAACAATTGGATAAGTAATACCTCGTAATGCTCTTCTAGTATCTTGCCAGATATCAGTTAATTTCATTCTTTCAGAACCAATGAGAAAATACGATACTTTCCATGTTCTACTTTGATCTCTAGTTACATCTCTCAGCAAGCTGTTTAATTCCATATAACAATTTCTTGTTACAGGATCAATACTATCTCTTTCTTCCTCAAAATAGCTGAGCAAGCTTCTAGATGGGGTGGGGTCATAACCAGGAATCAATTCATTTGGTCTGCCATCTGTTACTATAATGAAGTGAATATCTCTATTTTGTGTGTTCTTTTTCACTTTAGCATGATTAATTGCTGATTTTATTGAAGCACTCATGGGAGTTCTTCCTTTGGCTGTAGCTGTAAGTAGAAACCGTTCCAATTCATATTCAGTGCTAACAACTCTTCTACTCTTAGAAATAGGAACTACCGCAGTTCGGAATGCCTTTTGATTTGTTCTTCTTGATCTGCCTTGAGACTTAAAGTAATAGAAAATCGCTAAAGAAGTTAACAATGCACCCTCAAGTCTTGAGAAGTGAGACCCTTCAACAACATTTCTCATAGATTGAGAAGTATCAACAATAAGGTAAATTTGAGCATTGCGATCTTTTTTCATAACAACAATATCATCAATATCAATTGATTTTGGTGGCACGGTTTGTGATGTTAACATTGAATGTTCAAATGTTTTCTTCTTGTGGATTTTACCTCTTGGACGGACAATTGTATCAGTTGTTGGTTTTGCAGGCATTTGCCTTGCTAACCAATTACCCAATTGATTTCCTAAAAAGTCCATAACTTCTTCTCTTTTAATTCGCATTTTGTGACCAAAACGATCTGTAATTTCAATGTCAGTTAATTCTTCCAAAGTTCTAAGTGATTCACTGAGTTGTTTTTTGTATTCAGCTGTTCCCTCAAAACCCTTAAGATGCTTTTGAATGAAATCCTCAATTTCCTCTTTAGTCTGCAATTCACCCATGTTAACTTTCAATAAAGCATCAGGTAAAGTATTGTTTCCAAGATACTCAAGTATTTCAAGATTGCGAATTAGATCCTCTTCTTCCAATGGTTCCAATGGTGTAACAATTAATTTTCTGCGAATATTATTTACAGCAATTGCATTTTCCAAGGACATACCAAGAACTAATGCTTCTCTTGAACTCTGTCCTTTTCGAGGATCTCGCCATTTTTGTAAAACACTTGCAGCATCGGCAAAATCAAATATAAAATCAGGATCGCGCCAAATCATCAGAGGGTCTGAAAATCTTTCACGACTGATCATGTGTATTCTATGAGGCATCTTTTGTGCTCTCCTTTATCCATTAAAGCTTGTAGTAATTGAAGTAGTTGCACTTTGGATTATATGTGATCAACTAGCAACAATTGCTCATAACTTGTTTTTAATTGCTCAATGACTGTTTCTTGGATTTTCTTTGATTGTTTATCAATTCCTTCGTATCTTGTGATGATTTGTATTAACTCCTCATCAGTTAATGCTCTCATCTTATCGATGTCTTCTGAGATCGAATCAACAGTTGTCAATTCACCTTCAGATTTAATCTCTCTTCTAAGCATTGTTTTAACTTCTTGAATGGCATCATTGATTAGATTTCTTGGGATATCAAATAACTCAACAATGTGTTTTGCGTCATCAAGAGTTAGCATTGCTACATCATCAGTGATATAGAATTCATCTTTTCTAAGGACCGTTTCACCAATTAAGCTGTATAAGGTTCGTAAATCAACATGAGGAGTTCTTTCAGGATCATGGATATCAATCAAGGATTTAAAGAACATATCTCGAGTAATTTTCTTTCTTGCATAAGCTTCAGTTTCACCAGATTTTAAAGCACCAGGAATGGATAAATCAGCCATTAAACCAATAAACTGAATAGCTAATTTGCTCACACTTTTCTTTCCAAATGACTTTACTTTCTCCAATAGCTGAACCAATGCTGGGTTTGCTGTCATTGAATTAAGACATAGGGTGAGATGCTCTTTGAACATATCTTCAACGATATTAATTCGCTCTAATTTTGTTCTTGCTGGCCATAGAACTTCAGGGATACGATTAATGATTGGCTGAGCTTCTTCACCAAAAACGCTAAGAGGAGCGTTAGAAGTGAAGATCATTGCACCATCAACAAAAGCTGGACGACCTTGAATACTATATTTGATTCCACTTGGATCTTCTAGAAAGCCCATTAAAGCTTCTAGAAAGTTCAATGGTAACCTTTGAATTTCGTTTACAACAACAAATCCTTGTGAGAGAACACCTACTTTGTGAGCCATTGGTGAGAAAGTTGTAGCTGTCTCACCGCCAAATAATTGTTCCAAGTTCTCTACACCAGCTAAAAGCATATATAATCCTTCAGGATCATTACGAGGATCAATTTGAGCAACATTAACTACTGTTTTCTCAGCTTTAACAGCTTTTAAAGCTTTAAGAATCAAATCAGCTTCAATTGCTACAACATCAGATGTTCGATCTAAGTTAACATCAGTAGATGCTACTTTCTTTATTGAGTTCATAATATTCTTTTTACAGAAGGGACAAAGACTTTTCAAAACTTCAGCAGATGCTTCTGGATCTTGCTTGAATGTTTCTGCTACATGAATTAAATAACCTGCATCTTCATTGAAAGGACATCCTTCAATATGCCATTTCTTTTCATTAATCGCTTTGGTTAAGTGTTTTAACAAGGTTCTTGCAAATAGCGTTTTAGCTTCACCAGTAGGACCAATTAAAAGTACCTTTCCTGATACTGCGACTTTATCCATAACAATTCCTTTTGAATGTTCGTTACCACGAACTGCTGGATCTTCATTTATTTGCTTTCGTAATTCGGGTTCATTCAAAAGTCTTCTAACAGAACATCCTTTATATCCTTTCTTTGCTAAAGATGCTATTGTTTGTACCATTTTTCTTTCTTCCATTAATTTTTTTTATTTTTTCTTTTCTGTTTTTTTAGTTTTTGTAGAAGATGATTTCTTTTTAAGCACTTTTGGTTTTATTCCCAAAACCTCAATATACTCATCTAACCAATTGAAACAGGCTAGTATATCTTCCTTTTTATTCTCATGAATTTCCATAACATTCCATAACCTATCAGTTAATCTGATTAATGAAAATGCTTCAATAATTTCTGAAGATGTTAAGGCTATAGCTTTTTCTGCATTATAACTAGCAATTAAAGCTGGAATGTTAACCGATCCATTATTCCATACAAACATTTCCCAGAGGTATTCTTTAATTTTGGACAATTCATCCATTTTAGAAGAATTGACTAAGAAAATTGTTCCATCAGTTTTTCTTAGCAATGCATCGCGTAATTCTTGGTCGAAAACTGGTTCTTCAGTGCTAAAAGTATACAATGGAGTCTTTTCTTTAGGATCTAATGCATTTTCTTTGATAACATCGATTATGTAATCTCTTGTTTCTGTTTTCTCTCCAATAAAGAGAATATGTTTTGGTGGTTTTTGCTTTTTGAACATCTGTATTCCACCTACTCTGGAATAATCAATTTCTCAGTGATTACTACTTTTGAGGAATAGTAGTTCAATGAAATTTGAGTTATTGTTTTGAGAGTGGTTTATGCTAATAAATTATTTTGTCATTCTCTTTTTTATAAGATTATACCTTTTTAGTGTTTGTATTTTTTTAGAAAAAGATAATTTATCTTGAAAACTAAAATAACGTTCAAATAGTTAGTAGTGTAATTTCTTCAATGCGAAAGCTAACAAAGAGCTGATACTATTGAGTCAAGAGCAAGAAAATAACACTATGTCAGCAGATATTGAAGATGATGAACCAGTTCAATTACGCAGAGATTTTTCAATACCAAAAAACATCAAATTAACAAAAATTATCATTGCAATTGTTATAAATTTTCTAATTGGTGGGGCAATGTTTGCACTATCAATTGTTTATTATATAATACATCCAGTGGAATCAGTTTATCTAATGGTATTTGCTCTTTTTATGACGATAATAGGTGGAGCATTACTGATACAATTTCCATTTGCTTTTTCGAAAGCACTAAACAGTCAACTAATTCTTGGTGAAAAATCTGTAAAGTTCCGAAACACTTTTTCATGGACTAGAATACCCTGGATAGATGTTGAAGAAGTACTCATAACAGAGAAGCTAACAAAAGAGTTAGATTCAAATGAAATAATAGCTGTGGATTTAATTCGATTTAGAACCATATCTAAGGGACACTATTTTATGGGAGAATCGTATCCAATAGAAGAAGCTATTCAAATTAAGGAATCAATATTAGAAACCTTTCAAATTGCTTTAGAAGGAACAGATTATATGGTCAAAGAAAAACAAGAACGACCATCAATAAGATCTCGAATGATTTTCTATGATAAAGTAATTCGAGATAAGATAACATAAAAAGAAAAGGATTGTGAAGTATTGAGTAAAAATAAATGCTTCAGTATTTCTATTTAATCTACTTTCTATTTGGTTTCAGCTTTCATTCTAGATTGTGCAATCAATTCAAATCCCATTGCATTACACATTACTGGATTATCTGGAACAACAACTTCCTCTGGTGATTTGACGATGTTTTCTTTCCACATCATTTCCTTAAGTACATCTCCAAAAACATATGAACCACCACCAGTTAGGATTACTCGTTCTATCCAAGCATCGGGTGGAAGAGTTCCAAGTAATCTTGAAGTTTCATCAATTACTATTTCTGCAATATTTTGTATATAGTACTCTTTTACTTCAGAAACATCATATTGTTGTCCACCAATCATAACTGCTGATAAGTTCTTCTCAATAGTTTTCATTAAGTCAAATGGTCTGATAATTTTGCTGGTTTGTTCTTGTAAAGTTCTAGCCATTCTCGCTGTCAAAGTATCTACTGCTTCTTCTAAACTTCCACTAGCAGTTCTCATTAATCTTCCTTGATAAACAGTTAAGATATCAGTTGAACCATGACCAATGTCAACTATGATTGCGTCAACAGCTCGACTCTCACCTGATGTTTTTAATATCTGATAGTATGAACCATATGGTTCAGGTAGTACCAAACACTTTTTAACATTAATATTATAACTATGGGTTTCTCCTGTTGCATCGTTTCTAACATTAATTTCCATTTCTTCAGAGAGTCCTTTTGATAAGGTAGACATTTCATCTTGAGATGTTGCTACAGGCACACCGGTGGCAATGAGCACTTCCTCTCCATCTTTCTTTATGAACAAAGATAATGCAGCTTTAATTGCCAAGATAGCATCCTTTATACTTTTCATTTTTCCTTCAGATGCAAGTGCTCTTTTAATTTCACTCTGCAACCGAGCTAACTCGCCAATAAAGAAAGTTTGTCCGCCTTCTTCTAGCACCAAATTATTTTCCAATGACTTATCTAAAGTCATCCCTGTCCAACCGGGATTTGGATCACCTATGATTGAGGGAATCCTTACTAAAGATTTCCCACCATTTGATGATATTTTAATGGTGCTAGTACCAAGGTCAATTCCGACACTTCTTAAGACTTTTTTAGACACTGTAAGTACCTTCTGAATATCCTAAAAATCAATTATTGATAGCAAATAAAAACTTCTCGCTTTAAACATTAGTTAAAAGTTTCTATTTTTTTACATTACAATCGATAATATAAGCATTTCATATATAAGTATATAAAAAAAATTATCCAAAAACAAGTAATTTTACTTCTTATAAGCATACTATTGCCGAATGAGAAATCTATTTAATGAAATTTCATAAGATACTCTTATACAAACTGAACTGAAATTACAAGCTGTAATCTAACCATACTGAAAGTGAGAATATTTGACAAAAGAAATCTTTGAACATTTAGCAATCCTCTCAGCTCATATAGCTCAGCAAATTGTAGAAAGTGAAGGAATTGAAACATTTTGCAAATCTCCTTGTGATTTAGCTATAATTTGCTACAATAAGCGCTATGTACATAAAGAGCTCATTGGTAAAATGTTAATTCACTTATCAGAATTTGACTTTCTGGAAAGAAGGGGTGAGGTTTTTGTTCTTGAGGATAAATGGAGGAGAGTATTGCCAGCTAAAATGACTTCAAGAACAGCTTTGCGAGAAGTAGCAAATCAAATATATTTATTCCAAGAGCACATTGCCAAGAATTTTCTAGAAATTGTTAGGAATGAAACTCAGAAAATCGAACTCTCTAAGTTGATTTATTTTCTTGATACAATAGATGGCTCTAAAGCTTTACATAATCTAAGATCAGAAGCAATCTCTCAAGCTGAATATACTGGTTCACCTAAGAAAATTCTGGATATCAATTATGGTCTAGGATATAGTGCTATTCAATTAGCAAGTGTTTTTTTAAAGGCACAGATATATTCAATGCAACTAAATTCATCATTGAAAGAAGCTTATGAATATACAATCCAAAGAAATAACAAACAAAATCTCGAGACTAGTACAAACTATCCATCTGAAATGTCTCGCAACCTTATCAAAGAAAAAGTTGACTTCATCTTCTCTTTTAATCCATTAGGTTTTGAATATCCTCAGTTAGATCGAATACTAAATATTGCTAGTCAAGTTGCTCATGATGGGACAAAACTTCTAATCTATGTGCCATATCATGACCAACCAAAAAACACTCTCATTCCAGAATGGTTAGGTCTATGCCTGGAAAATATTAGTGAGTATGCTGATTATGATAAATATAAAGCAGCTCTAACAAAGTATGAATTTGAAATCGATCGCAAGAAAATAGATTCAAGATTTATCATCGCTTATTATTCTCCTACATAATAAGTTATTTCTTACATTATTACACAAATTTAAGAACCAATATCAATCCATTTTCTATATAACATAGATTAAGGAAAAGAAAATGTCAGGTAAGGTCTTTCAGTATTATGTGTTTCTTATGGATTTTAATAATGAAACACATCAAATGAAAATGCTGATTCTACCAGCGAAGTCAAAATCAACTCGAGTAAAACCAATCGAGAGAGCAAAATTACAATTTGTAATTGAAAACAGTAGATTGAGACCTTACAAATATCATGTTTTAGATAAAACTGCAAGTGAGTATAAACAGCCAAACGAGATAACTAAAGTATTCAAAAAAGCTAAGGGTATAATTATTCCGCTAGATAATCAACCAGATCAATATGATTTGTTTTTAGAATACTTTAAAACATTCAACATAAATGAGCCAAAAATCCGTAGAATTTGCAGATTATGTATGATTGATCAGAAGAAAGTAACCATTTTACTCGAAGATAGAGAATATTCAGTTTGTGGAAGAAAAGCTTGTTCTCAATGTGCTCGAGATGAATTGGATAGAGAATTAACCTCTCGAGAGATAAATTTGACTTCAGGTGGAAAAAGACATTTCTATCGAATTCTAAGTAAAATTCATAGTGTGGATCAAGTTCTGGAAGCATTTGATCTTGACTTTCGTCCCACAAGAAATCCTGAATTAACTCTATTTGATACAATAGGTGATATTGATGATCTCTCAGCATCAGTATTTGTAGATCATTTGCCTATTCCAGGGAATATGAAAAAAATACTCAATAAAAATGGAATTAAAAAACTACTGCCAATACAAGTAAAAGCAATTCAAGCTGGTTTAATGAGAAACAAAGATATGTTAATTGTTGCTGGAACCAGCAGTGGAAAAACCTTAATTGGTGAAATAGCTGGGATAACAAAAGCATTGCAAGGACAAAGGATGATTTACCTTAGTCCACTTGTTGCTTTAACAAATCAGAAATATGAAGATTTCAAATCAAAATATGCAAAAGAAGGACTCAAGGTAGCTATTCGAGTTGGAATGAGTAAAATAGATGTTGGAAAAGAAGAACGATATATAATTGACACCGATTATCGAAATGCTGACATAATAACTGCAACTTATGAAGCGTTTGATCTACTTCTCAGAAATGGAAAATCAGATGTTCTAAGAAATGTTGGAACAATAATTGTTGATGAAATACAATTATTAAGTGATAAAAGTCGAGGACCAGAAGTTGATGGTATAATTGCTCGTATTAAAGCTCTATTCCCAAAGGCTCAAATTCTTGGTTTATCAGCAACAATAGGAAATCCAGAGGAACTCGCTAACGATTTAGATTTGAATTTACTTGTTCATGAAGCAAGACCTATACCCTTAGAGAGACATGTAGTTTTTGCTAGGGATCAGGATGAAAAAGAGCTTTATATGCGTGATTTAGTAAGAGCTGAATATAACAAGAAATCAACATATGGTTATTTTGGGCAAACGATTATCTTCACAAATTCAAGAAGACATTGTTATGAACTTGCCATGAAGTTAAACAAGAGTGGATTAAAATCAGTAGTTTATCATTCAGGTTTAACATATCGGGAAAGAAAAAGAGCAGAAGATGGTTTTGCAAAGGGAAAATACGCTGCTATTATTACAACTGCAGCATTAAGAGCTGGAGTTGATTTTCCTGCTAGTCAAGTTATCTTTGAAACATTAGCAATGGGAATTGAATGGATTTCTGTAGCTGAATTCTATCAAATGACTGGAAGAGCAGGACGTCTAGGGTATCATGATAAAGGTAAAGTTGTGATGCTTGTTCAGCCAAATAGAAAATATCATAGTTCAATGGATACCACAGAAGATTCAATCGCTTTTGAGCTACTATCAGAACCAATTGAACCTGTAGAACCATTAATGGAAGGTGAAAATCAATTAGAACAAGTGCTTAGCAGTATTGTTGCTCTGAAAGAACCTTCACTAAAAGAACTGGTACACCTATTTTCAAATCTTTTAGGTCCTGCGGAAACTCTTAAGGAAACTTTAAGCAATTTGCAAGAATTAGATATGATTAATGTCTACGAAGAAGGACCTCGAGCAACAAGGTTAGGAAAAGCAACTTCAAGAACATTTTTATCACCTTCAGAGGCAGGTGAGATTAAGAAAAGGTTAGAGTTATTGAGCCCACTTGAAATTGCTATAGGAATTGAACCATTTACCTCTGTCTTTTTGAATGCTAAAATGCAAGCAGAAATAGAGAAAACTCTGAAAAGCGGCTACATAGGTACAAACCTTTTTTCAGGTTCACTTCTCGAATATATGGAAAGCTCATTAGATAAACGAAGCAACTTACCAAGATTAATTATCAATACTTTTGCTAAATGGAATATGGACATTTTTGATTGCAAATGTACAGATAATCCATGGTGTGGGTGTGGAGAAAAAGCAATTTCAAGGATTATTGTAGAATTAAGATTAGAAAACAAAGATCTCAGGAAAATTACAACTGATTTAACAGCAAGATACAATCTCTATGCTTATCCTGGAGATGTCTATCGATGGTTTGATACATTAATTCATCATCTGAGAGCAGTAGCAAAACTAGCTTTAGTCTTTGATGAAAGAAGAACAATGAAACTAGCACTAAACACAATCAAAATGATAGAGAGACCTTGGATTTTAAAGAAGATAAATGCAAAATCAAACAAAAAGTAATAGGAACATAGATTTTTATATTGTTTATAAGGAAAATCAATTAAGTGTCGGTAAAAATTTAAGAACACTTTGAGTTAATATAATTGAGGAAGATTTTCTTGGCCATTCTGGAAGCAGGAGTAATGTTTGGTGGAATACCAGTAGTGAAAATTAACTACTACAATGAAAGCACAACTGACTCTATGTTAACTGCTGGATTATTAGAAGCAATACAAGCATTTGCAGTAGAAATATTCAATGATGAAACTGAAATATTCAAAATGAAAAAATATTCAATATTTTTACACAAGATGAAGTTAAAGAATAAACAAGAAGTTACTTTGTACTCAATCTGTGATAGCGTTGATAGACCAAGAACTGTTAAGGATAATATGAGAACACTAGCAGAGAAATTCTATAAACAATTTGAACAAGTCGACTTGGGATTATTAGCTCATTATGAATCATTTAAAGAAACGATGACGAAAAGCTTGGGTGACCTTATATATCGACCTGAAGATAGACTCAAAAAAGTATTTTTGTGAAAAGGAAAAATAAAGACTATTTTAAATATAAAGGTTATTTTTCCAAGCAATTAGAGGGATATATAGAAAAAAATTAAAGTAGATGATAGTCCGAAACGAGTGTGGAAGAAAATGGATAAAATAGTAGAATTACCAGGTCCAATCATAAAAATGAAACTTGCTTCAATGGACAACTTAGTAAGAATGGCTTTTTTCAGTATAGCAAGAAATAGTGGGTTAAATTTCTTACTCTATAATGATAAGAGAACCAAGAAATGGCATATTGGTTTTCTAACTGGTGTAGCAGGATATTTCAGCTTAAGGGGATTACCAATGTACTTTTATGTTGAATTAGATGAAAAACCAGAAAAGCTGACATTTATCAAATATAGTTCAATAGATGGAGAAAAATGGTCCTATTGTGATTCAACAACAACAACAACAAAATGGTCCTTTTTGCCTATAATTGAATTAGCAGAAAAACCATCATTCTTTTAGAAAAAAGAATCGTAATAAATAGATGGAAATTTTGAAAAATAAAGTAGTTGTAATAAACAAGCACAAAGCTGAGGATACCTAATGTTAGAAAACAATATCCTAACAAGTATAGCTATTATTGGGCATGTGGACCACGGAAAGTCAACTTTAATGGGTCACTTTCTATATGATATTGGAGCAGTTGATCCCAGAGTTATGAAGAAACATGAAACTGATGCTGAAGGTCTAGGTATGTCTTCTTGGAAATGGGCTTATGTTCTAGATGCTTTTCAAGAAGAAAAAGAAAAAGGAAAAACTATGGATATTGCTTTTAGACGATTTGAGATTAATGATAGAAATTTCGTTTTAATCGATAATCCTGGGCATAGAGATTTTACTAAACATACAATTGCAGGTTTAAGTACTGCTGATGCTTGCATTTTGGCTATAAGTGCTGGAAGAGGGGAACTAGAATCAGGTCTTGAACCAGGAGATGAACAAACTCCATCAGGTCAAACTCTTGAACATACATTAATTGCTTCTGTTTTAGGCATAAAGGATGTAATAGTTGCTGTAAACAAGATGGATGTTGCCAAATATTCTGAAGATAGATACAATGAGTGCAAACAAATTCTCATTGATTTCTTGAATCAAATTCAGAGTCCATGGATAAAAATGATAGATGAAATACCATTTATTCCAATTAGTGGTTTAAATGGAGATAATCTAATTGACTCAAGTGATAAGATGTCTTGGTATAAGGGTCCTACATTAAAAGAAGCAATTGAGAAAATTAGCATCCCAGAGGATTTATCTAATAAAACATTAAGGCTTGTTATGTATGATGCATATCAGGAACCTGGTATTGGTTTAGTTGGTTATGGTCGAATAATTAGTGGGAAAATAAAGCTTAATGATAAGATAATTGTTTCACCCGGTAAAAGAACAGCTATAGTGAAAACAATTTGGGATGAAGAAGAGGAAATTAAAGAAGCATGTTCTGGAATGGACATTAATTTCTTATTAAAAGGAGAAGGTGAGGAAGACCTTAGGAGAGGAGCAGTCATCGGTCTAGCAAAACAAGAACCACCTTCCAAACCAAAAATCCAGGCAAGACTTCTTTACCTTGGAACCCAACCATTAGTACTAGGAAATATCTCAATTCTGCATGCAGGATCAGATCATGTAGAAGCAGAATTAGAATCAATTGTAAAAGTTCATAGAAAAAATAGTAAGTTCAAAAACACTCCCCGAGAGATTGATGGTAAAGCAATAATGATTTTCAATGAGGAAGTAGCAAGTGTGGTGCTACAAGTTAAAAGTCCTATTGTCACTGAAAAACAATCTGAAATACCAAAATTAGGAAGAATAATTCTTAGAAAGAAAGGTAGGGTCATAGGAGCAGCAATAGTTGAAGATATTTTAGATTAAGACATCTAAAGGATGAGTTACATAGAAATGCTAGCTAAAAACTCTACAAAAGAACAAAAGGAATCTAATGTGGATTTACACATACACACAAAAGCATCAGATGGTACATTTTCTCCATCACAAGTTGTTAAAATTTCAGTGGAATTAAAATTAAATGCTATAGCTATAACTGATCATGATACTATTAATGGTGTTTCTGAAGCATTAGAAGCAGCAGATGGTGAGGAGATAGAGGTTATTCCAGGTATAGAATTTAGCTCAGAAATTAATTTTAAAAGCATCCATATTGTTGGTCTCTATGTAAATCATCACAACAAAGAATTACTAGAATTAACTGATGAAATACAGAATGCAAGAGAGAAACGTGCCAAGAAAATAATAGAAAAAGTCAACTCACTGAAAGTTGGTCCTAAAATATCCCTAGACGAAGTGAAAGAAATAGCAGATGGTCTAATAGGTAGACCTCATATTGGGGAAATTATGATTCAAAAAGGCTATGCAGAATCTATGAATGAGGTTTTTGAAAAATTCATTAAACGTGGAGCACCTTGCTATGTTCCAAGATTTAAATTTACACCATTTGAAGCAACAAAGTTCTTGAAAAGAATAAAAGCGATTCCAATCTTGGCTCATCCAGGATACATTTCTGATAAAATAGATTTGAACGACTTCATTAAGAAATTAAAGAAAGTTGGTCTAGCAAGTATTGAAGTATACTACCCTTCGCATTCAGATAATCAAATAACCAAGTTTAAGAAACTAGCTAAGAAATATAAACTCCTTGAAAGTGGTGGTAGTGATTGCCATGGGAAAATAAATGAAGGTCCATTTATTGGTAGTTTAAAAATACCATATTCTGTTTTACAAAAGATAAAGAAGAAATATAAAAAATAATAATTCTAGACTAATCGTTTTCTTATTATAAATAGAATTTCATTGCCAGCATCAATTACTCCAGGTTCATTTGATATACGTTTTTCTATTTGTAACAAATTTGACCAAGCTTCTTCATTCTCTTGGATTTCAAGTAAAAATTTAGAATTTGCTTGGGAAATACTATTTAGAGCCCTCATTTCAAGAAGTTCACAATTATGCTTACTTACAAATTCATCTAATTCCATACTTGTGAAAGCATAATAAGCTGGTTCATTAGGATATTCCTCGAATTGTTTGTAATTTGTGTCTAAAAACTCCCAAATACCTGCTTCTGTTGCATTCACAAGATTATCAATATTATTTTTCTGATAAAGGGATTTTAGAAAATGTGTTTTATTCTTCACAGTGAAAATTATTGGAGCACCAACTTTTGTAACCCTAATAATTTCGCTAAATAATCTATTTCTATATTCACAAGCAAAAGATAATGTTCCATGTATACAAATGGTAAGATCGAATGTATTATGATCAAATTGATCCAATTTTGTAATTTCATCTATCAAAGCATACTGATCAATTTGCGCTGTTAGATTTAATTTTTCAAAACGTTCTCGAGTAAACTTCATTTGCTCTTCGGAAATACTGCCAATAATCACTCTTCTATTTAGTCGAGCAATCTTTTCTGAAAAAATTCCTGAGTCAATTCCAACATCTAATGTGAGACTATCTTCTGGAGGTAGGAAACTTAGAATATAACTCATAATAATCTCATTATAAAGAATCCCAGCAGGGCTATTACCAAAATTATTGTGCCATCCTTCATCAATTCTTCTTTCCAGAAATTTTTTTAGTAAGTCTTTATTAAAAGCCATTTTACATCCCAAGAAGAATCTTATATAACAATATACCATTACACTTAAAATTAGTTTGCTAACAGTATTAAAAAAGAGGTAAGCATTTTGGTTAAAAAAACAAAAAAAACTGTGAGAGCAAGACCATCAGTTGATGAATATTTTACAGCAATGGCGGAACTAGTATCCACTCGATCAACATGTATAAGAAGGCAGTTTGGATCGGTAATAGTCCAAAACAATCATGTTATTTCTACAGGTTACAATGGTGCTCCAAAAGATATGCCTCACTGCATTGAGATAGGTTGTTTAAGAGATGAATTAAGAATTCCAAGTGGAACAAAACATGAAATCTGTCGAGGGGTTCATAGTGAACAGAATGCTATAATTCAATGTGCAATCCATGGAGAATCTACTCTTGGTGGAACCTTATATGTAACAGGCTATCCTTGCAAGATATGTGCTAAAATGATTATTAATGCCATGATAAAGAGAGTTGTCGTTTCAGGTCAATATTCTGACACAGAAGGAATCGATTTGCTTAAGGAAGCAGGAATCGAAGTTTACGAGATGAAGAAACAAGCTAAAGATTTACTTGATGATGTTATTGATCTAAAAGAGTCATGGCAAAGAGAGTAATGTTAGTAATTATCTAGGTAAAACCCCCTCAAGTTCCAAATGTTTCTTAGAGCGAACAAAAATAGTAGGAAGATTATGCTCTCTTAAAATTATTCTTAAACCAATATCGTTAGTTACTACAACACATTTATCCTTGTTTTCTATTGCATACTGGATAATTTTGTCATCTGTGTTTTTGATATCTTTTGGGTTATAAAAAACTAGATTTAGTGTTTCTATAAGTTTTTTAGCGAATAGTATTTGACGAGCTAAATTTGGTCTATTACTAAGCAACTCTAGCTCATCTAAGCAAGCAGACAAAACAACAATTTCATGCTTTTGAGGAACAATACGCTCTATTTCAGATGAGAGATTAAATTTACTATCAGTTGCTAAAAGTAAAATGTTAGTATCTAGTACAACTTCTAATGACAAAGATTTCCCTCTTGTGATTGATTTTCATTGAATTATACCAAAACCAATCAATCTAAATCTATTTGCAATTCTTCTGGATACTGCTACTCGAGTATCTTTTTCAGTTGATACATATCGTGTAAGTTTAACTGTAATGACATTGCCTTTTACTACACTTGTTATAACACCTAATGTAATGGCAGTCCAGACATTCAACATTAACTGTTCACCAATAGCTAATTTGCTGACTTTCATCCTCTCTTCAACCCCTACAACAAAATCCATGAGGTTAACTTTTAACTTTAATTCTTCTAAAACTGAAGGTAATTTATCTGGTTTTCCTATAATATTACCAACAAGATTATCTGATCGTGTATAGGCTGGGTCAATGAATGTCCTTATAGACATCAATCCACCAGGTTTAGCTTCTTTCACTCTACCTAAAGTACCTGCATGAATACTAGAAATGGTGGTTTTAATTGGCTCATAGAGCTTATCTTTTCGTATACCAGGAACAATTTCAATTTCTTCTCCTTCTTTGAGAACACCTTGAATGATTGATCCTCCTAGAACTCCACCAAGTAGTTCTTCAGGGATTGTTCCAGGTTTATTTACTTCAAAAGATCGAGCTACGAACATACGAGGTTCTACTTTTTCATCTCTTTTTGGTGTTTTAATAACATCCTCTATAGTTTTGACTAAATAGTCAAGGTTTACTCCGTGAACAGCACTCATTGGGATTATTGGTGCACCCTCTGCAACAGTTCCTTTAACGAATATCTTAATATCATTATAGCTTTTGATTGCTTCTTCTTCAGAAACAAGTTCAATCTTATTTTGAACAATTATGATATTCTTAATACCTACTGCATCCATAGCAGCAAGATGCTCTCGAGTTTGTGCTTGTGGACATTTTTCATTAGCAGCAATTACTAGAATAGCACCATCAAAAATAGCTGCGCCAGTAAGTAAAGTTGCCATTAACACTTCATGGCCAGGAGCATCAACAAAAGAAATTCTTCGTTTAATTTTTGTCTCTTTACCACAAACAGGACATATTGCTTGTGTTGTCCATTTCTTGTCTTCAGGACATTTGGGGCAGTAAAGAATATCTGTATCTGCATAACCTAACCTAATTGTAATACCACGTTTCAATTCTTCAGAATGAGTATCTGGAAAAGTACCAGTAAGGGCTTTTACTAGGGTAGACTTTCCGTGATCGACGTGCCCAATTGTTCCAATATTAACTTCAGCTTGCTTACCTTCTGAATATTCAGAAGTTTCTTCTACCACTTCCTTCTTTGCAGCTTTAGCTTTTGTGCTACTTTTAGCAGTGGTTTTCTTGCTAGCAGCACTACTGCTTGCTTCTGTTTTTTCTTGAGTTTTTGATTTGGAAATGGTTTCTTTGCTCAAAACTTTTCTATTCTCCAATAATTAATTCTTCTAGTTTCTTCTTTCCCATTTCGACGATTCGTATATTAATTTGATAGATATCGTCGCTTATAGTATTTCCTCTAACTAGTTTTCTCTTCTTTAATCCTTTTTCTTTAATTCTGAATCCTTGTCCGCCAGTTGTTAATATTCTTTTTCTAATAGGACCTTCGAGATTACTTCTCATTGGAAAGCCATCTTTGTCACTTCCACCTGTAATCTTAAAGATGTATCCTGGAAAACCAATAGGACCACCCTCTACTTCTTCACTAATTCTTTTACCAATTAGTAGTTTGGCTTTTGCTCCTTCGACTATTGTCTTATAGCTTTTGCCAGATTCTGGGTTTCCTATGTTTAGTTGGAATTTTGCCAATTATGATTTCTCCTTGTGCTAATTTTTCGAGATGTTCAGTTTTTCTTACATCTTCTCTTATCACATGCTCGAAACGGTTAAAAAGGATTTATATTTTTATTGATGGTTCTTTTTCAAGTTTTTTTCTTATAAAAATTTCGTTTACCATTATTTTTTGTTATTTCCATTATTTGTGACTATTTTATCAATTATTTTTGCATAATCGAAACTTTCACCAACGATTTCATTGATCTCTTTGTAATATTTCATAAGAACAATTGGTATAGCTTTTGTTGAAAATAATTCTTTTATAGCATTTATTCTATCTCTTAAAGCAGCAGCTCCCTCGTAATTTTCGTTATTTGTTTCCTCATTCATCATCATCTCAAGTTTTTTGATGACTCCATTTCCTTTATTTTCCAATTCAAAAATGAATTCTTTTACAAAGTGATTGTATTGCTTTTTATCCCATTTACTATTTTTACATGGAGCTATACATCGATTTATTTGATGTTTAAAACAAGATTGAGGATATCTTCCACCCGGTTTGATTGTATTTGGAGCATTACAAATAGGTATGATTAATAGAAATCCTTCCATAGCTAAATCAATATCTGAAGCAATATTAAATGGTCCAAAAATAAAACTATCTGGTAAGAGAGCTTGGTAACTTGTTAAAATTCTAGGTACTTCTTCACCAAGCGTTATTTCAATTAGTGGATACTTCCAATGTTGTTTGTTTACAATTGGTCTAAAAACAGAAATTAAGCATCCTTCAAGAGTTAATGCTTCATCCTCATTATCAGTTATGATAAATTTAATTTCCTTAGTTTTACTTACAATTTTATTCTTCTTCTTTAGTTCTTGATTATAGATCAATGATGGTACAACTTCAAGATATCTTTCTGTGTAATCCCAAACGCCCATAGGTGCTTTCTTCAAACCATTCTCAAAAACAACTTTTTTGAAAACTTGATCCTTACCATCTCTAAAATGACTTGTAACCCTTTTCTTAAGATTAACTGATTTACCTATGTAGATGATTTCTTTTTTTTGATTTATAAAGAAATAAACTCCTGGTTCTTCAAGAATCCCATTTATCACATCTTTCATTTAGGATTACACCATACGCATTAAACATCTGTTTTATTTTTATTATAAAAAGCTAATTAATATGAAACAAATAAAATTTTATTAGATGAAAAGAGCCTTTTATTTGGAAGCTATCTTTGAATGAATAACGTATTCTAAAAGAAAGGTGATAAAGCTGAACAAATACAAACCAGTTGATCCTCTAAAGTCTCCCAGATTCTCTGGAGTTAAAACATTTATGCGATTACCTCATGAACAAATTTTAGAGAATATTGATTTTGCTATAATTGGAGTGCCTTCTGATGCAGGAGCTTCATTTAGAACAGGACAAAGGGAAGGACCTGCAGCTATTAGAAAAGTATCAGCTTTACTACGTCACCATAATCCGATTCTAAACATCAACCCGTTCGATTATCTATCAGGTGTTGACTTTGGTGATTTACCAGTAGTTCCAGGTTATATTGAAGATACCTATAAACGAATCGAGGAAAGTCTTTTTCCAATAATTGATGCTGGAATTATTCCGATTTTATTGGGTGGTGATCACGCAATAACTTTACCAGAACTTAGAGCGTTAACTAAGAAACATGGACCAGTCGCTCTTATCCACTTTGATGCGCATAGTGATACATCGGATGAATATTTTGGTCGTCCATTTAATCATGGAACACCTTTTGCGAGAGCTATTGAAGAGAAATTACTTCTTGTTGATCAATCAATACAAGTTGGTTTGCGTGGGTCTATTTTTTCAAAAAATCACCTAGAAATCCCAAAAGCCATGGGATTTGATGTTGTGACAATGGAAGAAATGAACAAAATTGGAATAGATAAATTGATTCAACGAATAATTAGAAGAGTAGGCGATACCAAAGTTTTCCTTTCATTTGATATTGATTTTATTGATCCGGCTTTCGCACCAGGAACAGGAACACCTGAAGTTGGTGGAGTAACAAGTAAAGAAACAATGAAACTAATTAGAGGGTTAAAAGATCTTAATTACATCGGATTTGATGTTGTAGAGGTTTTACCAGCATTTGATCCCTCAGAAATAACAGCTTTATTAGCAGCTAATATTGTATTTGAATTTATATCTATAATAGCATATAATAGAAGTAATCAAAGCAAAGAGGAAAAATAGTATTTATTGCATTAGTAAATCAACTTCTCCAACAATTTTATTAAGAAGAGTTAACAATAAGTAGTATATAGGATGGGTTAACAAATGGTTAGTAACTTGTATGAACATCCAATGATAAAGTCCTATTTCAACAAGTATCCTAGACGAAGGAATAAGATAACTTCAGACCTAAGGATATATTGTAAAGAAAGGGGAATAACTGTTGATGAATTACTAGAACTAGGAGCGACTGAACATCAAAGATTCATTGACTATATACTCAATGCTAAGAATAACCGTGATGTCAACACTCGTAGGATACGGGTATCACAAATTAAACACTTCTTAAGGTTTCACGGTATTAATATTCCTAAATACACTCGAGTAAAACCGAAAAAGAAATCATACTATGATGGTGATGAAATACTTGAGCGGTATCTCTATTATGGTAGTTCATCTTATAGTGCTAGTTATCGCAAGAAATTATCCCTAACAACGTATTGTAAATTTAGGAATATGACTCCTCAGGAAATATATCAAGAAGGATTGGATAAATCAGAAGAGGAACTACATTATCAAATAATGCTCTATTACAGAAACGTGATAGAACCAAAAGGGAACAAGTCTGGATGGAAATCCTATATTACTCCTTTAATCCACTTCTATCTTAAAATGTGTAAGAAAAGTTGTGAATTCAATTCTGGTGAACGCCCTCAAGGTGGAAAGCGATTAAGGGATAATGTAACTGTGAATAAGGATATTGTCAGGCAGTTATTAGAAGGAGCGGATGAACGCGATAGAATGGTCATACTTGCTCTATGGGATTCGGGTATGAATTCTGTTGACTTAGCAAATCTAACATATGGTATGCTAAAGAACTATCTTAATCTGGATAACCCTGAATTTATCAACGAAATTGCGGTCATAAAATATATCCGTCAGAAAACCAATAATGAATATTATATTGTATTTGGTAAACAATCATTAAGAGCAATGAGTGTATGGCTAAAAATGCGTAGGGATGGGAATTTATGGGAAAAAGAATCAATTGACGATTCTACTGTGATAATAACTCGTAAAACTTATCCGTTTGTCAAATTACAATCCTTTTCATTCACCTATATCATAAAAACAAGGTCAAGGTTATGTGGATTTGATAAATATTACACTCCCGCTAATTTCAGAAACTCATTCAACACTAGATTACAACGAGCAGGGGTATCCTATGTGGATAAAGAAATGTTAATGGGACATTCTATAGGATTAGATCATCATTACTTGGAAACAACTCCATCTTACTACAGGGAACTCATAGAGGATATTTATGATGAGTATTTCAATCTTGATACTCTTGATTTACAGGATAAAACATTACGTCAAGACTTGATGGAAAAGGATAAATTGATTTCCCAACTTGCTACGGATAAGGAAAATCTCAGCGAAAAGGTTGAGGGTTTAGAATCAAAATTCAACTCTATGATAAAATTATTGAAATCTGGAAAAGGTGGAATCCTGTTAGAATATTCAGATACTTACGAGTCTGATGTAGAGGAATAACCGCTCACTAGACACTTATAAGTGTTATATGCTGTGAACACCCCGACAATCATTGAAAATACCTATTTAAATACAGAAACTCATAGTGTATATAGTTTTTATTTTATCAGAAATCAAAATTATTGTTCTATCTAATCTCCCGAGGGTTAGTGTAGACTAAAAGAAAGGTGATAAAATATGTCAATGAAATTAATACAATCAAAATTAACACCAAAAGAGTATATATTGAAAATCTCAGTTCAACTCATTATCGGTCCTCCTGGTTCAGGAAAATCAAAATGGTATAAAGAAAATGAAATGTCTGGTGATGAAAAATCTATATTATTCGGTCATTCTCACGATTTTATTGATGAACAAAAAGAATGGTTAGATGACTATATTCATCTTGAAGGATTTGATAGATTGTGTTTATGTATCCATGAAAAAAATCCATCTCTACCCGATTTAATTATTAGAGCATATCATAATGCTAAATTCTCAAACAAAATAAAATGTGGAATATGTAGAGAAATAAACAAAGAAAAATATAATGATTGTCCTTTTCATAGGCGGTCTAAAAAGAAATCAAATAACATCCTTGCTCCATTTTCATACATTCCCACGAAAACTCTTAAGGACGGAATTTTTGATAATGTTATTATCGACGATTGTCCCGATAAATGCTTCCCACAACCACATATAGATGTTTTACAAAAGAAATTAGACGTGTTCCTAGATTTCACACCTAAAATGACTGTTAAGGAATTTATTGAAAGAGAAGATTTTGATGACCTCATCGAATGTTATCAACAAAATCATAGAAGTCGTTTAAGAGAACTAAGAGGATGTCTAGATCCTGACATCATTACAAGCCATTCAGAAAGGTATGTATTACATATCAACTTTGATAAATTCCATGAATTCAAAACAAATGTGAATGAATATGGTTATCAAGAACAATATTCACATCATGCCTACCTCAAATTATTTGATTATAAAAAGAATAATCCTGATACTGAAATAATAATTGTTGATGCCAATCCAAGTCAAATCATTCTCGATTTATTAAAAGAACGATTCTATTGTGATACAGGAGTTAAAGTCAATCTCAAAAGAAAATTAATGAAGTTTCTATCTGAACCTACTCCTACTATAATAACTAGATTAGGAACAAGAAACGCATGTTATCCTTGCGGATCAATAGGCAAAAAACAACAATTGATGATGAAACTTATAGTTCAACATATCTTAGATTCACGTCATAATGGTGGGTTTGATGAAAATGGAAATCCTCTAAAAATTGGAGTGCTTATTCGGATGTCTGACAATCTTTCCGATTATTTCTTCATGGAAACGGGGTTAGATATTATTCAACCTTATCTCCATTTTGGTAATGTTAAATCCTCTAATAAATATCAGAATGTCAACCTCTATTTCATATTTGGGATGTATACAATTCCTTGGAAATCAATGGAAAAAAAATTCACTCTCATGTTTCATAAACAACCGAAATCTACGAAATCCATAAAGAAGGGAGATTATTACAATTATACTGAGGATGAAGAGTTAGACGCTTTTAGGGAATCGTATGTAGAATATGAACATTATCAACAAATAATGCGAGCTAGACCGTTTACAAATCCATGTCATATCTACAGTTTTGGTCCTATTCCTATGTCATACATTCCTAATCATATGGTTGTTGAGGAATTGGATATGTCTCCTTATGGTTGCCTTAAACGTGAAATATGGTTTGAAGGATTTATTAAAAATGAAGGTAAGGATCTTTCATTTGAGGAGATATGTAATGTAGTTGGAGAAGAATATCCAACAATGAAATCCATTAGAACACGAACGGATGCTATCCGTAAATGGGTTAATAATAATCCTGACCTTGAGTTTGTTCACGATTCTTCTGATAGATATTATAAAATTCTAGGAGTGATACCAGTAAGATAAAATAACAATTTAATTAGTTAAATAGACATTAGTCATAAACGTAAATTCCTTTAATATAATACCGTTTATATATATATATCTACGTTTATGACTAATAGATATTTAATCAATTAAACTGCTATTTAAGTAAAGACACTGTCCAAAAAGGTAGAGGTTAATTTAATCTCGGGATTTCTATTTTATCACCTTCTTAACTTTCTACTTTGGATAAAAGTGTTTATTAAAACATTTCCGACTGTTCTAGAGCCTCCTTTTACTAAAACGAGCCCTCTGGAACCTCGCTTTTGTTGTTTATTAGATGTTTAGACATATGTCTCAATATTGTTTAACACTCACAATCACTGAAAATAAGTTTAAATTTGTAGAATACCTCTATCAAATAGTTTAGAAGTATTGAAAAGTCCAATCTTAAGAATTGAAGAGGTCTTATTCCTTCTTGATATTCTCTTCATTTCAGATAGTGGATATAGAATCTAAAAGAAAAAGAATTAATGATAAACCGAGTTTTAAGTGATTCTTTATTTTACCTTAAAGCCATTTAGAAGTTAGGATTCGGCTCTTGACTGTGACCGTTCTTAGTTCTATCTCACAAGGAAAGGCGATCGTGTAAGATTGTCAATTATGAATAATATAAAAATCAGACATAATATTGATTGTTCTGGTTGTCGGGGAAGAGGTTGATAAAATCGCTTCCTCTAAACCTAAAAGGAAGAATAAGAAATATGGAATCTGTAGAAGTTAATAAATCGGAGTTAATCACTCATGACAATTTGTTGTTCTGTTCAGCAAAATGTTATGAAAAGTGGTTAAATAAAGAGTTGAAAAAGTATAGACCAAAGAGAGTAAAAAGAAGAAGGGAAAATATACTCATCACTATTATTGGATTATCACTTGTGATTCTAATATTCTTACTTATGTATTTCTGAAGACTTGATGAAATGAGCAAATTTATAACCTTCATCATGAAAGTCATAGAAATTATTAGGGAATTCCTATCCGTTGTTAATCCAAGAGATGCAGCTATAAAGATGATTGTAATATTTTTATCTCTTTTGTTAGCAGTATCATTATTGCTTATAATCCTCAAGTTATTGGAAAAATGGATAAAATCTATTATAGAAAAAAGGAGGTGAATCTATGGTCGATCAAGGAGTAAGTAGAACTGTCACAACGAGTGAATATATAACATATGCTATGATTATTCTTGGAGATGGAGAATACACAAAATTGACTCCAGAGAAAATCAAGTCGATAATAAAACACGTCAAGGATAAAACATTACTCATTGAAAACTTACAAATGATCATAAAGGAACTCAGAAAATAGTGGAGTCTGCTATAATTCGGACATGTCCAGTCTGTGGTTCACCACTAGGATATTGGCAAAATAAATACTGCTCTGTCCAATGTTGTGGATATGCAAAACGGAAGAGTCCTAAAAAGGAAGTTCCTAAAAAGATTCCTAAAAGGAAGGAGAAACTCGTATATTGTGATTACGCAAAAATATGTTTAGTTTGTGGAATTCCTTTATCTCATCTAAAAACTAAATCTAAATACTGTTCCCGTAAATGTCTTGGAATCTCAAGATGGAAAGATCCTAGAGGAACTCAGAAGGAACTTAATAAACAGAATCCTAAACAGTGGACTGGGTATATGATTATAAAGAAGAATAAGGATAAAATCATCGACATCTTGGATAAAAATAAAGCCAATATAATGTTTCAATGTAAAAATTGTGGAATTGAATCAAGGAAAATATATTATAATCAAGAATTCTGTCATAGAGAATGTTATCAAGAATATAAGGAATCAATAAAATGAAAAAGAAACGGAAATATCTAGTTAAGAAATGTCTTCATTGTGGATGTAGATTTTATGACGATGTTTGCCCTAGATGCTCATCTATACCTCGGGACAAGGAAGAGGTGGTATTGATTCCGATTGATGTTGATGATTATATAGTTGATGAGAAGGAAAAGAGAACCTTGGAGGTTATTGTTTAATGATTTGTAATTATTCGAAATGTGATTTGCCTATAAGTCGTCATGGGACTAAATATTGTTCTTGTCACCATGCCGCTCTCGCGAGATGGGAAGATCCTTTGTATAAGGATAAAATCCATACTCTTGAAAAACAAAAGAAAATGAGAAAAGGACATAAAAGATATTATGTTGAAAAGAGTCTGAAAAAGGAAGACAAATTGATCAAGAAAGTTCAGAAAGAGGTTAGAAAGGGAATTACTGCTCATTAATACCATTTGTATCTCAATGAGACTGTGAAAAGAGTTATGACCTTCACAGTATTTTCATAAAAATTTTACCTACTCTCCAACCTATGCTGGGGAGTTTTTCGGTTACAAAAACAAGGTCTAGCGGAGGCTAAAATGAATAGGAGTGAATAATATGAATAAAAAAAAAAAAGAATAAGAAAAAGGTGAAGAATAATGAATTTTAATGAAATGAACAAGTTAACAGAAGAATGTGAGAATATTAGACTAAAAACTAGAGTGAAGAGTTTGGAACAAGAAGTGGAACGACTTCGTGAGAAGAAAACTACTACAAAGAAACGGAGATTCGGTAAACCATCTACAACAGGAATTGTCGCTTCATTCATAATTATTTTATTCATGGTTACGTCATTACCATATAATTATGAAGTGAATTCTGTTACAAGTCCTACATGGAGTGTTTCAAATACTGCACCTGCAAATAATGGAATTTGTTTAAATGCAGATGAAGTTGATCCCACATTCTCTGGAAAAGCGACAGTGAAGAATAATGATGCTGGGACAGCCACTTTTCAAGCAAATTGGAAATTATATGTTGATACAGTTCAAAAAGATAGTGGTTCTAAAACAAAAGTCATTGCTAGTGGAGTTACGGATGATATTACTTTCTGGACTACTTATGATGTCTACAGTGACGGTTTTGGTGAGCATACTTACTATTTTGGGGTGAATCTTAAATGTATTTTACCATGTAGTGACGATTTTGGCTCAAAAAGTGCTAGTTCGAGAACTATGTATGCAGTAGATTGGGTCTCTCACCATGTGAAAGCGGATGTTTATACACCCATGGATGAGTTCAGTTTTCCATACTTTACTACGATCGAAACGTTTGGATATGACTGTTCTTTAAGTATTATTACTGGATCTTCTTACCAAATGGCAATAAATGCTCGTCTTTATGTTGATGATGTGTACAAG